>NZ_JADCTK010000001.1:0-635720 GCF_015070805.1 Dermacoccus barathri | reverse complement strand
ACCCAGCCGAGCGCCTGCGTGATCTACTTCAAACCACGTGATCAATCAGGTGTTGCGAGGACCACGAGAATCCGCCCCTTCGGCACGAGGGGCATCGCTCAGGGCTTACTTGGCGGCAGGCACCTTGGCGAAGGCATCTTCCGCGTTGTGGCCACCGGAGGCGTTGCTGATCGGCCACACGACCGCCAGACCCTTGCCGGTGATGTCGGAGAGCGGCACGCTGCCGAGCTTGCCGGTGCCGTCGTCGTGGAAGCGGCTGTCGGCCGAGTCGCTGCGGTTGTCGCCCATGACCCA
Organism: Dermacoccus barathri; assembly: GCF_015070805.1. Classification (NCBI taxonomy): domain Bacteria; kingdom Bacillati; phylum Actinomycetota; class Actinomycetes; order Micrococcales; family Dermacoccaceae; genus Dermacoccus; species Dermacoccus barathri. The sequence continues at coordinate 635,426 of NZ_JADCTK010000001.1, read as the reverse complement.
GACCTTGTTGTCGGGCACCGTGATGGAGAACTTCTCGGCGCACGGCTGCACGCCGGACTTGAGGTACGTCTCGGTGATCTCGACGCCGTTGACCTTGAGCTTGTTGCCCGAACCGTCGCACGAGACCTTGTCGCCGCCGACGCCGACGACGCGCTTGACGAGGTGGGAACCGCTCGCCGACAGGTGCGTCACCTCGGCGACCTTGCGGATCGCGCCGAAGACGGCGTTGCCGCTCGGCACCGGCTGCGTCCAGTCACCCGGATCCTTGAAGACGACGACGTCACCGCGCTTGACCTCGCCGAAACGCGGCGTGATCTTGTTGACGACGATGCGGTCGCCGATCTGCAGGGTGTTCTCCATCGACGCCGACGGGATGCGGAAGGGCTGCACGAGGAACGTCGTGATCAGTGCCCAGACGGCCCAAACGACCGCGACGAGGATGACGCGATCGCGCCAGAGCTTTGCTTTGCCTTCCATACGGGCCAGTATGCCGGTTCGGCCTGTGCGTTCCGTGGACGTCGGAGCGCGGCGCGCACCGACAATCGGTCCGTTTCGGCACCCTGGGTCGCTGGGCAGACTGTCCTGCCCCTGGGCCGTGTCTGCCTCGACCCCACCGCAGGGAACTCAGCCCAGCGCCCCTCGGGGACGCCGAACGGGCGGCAACCCTTCGTCAGGGTGCCGCCGCTCGGGGTGGTACGGGCTCAGATGATGGCTGCGTCGCCCGAGTCGGAGACGATCGTCTTGCCCTCGGCGTTCCACTGCTTCATGCCGCCCTCGACGTTGGCGACGGCGCGTCCCTGGCCGGTGAGCCACTCGACGGCGCGGCCGCTGCGGGCGCCGCTGCGGCACACGACCGGGAGGTCGCCGTCCACCTCGGGCAGCTCGTTCAGGCGGTTCGGCAGGTCACCGAGGGGGATGTGGACGGCGCGCGGCGCGTGACCGGCGTCGTACTCGTCCTGCTCGCGCACGTCGAGAACGACGGCGTCGTCAGCGATGTCCTTGGGGTTAACCGTGTTCATGCCCCCACTCTGCCATGTTCGCGCCGTCATCGGCAGGGGCGACCGCTGCGCAGAATTCACGCCCTGGGAGCGATGGTGGAGGTCTTCTTCGTGCGAGGCAAACTTCTTGCCAACTAAGTGGGCTTCTACAGATACCTTGGTTGCGTTGAGGAAGTGGGCTCAGAAAACGTGAAGGGATGGCGAGTCGTGGGAGTCTTGGGTGCGTTCATAGTCATGGTGGCGACTGCTATGTAGAGTCAATTGGATGTGGCTGAGATCTGGGCATGGCGGTGGGTGTCGAAAAAGATTGCGCCGGAGATGGTTGATCAAGCAATTCCCAAAGGCACAATGTTTTCCTGAGGGAGGGGTACAAAAATCAGATGGGCTCGCATGGATACCTGAAGATGTGAAAGTCAAGTTCGAGGAGCGTTCTGAGCGATCGGCTGCTTGGATGGTGTCACTGCTGGGGGGGGGGCACCTTGGTCTTCGCTTCCGAGGTCGAAAGTGCGCTCCCGCAGTGGGGTGTGTTTGTTGGACCGGCATGTCTGGTGGCAGCGCTCTGGGTGGGCGACCTATTTACCAAGTCAATTTCTCGGCCCGCAGAAGAGCGGTGCACTGAGGCGATCAAGGTAAAAATTCCAATCTACTATGCGCAGCGTAAAGAAGAGATGGAAAGTAAGAAGTTTGCTGCGCGAATCAAGAGGGGCGCGGTTCGGATTCTTCGGCCTGTGACCTCTGCTTTCAGGTTGTTTCGTCGGTTCGTGAGAGAGGGCTCTGCGAAGTAGTGCGCGCAAAAGTTCGTGGCCACGTGTAGTTCCGGTTCTCACGCGCGACCCGCCTCTGGGTGGCCACTGCGGCTTTGCGCTCGTCCGGGGGATCGCCAGCTGTTGATGACCAAGGTGGCCCGGGGTGCGGCCCTCCTGTCGTCTCGTAGTTTGTGGTGCTGGTTTGAAGGTGGCACCTTCCGGTCGTGGCTGATTACTGCCTGAGCCCCGTGGCGCGTCGTCGACGAACGGCTTCCGATTTAGGGTGGCGGACGTGAACATCCTGTCGATCCAGTCGTCGGTGGCCTACGGCCATGCCGGAAACTCATCCGCAGTCTTCCCGCTGCAGCGACTCGGGCACGAGGTGTGGCCGGTGTACACGGTGCACTTCTCCAACCACACGGGGTACGGCGAGTGGCGCGGCCCGGTGTTCGAACCGGAAACGGTGCGCGACGTCATCACCGGCATCGAGGAGCGCGGCGTCCTCGACCGCTGCGACGCGGTGCTCTCGGGCTACCAGGGTGGCGAGAAGGTCGGCGAGGTCATCCTCGACGCCGTTGCCCGCGTCAAGGCCGCCAACCCGAAGGCCCTCTACTGCGCCGACCCCGTCATGGGTGACGTCGGCCGGGGCTTCTACGTGCGCGAGGGCATCCCGGAGTTCATGCGCGACGTCGTCGTGCCGGCCGCAGACATCCTGACGCCCAATCAGTTCGAGCTCGAGTTCCTCGTCGGTCAGAGCGTCTCGAGCGTCGCCGACCTGCTCGCCGCCGCCGACGCGTTGCGTGCCAAGGGGCCGCAGGTCGTCCTCGTGACGTCGGTGCAGACCGACGAGACCCCGGCCGACTCCGTCCAGATGGCCGTCGTCGACGCCGAGGGTGCCTGGATCGTCACGACGCCGCTGCTGCCCATGTACGTCTCGGGCTCCGGCGACGCGACGGCCGCCATCTTCCTCGCGCGCTACATGACGTCCACGCCGGCCGAGGCACTCGCGGCCACGGCGTCGTCGATCTACGACGTCATGGAGCGCACGCACGCCGCAGGCTCGGGCGAGATCCTCCTCATCGAGGCGCAGGAGGCCATCGCGCACCCCGCGAGCGAGTTCGAAGTCACCCGGTTGCGCTGATTCTGTAGACGTTGCGCGTGCTATGTGACGCGCAACGTCTACAGAATCAGCTACTCCGTGACGATGACGTGCAGTGTCCTCGGGCCGTGCACGCCTTCGACACGGGAGAGCTCGATGTCGCTCGTCGCGCTCGGGCCGGAGATGAACGTCATCGGGCGACGTGACGTCGCTGCGTCTCCCAGGCGCGTGATCGCCTCGGGCACGTCGGAGACCACCTGATCCGCGGCAACGACGCAGACGTGGATGTCCGGCACCAGGGACACCGCACGCCGGCCCTGGTCGTCGGCGTGGTCGAGCACGATGGTGCCCGTCTCCGCGACGCCCACCGCGCACGCGGTGACCACAGCGTCGATCTCGTTGAGTTGCAGCGGTGTGAGAGCAGAATCCTCGATCACCTCGACGCCGTCGAGTTGCGTCAGCCACGCGTCGTCGAGCCCGGGCGGGCGGACGAGCGACGTCGCGCCGTAGTGGGCGAGCGCCGCAGCAACACGCGCCGGAACCTCGTCGGCCCCGCAGCGCTCGACGACGGCGCGGTAATCCTCGACGCGCTCGACGAAACGGTCGAGCACCGGCTCGTCCATCGCCGTCGGGGCTCCGTAGGTCCACTCGACCGGAGCCTCGTCGGCCGCGCCCGAGACGTCGGAGAGCGCCTCGCGCACCCGAGCCAACACGACGTCACGGCTGCTCATCGCTTGCCCCCTCGTTCGCGGGCCCACCAGTCGCGGAACGACTCGGTCGGCATCATCTTCACGTCACGCGCGTTCGTCCACCGCGACAGCGGCGGAGGCAGGGGCCCGAACGACTCCATACGCCGCCCGAGCAGCCGCCCCGCGAGCCCGGACGACTTCGTCGCCATCGACCAGCGACGGTGGTCGGCCATCATCCACGACGCACTCGCCATCACGGCGGCCTCGGCGTGCGGCATCGTGTCCTTCTTCTTCGCCTCGACGACGCGGTTGCGCTGGTGCACGAGCAGTTCCGCGAGCGGGATCTTGACGGGGCACACGTCGTTGCACGCGCCGCACAGGCTCGAGGCGAACGGTAGCGACCGGTCGATCGGGGACGAGGTGCCACGCAGCGCCGGCGTCAGGACAGCACCGATGGGGCCGGGGTAGACCGAGCCGTACGCGTTGCCGCCGACCTTCTCGTACACGGGGCAGACGTTGAGGCACGCCGAGCAGCGGATGCAGCGCAGCGCGTCGCGCCCGACCTCGTCGGCGAGGACGTCGGTGCGCCCGTTGTCGAGGAGGACGACGTGCATCTCCTGCGGGCCGTCGCCCTCGGCGGGGCCGCTCCACAGCGACGTGTACGGGTTCATCCGCTCCGCCGTCGAACTGCGCGGCAGGAGCTGGAGAAACACCTCGAGGTCGGCGAACGTCGGCAGGATCTTCTCGATGCCGACGATCGAGACGAGGGTGTCGGCGAGCGTCAGGCACATGCGCCCGTTGCCCTCCGACTCGACGACGGCGAGCGTGCCCGTCTCCGCGACGGCGAAGTTCGCGCCGCTGACGGCGACCTTGGCGCGCAGGAACTTCTCGCGCAGGTGCTCGCGCGCGGCGCCGGCGAGGTGAGCCGGTTCGGTGTCGAGATCGTCGGGAGCGGGCTTGCCGTAGCGGCCCATCTCCTCGAGGAAGATCTCGCGCACCTCGGCGCGGTTGCGGTGGATGGCCGGCACGAGGAAGTGCGTCGGGCGATCGTGACCCAGTTGCACGATGAGCTCGGCGAGGTCCGTCTCCCACGCCGCGATGCCTGCGTCCTCGAGGGCCTCGTTGAGTTCGATCTCCTGCGTGGCCATCGACTTGACCTTGACGACCTCACGGGGCGCGGCGACGGCGTCCTCGCGGGCGAGGCGCTCGTCGACGATCTCGCGGACGATGCGGTTCGCGTCGTCCGCGTCCGTCGCCCAGTGGACGTGGACACCGTTGCGCTGCAACGACTCCTCGAGTTGTAGGAGGTAGGTGTCGAGGTGACGCAGGGTGCGGTCCTTGATCTGCGCCCCGGCAACGCGCATCGCCTCCCAGTCGGCCTTCTCCGCGACGACGTTCGCGCGCTTGGTGCGGATCGTCGTCATGGCGTGATGGAGGTTCTTGCGCTGCACCGGATTCGCGAGCTGCACCGGCGCGGCCTTGGGGAACGGGGGTGAGTCGATGAGTTCGCCGGCGGGCGGCGCGGGCGTCAGACGGGTCATGACAGGGCTCCTTCCACGTCGGGTTCGGCGGCGGCGAAGTCTTCCTCGCTGTGCGCGAGCAGTTCGGCGAGGTGGATTCCTCGCACCTGCGATCGCTGACGTGACAGCATTCCCTGCACGTTCATGAGGCACGAGTTGTCGCCCATGACGACGTACTCGGCATCGGTGTCGGCGACGTGGCGGGCCTTGTCGGCCGTCATCGCCGTCGACACGTCCGGGTTCTTCACGCTGAACGTTCCACCGAACCCGCAGCAGCGCTCGGCGTCGGGCAGCGTGACGAGTTCGATGCCCTTCACGTTGCGCAGCAACTCGTACGGGCGATCCCCCACCTTCGTGATGCGCAACGAGTGGCACGTGGGGTGGTAGGTGACGCGGTGGGGGAAGTAGGCGCCCACGTCGGTGACACCGAGGACGTCGACGATGAGTTCCGTGAGGTCGTAGGTCTTCGCGGACGTCCGAGCGACGCGCGCCGCCAACTCGTCGTCACCCGAGCGTTCGGCGAGCATCGGGTGCTGGTCGCGGATGCTTCCCACGCACGAACCCGACGGGGCGACGATGTAGTCGTAGGGCTCGAAGGCGTCGAGGTACGTGCGGATGCTCGGCAGCGCCTCGTCGAAGTAGCCGGTGTTGGTGAACATCTGCCCACAGCACGTCTGCGCCGGAGGGAAGTCCACCTCGCATCCGAGCCGTTCGAGCAGCCGGACGACGGCCTTCGGCGTCTCGGGGAACATCACGTCGTTGACGCAGGTGGCGAAGAGGGCGACGCGTTTGCCCGCGCCGGGTAGGTCGTTCGTGGTCATCACGTCTCCTTGGTGGGAGGTCACGGGAGCATCCAGGAAAGAACCGGGGTCGATTGCAGGCCGACGATGAGACACAGCGCCGCGAGCATGCCGAGGCTCCACCAGATCACCTTACGGAGTATGGCCGACTCATGGCCGACGAGGCCCACCGCAGTGGCCGCGATCGTGAGGTTCTGCGGCGAGACGAGCTTGCCGACGACGCCGCCGGTCGTGTTCGCGGCGACGAGGAGCGTCGGGTCGATGCCGGCCTTCTGCGCGGCGGTCTGCTGGAGCGTCGCGAAGAGGGCGTTGGCGCTCGTGTCGGAGCCCGTGACGGCGGTGCCGAGCCAGCCGAGGATCGGCGAGAGGAAGGCGAACGCCGCGCCGGTTCCGGCGGCCCACGAGCCGATGGTGATCGTCTGGCCCGACTGGTTCATGACGTAGGCGAGCGCGAGCACGGCGGCGATCGTCAGGGCCGAGAAGCGCAGTTGGTGCAGCGTCTTGCCCATCTCCTTGACCACCTTGCCCGGTCCGACGCGGTAGACGGCGGCGACGACGATCATCGTCAGGATGAGCAGTGTGCCCGGGCTCGAGAGCCACTGGAACTTGTAGATCGTCGTGCCGGAGACCTTGCCTGCCGCGGTGAGGATGTGGCCGTCGAGGCCGGCCCAGTGGATCTTGAGGTCGGTGCTCGCGAGGAAGTCGCTGAGCGGCTTCACGAGCTTCGCCGCGGAGAAGACCGCGATGACGAGCAGGTAGGGGAAGAGCGCCATGAAGAGTCGGCCGGCGGTCATGCGCCCGACCGGCTCCGCGTTGGGAGCCTCGACGGTCTGCGCGTCGGCGGGGAGCTTCGCGCGCTCCTCCTCGCGCTCGGCGGTGAGGCGAGCCGTGGCCTCCGCGGTGCCCTTGGGCTTCCACACGCGAAGGAACGCGACGGCGGCGGCGAGGCCGACGAGCGAGGCGGCGATGTCGGTGAGTTCGACCGAGACGTACGACGCGCAGATCCACTGGGCAACCGCGAACGCGATGCCCGTGACGAGAGCGATGGGCCACGCGTCCCTGACGCCGCGGCGGCCGTCGGCGAGGATGAGGAGGAACAGCGGCACGAAGACGGCGATGACCGGCGTCTGGTGCCCGACGTAGGCGCCGATCTCCTGGTAGGGGATCTTCGTCAGGTCACCCGCGGTGATGATCGGGATGGCGATGGCGCCGAACGCGACGGGCGCCGTGTTGGCGACGAGGACGACCGTCGCGGCGCGCAGCGCGGAGAAGCCTGCGGCCACGAGCATGACGCCGGTGATGGCGACCGGAGCGCCGAACCCAGCGAGGGCCTCGAGCAGGCCGCCGAAGCAGAAGGCGATGAGCATGGCTTGGATGCGCGGGTCATCGCTGAGGATGTCGAAGACGGCCGCCAGATCCTTGAACCGGCCGCTGATGACGGTGACCTGGTAGAGCATGATCGCCGCGAAGACGATCCACACGATGGGGAAGAGGCCGTAGACGGCGCCCTGGCTCGCGGAGAGGAAGGCGAGCTTCGCGGGCATCCCGTACGCGGCGATAGCGACGACGAGCGCGACGGCCAGACCGGCGAGGCCCGCCTGGTAGGCCTTCCAGCGCAGCACGCCGAGCGTGAGGAAGACGGTGAGCAGGGGCAACGTCGCGACGAGCGCGGAGCCCCACAGCGACCCGAGGGGCGCGAGGTCAGGGGTGTAGCTCATGGGAGTTCAGCCGTTTCAGGAGGCGCCACGCAGGCGAGAGGGGCCTGCACTTATTGGTCAGACCATTTGACGAATGTAGAGGTGAATGTGATCTACGTCAATGCTTTGACCATTTTGAGTGTGTCGATGGGCGGTCTGTGCTCGCGCTCGCGGAGTGCCTCGACGACGGAGGTAATCGGTAAGTCGCCCTAGGATGTGGCGAACATCGAGGAGGGTGGCCCATGCCGAACAAGCCGAAGGCTTTCGACATCGTTCGGGCGCACATCGAGGAGCGCATCCTCGACGGGTCGCTCGACATCGGCGACACCCTGGCCGCCGAGCGTGAGCTCGCCACGGAGTTCGGTGTCTCGCGAGGTGCGGTCCGTGAGGCCATCCGGGCGCTCGAGGCGCAGGGCGTCGTCGAGTCGTCCGTGGGAGCCGGGGCCACCGGCGGAACGCGCATCATCCGGGCGCGAACGCGCGCCCTGACGCGGTTGTTGCGCCTGCACGTGGCGCTCGCGGGCGGGCGGCTGCGCGAGGTCGTCGAGTTGCGTGTGGCGTTGGAGCGTTCGAGCGCGACGCTGGCCGCGGCGTCCGTGACGCCAGAGGCGCTGGAGACGATGAGGACGTTGCTCGCAGAAATGCGCGGGGAGGGCGTCGACATCGAAACGTTCAACCGACTGGACACCGACTTTCACGTCGCCATCGCGCGGGCGGCCGACAACACCCTCGTCACGGACTTGACGATCGCCGTGCGCGAGTCGCTGCGCGCCCCGATCCTCGTCGCCGAACAAGGTTTGAGCAGTGGGGAGTACGCCGATTTCCGCGGCATGCTCTGCGAGCAGCACGAGGGTATCTTCGCCGCACTCGAAGCAGGTGACGGCGAGGACGCCGCGCAGCGCATCGAGACGCACATCCGTGCCGCCTACAGCGCGCTGCCGGCGATGAAGACCGCGTCTGAGTAGTCGCTTCGGCAATGGTCGACAGCCGGAGGATCGGAGCCGAGCAGACGAGTGGTTGCCGCCACGCCGCGCAAATCTCAATCTTCGCCTAGAGCGCGCAATACGGTGGTGGGCATGGATCCGATTCGTAACCCGTACGCGCCCGGCGCCGGCCAGCGTCCGCCCGAGCTGGCGGGACGTGAGGAGCAGATCAGCACGTTCGACGTCGTCGTCGCGCGCATCGCGAAGGGCCGCCCGGAGCGCTCGATCGTGCTCATCGGGCTGCGCGGCGTGGGCAAGACGGTACTGCTCAACACGCTGCGATCGGGTGCGGTGCGGGCGCATTGGGGCACCGGCAAGTTCGAGGCGCGCCCCGACCAGCGGCTGCGGCGGCCGCTCGCGAGTGCGCTGCACACCGCCGTGCGCGAACTCGGCCACCCGCAGGACGACGACGTCGACCACGTACTCGGCGTCATCAAGAGCTTCGCCCAGCGTGACGTCGACCCGAAGGCGAAGCTGCGCGACCGGTGGAACCCGGGCATCGACGCGCCCGCCGTCACCGGCCGGGCCGATTCGGGCGACATCGAGATCGACCTCGTCGAGTTGTTGACGGATGTCGGCGGCCTCGCGGCCGACGTGGGCAAGGGCGTCGCCATCTTCATCGACGAGATGCAGGATCTCGACCCCGAGGACGTGTCGGCGCTGTGCGCGGCGTGCCACGAGATGAGCCAGAGCTCGCTGCCGGTCATCGTCGTGGGGGCGGGGCTGCCGCACCTGCCGGCGGTGCTGTCGGCGTCGAAGTCGTACAGCGAGCGGCTGTTCCGGTACGCGCGTATCGACCGGCTGCCGAAGGAGGCGGCCTTCCGCGCGCTGCAGGGCCCGGCGCAGGAGGAGGACGCCGAGTTCGCCGACGACGCACTCGAGGCGATGTACGCCGCGACCGGTGGCTACCCCTACTTCATCCAGGCGTACGGCGCGTGCGTGTGGGATCTCGCACCGGGGTCACCGATCACGGCGGACGACGTGAAGGTGGCGTTGCCGGAGGCCGAGGCCGAACTCGCCGTCGGGTTCTTCGGCTCGCGCTACGAGCGTGCGACGCCGGGCGAGCGTGAGTACCTGCGCGCCATGGCCGACGCGGCAACGGCGATCGCGGAGGCCGCTGCGGCCGACGAGACGGGGGAGACGCCCGGGCTCGACGACATCGAGTCGGTGCCGACGTCGAAGGTGGCCGAGGTGTTGGGGCGCAAGCCGCAGTCGCTCTCTCCGGCGCGGGACTCGCTCATGAAGAAGGGCTTGGTCTATTCGGGCGAGCGCGGGCGCATCGCGTTCACCGTGCCCCACTTCGGGCGCTACCTGCGCAGCGTGGCGGCCGAGTAGCGGTGGACCTCACTTCGTTCAACGACCACGTTGGAGGCTCCTTCCGCGACGGCAAGGGGCGCACGTTCTCCGGGGTGACGACCCGACTCAAACGCCGTCAGGTCGACGAGTTGATCGCGCAGGGTGTTCCGCTGGTCCTCCATTGGTTCGGCGGTGGTCAGCTCGAGTGGCCCGAGGGTGACGGGGCCCGTGCGGCTTGGGCGGAACGTCGCGGGTCGTACGTGTCGCAACTTCCGGCGCGCCCGCCGAAGGATGTGCTGTGGACAGGTGGCGAAGCGATGACTGCGAACCGTGACGCGCGCGTCGTCCTCCTCGAAGGGCACTGCTGATCCGTCGGTTCGGTACGAGCGCGGTCCCACTCCTGCGTCATATCGCGCAAGTGGGGCAGATTTCGCCGCTGCGTTCCCCACTTTCGCGACGCTTCGCGCAAATGGGGAACGGTCTTCCGCGAGAGCTCGGAGCGGCCATGGCACGTCAAGGCTGACGGGCTACCCTCCTCGAGGACAACTACTCCGGGTGGGGCGCGTTCGAACGCTCACCGCACGAGTCGCTGCAGAAGATGTACTTCGACGCTGCCAACTTCTTCGAGCCCTCGCTGCGCCTGGCCGCCGAGGTGTACGGCCCGCAACAGGTGCTCGCTGGCTCGGACATCCCGTACTTCCAGGAGGAGAAGTACGTATGCGCGTTCAACTACATCCGCACGAGCAAGCTGACCGACGACGAGAAGGACGGCGTGCTCAGCGCCAACGCGAAGGCGCTGTACGGGCTGGACGACTGACGCCCTCGTCCCGGCCAGGCTGGATGGTGGGTTTGGCTGAAGATGGCAGCGATATCCGTCGCATCTTCAGCCAAACCCACCATCTCTGGGTGCTCGCAGTAGGGTCGAAGCCACCCGAACACCAGGAGTGAGCATGTCGTTCCGTGACGCAGTCGACGCCAAGGACATGGACGCGGTCGAGGCGATGCTCGCCGACGACGTCGTCTTCAAAAGCCCTGTCGCGCACAAGCCGTACGAGGGAAAGGCCATCACCAACGCCATCCTTCGTGCCGTCGCCGAGGTCTTCGAAGACCTCACCTACGTCCGGGAGATCCGCGACCCGAACGGCGTCAACGACGCGTTCATGTTCGAGGCCAAGGTGAACGGCCTCGACATCACCGGCTGCGACTTCCTCGTCTACAACGACGCCGGCAAGATCGTCGAGTTCATGGTGATGGTGCGGCCGCTGAAGGCCGCCCACGCCCTCGCGGAGCGCATGGGTGAGCGCTTCGGCCAGATCATGGAGGACGCGCAGCGCGCGCAACAGGCCTGACGCCCGGCGGGGCGCCTCGTCGCTTGACGCCGTCGGCGCCCATCGCTTGACGCAGTTCGGTGCACCTGACGCAGTCTGAGCACGCTCGAACTGCGTCAGGTGCACCGAAGTGCGTCAGGTGTGAAACCTGACGCAGCCGAGGCGTGGGCAGCTGCGGTGACGACTCGCGGGTAGTCCCTACCATCAGGCATCCGCCGTCGCCGAGGAGCCGCACGTGACCAGCACCCGCCGTCACCCCGCCTGGGGTGTCGCCTGCGTGACGGCTGGCTGACCGACCGCTACGACCCGGGCATTCTTCTCGCGATCTACTACGTCACGCGCGGCATCTCGCTCGTGTGCATCAACGGCTTGCTCGGCCCGAGCGTCGACATGCCCATGTGGGCGTTCGTCGTCTTCTACGGCCTCGACTGGACGGCGACGGTGCCGCCCACCGTCGAGTTGTGTCGTCGTCACTTCGGGCTGCACGCGTCCGGCGTCGTCTTCGGCTGGATCTACGCGTCGCACATGATCGGCGCCGGAATCGGCGCGAGCGTCTCGGGCGCGCTGCGCTCGGGAGGGGGGTCGTACGCGTCCGCGTGGCTCCTCACGGCGGGGCTGTGCCTCGTCGCCGGGGTGCTGCCGCTGACGATGAAACGCGGCCCCAAGACCCGCGACGACGACCAGATCGCCGTCCCCCCTCTGAGAAACGCATCAACGCCTCGCGAAGCGACGGCGCCCGCTCGACCATGAGGGTCGGGCGGGCGCCGTTGTCGTCGGGAGAGGGTTTACTCCTCGAGGTTCTCGATGTCGCTGAAGCGCGTCTTCTCGTGGTGGCGCGTGTGGACGAACCACGTGAACAGCGACAGCACGACGCCGATGGCGAGCAGGGCCGCGCCGATCTTGTACTGGATGTACTTCTCCGGGTCGCGCGCCCACGGGCCGGCGAGGAAGGCGCACAGCACCGCACCGAGGATCGGGATGACGGTGGGCGCACGGAAGGCCTCGGGGTGTGCCTTTTCCCGGCGCAGCACGAGGCACGCGATGTTGACGATGGTGAACACGATGAGCAGCAGCAGACCCGTCGTGCCGCCGAGTGCGCCGACGACCGGCGTGCCCTCCTGCATCGACACGTAGATGATGAGCGCCAGGGCGAGCGCCGTCGTGAAGAACACGGCCGCGTAGGGCGACTGGCGGCGCGACACCTTGCCGAGTGCCGGCGGGAGCACTTCCTGCTTCGCCAGGCCGTAGATGAGGCGGCTCGCCATCATCATGTTGATGAGTGCGGTGTTGGCGACGGCGAACACCGTGAGGAACGGGAAGACTGCGTCGACGGGGAAGCCGGGCATGCCGGTCTTGACGACCTCGAGCAGGATGCCGGTCTCGCCGTCGAAGTTCTGGATGTCCTTGATCGGCAGCACGAGCACGACCGACACGGCGACGAGCATGTAGATGAGCACGGCGATGCCGAGGCCCGTGAGCATGATGCGCGGGAAGACCTGACGCGGGTTCTCCGTCTCCTCGACCATGTTGACCGAGTCCTCGAAGCCCACCATCGAGAAGAACGCGATGGCGGTGGCGACGGTCGTCGCGGCGAACATGTTGCGGTCCGAGGACGACTCGAACGTCGTGAGCTGGCTGAAGTCGGCGCCCTTCGTGGCCATGGCGTAGAAGCCGATTCCGATGACGACGGCCAGTGCGAACAACTCGACGACGGTGAGCACGACGTTGAACTTCACGCTCTCGCCGACGCCGCGCAGGTTGATGAGCGCGAGCAGCACCATGAACGCGAGGGCGACGAGCATCGTGCCGAGGGCACCCGGGCCGTCGTCACCGCCGACGCCGAGACCGGTGAGGAGGTTCGCGGCGAGCAGGTTCGACGACGTCGCAGCGCTCGTGATGCCCGAGCAGACGACGGTGAACGCCACGATGAACGTGAGGAAGTGGATGCCGAACGCCTTGTGCGTATAGAGAGCAGCGCCGGCGGCTTGCGGGTACTTCGTCACGAGTTCGAGGTAGCTGAACGCCGTCAGGGTGGCGACGGTGAACGCGATGAGGAACGGCAGCCACGCCATGCCGCCCACTTCGCCCGCAATGTCGCCGGTGACGGCGTAGATGCCTGCGCCGAGAATGTCGCCGACGATGAACAGAAGCAGCAGCTTCGGGCTGAGGACCCGCTTGAGCTCGGTCTTCGGCTCGTGCGCCTCGGCTTGCGCCGCGTCCGTCGCAGCCATGATGTGTCCTCTCACCCCGTGATGCGTGTCACTCACACTGTCGCGTACGCAGCGGTAGAGCAACCCTGACATGCCGCCCCTTCGCGACTTTCACGAACGCCTTTCTGGGGCCGACCTATTTTGCACGCTGACGAACACCGTTGTGGGTGTTGGCGGCTCACGATTCCGGCAGAACGGTTCGGGTCATGAGGCTCGGCGGCTGCCAGCCGCAGCCGGTGCACTTGTGTGGATCTGGCCGCGATATCTCGCGGCCAGATCCACACAACGTACCCAGATAGGGGGAGAGGCTTACGACGTCGCCTTCGTCAGGTCGTACATCGTCACGCCACCGACGGTCGTCGCCGTGTAGTGCGCCTTGACCCAGGCCGTGATCTGCACGGCCGACCCGTTGCCACCCTGGTCACCGCCCATGCCGCCTCCGGCGATGAAGTACGTGATGTCGCCGTTCTTCACGTACTCCTGGAACTGCGCGAGCGTGACGTTGTTGTCGCTGCCGCTCCATCCGCCGATCGACATCACCGCGGTGTCCGAGGCGAGGATGTACCCGGCCGCACTCTGGTCACCGATGACCGCAGCGGACCACGTGGATGTCGTCGCGTCGAGCTTGGCGCTGAGGGCCGTGTTGCGCGTCGCGCTGCCCTGGCCGCCGGGAGCAGCCTGCATCGAACCGGACGTTGCCGATCCCGACGTTGCACCGCCCGACGACGCGGACCCGCTCCCGGGGGAGTTCGTCGAACCTGACGACGACTGGCCGTTCGTGCCGGACGCTCCCGGTGCGGCACCGTTTGGTGCCGACCCACCCGGGCTGCCGGACGGCGGCGTTCCCGTCGGCGGCTGCCCGCTCGGCGGCGTTCCGGTGGGTGCTTGCGCCGACGATGACGACGACGACCCGCCTGTCGTGCCGCCCTGTTGGGCGTTCTGCTGGGTGCCTTGCTGACCGCTCGGTCGAGTGCCGACCTGGCCGCCCGACGGGCCGCCACCCATGGGGCCGCCGCCCGCGCCGCCAGCCACAGCCGGGCCGGACGCCGGCATCGAGCCGGTGTGACCCTGGGTGATCGTCGCGAGCGTGTACGCCGTCGTTCCGCCCAGGCCACCGAGCACGCCGATGACGAGTCCGATCGTCGCGAAACGACGCACTCGCGCAGGGCGAGCACCGGCGACCACGAACGTCAGCGCCCCGATGACGGCGAGCACCAGCGACACCCACTTGAGCCACGGCATCCACGACGCAGCGTTCGTCGACAGCACCTGGAAGCTCCAGGCCGCCGTCACAACGACAGCCGCGGCGATGACGAGCCGCCACACGAACGAGTCGCGTCGGGCCCACGCCTCACGGCCACCGACGGCGACGCACGCCGCGATCGCCGGAGCGAGAGCCACCGCGTAGTACGAGTGGACGGTGCCCTGCATGAACGACAGGCACAGCACCGTGACGACGAGCCAGCCGCCCCAGAGGATGAGCGACGCGCGAACACGGTCGGTGCGCGGCGCCCGTCCTTGAGCGACGAAACCGGCGACGAGCAGCAGGAGAGCGGCCGGCAGCAACCATGAGATTTCACCGGCGAACTGGCTGTTGAACATGCGCAGGAGGCCTGCGGTGCCACCGAAGCCGCCTCCGCCACCACCTCCGCCGCCGTTGCCCGCGCCGCCGAGGATGCGGCCGAGGCCGTTGTAACCGAGGGCGAGCTCCCACAGCGAGTTGTTCGTCGAGCCGCCGATGTACGGGCGTGCCGATGCAGGCCACAGCGAGACGAGTGCGACGAGCCAGCCAGCTCCGACGACGACGCCGACGAGACCCACGACGAGGTGCGCGAGGCGCTGCTTGAGCGAGAACCGGGCCGCGACGAGGTAGGCCAGGCCGAGGCCGGGCAGCACGAGCAAGCCTTGGAGCATCTTGGTGAGGAACGCGAAGCCGATGAGCAGACCGGCCCCGAGCATCCACCGCAGGGCCACGCGTCCGCGTGTGGTCTCCACAGCGCGCACCACCGCGTAGGCGGCCGCCGTCATGAGGAGAACGAGCATCGCGTCGGGGTTGTCGAAGCGGAACATGAGGGCCGCAACCGGGGTCAGGGTGACGAGGAGCCCGGCGAACAGGCCGGCGGCGTGACCCGACCACCGACGCACCGCGCCGTACGTCAGCGCCACCGTGCCGACGCCCATGAGCGCCTGCGGCAGGAGGAGGGAGAAGCTCGAGAAGCCGAAGATCCGAGCCGACAGGCCCATGACCCACAGTGACGCCGGGGGCTTGTCGACCGTGATGGCGTTGCTCGCATCGAGCGACCCGAAGAGCCAGGCCTTCGCGTCCTGGGTCGCCGACTTCACTGCGGCGGCGTAGAACTCGTTGGCGTAGCCGGAGTTCGTCAGATCCCACAAGTACACGAACGCGGCGAACGCGAGCAGCGCGAAGAGCGCGGGACGCGCCCACGGCGGGTCGTCCTGCCTGCCGCGCAGGAGAGTGGCCGCGCGCCCACGGCTCGAGGTCTGGCCCGTGACGGCGTTCGTGCGTGACGCGCCGTCCGTCAGGTGTTTGTCATGAGGCGCGGTGTCGCTGCGTGATCGCCGCAGCAACCGCGCCGGGGTGGTCGTCGTCATCGCTGATCCTTGGGTCCGTTCGACGGCCGCCGAGTGCGACCGTGACGAGACCAAACTCCCGGCCCGCTCTTTGCGGGCCTCTGGGTGGCGCTGTGGGATTCCTGTGGGCGAATTCGTCCGAATCGTCCGCGGCCAGGAATCACCGAGCGCGGCGGCGTCTCAGTGCGCCGCGCGTACCCTGACGGCGTGTCCCCAGCAACGTCGGGCGCGTGGTTCGTCCGCGTCGTCCTGCCCCGCCTCGTGCGCGGTGCCCTCGCAGCCGCAGTGCTCTGCCTGCCCGTTGTCGTCCTAGCCGTGCTGGTCACACGTCACTGGTCGCCCATCGTCGACGCCGACCAACGCGCCGTCCTCGCAGCCACGAACGTCACGCGCGAGCGGGGTTTCCTCCCGGCGCTCGAGGCGTGGCAGTGGTGGCTCCACCCGATGCGGGTCTACATCGCGGCCGTGCCGATTGCGCTGTGGACGTGGCACCGGCGTCTTCGCGGACGCACCATCTGGGGTGTCGCGACGATGCTCGTCGGCTGGAACCTCGGCCTCCAGGCGAAGCTCGTCGTCGAGCGTGCGCGGCCCCTCATCGACGATCCCGTCGCCCACGCGCCGGGCTACAGCTTCCCCAGCGGGCACGCGTTCAACGTCGCCATGATGCTCACGACGAGCCTCATCATGCTCTGGCCGCTCGTGCGCGAAAGGGCGCTCGCGCTGCGTGCCCTTCTCGTCGCGGGCGCCGCCGTCATCGCCGTGCTCACGGCCCTCGACCGTGTTTTCCTCGGCGTCCATTACCCGAGTGACGTGACGGCCGGCGTTCTGCTGGGGTGCGGGCTGTCGGTGGCTTCGTTCATCGGGTTCAGTCACCGACCGCGAGCGACGAAGGAGCCGGCGTGATGGCGGTTGGACCCGCTGCGAACACGCGCGCCGCTCGGCCCACCGTCCACGAGGTGCTGCGATCGGTACTGCTTCGCGCCGTTCTTCCGGCGCTCGTGATGTTCGGGCTCCTGCTCGGTATCGGCAAGGCCCTCATGACGGTGTTCCACGAGGTGCCGTCCGAAGAGCGCATCTCGCAGAAGGTGGCCGCCGAGCGTGACGGTGTGCTCAACACCGTGACGAAGGTCGTCTCGACGATCAACGACACCTGGTTCACGATCGGCGGAGCGATCGTCATCGGGCTCGCTCTTCTCGCGCTGACGCGGAAGTGGTGGCTGAGCGTCGTGCCGCTGCTCGCCATCAGTCTCGAAGCGAGCGTCTTCGTGCCCGTGACGCACCTCGTCGGCCGACCGCGCCCCGAGGTCGGTCGGCTCGACAACGCGCCGCCGACCTCCAGCTTTCCCAGCGGCCACACGGCCGCGTCGTTCGCGCTGTTCTGGTCACTCGCGATGCTCGCGACGCGTATCGAGAACTCGGCTCTGCGACGCACCGTGCAGACGCTGTGCGTCCTCTTTCCGTTCGGCGTGGGCGCCGCACGTCTCTACCGCGGCATGCACCACTTCAGCGACATCGTGTTTGGTGGCCTCCTTGGCATCGGGTGCGCGTTCGCGGCCTACCTTGCTGTTCGAGCGGCGGATCGCCATGCCACCGAACGTCAGGTGGATCGGGGGAAGCTGACGACGGTCTGAAGCGTGAGCCCAAGGTGTCCAATTTGGGACGGATCGCGGTGTTCGGCCGTGTTTTTCAGGTGGTGACGGACCGGAAAGCAGGACCGCGAAAAATTCTCGGTTCACTTTTCGATGCACGCTCGATTTCACTCCCGTCGAGGTGAGAAGGTCAGACTCCGTTCCCGGACGCCGGCGCACCACGGTGGCGGCTTTCTTCGAGGAGAGACCATGAAACGACTCACCGCAGCGGCTGCTTCGATGCTCGTCGCCGGATCCTTCGTCGCCCTCTCCGCGGGGGCGGCCAACGCTGTGAGCCACCCGGTCACCGCGAAGCACGGTGAGGACAACGCCCCCACGGCGCGCGGCGAGGACAACGCCCCGTCCGTTCGCGGTGAGGACAACACACCCGGCGCGCGTCGCTGACGATGACGCACGAGGCGCCCTCCACGACGAATCGCGAAGGGCGCCGACGAGGTGAGGCGTGCAGGCTTCAGCCCATGCGTTCGATCGACTCGGCGCTGATCTCCGTGACGTCGTTGATGCCCTGGGTGCGCTGCCCCGTCACCGAGCCGCGCACGCGAACGACGCTGCCGAGGCGGAGGTGCTGGGTGTTCGGCAGCGGGCAGCACAGGGCGAGACCCGAGTCGACGGTGCGGAAGCAGTGGCGCACGATGTCCGGGCCGTCCTGCGCGTGGCGGGGGGTGGTGCCGGCAACGCGTACGACGATCTCGAAGGGCTCGCCGACCTCGCCGAGGTAGCCCGACGACGTCGTGCGGGTGGAATCCTGCTCGGCCGGGCCGGCAGCGACCCCGGCGAACCGGTCGTCGCGGGCCGCGCCGCGACGTTGCGCGGAGACGCGGGAGAGGGTCAAGGGGCCGAACATCAGGTCATCCTCAGCGGGTTGAAGCACTCGTGGAGCGTCGTGATGCAGACATCGTCACGACGGATGTGGGCCTGTACGAGGCCGGACAATTTCACTCGATCGCCCACGCGGAATCCGTAGCGGCGGGCTGATGACCATTCAAGCAAATTGTGAGTGCCGATTTGGCGGACGAGATAACGCTGAATTCGATGACCCATGTCGGTGATGGCGACGATCTCCACCGGCACGCGCACGTGCTCGGCCTGTTCACCGATCCATTCACTCGCCAGAGACGGGACGAACGGGCGCTCAGGGGTGCGGCTCGCGGCACCCGTTGCAGTCGCCGTACGGGTGCTGGACGAGACGAGGTTCACCGGAGCGAAAGTGCGCACGAGGGCACGACGAAGAGCGAAGGTCGCCACACGAACTCCAAAGCTGATCGACAGTCCTGACAGAAGGAGGACGCTCGATCAAGGTTTGGGTTGCACGTCGTGAGGTGATCAACGGAAAGCGTGTGCGCGTCGTCGGGCCGAGATGCTCGAAGCCGGTGCGTGTGTCAGCGGCGCACGACCTTGGGCAGGCCGAGCACGGCGGCCACGCCGAGCGCGGAACGCGGGGCCCACGCCGTCCGCCACAGCCCGCCGTGAGCGGCGCCGTCGCTGAAGAGTGCCTCCGGGTGGTCGCGGTGCGGCGCCTCGCCGGGCGCCAGGTCATCGCGCATGACGTCGTGCACGAGCAGCGCAGCCATGAGGGCGCGGCTCGTCTCGGACGCGAAGACCTCGACGCCGAAGTGGTGGGCGCCGCCGTACGCCGCACGTAGGACGGGGTTCTTCGTCACCGATCGCGTGAGTGTGGCCGGTGCGACGTTGAACGACACGCGCTTGCCGTCGGCTTCGGCCGCTACAGCACGCCAGCGCTGCAGTCGCTTCGCGACGGCGTAGTTCGGGCCCTGCTGCGCGACGAGGCAGTCGGCCACGTGCGAGTGCTTGGGGTAGGGCTCGCTGAACAGCTGGCCCCGCGAGGCCAGTCGTAACCCCTTCTTCGCGACGCCGCGACTGCCGTGACGCTGCCAGCGTCCCCGCGAGGCGTCGACGATCTCCTGCGGCACGACGAAGGCGTCCGTCGGAGTGGCGAGGTACGCGAGGACCGTGGTGGGGCGCATGCGTTGCAGGTACTGGCCGATGGCGTCGGCCGCCAGCGTGAGGCGGATGTGCATGCCCGAGTCGGCGTAGGCGTGCATGCCGAAGACGATCGTGTCGTCGCCGGCGTTGTCGGCGAACCAGGCTGCAACACCGGCCGGGTCGGCCACGATGTCGGCACCCGCCTCGCCGTCCCTGACGGGCAGGGTGATGCTGCCCGCCCCGGCCTCGGCGAACTTCGCGAGACGCTCGCTGACGCGCGGAATGTCCACGGCGAGGATGCGTGCGCCCCAGCGCGACAGCATGTCGGTGGGGCCCATCTCGGCGCCCGCGCCGACGCTCGCGAGGACGTGACCGGGCAGGCTCAGCCATTCCGGGTGGTTGATGACGCGCTTGACCGCTTCGGCGCACGAGGCCTCGATGACGCCCTTGGCCACCCACGTGTCGAGCTGACGCTCGAGGTCGTGGCCCGTGAGATCGCGTCCCTTGTAGGGCACCGCCAACGCCTCGACCCGAGGCTTGCGACCGTCGATCGTGCGAATCTCGTACGTGCCGTGAGCCGCTTCGACGGCGTCGTCGAAGGCCCACTCGGCGAGTGGTGTTTCGTGGCCGTCGTCCCCGACGACGCGCATGCGGCGGTAGGCGGAGTCGAGCCCCGCGCGGGCGATGTCGACAGCGGCCTGCGGCGTGGAGGCCGTCGTCATCGTGAGGTCGCGAACCGCGGCGAGGTAGGCCTCGCGCCAGTTCTTCGCGCCCTCCACGCGTGCGGCGAGGACCGCGTCGCTGCCGCGGACGGCGTCGGTGACGATGCCCCGAACGGTCGGGGTGGTGGGGCGCTCGGCGTCAGCGCTCTCCGCGGTGTCGGGCGCGGGGAAGGTGATGCCACGAAGCGTCGTCATCGTCTGTCTCTTCCTGATCGGTGCAGCGGTCGCTTTCATGAAATCCCAGGACGTGTGGCCGGATCATCCGAAGAACCGCCAACGTCGGACGGGCGTCTTTGGAGGTTTCCTCCAACTTCCCGATGATGAGCGGTGACCGCGGCACCGGTGCCGCGTTTTCGAGGCAACATCGTCGGAGATATTCGGTCGCGCACCGGGATCACCTGCGTCAGACTCTCTTCTATGAACTCCTTCACCACGAGTTCTCCCAGCGCCGACGCGACGTGGGAGAACTCCCGCTCGCACAATCAGGCCAACTGGGACGAGCGCGCCGCCGCGCACGCTTCGAGCCCCGACTACGCCGTCCAGCGCTTCATCGACGACCCCGACGCCCTCAGTGGCGTCGTCGAGTTCGACCGACCTTGTCTCGGCTCGATCGAGGGCCTCGACGTCGTGCACCTGCAGTGCCACATCGGCACGGACACACTCTCGTTGGCGCGTCTCGGGGCAGCGTCCGTCACGGGGCTCGACTTCTCGACGGCGTCGCTCGAGCAGGCGCGCAGCATCACCGAGCGCGCCGGGCACCGCGACATCCGGTTCGTTCAGTCCGATGTCTACGACGCTCCGGCCGCGCTCGAACGACAGCAGTTCGACCTCGTCTATACCGGCATCGGCGCGTTGTGCTGGCTGCCGAGCGTCGAACGGTGGGCCGCCGTGGTGGCTGAGCTGCTGCGAGCAGGCGGACGACTGTTCATCCGCGAGGGACACCCGATGCTGTGGGCGCTGAGCGACAACCCAGCCACCGGGCAGCGCACCCTCGCGGACGGCGAGTTCACCGGCCCAGCGCTCGAATTCCCCTACTTCGAGATGCCCGAGCCACTCGTGTTCGACGACGGCGGCACCTACGTCGAGACCGAGCGCGAGTTCAACGCGACGGTCACGCACGAGTGGAACCACGGTCTCGGCGAGATCGTCACCGCGCTGCTCAAGGCGGGCCTGCGCCTCGACTTGTTAACCGAACACCAGAGCGTCCCCTGGAACGCGATGCCCGGCCAGATGGTCGAGATCGGCGCCGGCGAATGGCAGCTCGCCGAAGCGCCGGAACGTCTCGCCGCCACGTACACGATCACCGCCACGAAGGTGGCACCCCAAACCTGACCTTGCTCCGTACTCCGTTGCGGTGCAGGGTGACCGCAAGGAGAAAGAACAATGGAGCGCATTTCCCCGACCCTCTTCAACTGGGCCTCGATCCTCGAGGATTCGACCCGCGAGCAGGCCGTCACCACGGCGTCGATGCCGTTCGTCTTCCCGCACCTGGCCCTCATGCCGGATGCCCACCTCGGCCGTGGCGCGACCGTCGGCTCGGTCATTCCGACGCTCGGGGCCATCATCCCGGCCGCCGTCGGTGTCGACATCGGCTGCGGCATGATCGCCGTCCGCACGCAGCACACGGCGGCAGATCTGCCCACCGAGCGTGCGTCCGTGCGTCAGGCGATCGAGCGCGCCATCCCGCTCTCGGCGGGTGGGGCCAACCGCAAGATCAGCCGAGAGCACACGCAGGTGCGCATCGACGAGCTCGAGACGATGGCCGAAGAGGCCGGGTTCGACCCGGCCGCGTACGCGAAGAAGTGGAAGCTCCAGCTCGGATCGCTCGGTTCCGGTAACCACTTCATCGAGATCTCGCTCGACGAGGAGGACCGGGTGTGGCTCTTCCTGCACTCCGGTTCGCGAGGTGTCGGCAACCGCATCGCCCAGCACCACATCAAGGCGGCCGAGGCGTACTGCCGGACGAACTGGATCCAGCTGCCCGACCGTGACCTCGCCTACCTCGTTGAGGGAACGCCGCAGTTCGACGCCTACATCCGTGAACTGCGCTGGGCGCAGCACTTCGCGCTCCTCAACCGCGAGGAAATGATGGACCGCGTCGTGCGCCAGTACGCCGAGTGGGTGGGCGAGCCGGTGACAGAGCTTGAGCGCATCAACTGCCACCACAACTACACGGAGCAGGAGAAGCACTTCGGGAAGAACGTGTGGCTCTCACGGAAGGGCGCGATCAACGCCGAGGCAGGGCGTCCGGGTCTCATTCCGGGCTCGATGGGTACGGCGTCGTACGTGGTCGTCGGCAAGGGCAACGCGCTCTCGCTCAACTCGTCGCCGCACGGTGCGGGTCGTGCGTTCTCCCGTTCTGCGGCGCGCAAGCGCTTCACTGGTGACGAGCTGCGGGAGGCGATGAAGGGCATCGAGTACCGCGACACCGATGCCTTCATCGACGAGATCCCGGGCGCGTACAAGGACATTGACCAGGTGATGGCGGACGCCGCCGACCTCGTCGAGATCCGGCACACGCTGCGTCAGATCGTCAACGTCAAGGGCGATTAGTCGTAGCCCGATTCCCCCGATGGTGTGTGGCCCCTCCGCCGCGCGGCATCGGGGGAATCGGCGTTCCCAGCGGGTTGTCGGTGGCGACGGGTAGCGTCAGGGGCATGGCTGAGACCACCGTTCTGCACAACCCGCGCTGCTCGACGTCACGCGCCGCCCTCGACGTGGCGCAGGAGGCGAGCGTCGACGTCGAGGTCGTCCAGTACCTCAAAGAGCCCCTCACCCGTGAGGCCCTGCTCGAGTTGCTGGGCAAGCTCGAGGACGCACCCGCTGACCTCGTGCGTCGTGACGCCACGTTCAAGGAGCTGGGCCTCACCGACGCCGACGTCGCGACGCCCGAACAGGTGGCCGACCTCCTCGCGGAGCACCCGAAGCTCATGCAGCGCCCCGTGCTCGTGCGTGGCAACCGCGCCATCATCGGGCGCCCGAAAGACCGCGTGCCCGCGTTCCTCGCAGGCAACTGACTTCTCGCACTACTGATCACCACTGGGGGAGGCCGCGTGAAGACGCTGCTCAACATCATCTGGTTTGTGCTGGCCGGCTTCTGGCTGTGGATCGCGTACGCGGTCGCGGCTCTCGTCATGTGCATTCTCATCGTGACGATTCCGTTCGGCATCGCGTCGTTCCGCATCGCCAACTTCGCGGCCTGGCCCTTCGGCCGCACCTACATCGACAAGCCGACCGCCGGCGCGGCGTCGATGATCGGCAACGTCATCTGGTTCGTGTTCGCCGGCCTGTGGATCGCGCTCGCGCACATCGGCACGGCCATCGCGCTCGCGGTGACGATCATCGGTATCCCCTTGGCGTGGGCGAACCTCAAGATGATCCCGCTCGCGCTGTTCCCCCTGGGCAAGGAGATCGTGCCGGAGGGTGCCCTCGCTCCGCCCCGGTACACACCGCCGCAGGCCTACGGCCAGGGCGGCCCGCCACTTTCGCGCTACTGAGTGGCCTCACGTGTAGGGGTAGGGCTTGGGCGTTCCGTCGTCGTCAATGCCGTAGCCGCTGCGAGGGCTTTCCTTCGGTTCGTCGAAACTCACCCAGCGGCGCAGCAGGCCGGGCACGAGGAAAACCACCCACGCGATCTCCCACGCGTGGAAGGCGAAGCCGAGCACGAAGAACGTGATGAGCGCCAGGGTGCCGGAGACTGCGAGCAACTTCTGCGCGGTGGTCATGGGCTGGTTGGTCTTCATGCCTTCACTCTTCCCCCGTGGTGGTCGCGCAGCCCGGGGTTGGTGTCACGAACGCCCCATGACATTCGTCAGGGGGATGACGAAGGGCGCCCGCCGCCGATACGAATGTCGGAGACGAGCGCCCTTCGTTCGTGAGCGGCGCCGCGTTACTTCGTGAGGCGGGCGCGGTACTCGGGCAGGCCGTCGCCGGCGAGGTCGTCAAGGTACTCGGCGCGGCCCGTCATCGTCATGATGAGCGCGAGCAACGGGCCCTGGACGATCTCACCCTTGCCGTGATCCCACTTCTGGTCCGTAGCCATGAGGTGCAGGCCGTCGATGCGCTTCTTCACACCGAGGCCACTCGAATCCTTGTAGTAGTCGCCGAGCTCACGCAGCGTCTCGAGCGGGTACTCGCGGGTGAGCCCGAGCGAACGGCGGATGTCTTCGGCGTGCACGAGCGTGTCACCCAGCATCGCTTCGCCGCTCAGCGGGGCGGTGCGCTCGTGGAGCACGGCCTTGAACGCGGCGAGCGTCTCGGCGGGCGTGCCCTTCGAGTACTCGGCCACGCCGGCGTCGATGGCGGCCTGGAAGTCGCCCTTGTGCTTGAGCACGAGCTTGGCGACGTCGGCCTTCGACGTCGAGGCGCCGGAAGCGAGGTGGGCGACGACGTCCTGGATCGTCCAGCCCTCGCACAGCGACGGGCTGCGCCACTGCTCGTCGGAGAGCTGCTCCAGCTCGGCGAGGAGAGCCTCGCGCTCGTCGTGGATCTTCGTCCACACCATCTCGTGCGACATGACGTTGCCTTTCGTCGGGGCCGAATCTTGGCTCCAGTCTGCCGAAACGGCGAGCGATCGGCCATCCGAGCGCGTGAACCTGCTCACAGCGCGACGGCCGTTCGCGCGCGGGAAATCACTCGACGGTGAACCTGCGATGAACGCGTCGTGACTGCTCGGAGGCGCCCTTCTCGACGCGGATGAAAGCCCATCGCTCTCCTATCAAGTGTGAGAGTCCTCACGAAAAAACCGCGGAAACTCGGTCGATTCCTTTTTGTGCGGTCGTCCATGTTCGAGCGCCTCGGCCGTCTCGCGGTCGGGGATTCATCTTGAGGAGGAGCACATGCACGTCCGTTCATGGGGCCGCACGACGGACGGCCGCTGCGGCCACCGTCGCCGTCGCGTTCGCCATCATCGGCGCCGGCGCCACGGCGTCCGCCGAGCCGCAGGTCCGCCACGTCACGCAGCACGAGACGATCGACCTGTCGAACTCCAGCGTCTACTCCGACGCGCCGGTTCCGGGCTCGCTCACGGCGGGCCAGTTCACGGTTGCCAACGAGAGCGCCTACTCGCTGCCCAAGGGTTACTCGGTACAGGTCGGATGGCAGGTCGTGAAGAACCTGGCCAACGAGGGTGGCCGCAAGGGCTACCAGTCGTACGTGAGCACGACGGCCACCCCGTCGCTCGCCTCGTCGTCGGTGAAGTACGCCGGCGCGACGAACGCGTCGGCCGGTAAGAACGGCGTCGCCAACGTCGAGCTGACGAAGACCCTCGCCCCGGGCCAGGGCATCTACGGCACCTGGTCGGGCGCCCCGATCTCCGCCGACGGCGAACGTTCCGCGACCATGCGCTACCGCGTCTCCGTCACGGCGCCGTCGCGCACGATGACGTACACGAGCCGCGCCAACACGTCGGCGGGCGAGCTCGTCGAGATCGAGCACGTCGTCACGATCAAGGGCGGCACCTTCACCTACGACGCCGACCTCTGATCGGTCCACCCGCACTTCGACCCCCGACACGAGGTAGGAACCATGACGACCATCAAGCGCACCCTCGCCACGTTCGCTGCGGCCGTCACCGTCGCCACCGGCTTCGCCGCCGCCCCGGCGCAGGCCGACGCGTCGACCGAGAACGTCGACATCTGGCACATCAAGAACGCCGGCCCGATCAAGCCCAACTCCTCCAACCCGAACCCGGTCTGCAACCCCTGGTCGCAGTACCGCACGCACATCACGAGCGTGAAGACGTCGTTCACGCCGATGGGCGCCGTGCGTACGACGAACGACTCCGACTCGAGCGTGCCGCTCACGCAGACGCTGTCGTCCACCCAGACGCTGACGATGAAGATCGACGGCGACTTCGGCCGCTCCCTCACCGCCGGTCTGACCGGCTCGGGCAGCAAGGACGGCATTACCGGCGGCGGCAACCTCGCCGCGACGGGACCCAGGCCATCAAGCCCGGCTTCTCCTACGAGGCGTCGTGGACGACCGGTCAGGAGATCGGCCCCTACGACATCAAGCCCGGCATGGTCGGACGCGCGACGTACGGCTTCAACACCGTCACGTTCAAGGGCACGCAGCAGTACTGCAAGCTCGACGGCACGTGGAGCCAGCCGACGCCCCTGTCGGGCACGGCCCCCATCGCCAAGGACGTTCACATCGAGCAGTACAAGATCGGCTCGCTGCCGAAGAACCGCTACTGACGCACACACACCCGTGCCCGGGCCGATGATTGGCCCGGGCACGGGTGTGCGAACGACGTCAGTGGTGGTCGGGAACGAGCTCGTCGACCCGGTCCTTGCCCATGAGGGCCCAACGCTCGGGGTCGCGCTTCTTGAGCGCCGCCGCCGAGATGATGCCGACGACGACCGCCACGAGGATGAGGCCCGGCAACACCCAGCGCAGAGCGCTCTCCGGGTTGCCGATGAGGTTGCCGAACTGCGAGGTGGCGTACACGGCGACCGCGCCCATGAAGACCGCGGAGAGCGCGGGGGCCACGGCCGTCCGCCACATTCCCCCGGCGCCGGTGCCCGCGGTGGCGACGTCCGCCGTCACGGCCTCGTCGGCCGCGGCCTTGCGACGCTCGCCGCGGTAGCGCGCGAAGAACGCGACGACGGCGACGGACGCGAGCGACATGAGGAACAGAATGGCGAGCGTGCCGAGCTGCGTCAGCCACGTGAAGAGGTTGAGCACCGGATCCTGACCCGTCACCGTGAAGAGCAGCAGGACGACGGCGGCGAGGGCCGTCTGGCTCATCGAGCCCATGTGGGGCGACAGGTGCAGCGCGTGCGTGTGGCCGAGCTTGCGCGGCACGAGCCCCTCACGCCCGAGGGCGTAGAGGTAGCGGGCCACCGCGTTGTGGAAGGCGAGCAGGGCCGCGAACACCGACGTCGCGAACAGCAGTGACATGACCTGCGTGGCCGTCGAGCCGAGGTAGGTGCCGCCGAGTTCGAAGAGGAAGACGGTGGGGTCGGGCTTGAGTTCGCCGAGGTGCGACACGAGCGTCGAGGGGCCCTGGGCGCTCACCATGAGCCACGTCGTGATCGAGTAGAAGACGCCAATGACGATGACGGCGAGGTAGGTCGCGCGGGGCACCGTGCGGCGCGGGTCCTTCGCCTCCTCGGAGTAGATCGTCGTCGACTCGAAGCCGATGTAGCTGGCGGAGTTGAACAGCAGCGCGATGGCGAGCGAACCGCTCGTCAGGGCGCCGAAGCTGAAGGGCTCCATCGACAGGTTCGAGGCGAAGCCGCCGGTGCCTCCGTTGCCGCCCTTGCCGACGATCGCGACGTCGAGCAGGAGCACGATGAGGAACTCGAGGGCGACGAGGATGCCGAGCACCTTGACCGAGAGGTCGACCTGGCGGTAGCCGAGGACGCCGATGATCGCCCAGGCGACGAACGAGCACGCCCACCACGGCGGGTTGAACCCGAGGGTTTCCGCGCAGAAGCTCGCGGCGGCGGCGCCGAAGAGTCCGTAGAGGCCGATCTGCATCGAGTTGTAGCCGAGCAGGGCGGTCCACGCGGCCGCGCCACCGGCGGGCTGCTTGAGGCCGCGCGCGACGTACGCGTAGAAGGCACCCGTACTCGTGTGGTGACGTGCCATGGCCGTGTACCCGACGGCGAAGAGGAGCAGCAGGGCGCTGACGATGAGGTAGGCGAACGGGATGCCGGGGCCGTTGCCGAGCAGCATCGCGACGGGGGCTCCGCCGGCCATGGCGGTCAGAGGTGCCGCCGCCGAAACGACGATGAATGCGATGGCGACCGAGCCGAGTCGGCCGCTGCGCAGCCGGTGTTCGTCGCCGGACGTCGCGCGCTCGCGTGCGTCGTCGTGAAGTGGTGCGCTGCTCATGGCATCGCCTTTCGCCAGGGGGTTGCGTGGGGAGGCACCCCGGCCCGTGACGCCGCGTGTCGCGGGCCGGGGTGTTACGCACGTTCGCTCCGAGTTACCCCACTCGTTAGGGAACGAACGATCTGCGTGAGGCTCACGGTAGCGCACGGTGTGACCTGGACCACAGCATTTCGTCGGAAAATTTCCGGCGTGCCCTTTCGGTGCTCTTCGCGGGGTCTCGACGCGCTTTCAAAAGCCTCGGCCGTCCGATACGTTTGGGCCCGAACGATTGCTACTGTGACTCATGTCACCACCCACGCGAACGGCGAGGAGCGTCATGGCGAACCCGGAGAAGATCACCGTCGAGGGTGTCGAGGTCGACACCCGGCACTGGATCGGCGGTGAGCGCGTCGCGAGCGCCGACGGCGCCACGTTCACCACCGTCTCGCCGATCGACGAGTCGGTCATAGGTGAGGTCAGTGCCGCCGGTGAGGCCGAGGTCGACGCCGCGGTCGCCGCAGCTCGCAAGGCGTTCCCCGCCTGGTCGAAGACGAGCCCCGCCGAGCGCGCCGCCGTCCTGCGCAAGGTTGCCGAGGGCATCGAGGCCCGCGTCGAGGAGCTGAGCAAGGTCGAGACGCGTGACAACGGCGCGCTGCTTCGCAGCCACCTGCGTGGCGTCATGCCGCGTGTGGCGATGAACTTCCGCTTCTTCGCCGACTACCTCGAGAAGGATCTCGACCACCCCGACATGGAGGTCGCCGGGCGCGGCCACCGCGAGCGCATCACGTACGACCCCGCGGGTGTCGTCGCCATCATCACGCCGTGGAACGCGCCGCTCATGCTGGCCACGTGGCGCATCGGCCCGGCGCTCGCCGCGGGTAACTGCGTCGTCCTCAAGCCGCCGGAGTGGGCGCCCCTCACGGCGTCGCTGCTCGCCGACATCGCTCACGAGGCGGGCCTTCCGGCCGGCGTGTTCAACGTCGTCCAGGGCACGGGTGTGGACGCCGGCGCGCCGCTGACGCGTCACCCGGACATCAACCGCCTGTGCTTCACGGGCTCGGTGCCGACGGCGGGCGTCATCGCCGCCGCTGCCGCGCCGAACATCGTGCCGCTCAGCTTCGAACTCGGCGGCAAGTCGCCGTTGCTCGTGCTCGCCGACGCCGACATGGACACGGCCGTCGACATCGCCGTCGAGCAGTTCGACAACGCCGGTCAGGTCTGCCTCAAGGGCTCGCGCATCCTCGTCGACGAGGCCATCGCCGAGGAGTTCACGAAGCGCGTCGTCGAGAAGTCGAAGACACTCAAGCAGGGCGACCCGCGCGACCTCGAGACGGATGTCTCGGCGCTCATCACGCGCAAGCACTTCGAGACGATCGACGGCTTCGTCGAGCGCGCCAAGGCCGACGGCGCCACGGTGCTCGCCGGCGGCGGACCGAACACGGAGCTCGGCGGCCTCTTCTACGAGCCGACGATCCTCGCCGACTGCCCGGAGGGCTCGGAGATCCTCACCGAGGAGGTCTTCGGCCCGGTGCTCACGATCGAGACGTTCTCCGGTGACGACGAGGGCGTCGCCAAGGCGAACGACACGCGCTTCGGCCTCGCGGCCACGCTCGTCACGTCCGACCCGGAGCGTGCCGAGAAGGTCTCGGCGCAGCTTCGCGCGGGCACCGTCTGGGTCAACTGCTTCTTCGTGCGTGACCTGGGCGCGCCGTTCGGCGGCAGTGGCCAGTCCGGCATCGGCCGCGAGGGCGGCATCTGGAGCTTCGACTTCTACTGCGACGTGAAGAACTCCGTCTTCGCGCCCGCATCGAACTGACACGACGAAACGCCCGCACACGGCTGACGACGGACGTCGTCACCGGCGGCGGGGCAGAGAGAGGAATGGGCCGATGGGTGAGGTAGTCGGCGCGGGATTGCTCGCGCACGTTCCGACGATCATGCTGCCCGAGGAGATCCGCCGCAGCCTGAACCACGGTGAGGACTCGACGCTCGTCGCCGGGCTCGAGCAGTTGCGCAAGAAGGTCTTCGAGACGCTCGACTACGACACCGTCGTCGTGCTCGACAGCCACTGGGCAACCACCGTCGAGTTCGTCGTCACGGCGCAGGACCGCCGCTCGGGGCTGTTCACGTCGGAGGAGTTGCCGCGCGGCATGACGCGCCGTCACTACGACTTCCCGGGCGACCCGGAACTCGCGCACCTCATCGCGAGCAAGGCCGACGAGCATGGCACGTGGATCACCGCGATCGACGACCACTCGCTGCCGATCTTCTACGCGACGACGAACATGTGGGAGTACCTCGGCAAGGGGCTCGACGACAAGCGCTGGATCTCCATCGGCGTGTGCCAGACGGCCGACATGGAGGACAACCTGCGCCTCGGGCGTGCGCTCGGCGACGCCATTCGTGAGAGCGACCGCAAGGTGCTGCTCATCGCGAGCGGCGCGCTCAGCCACACGTTCCACCCGCTGCGCAAGTTGCGCGACCACGAGGCTGCCGACCCGAAGCACATCTTCTCTCAGGAGGCCTACCAGGCCGATCTGCAGCGGATGGAGTGGTTCGGCCAGGGCGACCACGCCCGCGTGCTCGACACGATGGACGAGTTCTACCGCTACAAGCCCGAGGCCCGCTTCGGGCACTACCTCATGATGATCGGCGCCCTCGGCGAGGGCGACTGCACCGCCACGTCGCGCCAGTACGGCGAGTACGAGAACTCGGTGGGCACCGGCCAGGTGCACCTGTGGTTCGACCAGCCCGAGGGCGGCTTCCCGGCGCCGCGCCGCACCGACATTGACGACGACGTCAAGCGTCAGAAGGCTGCCGCAGCCGCTGAGGAAGCCGGACCCGAGCACATCCCCGACCTGCCCGCCGCCGGCTGACCACCCGAAAACTTCGAGGAGTAATCACCATGGCCACCAAGGAATTCCGTCGCATCCTGCTCGACGGCAACCCCGTCGACGTCGTCGTCGAGGGTGAGGAACTCGTTGCCGGTGACGGCCGCCGCGTCGCCATCGCCGACGCGACGCACCTGCCGCCCGTGACGCCGAGCAAGATCGTCTGCGTCCACCTCAACTACCGCAGCCGCGTCGAGGAAATGATGACGACGCTGCCGAAGGCGCCCACCTACTTCCACAAGCCCGTCTCCGCGCTCAACACGCACGAGGGTGCCGTCGTGCGACCCGAGGGCTGCAAGTGGCTCAACTACGAAGGCGAGATCGCCATCGTCATCGGCAAGACGTGCCGCAACATCTCGCCCGAGGAAGCCGGGGACTACATCCGCGGCTACACCGTGGCCAACGACTACGGCCTGCACGACTTCCGCGACACCGACTCCGGTTCGATGCTGCGCGTCAAGGGCGCCGACACGCTCTGCCCCGTCGGCCCCGGCGTCGTCGAGGGCTGGGACTTCCGCGGCAAGCGCATCCGCACCCTCGTCAACGGTGAGGTGAAGCAGGACGGCACGACCGACGAGATGGAGTGGGACATGCACTACCTCGTCGCCGACATCGCCCGCACCATCACGCTGCAGCCGGGCGACCTGCTGCTCTCGGGCACGCCCGCGATCTCGCGCACGGTGTACCCGGGTGACGTCGTCGAGGTCGAGGTCGAGGGTCTCGGCACGCTGCGCAACCACATCGTCACGGGGCCGACGCCGATCCGCACCGACGTCGGCGCTCAGGTGACCGAGTCCGAGGAAGTTCTCTCCACCGCCCAGGGTGGCGACTGGGAGTTCCGCGGCATCCGCAAACCGAAGCCGCCGCAGCCCTGATCATTCGGGCCGGGGCGCTTGCCCCGGCCCGCTCAGGTTTCGGCTTCAGGGTGCGACGGAGCGTCGTGGCGCCATCGCACCTGAACCGCCCTGATTGAGGTGCCGAATCGTCATGGAGCCGGTTCGGTACCTTGAGCCGGGGCTCGCCAGGGGCACGATGTGATCGTCAACGAAGGAGGGGCCATGGGTCGGCCCATCATCGCCATCCCGGCGCGGTTCTCGGCGTCGGCATCGGCGCTGCGGTTCGGCGCCGACGTGACGGCGCGCAAGCTGCTCGACGCGGTGTGGGCAGCGGGTGGCGAGCCGGTCGTCATCCACCCCGTGGCGCCCGTCGGCGACGACGTTCCGGCCGACCGACGCATCGACCCATCACGGGGATTCAGCGCGCTGACACAGGATTTCGTCGACGAGGTCGCCGAGCGTGTGGCCTTTGCCGACGGCATTCTGCTGCCCGGTGGCGGTGACGTCTCGCCAGTCTGGACCGGCGATGCCATGCATGAGACCCACTACGACGTCGACGTCGCGCAGGACGCGTTCGACTTCGCCCTGGCACGCGTCGTCATCGAACGCGGTGTGCCGGCGCTCGCGATCTGCCGCGGCATGCAGCTGCTCAACGTGGCCCTCGGCGGCACGCTGCACTTCGACATGGACGACGAACTCTCCGTCGAGGCGCACCGTCACCGGGTCGAGGGCGTCGAGGTGGACGCCGATTCGCGCCTGGCGGGAGTACTCGGCGTGCCGCAGGTGCGCGCCAGCTGCTACCACCACCAGTGCCTCAAGGACGTGGCGCCCGGATGGCGCGTCGTGGCGCGGTCGTCGGACGGCGTCACCGAGGCGGTGGAGCTGGACGGCGGCGCTGCGGGTGAGGGTGCGAGCGGTGCGGCCACCAGTGCGGGCGGCGCGAGCGTTGTTGCGGTGCAGTGGCACCCGGAGGACACCTTCGACACCGACCCGCAGCAGGCGAAGCTCTTCGCCGACCTCGTCGAACGGGCGCGTCAGCGCGCGTGAGCGATCGCTGATCGGCGCCCTGCCAGAGGTTGGGCAGACTTCCCCGCGGTTGGGCAGTGTGTGCCTCTACCCAGCCGCAGGAAACTCTGCCCAGCGACGGCGACGGGGTGCCGTCAGGCCGGTCCGCCCGACGAGCGCCACGCGCCGAGCGGCTCGTCGGGGTAGTCCATCTCGTCGACGCTCTCGTCGGTGAGCGTGAACCCGCGCTTCTCGTAGTTGGGAAGCGCTGCGGGGCCGTCGAGGTCGCACGTGTGAACCCAGACGCGCGACGTCGCAGGCAGGTCGTCGTGGCGCTCGCCGAGGCTCCACGCCGAGGCGATGCCGTGCTCGAGCAGCGCCCGGCCGATGCCGCGTCCGATCGCTTCCTCGACGAGGCCGAAGTAGCGAATCTCCACCGAGGCCGGGTGCTGATCGTCCTTCGTCGGCTGGATCTGCACGTACCCAGCAGGTGCGCCGTCGGCGTAGGCCACCCACGTCTCCGTGCCGGGAACGCCGAGGTCCTCGAGCCACTGCTCGCGTGACCAGGCGAGGCGATCGGTCCACGTCCACGGTCCGCCGACGACGGCGTAGAGGTAGCGCGCGAACTCCGGGGTGATGTTCTCGGCGAGGTCGATGCGCACGCCCTCGGGCAGCGTCGCGGCCAGTTCGGGGCGCGTCGTCATCTCGAGCGTCCAGGTCGTGACGGTGCGTGCGGGCATGGTGACCTCCGGCCGGTGCGTGCGTTGTTCTCGCAGCCTACGAGTCGGCACCGACCGGGAGCACGGCGGCATCGTCACCTCACGCCGTTGGGCAGAGTTTGCTGCCCTTGGGTCGAGGCGGTGACTGCCCAATCGCAGGGAAGTCTGCCCAGCGATGAGAGTGCATCCGGTGGGGACGGGAATGCCTCCCGTCCCCACCGCGGGTCACGCCGTCGCGGGAGTCGTGACGCGGGGCGCTTCGATGGCCCGCGCCACCTCCAGCGCGGTCTGCCAGAGCAGTCCGTCGATCGCGGTGACGCCGAGGGCCCGGCGGATCTGTTCGGCTGCGGCGTCCGTCGTCAGCCAGCGGTACTTCACGGCGTAGACGAGAGCGACCGACGCCGTGCGGTGGTGAGCGTGGACGCAGTGCAGCAGCACGTGGTGTCCCTGGGAGCGCAGCTCAGCGACGACGTCGGCTGCGTCGATGAGGGTGGCGGCGAGGTCGTTGTGCGTCGCGGGGTCGTCGGAGTCGACGAGCCAGAACTCGATGTGGCGCTCCGGGTGGTCGGCGAAGAGCCGCTCGGACGAGCCGATCCGCGAGAGGCTGACGACGGCGTCCGCGTCGGTCGTCGTGAGGCAGCTCTGGGTGCCGAGCCGCAGGCCGTTGTCGAAGGCCACGGTGACGGCGGGACAGCTCGTGACCTCCGGCTCGTGCGCGCGGCGCGGCCATGCGTCAGCGGGTGCTTCGCCGGCGGTGCGCAGGGCGAGCTCGACGAGGTCGCGAGCGCGCAGGCCCGGCCAGCCGTGGATGCGGCGCCGCCACGTCGCGGGGATCGCCGAGACGCCGTAGACGGCACCGAGGAGGGCGACGGTGATGGCAGCGACGGTGTCAGTGTCGTACCCGGCGCTCGCCGCGGTTTCGAGGGCGGCGCGAACGACGAGCAGAGCCTCGCCGTCTCGGCCGCGGAAGGCTTCGCGGGCGCTCGTGATGGCGGCGTGGGCGGCCCGCAGGGCGCCGAACGTCGAGCCGTTCGCCTCGATGGTGGAGGCGTCCGCGCGGGTGGCCGACTCGAGCCAGGAGACCCACTGCCCGCGACGCTCCTCGGGCAGGAGGTCGAGGCCGGCGAGGAGGTCGTACTCGCCGGTGAGCACCCCGCGGCGCACAGCCTCGGCGTGGGGGACGCAGGAGTCGAGGACGAGTGGGTCGGCGTGCGTCAGCTCGGCGACGCGGTGCGCGTTGGCCGCTGTCAGCTCGCGGTCGTCGAGCGCCGTCACGCCCCCCGGGCGTGGAGAGCACGGCGGAGGCTCATCTCTGGTGACGTGTCACGGCGGCGCTGCCCGCGCATGCGCCGCGAGACCATGGCGTCGGCCGGAACGGGTTTCACCCGACTGACGTTACCCATCTGCCCCCGGTTTGCGCAGTACCTGGGGACGGCATCGAGGCAAGCTGTGCGCTTGTCCCGGCCCGCCCGGTCAGCGTCACGCCCCGAGGTAGGGGAACTGGGCGTGCAGACGTTCAGCGTCGTGGGCCACGTCGGCGGGCAAGGTGTCGAAGCCGACGACGTCAAGCGCTCGTCGGCCGGGACGCCCGCCGCGACGCCAGGTGCCGACGATGGTGCCCGCGTGCATGATGCCGCGCTGGAAGACGCCGTTGTTGCCGGGCACGAGTCGCGGATGGTGTGCCTCTTCGAGCAGGGCCAGCCGGTCGGGGTAGCCGAGCACGATCTCGTCGAAGCCGGGCAGGAGGAACAGCCCGTCGGCGGCGTCCCCCGCGGCGTCCACCTCGTCGTCGAGTGTCTGACGCCAGTAACGGCCCTCATCGGAGTCGTCGCCGACGAACTCGTCTGCGATCGTGGCGAAAGCGCGGCGAATCTTCGTGATGGGCAGCTTGGTCCACCAGGCGAAGTCGCGCAGCGTGGCGGGGCCGTGGCTCGTGAGGTATCGGCGCAGCAGTTCGGCGATGGCGGCGGTTTCGTCACCGTTGAAGCGTTTCCCGAGCGACGACCCGGCGGGCAGCCAAGCCTGAGCTGACACGACGTTGTTGTCCGAACCGTTCCACGGCCCGTACACGGCAACGCCGGTCGCGATGAGGTACGACAGCATGTGGTAGCCGCGGCCGCCGGCGGGGGCGAGGCCCGCCGCCTCCCAGTGGGCGAAGAGGTCGCCGCGCGACAGCCCGCGCGGCGAGGCGGTGCACTGCGTCAGGAGAATCTCCTGCGCCCGCGCGATCTGCTCGTCGTCCAGCTCCAACTGGGCGCGGCGCCTCACCTGGGCTTTGACGGCCGGTCCCGCGCAGAGCTCAGTCATCCATCGGACGTCCTCGGCGGCCACGGCGAAGACAGTGCCACGCATCGGATATCCGCGGACGACGGAGCCGTCGTCGAAGGCGGCCACGACGTCGTCGAGCCCGAAACGCCCACCCGGCTCGCTCAACCGCAACGCAATGGACGCCATGACGCCCGGCAGGTCCTGCCCCTGCATGGCACCGAACGCAGCCACGGCGTCGTGGGGACTGCTGAAGGGCCGGGTCGCCAACCCTTGGGCCACGAGGCGGCGGCGGACCAGCGCGGAATCAACCATGAGTCACGCCTGACTCGGGCCTCGGGCCGTCGGCGCTCATGGACTCGGCCGTCGTGACGACCTTGCGCAGCGCCTTCGTCAGGACGTCGACTTCCTCGAGCGTGAGACCGGAGATGAGTTCTTCCTCGAGGGCGTTGAAGCGCGGGAAGAGCTCCTCCATGAGGGCCACGCCGGCCGGGGTGAGGCTCAGGTGGGCGAAGCGCTTGTCCGTGCTCGACTGGCTGCGCGTCAGCCAACCCCGCGCACTGAGCGTCTTGACGACCCCGCTCAGCGTCGCCTTCGAGATGCCGGCGCTGTCGGCGACCTCACGCGTTTCCGGGGCGTCGAAGATCCACACGCTCCACAGGACGACGAACCCGGTCCACGACAGGTCGTGCGGACGCAGAACGGTGTTCGTCATGTGATTGCGCGACGCGTTCGCGGCGCGGTGGATGCTCGAGACGGCGTGCATCGCGTCAGCGTTGATGTCGACGTTCGCCAAGCGACCGGTCACGGCGGCCTCGGTCTCGACGAGCGTGTGATGGCTTGGCATGCGGACAGATTAGCCGTCACGCCACGACGATCTCCTCCTGGCACGGCCTCGCCCGACGCTCACACCGACAACGTCGAGCGCGGGGGCCGTGGCGAACCACGACCCCCGCGCTCGACGATCGAGCCGTCAGCCTTCCAGCACGTCCGAGCGGATGAGGAACCGCTTGCCCGTCGGGCTCTCCACGGAGAAGCCGCCCCCACGCCCGTCGACGACGTCGACGGTGAGGTGAGTGTGCTTCCACGTCTCGAACTGTTCCCGGCTCATCCAGAACTCCAACTCGGCATCGTCGCCTGCCACGTCCGGGAGCGTGAACGTGCCGAGCAGGACGTCGGCCTGACCCGTGCGGAACTGCCCTGCCGGGTAACACATCGGGGTCGACCCGTCACAGCACCCGCCGGACTGGTGGAACATGAGACGACCGTGCTCGGCCACGAGCTGGTGCAGCAGGGCGACGGCGTCCGGCGTCAGGGCGACCCGGCTGACGGTCTCTCCGGCCACACCGGCTCGTGACTCGAGGTTCATCACTTGTCCTCGCGCTCCGTCGTGTAGTCGATGACGACGCGCCCGTCGATCTTGCCGTGGTGCATCTCGTCGAACACCGCGTTGATGTCGTCGAGGTTACGCTTGCTGAACGTCGGGTGGATGAGGCCTCGGGCGTAGAAGTCGAGAGCCTCGACCATGTCCTGCCGGGTGCCGACGATCGATCCGCGGATCGTCAGGCCCTTGAGGACGACGTCGAAGATCGGCGCCGGGAAATCACCCGGAGGAAGACCGTTGAACACGATGGTTCCCCCGCGACGCGCCATGCCGATGGCCTGGCCGAACGCCTTGGGGTGCACCGCCGTGACGAGGACGCCGTGGGCGCCACCGCCTGTGGCGTCGAGGACGGCCTGCGTCGGGTCCTCGACCGCGCCGTTCACCGTGACCTCCGCGCCGTGCTTCTTCGCGAGCTCCAGCTTGTCGTCGGCGACGTCCACGGCGACGATCCGCATGCCCATGGCCTTGGCGTACTGGACGGCGATGTGCCCCAGCCCGCCGATGCCGGAGATGACGACCCACTGCCCGGGGCGCACCTCCGTCACCTTCAGACCCTTGTACACGGTGACGCCGGCGCACAGCACGGGAGCGATCTCGTGGGGGTCCGCGCCCTCGGGGATACGGGCGGCGAACGTGGCGTCGACGAGCATGTACTGCCCGAACGAGCCGTTGACGCTGTACCCGCCGTTGGTCTGCTCCTCGCACAGCGTCTCCCAGCCGTTGCGGCAGTGTTCACACGTGCCGCACGCGGAGGCGAGCCAGGCGTTGCCCACCATGTCGCCGACGGCGAGTTCGGTGACGCCCTCGCCGAGTTTCTCGACGACGCCGACTCCCTCGTGGCCGGGGATGAACGGCGGTTCGGGCTTGACCGGCCAGTCACCGTCCTTGGCGTGCAGGTCGGTGTGGCACACACCCGATGCGATCAGCTTGACGAGCGCTTGACCCGGCCCGGGTTCCGGCAGTTCCACATCCTTGACGTTGAGGTCTTCGCCGAAGACGTCCACGACTGCAGCTTGCATGGTGCTCATGACTCTTCCCTTCGTGTGGTTGCGATCTGATCGGTGATGCGGGTCGGCTCAGAAGAAGCCGAGCTTGTTCTCCGAGTAGGAGACGAGGAGGTTCTTCGTCTGCTGGTAGTGGTCGAGCATCATGAGGTGGTTCTCCCGCCCGATGCCCGAGCTCTTGTAGCCACCGAACGCCGCGTGCGCCGGGTAGTTGTGGTAGTTGTTCACCCACACGCGGCCGGCCTGGATGTCGCGGCCCGCGCGGTAGGCGGTGTTGCCGTTGCGGGACCACACGCCGGCGCCGAGGCCGTAAAGGGTGTCGTTCGCGATCTTCAGTGCCTCGTCGTACGTGCCGAACTTCGCCACGGACACGACCGGCCCGAAGATCTCCTCCTGGAAGATCCGCATGTTGTTCGTGCCCGCGAAGATGGTCGGCTCGACGTAGAAGCCGCCGCCCAGATCGCCGTCCAACTCGGCCTGCCGACCACCGGTGAGCACCTTCGCGCCTTCCTTCTGGCCGATGTCGAGGTAGGACAGGATCTTCTGCAACTGGTCGTTGGAGGCCTGCGCACCGATCATCGTCGAGTCGTCGAGCGGGTTACCGGCCTTGATCTTCTTCGTGCGCTCGACGACGTCGGCCATGAACTGGTCGTAGATCGACTCCTGGACGAGCGCGCGTGACGGGCAGGTGCACACCTCGCCCTGGTTGAGGGCGAAGAGGGTGAAGCCCTCCTGCGCCTTGTCGTAGAACGCGTCGTCCGCCTGCGCGATGTCCTCGAAGAAGATGTTGGGGCTCTTGCCGCCGAGCTCGAGCGTCACCGGGATGAGGTTCTCCGAGGCGTACTGCATGATGAGGCGCCCCGTCGTCGTCTCGCCGGTGAAGGCGATCTTGCGGATGCGCTTGTTCGACGCGAGCGGCGCGCCGGCCTCGACGCCGAAGCCGTTGACGATGTTGACGACGCCCTTGGGTATCAGGTCTTCGATGATCTCCATGAGCACGAGGATCGACGCGGGCGTCTGCTCCGCCGGCTTGAGGACGACGCAGTTACCTGCGGCCAGCGCCGGCGCGAGCTTCCACACGGCCATGAGGATGGGGAAGTTCCACGGGATGATCTGCCCGACGACGCCGAGCGGCTCGTGGAAGTGGTAAGCGACGGTGTCCTCGTCGATTTGCGAGAGGCTGCCTTCCTGCGCGCGGATGGCACCGGCGAAGTAGCGGAAGTGGTCGATCGCGAGGGGGATGTCGGCGTTGAGCGTCTCGCGCACCGGCTTGCCGTTGTCCCACGTCTCCGCGACGGCGATCTTCTCGAGG
This sequence comes from Dermacoccus barathri, assembly GCF_015070805.1. Classification (NCBI taxonomy): domain Bacteria; kingdom Bacillati; phylum Actinomycetota; class Actinomycetes; order Micrococcales; family Dermacoccaceae; genus Dermacoccus; species Dermacoccus barathri. Next base: position 595,916 of record NZ_JADCTK010000001.1, on the reverse strand, counting down.
TTCTCCTCCATCCGGTCGGCGATCCGGTTGAGGATGAGTGCCCGCTCCGCGGGCGAGGTCTTGTTCCACGTCGGTGCCGCCGCCCATGCCGCGTCGAGGGCGGCCTCGATGTCCTCGGCAGTGCCGCGGCCCACCTCGCAGAACGTCTTGCCGGTGACCGGGGTGGGGTTCTCGAAGTACTGCCCCTTCTTCGGCGCGACCCATTCGCCGCCGATGAAGTGCTCGTAGCGCTTCTTGAACTCGACCTTGGAGCCCTCGGTTCCCGGGTTGGCGTAGACCGTCATCGCAGCTTCCTTTCCCTGAGCCCGCGGGATGTGACGCGGGGTTGCGTGATGTGCGTCACGTTACGAAGGGTTGCGTTGCATCAACGTTGCACTGCCCGTGCAACGCGCTGTGCGGGCGTCAGTTCGCCTGGCGCAGACGAGTGTCGAGCTGTTCGAGATGCGTGAGAACGATGGCCCGCTGTGGCGCGCGCGGTGGCAGGACGGTGAGTGCCATGTGCCACGACTCGACGTCATCGGCGGCCTCGGGCAGGTCGAGGTAGCGCAGAAGGGTCTCGGGAGTGGCGTCACTGAGCATCGCTTCGCGCAGCGACCCGGACGTCGAACGCAGCAGGTCGACGACGGGCTCCGCCTCGCTGTGCGTCAGCGAGGCTCCGCGATACAGCTCGAGGGCTTCGTCGTGCTCGCCGCGACGCAGATGCTCCGTGACCTGGACGGCATCGATGAGCAGTGGCCCCGTGAGGCGGTAGGGGCGGCTTTCGAGGTTCGGCGCGCCGGGAATCGTGTCGAGCCGTCGACGAAGCCGCAGCAATTCGCCGCGGATGGTGGCGGGCGGCGTGCCGTCCGGGTAGATGAGGGCCCCGATCTCGTCGGCGCTGAGGCCTTGGGGTTCGAGCGCGAGTGTCGCGAGGAGTTCGGCGTGGCGGTCGGTGAGTGCGTGGGTGGCCGTACCCGTTTCGATGCAGGGGCGGCCGTGGTGGACGAGACGCAGCCGCGCGCTCGTGTGCGGTGGAGGGCCGACCGGCACCCCGGCGAGGCGAAGTTCACGAGCCACCGCGGCCGCGGTGGCCTGCACGAGTGCGAGGGTGCGCCGGTCTGCCGCAGCGTCACCTCCCGTCACGTCGAGAGCGCCGAACACCTCGCCGGTGACGGGGTCGACGAGCGGCGCCGCGGAGCAGCTGAACGGGTGGACGTCCGGGCGCGTGTGCTCCTCGCGATGGATGGAGACCGCTTCGCCGCGGGCCACAGCTCGGCCCGGCGCGTTCGTGCCGACCTGCGCCTCCGACCAGTTCGCCCCCGCGGTGAAGCCGATGCTCTCGGCGCGGCTGCGGGCGCGGGAGTCTCCTTCGACGTAGTGCAGGCGTGCCTCGCGGTCCGCGATGGCGATGACGAGACCCTCGTCGCGTGCCGTCGAGCTCAACAGCGAACTGACGAGGGGGATCGCGTCGGCGAGCCGAGCGTGGACGCAGCCGGGGCCGCACCCGCAGGCGCAACCCTGTGGACGGGATTTGTGCCGCATCCCTTCCCCTCTCGCCGTGACCCACCTCACACTACACGCGTCCGGGGTGGGGTGGGTCGGCGGCGTGACGCTGCGTGCCGTGTGTCCACGAACTCATCTGCGACGCAGGCTGCCGCCCTTCGCAGCCGCCTGGCTCACACGAGACGTTCGAGCGTCTCGCCGCCGTTCCAAACGACGCCGATCTGCCGGTAGTAGCCGCCGATGATCTCGTCGACCTCCAGGGCGGCGAGTTCCTCCGTGGGCGATTCGAACAGGCGCAGATCGACGTCACCACGCCACGCCTGCCCGCCCTCGAACTCGGCCGCGCCGGACGAGATGAGCTCGCTGTAGGCGTCGCCCGTCGCCCCGCGGGCGATGTCGGGGTAGATGCGGTGGTGGGCCATCGGGTGGCCGTTGACGAAGCCGTTCGTCTCACTCGGCTCGCGCAGCGTCAGCACGGCCTCGGCGAGACGACGGTCGCCGGCGGCGAGCGTCGCACCGAACATGCCGCCCTCGGCGATCTGCGGCGCACCCTGCGCGAAGGGGTGGGGGCGCGTCTGCCACATCGAGCCGAGCTTCTTCGGGTAGCCCTGGTGCAGACCGCGGCCGATCGCGAAGTCCTTGTCGACCCAGATGTAGACGCAGCGGCTGAACGTCTTGCCCTTGTACGAGCAGCGGACGACGGCGAACGCCTCCTTGTACTGGGCGCGCACCGGGTCGAGCAGCTCCTCGCGGGAGCTGGAGCAGCTCTGCCAGTCGGCCCAGATGAGCGCGACGGCGCCCGGGTCCTCGTCAGCGAGTTCCAGTGGGGCGGGCAGGAGTTCGCGCACACGCTCCGGGTTGGTGCGGTACTCGACCGTCAGCAGGTCTCCCGAGTAGTACCACGGCGGGCTCGGGATGATGCCCGAGGTTCCGCCGGCGGTGCGGGGGTAGAAGAAGCCCTTCTGGTCGCTCATGTGCGTGCACCCTTTCACCGTCTGCGGCCCGTGCCGCAAGTTTGTTGCCGCGAAATCGTTCGTGTCCGTACGACACCGGCTAGGCTACCCGATCAAGAGAGGTTGTGTGGCCTGAGTCACACAGTTACTGTTCGGATCCGAACGACCTTTTGACTCACTCCCGGCACGGCAACCGTCGGGGGAGGCGTTCGCTCACAAAGGCGTGAAAGGCGATGGCATGACGAAGATCGACTCAAGGCTCATGGCGGAAGCCATGAGCAAGTGTGCGGCGGAGGGCATCGACGTCGTCCGCCTCGGCTACTCCGACATCATCGGCACCGACCGCAGCAAGGATCTGCTCGTCAACCGCTTCGAGCGCACCACCGGCCACGGCGTCGCGTTCTGCCGCAGCGTCTACGGCACGACGCCCATGGGTGACGTCGTCGACATCGAGGGCGGCCTCGCCGCGGGTCTGCCCGACATCGTGGCCTACCCCGACATCGAGACGATCAAGACCGTGCCGTGGGAGCCGGGCGTCGCCCACGTCATCGCCGACGTGTTCAACCCGGACGGTTCGCCGTCCGCCGAGAGCCCGCGCTACGTCCTCAAGCAGGTCATCGAGAAGTTCAGCTCCATCGCGGGCACCCCGATCTGCGGCCCGGAGCTCGAGTTCTACCTCCTCGAGGAGTCGGACACGAACGACTCCGGCTGGGCGCGCTACGGCGAAAGCCCCGGCAACGTCTATGTCTCCGGCCTGCGCGGCGACCCCGAGAACGTTCTGCTCGCCTCGCTGCGTCAGCTCGGCGCCTACGACCTCGACGTCATCGCCGCGAACCACGAGTTCAGCTCCGGCCAGTTCGAGATCAACCTCTGGCACTCCGACGCACTCGACGCCTCCGACCGCGCGTTCCGCTTCAAGGCCGCCGTCAAGGAGATGGCGCGCGCCGGTGGCAAGCTCGCGACGTTCATGGCCAAGCCGTTCAACGACGAGGGCGGCTCGGGCTTCCACCTGCACTTCTCGACGCAGGACGCCGCAGGCAACCACCTCTTCGACGACCCGAACAGCCACAACGGCCTCTCCGCCGTCGCTCACCACGCGATCGGCGGCATCCTCAAGCACGCCCCGGCCCTCGCGGCGCTCGCGAACCCGACGATCAACTCCTACAAGCGCTTCGGCCCGGACACGCTCGCCCCGTGGCTCATCGACTGGGGTCTCGACAACCGCAGCGCGATGGTGCGCATCCCCCCGGAGCGTGGCTCGGCGTCGCGCCTGGAGCTGCGCCTCGGCGACGCGTCGGCCAACCCCTACCTGCTCACGGCGGCGACGCTGGCCGCGGCCTACCTGGGCATCAAGAACGAGATCGACCCGGGCCCCGCGCTCGAGGGCTACGGCTACGACCCGGAGCGTTCGCCCAAGCTGCCCTCGTCCCTGTGCGAGGCGCTCGACGCCCTCGAGGCCGACTCGGAGATGCGCGAGGTGCTCGGCGAGGGCTTCGTCACGACCTTCCTCGCGTACAAGCGCAACGAGATCGAGCGTTTCAACGCCTTCATCACGGACTGGGAGTTCCGTGAGTACACCTACCACCTGTGATCCAGACTTCAGCGATTGAAGGAGACCGACATGACCACTGACGTGGGTGCCGCACCCAGCAGCGAGTACACGCTCGAGGACGTCGACCTCGCGAACCTCGACCGGTTCCGCGACAACGAGGGTTGGGCCCAGTTCGCCGCCCTGCGCGCCGGTGACCCGGTGCACTGGAACGAGGAGTCCGACGGCATGGGCTTCTGGGCCGTCACGAAGTACGACGACATCTGGGCCGTCGACAAGGACTCCGAGACGTTCACGTCGGAGAAGTTCGTCAACCTCGAGGACGTCGACGACGACCTCATGGACTTCCGCCGTTCCATGCTGGAGACGGACGGCGCGCGTCACACGGCGCTGCGCAAGCTCATCCAGCGTGAGTTCTCGCCGCGCAACCTCCTCAAGAACTACGAGGCGTTCCTGCGCGAGCTGACGAAGAACACGATCGACGAGGCGAAGAAGACGTCGCCCGACGGCGAGTTCGACTTCGTCGAGAAGATCTCGGCCGACTTCCCGATCCAGGTGCTCGCGCGCCTGCTCGACGTGCCGCGCGACCACACGCCGCAGCTCATCGCGTGGGGCAACGAGATGGTGGCCAACACCGACCCGGACTACACGCAGCACCTGCTCGACTCGCCCGAGTCGGAGAAGTACCGCCACCTGCCGTTCCGTTCGCCGACCGTGCAGGACGTGTGGGACTACGGGCGAGACCTGCGTGACAAGCGCGTCGGCGGCGAGGGCAAGGACCTCGTCTCGATCCTCGCGAACAAGATGCCCGAGGACGGCGTGCCGCTCTCGGACCAGGACTTCAACAACTACTTCTCGCTGCTCGTCATCGCCGGCAACGAGACGACGCGCCACGCGATCAGCCAGATCATGCTTGGCCTCATCGCGCAGCCCGACCAGTTCAAGCTGCTCAAGGAGGACCCGTCGCTCATCGAGTCCGGCCTTGAGGAGCTGCTGCGCTGGGCGACGCCGGTCTACCACTTCCGCCGCACGGCGACGAAGGACGTCGAGCTCGGTGGCAAGCAGATCAAGGAAGGCGACAAGGTCGTCATGTGGTTCGGCTCGGGCAACCGTGACGAGGACGTCTTCGAGAACCCGAACAAGATCGACGTGACGCGCAAGAACGTCGACCACATGACGTTCGGCAAGGGTTCGCCGCACCTGTGCCTCGGCAACAACCTCGCCCGCCTCGAGATCCGCCTGCTGCTCGAGGAGCTGCTGCCGCGCATCGAGAAGATCGAGCTCGTCGGCGATGTGAAGCGCGTGCGCTCCAACTTCGTCAACGGTGTGAAGAAGTTCCCGGTGAAGGTGACCTGGGCGGAGTGATTCGACCGCCAAAGATCCCCACTTGCGCGACGAATCGCGCGAGTGGGGATCTTTGCGCCTGGTCTGTCCCCCATTGAGCGACATCTCGCGCGAGTGGGGGGCGAGGGATGCCCGACGCACGCTGACGCGCGGTCCGATCGTCAGGTGAGCTCGGCTGCGAGGCGAGTCAGAAGGGTTGGGACATCCCGTTCTGCGGTGGTTCGCAGGAGGCGTCCGTCCGTCAGTGCGTAGCCGTGCGCGATTCGATTGCGCATGCCCCACATTTCCTTCCACTCGCCCATGCAGACGCGGTCACGCATCTCGACGGGCAGTGCGGAGATCGCCTCCAGGGCGGCCGACAGGCGCATGGCGATGGCGTCCGGCGCAACTTGCGTAGCGGGTTCGTCGAGGTAGGTCACGACGAACTGCAAGTGGTAGCGGGCTTCTTCAACGTTCTCGGCGGGTGTGCGTCCGGTGGGGCTCACAGCGGAACGGCTTCCTTCAGGACGCGTTCGCGTAGGTAGGGCCTCAGCCCCGAGTCGGGCGTGAGTTCCACTGTCGCGCCCACTTCTTCGGTGAGTCGTGACTGGAGGCGCTCGAGGTCGAGCAGGCTGAGGTCAGCGAGGCTGAGGTCCGCCAAGAGATCGATGTCAGAGCCGGCGTGCTCGCGGCCCGTGGCGACGGAGCCGAAGACACGCACATTGCGTCCCCCGGCATCCTCGATGAGGCGGATCACCGCTTGGCGGTGGGCGCGCAACCTGCGGGCAAGAGGTCCGGACCCGTGGAAGCGGATGAGGCGCGACACCTCAGGCTGGCTGCGTCCGATACGCCGGGCGATCTCGCGCTGGGAAATCCCCTCGCGGTGTGCGTCGCGGACGGCAGCGGTCAACATGGCGCGAGCGTCACGCGTCATGCGGTCGCTCGCGGCTGCGATCTCCTCCAAGCCCGTCGCCATGGCTACAGACTACAGCCGATAGCAAGACCTATCGGTGAATCCTCAGTCCTCGACGATGACGAGGACGCCCTTGTCGGCGACGACGGCGTCGAGGTCGATGCCGGTGAGGTCGACGACGGCCTGCTTGAGGGTCTTCTCGGGGTCGCCGTCGATGATGGCGGTCGGTTCGCCCTCGACGGGCTCGCCGTCCTCCGCCGTGACGCCCGACGCGTCGAGCGTCAGCATGCGGCTCTGCTCGTCGCCGTCGACGATGAGCAGCCACGTCTTCGAGTTGCCCGCGAAAACCGCGGTGACGGCCTCGTCCGCGATGTCGGGGATGAGGTCGGGCTGCAGCATGAGCTCGTAGCCGACGAGGACGACCGCGTCCTCGTCGTCATCCGTACGCGCCGTGAACGCGCCGACGTACCCCGCCGGCAGCGCGTTGGAGATGGCCTCCTCGCCCGTGACGTAGTCCGTCGTCGGGTCGAGAATGCCGCTGGGCAGCGTGTCGATCGTCAGACCGGGCAGGACCGCAAAGGCCGTGTTGAGTGCCATGCCTCCACTCTACGGCGTGGCGCGATGTTGCCTGGGAAACGCGGCACCGGTGCCGCGCACGCCGCTCAACATCGGGTCAGGCGTCGACGGCGCGGGCGAGCTTCTCGACGGCGGCGTGGATGTCGTCGATGAGGGGCTCGGTCTCCGGCTTCATCGTCACGCTGCGCAGGATGCGCGCGCCCGCCTCGGGAGCCTCGCCGGGCACGTCGTGGCCACGGTTCGTCATGTCGTCGGGCTTCACCTGGTACGTCGCGACGAAGAGCGACTCGTCACGCGGCGCGTTCATGCCGTTCGTGAGGATCGCGCCCGAACGGCGGTCGACATCAGCGAGAGAGTCGCCCTTCGGGAAGTAGCTGACGATATCGAGGTCGGGCTCCTGGTAGAGGTCGAACACCTCCGAGCCGCGCAGCTTCTCGGCCCACGCCAGCGCGGCGCGACGTCCCGGCGCGACGATCTCGCCCATGCCCTCCCGCGTGAGCGGCAGTAGCTGGAGCGTCATCCACAGCGCCGCCGCGGACGCGCCCGAACGCGAGCACTCGAGCGAGATCTCGCCCATGTGCAGGTCGTCACCGCTCGTGAAGTACGTGTACGGCGAGGTGTGATCGTAGAAGTTGGCCACGTTCGGGTCGCGGAACAGCACCGCGCCGCAGCCGTACGGCTGCAGCCCGTGCTTGTGCGGGTCGATGACGACGGAGTCGGCCTCGTCGATCGCCCGGAAGGCGGCGGCCACGTCCGGCGCGAGAAGGTCGTCGCCCTCCTCGGCGAGCAGGCGGAAGAAACCGCCGTACGCCGCGTCGACGTGCACGCGCACGCCGTACTTGCGGCACAGCGGAATCGCCTTGTCGATCGGATCGACGGCCCCCAAGCCCGTCGTTCCGGCCGTCAGGACGACGGTGCCGATGCCGCCCGCCGAGATGAGGCGTTCCAGCGCCACGAGATCCATGCGTCCACGCGAGTCGGTGGGTACGGCGACCGACGGCACGTTGAGCAGGTGACTCATGCGCCCGTGCGTGTAGTGCGCGTCGGCGCTGTGCGCGATGGCCTTGCGCGGATGCGTCTCGCGCGCGACGAACAGCGCCTCGAGGTTGGCCACGGTGCCCGACGTCGTGAGGTGGCCAAGGTGGCACATGCCGCTCTCGTGCTCCGAGTCGTCATGCGGCACACCGAAGCTCGCTGACGAACCGTTCTTGCCCTCCATCGCCTGACGATGCGCGCGGCAGCCGAACATGTGCGCGATCGCGTCGACGCACTCCTGCTCCATACGCGTCGTCGCGGCGCCCGCGTCGAGGTCGTGGTTGTTCGGGTTGATGAGCATCGTCGTGAGGTAGCCGACGACGGCCGCCGGGTGCGGCGGCTTGAGCATCTGCCCGACGTAGCGCGGGTGGAAGAACGGATAGTTCGCGCGCAGGCGCGTCGTCAGTTCCTCGAAGGCGCCGTGGAACGCGTCGGCGTCCACCTCCTGCGTCGGGTGTGGCGTGGAGGGGCCGTACCCGTTCATCCACTCGGTGATGAAGCCCATCGCCTCGTCGAGGTATCCGCGCAGCGGGCCCATGGCCGCCGCGGACATGCCCGGCAGCGGGGCCGGGTTCGTGACGATCTCGTCGGACGACATCGATACCTCCGAAGGTGGGGAGTGGTGTGCGTCACTCAGGTTGGGCGATCGCGGCTAGGCTGTCCAATACTTGTTTCGGCTGTCCGCCATGCCTTCTGGTTATGACGTGGCGGTGGACTGACCCATGACGTGAGGAGGACGGCCAGTGGAACTACGGGCGCTGCGCTATTTCGTTGCCGTGGCCGACGCCGGCACCGTGACGGGCGGTTCGGCCGCCGTCCACGTCAGCCAGCCGGCGGTGTCGAGGCAGATCCGCGGTCTCGAACACGAACTCGGCGTGACGCTCTTCGCCCGCTCCGAGGGTGGCGTCCGCCTCACCGCCGCCGGTACGGAACTGCTCGCCCTCGCCCGGGATCTCCTCGAGCGCGAGGCCTTCATCAAACGCACCGCGACCTCGCTCGCGGCCGGACGTCTCGTCTCGCTGACGTTCGCCGCTCCGCCGACAACCCTGAGCGACGTGATCGCCCCGTTCCTCGCCTCGCGACCCGCTGACGACGGCGCCTCACCGACGCCGAACGTCGTCGCACGCCCCAGCGAGGACGTCTTCGCCGCGCTCGACGAGGGCGCGGACTTCGTCGTCGCCCCGGCGCCCGCCCCGAGCGGCCTCGCGTCGATGATCATCGCCGAGCTACCGGTGCGCGCCTACGTCGGTTCACGACCATCGGCGGACGACGAGGCGCAGAGCCACGAAGCGCCGCGCACCCTCTCGCTCGAGACCCTCGCGACCGCCGACCCCCTCGTCGTCCTGCCCGGTCGCTACCCGGTGCGGAAGGTTCTCGCGCGCGCCTTCGAGGACGCGGGGCTCGCGCCGGCACACCTGCAGGAGGTCGACTCACCGGAGGCGGCCCAGGCCATCGCCGCGTCCGGCCGCGGCATCGCGGTGCTGACGAACGACCCGCGCTTCGGCCTCGTACCGCGGCGGGTGCTCGACGTCGACGGCCAGGTGCTCACACAGTCGCTGCGGGCCGCATGGTCGCCCGATCATCACGCAGCGGGCGAGCTAGCCGCGCTGGCGGAGGATCTGCGTGACTTCTGCGCGCGTCAGTACGCCGACGACCTCGCCTGAACCTTTCCCTCGTCACCAGGCACCCTCGACGTACTCGCCCTGCTCGGGGCATCATGCGCACAGGCCGGTGCCCGCCCCGGCGATGCCGAACTCAGAGGAGAACCCATGACCGAGCGCGACGCCATCGCCGCACTGCACGCCCTGCGTGTGAACACGGTGCCGCCCGTGACGATCGATGCCCACGATTCGGTGGCGACGCAAATACGCGAGCTGCTCGACCTCGTGGCCGCTTCTCGCCTCGACGCCGCTCAGGCCGCCGAAATCACGGAACACCTGCGCAAGGTGAACACCATTCTGCGCGGCGCCGGAGCCCCCGAACCCGAGCGCGTCTGGGGTCGCGTCAACACCGTCGGCCGCGCGCAGGCGCTCGTGCCGCCCGTAGACGACGGCACCTACGTCGGCGACTCGTTCTCCGGCAGCGTCCGCTTCGGCACGTTCCACGTCGGGGAGAACTCCGTCGTCCACGGCGGAGCGATCTGTCTGCTCTTCGACGACGTCCTCGGAGCGCTCGCTCTGGAAGCCGAGCTCGACCCCAGTCGCACGGCGTACCTCACCGTGAACTTCCGCTCCGTCGCGCCGGTCGACGAGACGCTGACGGTGACGGCCACCGTCGATCGCATCGAGGGGCGCAAGCAATTCATCCGCGGCTCGCTGTGGGCGGGCGAACGCCTGTGTGCCGAAGCCGAGGGGCTGTGGGTGGCCCTCAAGCCCGGCCAGCCCTGACCCCGTGAGTGGGCGGCCGCGGCTCAGTCGAGATCGTCGAAGGAGCGACCGCTCCAGAGCACGAGGTCGTCCAGTTCGTCCGCGGGCCCGACCTGGCTCAGGATTTCCGTGTCGCGCATGGCCAGACGATGGCGCAACTCTCGCTCGAGCGCGATCGTGATGAGCGCGGCTCGACTCGGCGCTTCCCCTGCAGCCACGCTGTGGTCGAGGAAGGCAACCGCAGTGCTGGGCAGGCTCACGGCAATCTGAACGCTCATCGGTTCATCCCATCAATCCCATCACGGCATTCACGAGGCACGGGCCTCCTGTGACGCCACGTTGTCGAGAAATCCGTCGACGACGGCGTGGGCGCGCTCGCGACCGCGCTCGTCCCAGTCGCGCGCCTGCGCGATGAGGTCGTCGGCGCTGCGGCCCATGCCGGCGAGCATCTCGCGGCCACCGTTGTCGCACCAGCCGGTCAGCATGTCCGACGACAGCTCCGGGTGGAACTGGACGGCGAGGTTCTTGCGCAGGATGAATCCCTGTGACGCCATCGCGTTGCGCGCGAACTCGACGCCCTGCGGCGGCAGCTGCCAGCGGTCGTAGTGCCACGCGAACCAGCGTCCGCCCGGAGCCAGCTCCTCACGTTCGCTCGTCACCTCGACGAAGCCGATCTCCGGCTCCGGGGCACGCGCCACCGAGCCGCCGTGCGTGCGCGCCAGCAGCTGCCCGCCGAAGCAGATGCCGAGCACCGGCACGCCGGCTTCGTCAGCCTCGCGCAGCATCTCCATCTCGGGGCGCAGCCACGAGCCGATGAGGTCGTCGTCCCACGCCGACCAGTACGAGCCCATGACGACGATCGCGTCGAACCCGCGAACGTCGGGGAACTCCACCTCGACGCCCGGGTTCTCGAAATCGGCTTCCGGCACGATCTGGAAGAGCGTCTCCTCGTAGCCGCGCTCGCGGAAACGCTCCGCGACGGCGCCGGGAGGGGAGCAGTGGTCGTGTTGGACGATGAGGACGCGCTGAGTCATGTCCCTACGCTAGGACGTTTCGTTCGGCCCCGAAAGACTTCGGGGCAACGATTGAGACGCAGGTCACAGATGCATGATGTGGTGCGTACACTGGTGACTCGTTCGCACCCGAACGAAAGGGCCGCGGAGTGTCAGCACCGCCGAAGGAGAAGCGCATGATCTCGGAATCGACCCAGCCGGAATCGTCGACCCTGCTCGTCGTCGACACCATCGACGAAGCTGCCGACGGCGTCCGTCTCCTCACCCTGCGGTCCAAGGACGGCAGCGACCTGCCGCCGTGGACGCCCGGTTCGCACCTCGACCTCGTCCTGGGCGGCGTCGACCCGGCCCAGATGCAGGCCGCCGAAGCCGGCGCGATGCCCGAGCACGACCCGTTCGCCGAGACGATCCGCCAGTACTCCCTCTGCGGTGACGTGGCCGACCGCTCCTGCTACCGCGTCGCGGTGCTGCGCGAGGTCGAGTCGCGCGGCGGCTCCTCCTACGTCCACGACACGCTCAAGGCCGGCGACGAACTCGTCAGCTACGGCCCGCGCAACCACTTCGAACTGCGCAAGGCACCCAAGTACGTCTTCGTCGCCGGGGGCATCGGCATCACGCCGATCATGCCGATGATCCGCGAGGTCGAGGCCGCCGGGAAGAACTGGCACCTGTACTACCTCGGCCGCAGCGAGGCGACGATGGCCTTCCGTGACGAGCTCGCCCAGCACGGCGACAAGGTGACGCTCTGGGCCAAGGACCCGAAGGGTGCCTTCGACCTGCAGGGCATGTTCGACCAGATCGAGGCCGAGGGTGCTGCACTCGTCTACTCGTGTGGCCCCGAGCGTCTGCTCGAAGCGGTCGAAAACCAGTGCCGCACGCGCGCGACGCTCGTCGCCCACGTCGAGCGCTTCACGCCCAAGGAGATCGACGACTCGGACAACTCCGAGTTCGAGATCGTCCTGGAGGAGTCCGACATGCGCCTCACGGTGCCGGCCGACAAGTCGATCTTCGAGGTCGTGCGTGAGAACGGCATCTCGGTGCTCGGCTCGTGCCTCGAGGGCATCTGCGGCACCTGCGAGACGGGCGTCGTCTCCGGCGAGATCGACCACCGCGACTCCGTCCTCGAGGACGACGAGCGCGAGGAGGGCGACGTCATGATGATCTGCGTCAGCCGCTGCAAGGGCAAGGAGCTCGTGCTCGAGCTCTGAGACCCGTTCGGACGGCTGAACTGACGAGGCCGGAACCACACGCGGGCGAGCGTCATCACCTACAGTTGGTCCTTTGCCCTCTGCATTTCGACCGGTGCCTCGAACGGTTCTAGAGTGAAGACATGCCTTTCTCGCAGAACACGAACGTGCGCCCCCGCATCCTCATCGTCGGCGGCGGATACCTCGGCTTCATCACGGCGAAGAAGCTCCTCGCGGGGCTGAACCAGGGTGAAGGTTCGGTGACGGTCGTCGACCCGAACCCCTACATGACCTACCAGCCCTTCCTCCCCGAGGTCGCGGCCGGTTCAATCGAGGCGCGCCACGCGCTCGTGCCGCTGCGCCGTCACCTCAAGGGTGCCGACATCATCACCGGCAAGGTGACGTCGATCGACCACGCGAACCGCACGGTCAACGTCGACCCCGAGCTCGGTGACGACTTCACGCTCGAGTACGACCACATCGTCATGGCCGCCGGCTCCGTGCCGCGCGCGCTGCCAATCCCCGGCCTCGCCGAGGAGGGCATCGGTTTCAAGACGATCGAGGAAGCAGTCACGCTGCGTGACCACGTCCTCGCGCGCCTCGACGAGGCCGCCGTCCTCACCGACCCCGAGGAGCGCAAGCGTGCGCTGACGTTCGTCTTCGTCGGCGGCGGGTTCGCCGGCATCGAGGCGATCGCCGAGATCCAGGACATGGTGAAGGACGCCATCAAGCACTACACGCGTCTGTCGCCCGAAGACCCGCGCTTCGTGCTCGTCGAGGCCATGAGCCGCGTCATGCCCGAGGTCAGCGAGGAGCAGGCGAAGTGGGTCGTCGCCTCCCTGCGCGAGCGCGGCGTCGACGTCTACCTCGACACGCAGCTCAAGAGCTGCGAGAACAAGCACATCGTGCTGTCGACCGGCGAGGAGTTCGACGCCGACACCATCGTGTGGAACGCGGGCGTCAAGGCCAACCCGGTGCTCGTCGACTCCGACCTGCCGATCGACGACCGTGGCCGCCTCATGGTCGGCACCGACCTGCGCGTGCGTGACGACGACGGCAACGTCGTCGAGGGCGCCTGGGGTGCCGGCGACAACGCGGCCGTTCCCGACGTCACCGGCATGGGCCCCGGCGGCTTCTGTGTGCCGAACGCTCAGCACGCGCTGCGTCACGCGCCGGTGCTCGCAAGCAACATCCTCACCGTCATCCGCGGGGGCGGCGAGCTCAAGCAGTACAAGCACAAGACGATCGGCTCGGTCGCCGGTCTCGGTGTCGGTAAGGGTGTGGCCCAGGTCGGCAAGTTCGGTCTGCGCGGCCTGCCGGCGTGGATGATGCACCGCGGTTACCACGCGTACGCGATGCCGACGTTCGAGCGCAAGGCGCGCATCCTCGGTAACTGGGCCGTCGGTCTCATGTTCGGCCGCGACGCCAGCGCGCTCATGGATCTCGAGTCGCCGCGTCACGCGTTCGTCGACGCCGCCAACTCGAAGCCGGCGCCGAAGAAGGAGCCGAAGGGAGAGCCCGCGAAGAGCTGACCCTCGCCCATGACGAAGGGGTGCCCCACCGAATCGGTGGGGCACCCCTTCGTCATGAGTGACGCTGTGGATCAGTCGCGGTAGTGGCGACCGTCCGTGCCGGCGTCACGCACGTCAGCGTCTCGCACGTCACTGTGCGCGCCGCGCTGCGGCTCGGTGCCGCGCACGTAGTTGGCGTCCGTGCGGTGGTCGGCCTCGGAGCGGGCGACGTCACGCTCGGCGACGCGCTGGCGGGCCTCGGCGGTCTCACGCTGGTGGGCTTCGGCGTCACGCTCGTCACGCAGGGCGTCGCGGTCGCGCTCGGCGGCGAGACGGTCCTTCTCGTGAAGCTTGTGCTCCTTCTCCAGCGTCTTGCGCTCGCGACGCTTGCGCATGCCGCGCTTCGTGCCGGCGGCGATGAGGCGCGTGGCGGCCCACACGAGCAGCAGCGCGAGGGCGCCGAGCAGGAACAGGGTGAGGGGGCTGAGGTCGGCGGTGATGCCGAAGCCGTCGAAGTGGATCTTGTTGTTGCCTGCGTCGTTGAGTCCGAAGATGACCCACAGGACGAGGGCAGCGGCTGCGATGAGCAGCACGATGGCGAGTGCGAACATGTTCAAACTCCTCGGGTGGCGTGTTGCGGTCAGGGAGGTTTCTCGGATGCGGCCACCACTACTTGCTCACGAGATTAGCCCGCCGGATTGCCCGAATCCACCTTCGCGGTGTGGTACCGATCGCCTGTCGCGTGGATAGCCCCCGCCGGGGCGCCCAGGTCGAACGCTCAACTGCGCGAGGAACATTCGCGCGTCGACGCCGTCAGGATGAGCAACATCACGGGCCGCGAGGGTGCTCGCGATGAGGTGTGCGGCTCATGTGCGGCGTACCGTCGAGCGGTGGCCTCCCAGCGTTCGAACTCCGGTTTTCTCACCGATTTCTTCACCGTCGGGCCCCACGCCGGAGCGCACCGTGTCGCGGTTCGCGCGGCCGTCTCCGTCTTCGTCCCGCTGCTCGTGCTCGTCGTCCTCGACCGTCCGCAGTGGACGATGTTCGCCGCCTTCGGAGCCTTCACCTCGTTGTACGCGCGAGGGCAGCAGCACGCCCGGCGCGCGGGGGAACAGATCGTCGTCGGCAGCGTCCTGACCGTGCTCGTCACCGCAGGCACCGCCCTTTCGCTCATGCCCCAACGCGAACTCGCCGTCATCCTCGGCGGCACGCTCGTGGCCGGCGCGACCTCCCTGCTCTCCGACGGGATGCGTTGGCACCCGCCCGGCCCGCTGTTCCCGGTCTTCGCCTTCACGGCCGTGACGTCGTTGCCGCACGACCCGCGCAACGTGCCGGTCGCCTTCGCCGTGGCGGCGCTCGCGGCGGCGTTCTCCGTCGTCGTCAGTCAGGTGGGCCGGGTGCGTGTCGAATCGTCGCGCGGCGGCGCTGACGGTGCGAAGAAGGTCGTCCTCCCGCGCTTCGATCTCGCGCAGGTTCTGAGCGTTGAGGCGAACCGTCGGCGGGCCATGTTGTTCGCCGGGGGAGCCCTCGTCGCGGGCCTCGTCGGCGCAGTCGTCGGTTCGCTCTACGGCAGCACGCACGCGTACTGGGCCATGGTGGCCGTCGTCGCGGGGCTGACGGGAGCCACGCGTCGCGCCCGCCTCACGCGTGGGCTGCACCGCCTCATCGGCACCTTCGCCGGTGTGGGCCTCGCCGCGCTCATCCTGCCGCTGTACCCCCGGGGCGTCGTGGCGGTGCTCGTACTCACCGTGCTCCAAGCCGCGGCGGAATTGTTCGTGGGTCGTAACTACGGCATCGCGTTGATCTTCGTCACGCCACTCGCCCTGCTCATGGGGCAGTTGGGGCACGAGGTGGCCGTCGGACCGCTGCTGTTCGATCGTGCCGCCGAGACCGCCGTCGGCTGCGTCGTCGCGATGCTCCTGCTCTACGCCACGCGGGTTCGCGCGCGTCAGAGCGGGCGGTAGGGCGGCTTCGGACGCTGACGACGGTCGGTGAGTTCACTCGTGTCGTCGGGGATGCGCACGTGGCTGATGTCGCCGAAGTAGCGCTCGCGCTGCTGGCGCTGCACCTGATTGTTGACGCGCACGATGAAGACGACGATGAGCGCCATGACGACGACCGAGGCGATCATCAGGCCGATGGCTGCGTTCACGTGGGCACCTCCTCGCGGCTGACCTTTCGAGAGTAGCCCAGGGAAGGGACGAAGGGCCTGGGGCCGAAGGTCCCCACCGCGCCCGCAGGCAGGGCAGGCTGGAGGTGCGGGGCGCACCAGCCCCCGCCGGAGCACCAGGAGGAGCCATGCCCGAGTTCGCGGAACCGCGTGACGTCGTCCACCCGCTCGACGAGAAGGAGTGCTGGGAGTTTCTCGGCCGCCACGAGTTCGGCCGCCTTGCCTACACGCTCGTGGGCGACGTGCAGATCGTGCCGATCAACTACGTCTCCGACCACGAGGCCGTCTACTTCCGCACCGCAGAGGGCAGCAAGCTGCTCGGCGTGACGATGAACGACGCCGTCGCGTTCGAGGTCGACGACCTCGTGGCTGCGCCGGACGGCAGGCGCGACGCCAAGGCGTGCAGCGTCGTCGTCCACGGCAAGGCCGAGGTGCTCGAGGGCCAGGACAAGGCACGCGCCGAACAGCTTCCGCTGCGCCCGTGGGTGCCCACGCAGAAGCACACGATCGTGCGTATTGCCGTCTCGGAGATCAGCGGGCGCCGCTTCGACCTGTCGAAGCCGTGGGAGCACATGAGCACGCGCGGTTAGGACGTGCGCGGTCGGCCGATCGTGTGAACGCGGTTGCCCGTGCGCACGAGACGGCCGCCGGGGAAGCGGGCGCTCGCGATCCGTGACGTCCGCCGCTGAGGTGGGGTGTCGTCATCGGACCAGACCCACCAGAGGCGCGCCTGGGCGAGTTCGAGGGCGCCTGCGAGAGGGAGGTCGCCGCGCGCCTCGAGCCACGTGGCGAACGCGTACCCGTCGTTGCGCATGCCGCGCGTCGGGCGGTGCTCGGCGAACTCCGCGAAGAGCGGACGCAGGCGCTCGGTGAGCGATGCGGCGAGGATCGGCCACGTGTAGTGCAGTTCGCGTGCACGCTTGTCGAGCAAGGCGCGTCGCGCGACGTCGACGTTGAACGCCGCGAAGCCGTCGGGGATGGCGGCCGTTCCCGTGACGGCGTCGAGCACCTGCCGCTGACGGGCGGCGAGCGAGGCGTTGACGTCCGGCTCAGACACCGACCGACACCTGGGTGCTGACGCGCGGCATGCGGGCGGCGTCGGCGATGGCGTCGAGCTCGCCGAGCAGTTCGCTCGCAGGCGGGTAGTTGCCGTCGCGTTCGAGCATCGCGGCGGGCAACTGCGTGTGCGTCGACAGCTCTGCGATGAGGGCGAGCACCTCCGGCTCGACGCGGTGGGCGTGGGTGTCGTGGTAGATGCCCTCGTTCTCCGCGCCTCCGGCGACGTGCATGTACGCGAGGCGCTCCAGCGGCATGGCCCGGGCCTGCTCGAGGGCGTCCCAGCCGTGGTTGCGCGCGTTCGCGTAGACGTTGGCGATGTCGAGCAGCAGCATCGCATCGGTGCGTTCGACGATCTCGGTGACGAACTGCGCCTCGGTCAGCTCGTCCTCGGGCCACGTGAAGACGGCCGCGATGGGTTCGAGGGCGATCGGGACGTCGAGCTCGGCCTGCACGCGCTTGACGTTGGCGACCATGACGTCGGCCGCCTCCCGCGTGCGCGGCAGCGGCAGGAGGTGTCCGGCCTCGACGCCTCCGGAGCGCACGAACGCGATGTGCTCGCTGACGAGCGGCGCCCCTGTGATGCGGGCGGCATCGGCGAAGTGGGCGATGCGGTGCTCGTCGAGTCCTTCGGCGTCGCCGAGGCCGAGGCGCACGCCGTGCGGGATGACGGTGACACCGTCGTCACGCAGCCGACGCAGGGCCGGTGGCATACCGTGCATGACGCCCTCGGCGACGACCTCGACCCAGCGCAGGTCCGGCATCCCCGCGAGCAGGGGCGCGATCTCCTGACGCCAGCCGATGCCGACGCCGGAGGGCATGGGCAGGCGCGTGGTGGCCGGCGTCGTCGTCATGACGAGCACCCGCCGCCGCAGGAGGAACCGCCGCCACAGCTGCTCGAACTGCACGACCCGGAGTTGCACGAGCCGCCGGAGCCACAGGTGTTGCCGCCGCTGCACCACGCGTCGTGGTTGCCGTCGCTCCCGGACGACGACGAGCAGGAGTAGCCGCCACCGCTTCCACCGGCCCAGCGCTGGGCCTGCACCATGGGGTCGTCGAAGTCGACGAGCGGCCAGCCGAGGACGGCTGCCGCGGGAAAGGCGAGCAGGAGCGGGCGGGTGCCGAACGCGGCCACCCGCACGCCGAGCGGCGACGCCTCGCCCGTTTCCGCGCGCGCCTGCTGGAGGGCGGCGATGCCCTGCTTCGTGCGGCGGTCACGTGGGGCTGCCGGGCGGCGGATGGCGAAGAAGAGGGCGACGACGATGGCGACCATGGTCACCACGACGAGGGGAATCGGCGCCTTCAGGACGGCGAGGACGACGAGCAGGATGACTCCGCCGAGGAGGAGGCCGCCCACCGAACTGCCGTTCTTGGCCCGCTTCGGCGGGTGCAGGAGGCCGCGGCGCACGCAGTCACGCTGGAGGAGGTCGAGCTGGGCGACGACGTCGCGGTCCTGTTCGACACGCGGCGCGCCGTTGTGGACGGCGCGGTGGATGGCTCGCTGCAGGTCCGTCATGCCGGGAACGGTGGCCCCCGCGGAGACGGTGTGGCCGTCGCTGCGCAGGGCGCCGCGTTCGAGCAGGTCGGCGGTGGCAGCCTGAACTGCGGCGGTGCGGCCGTTCAGCATCGCGATGTGCTCAGGTGTGGTCATCTCGTCCCTCCCCAGGTGTGATGGCGCCATCATCCACCACAACCACCTCCGCAGCCGCCACCGCACGACGATCCCGAGCCTCCCGAGTCGCCGCCGCCTGAGCCGTCGCTCGCCACGGAGCCGTACACCTGTTTCGGGAGGGCGATCGTTTCCGCGAAGGCCGGAGCCGCGACGAAGAGGGCAGCCGTGCCGAAGAGTCCGACGGCAAGCCCGAGGTCGCGCGGTGCCGGCGCCTCGGTGCCGACCTTCGTCATGCGGTCGCGCCGGAAGGTGAAATTCAGGGCGAGGGCAACGGCGAAGGCGATCAGTTCCGCAACGAGATAGCCGACGGGCCTGCCGCGCCCGAGCCAGACGACGAGGCGCACCGTGCCGAGGGCGAACCACGCGACGAGCCCGGCGTAGGAGAGGATCCAACCGTGCTGCTGACGCCGGGTGGCGATCAACTCCGTCGGATTCTGTAGACATCGCGCGGCGTATGTGACGCCGAACGTCTACAGAATCGGCCTGCAGGGTGTCAGCCGCCGCATCCACTGCCACAGCCTCCGCTGCTGCAGGACGAACTCGTGTACGACGACCCGCTGCTGCCGGCGGTGGGGATGGCGCCGTAGGTGGTGTGCTCGATACCGAACGCGGACGCCGCTGCGGGGTGGGCGAGGACGAGCGCGGAGGTGCCGAAGAGGGCCACCGAGAGGCCGATGTCGCGCCCGGCGCCCCCGACGTACCCGCTCTTGCGCGTCGCCTTCGAGATGACGAGGTCGGGGTTGGCCTTCGCCTTCTCGGTGATCAACCGCTGACCCGCCCGTGTGAGGTGCCGTGGTTCGCCGTAGGCGGCCATGGTGAACAGAGCGGCGAAGAACAGAGCGGCGAGGAGGTAGAGGATCGGCTTGCCGTTGTTCAGGCCCGCGACGAGCCGCGCGACGCCGAGCGCGATCACCGCCGTCATGACGAGGGGCAGTCCCCAGGCGCGACGTTCGCGGGCAGGGGTCGTGAGAACACCGAGGCGTTCGAGGTGGCCGCGCATCGTCGCCATCTCGCGCACGACCGTCGGGTCGGCGAGGAGCTGCTTCGTCGTCGGCTGGTGGGTACCGGCATTCGCAACCGCAGTGAGGACCGCCCCGTGGAACGGGGTGCGAAGGGGGCGTTCACCGCGCCCGGCCGGCGCGCACCGTCCGGGCGAGCCGACCAGCCAGCCGTCGCTGAGCAGGTCGGCGATCGCAGCGTTCACTGCGGCCTCCGGCCGTCGCATGAGGCCCCATTCGGGTGAACTCAACGAGTCGAGAGGGATGCCGAGGTCCTTGGGCCCGCGTTGCTGCGGCGCGAAGATCCAGCGGGCGATGAGGTAGCCCGCGAACGTGAGAATGACGTAGCCGATGAGGAAGTTCGGGCCGGAAATCCCCCACGTCTCGCCAGCTGTGCTTGTCACGACGTCACGATATGCAGTCACAGCCCTTCGACGTGGCGATCCGCTGGGAGGTTTCCTGCGGATTCTGTCGACGTTGCGCGTCGTATATGACGCCGAACGTCTACAGAATCGGGTCGTGAAGCCGCGTGAGCACCGCGTCGAGCATGTCCTCGGTGAGCACTCCGGTCTGGGTGTTGCGCTGGCTCACGTGGTAGCACCCGAGCAGCGTGATCGGGCGTCCCTTCGCCGTGCGTAGCTCCACCTCGGCGCCGTGGCCGAAGCGGGGGGCGGGGCGCGGCACCTCCCAGCCGAGGCGCCGCGCGACGCCGAGCGTCTGCGTCCACGCGATACCGCCGAGCGTGACGACCGTGCGCAACCCCGGCTCGAGCAACTGCAGCTCACGCACGAGCCAGGTGGAACAGGTGGCCTTCTCCACGCTCGTCGGTACGTTGTCCGGCGGCGCGCAGTGCACCGGTGAGGTGATGCGGACGCCGTCGAGTTCCAAGGCGTCTCCGGCGTGTTCGCTCACCGGCTGCGACGCGATGCCCACCCGGTGAAGGCTCGCGAAGAGCCACTCGCCGCTGCGGTCGCCGGTGAACATCCGGCCCGTGCGGTTGGCGCCGTTGGCTGCCGGGGCCAGGCCGACGATCAGGCCGTGGGGGTTGGTGCTGCCGAAGGCCGCCACCGGCCGTCCCCAGTAGGGCTCGCCCGCGAACGCTGCCCGCCTGTCGCGCGCCACCGATTCGCGCCATGCGACGAGCCGCGGGCAGGCGCGGCACACCGTCACCCGGGCGTCCAGCTGCTCCAGGGAACGCGACGACGCTGCGAGCCGCTCGACGTCGTCCGAACTGCGCGCGACGCGGGTGCGCGGTCGAGCGGGGTCGGCCGGCCATCCCGTGCCCGGCGGCACGGGGGAGGCGAACGGCTCGCCGGTGCCCGGGTGGGGCAGCGTCGTCATGGGCGTCTCCTCTGCGTTCGTCACAAGCCGCCGAACCGGCCATGGGGCGTCTGCACAGTCTCGCCTCACTGGCCGACGGGGGCGAACGCGGGCAGACTGCACGGGTGACAACAGGTTTCGGCTGGCACGTCGTCGTCGCGATCGTCTGCCTGCTCCTCATGATCCAGGTCGGCTACCGGATGTCCGGTGTCCGCCTGTCGCGCACATCGCTTATCGCAGTGGCCCGCGCCGCCGTGCAGTTGACGCTGGCCGCGCTGCTCATCACGGGCGTCGTGAAGTACCTCTGGGCGTCCATCGCTGCGGTTGTCGCGATGTTCCTCGTCGCCGTCCTCACGACGACGAAACGCTCCGGAGCCACCGATCATCGCGCCCGCGTGGCCGCGGCCATCGCCATGGCGTCAGGGCTGCTTCCCGTGCTCGTCATCGTCGCGGCGGCCGGCGTCGTGCCGCTCAAGGGCGAGTCGATCATCCCCACCGCGGGCATCGTCATCGGCAACGTCATGAGCGTGCACACGCTCGTTTCGCGTCGCGCCTTCGACGGCCTGCGCGAGGAGAAGAACCAGTACGAGGCGGGCCTCTCGATTGGTCTGCTGCCCAAGGACGCCATAGCGCTCGTCATCGAACGGCGTCTGCCCGAGTCGCTCATCCCCGTGCTCGACCAGACCCGTACGGCCGGCATGGTGACGCTGCCCGGTGCCTTCATCGGCGTCATGCTCGGTGGCGGTTCGGCCGTTCAGGCTGCGACGGCGCAGGTTGTCGTGTCGACGTCGATCCTCGCGGCTCAGGCCGTGACGTCGGCCGTCGAGCAGAAGATGATCTGCGCGCGCCGCCTCTTGCCGCCTGAGCTGCGCGAGTCGCTCCTCGACTGAACCCCAACGTCGCAGCGACGGCACGAGACCCCGTCACACCAGCTGGTGTGACGGGGTCTCGCGGTTGGTTTGTGGGCGATCAGTGCGCCGTGGCGAGGCGGCCGTAGTAGGCCGGGATGCTCTCGCGACGCTCCTTGCGCACCGGGCGGTTGGCAGCGAAGAACTGCGTGCCCCAGGTGGCGAGGGTGGCGACGAAGGCGATGACGCCGATGGCGCTGATCGTCATGAGGGCCCAGAAGACGGTGGTGATGTTGTCCATGATGTTTCTCCTTCGAAAAGTTGTGTGCGCGAGGTGTTGAGACAGGCGCTGGAGGCTTTCCCACATCTGCTTTCTACATCTGTAGTGCCTCGATGTCTTCGACACTACGCCTGTAGTGAATCGGGTGCAAGTCGAGGCGGTGTCTCGTGCATCACGTTCATGGAAACCCGATATTTCGGGGCACAGGACGACGAAGGGCCAGCCCTCGCTCCTGCGCGGGACCGGCCCTTCGTGGTCGTTCTCGGATGTCAGCTCTCGGCGAGCAACTCCGTGACGACGGTCGTGTCGTGGAAATCGACGTCGCCGTCGGGCAGGTGCTGGACGCGCTCGTGGCCCTTACCCGCGACGACGACGATGTCGCCCGGGCGAGCCTGCGCCAGCGCCTGACGGATCGCCTCGCGGCGGTCGAGCACGACCGTCGTGTCGGCCGCATCGGCGCCGGCCATGACCTCGTCCGCGATGGCCTGCGGATCCTCGTCGTAGGTGTCGTCGTTCGTGATGATGTTGACGTCGGCCAGGCGGCTCGCGACCTCACCCATCTTGGGGCGCTTGGCCGGGTCGCGGCGCCCCGCTGCGCCGTAG
Source organism: Dermacoccus barathri (assembly GCF_015070805.1). Classification (NCBI taxonomy): domain Bacteria; kingdom Bacillati; phylum Actinomycetota; class Actinomycetes; order Micrococcales; family Dermacoccaceae; genus Dermacoccus; species Dermacoccus barathri. The sequence continues at coordinate 573,061 of NZ_JADCTK010000001.1, read as the reverse complement.
ACGCAGATGACGCGGCCCTCGGGGGAGATGACGTCGCGCGCCACGTCGAGCACGAGCTCGAGGCCAACCTCGGTGTGGGCATAGTCGACGACGACCTCGAAGCCCTTGTCGGTGGCCGCGGCCACGCGCTCGAAGCGGCCGGGAACCTGGCCCATGTTCTTCACGGCGTCGACGAGCGTGTCGAGCGGCATGCCCATCTCAAGGGCGATCGCGGAGGCGCCGGCGACGTTGTGCACGTTGTAGTCGCCGAGCAGCGGCATCTGCAGCTCGATGCGTCCCGGCGCTTGGCGGCCGTCGAGGAACGTGGCGGGCGTCGTCAGGGTGAAGGCGGTGCCGCCCTCGCTCGGGCGGGCGTCGCCGATGCGGTAGTCGGCCTTCTCGCTCACGCCGAAGCCGAGCGTGCCGGGCACCTCGGTGACGATGCGGGCGCCGTAGGCGTCGTCGACGTTCGTGAGCTTGGGGCCCTCGGTCCACTCGAAGAGGCGGCGTTTGGTGAGGAAGTAGTCCTCCATCGTGCCGTGCAGGTCGATGTGGTCGCGCGTGAGGTTCGTGAACAGCGCTGCGGCGTAGCGGGTTCCGGCCACGCGCTGGAGGTGGATGCCGTGTGAACTCGTCTCGAGGACGACGTGCTGCACGCCTGCGTCCCGCATGCGCGCGAGGTTGCCCTGCACCTGCGGCGCCTCGCCCGTGGTGCGCACGGCAGGCTCGCGGTGGGTGCCGACGACGATCTCCGCCGTCGTCAGGAGGCCCGTGTGCTCCTCGCCGTACGCGGCGGAAAGGATGCCGTGCAGGACGTAGCTGCTCGTTGTCTTGCCGTTCGTTCCCGTGATGCCGTAGACGACGACGTCGTGGCTCGGGTGGCCGGCCGTCGCCGTCGCGAGGGCGGCGAGCGCGGCCCGGGCGTCGGGCACGACGGCGGTGGGAGCTCCTTCGACCTCTCGTTCGGCGACGACGAGGGTGGCGCCGTTGGCCATGGCCTGCGGCACGAACGTCACCCCGTCGACCGTGAACCCGGGGACGGCGACGAATGCGCCCCCGGGTGCGGCGGCGCGGGAGTCGTGGGTGACGGCGTCGACGCCGTCGACCCCGTCGGGGATCGTCGTGCCGAGGATCGTCTCGAGTTCTGCGCGGCTCACAAACACCGTCCGAGGTTAACAACGGGCGACCCCGGCACCGCCGTCGCCGCGCGGGGTGGCACGCCTGGATGGCCCCTCACACGTCGCGTGAGCGCCCCCGGCGACGAACCGTGGCAGGCTGTCGTCGACCCCCCCAAGGAGAAGGTGTGCTCGAGGTCGAATCATTGCAGCGATCGTTCGGCGGCGTGCGTGTCGTCGACGATCTGACGTTCACCCTCGCCGCCGGCGAGGTCGTAGCACTCGTCGGCGCCAACGGCGCGGGCAAGACGACGACGTTGCGCTGCATCGCCGGCCTCGACGAGTGCGACGGCGGCGCTGTGCTCTGGGACGGTTCGCCCCTCGACGAACGCGACTCGACCACGCGGCGCGAGGTGTGCGCGCTCCTCGACGACACGGCTTGGTTTCCCGACCTCACCGTCGCCGAACATCTCGCGATCCTCGCCCGGGCCCACGGTGAGGAGGCCCGCGTCGTCGTCGATGCCCTCGACGCCCTCGGGCTCGCCGACCTCGGTGACAGGATGCCCGCCACCCTGAGTTCCGGGCAGACACAGCGCCTCCGTCTAGCCCAAGCGCTCGTGCGGCCGTGGCGGTTGCTCGTGCTCGACGAACCGGAGCAACGTCTTGACGCGGACGGCCGCGAGTGGCTAGGCCACTACCTGCGAGCGTGCGCCGACGAAGGCCGCGCCGTTCTCATGGCCAGTCATGACCACACGCTGTGCGCGATCGCGGGCGCTCGCCTTCTCGACGTCGAGCGCGCCCACGAGCGTGCCGATGGGTGAGGCCGACGTCCTGCGCGACGCCCGGGCGCGCAGCCGGGAGAGCCGGACCTCCACATGGACTCTCGTCTACGGCGGGTTCCTCCTCACCCTCACCGGCTGCGCCATGGGGCTCGCCGTCGTCCATGAGGCAGTGGGGACCCTCGGGGGTGCGGGAGCATCATGGGTGCCGTGTGCCCTCGCTGCCGCTTGGGCTGCAGGCCTCCTCGCGACGTGTCTGTCGTTCGGCCCAGCCCACGCGCGGCCGGCTCCGGCGATGTGGTTGTTGCCCTCACCGATCGATCGGGCTCGGCTGCTGAGGCGACCCCTCCTCGTGACGTTCGGGCTCGTCGCGACTCTCGGTGCCCTCGGTGGCCTGACGACGGCGCTCCTGGGTGGTGGAGGCAGCGGCGCCGTCGTACTCGTTCCCCTGGGCGGCCTCGTCGGTGTAGCCGTGCACCAGATCGCGCTCTGGGCGCAGGCTCGCCGGGTGGCCGATCGACTTCGCGTGGCCGCGGCAGTCGTGGCAGCGGCCGCTGCACTCGTCATCACCTGGGGGCGCCATGTCGGGGCGACGTGGGATGTCACGGGTGCGAGGCCGTGGATCATCGGAGTGACGACCGTTCTCGTGGCCGCGGTGACGCTCGTCTCAACGTGGCGTTGGGCGACGTGGCTGCGCCAAGTCGGTAGGCCGAGTCTTCGGACTGCGGGTGATGCCGTGGACACGGCGGTGACGGGCGCGGTGATGCTCGACCCGAGTGTGTTCGCGGTGCGCAGTGCGCGTAGGGCGGGTCGTCGTCGAGGCCGCGCGACGAGCTTCGGCGTGGCTCACTTCCGCCACCGTTTTGTCGTGGTCGACTTCCTCGCACGCGACGTCGTCGCAGCGTTCCGTCGTCGGGGACCGCTCGCTGCTAGGGCCGCATGGATGCTCGGCGTCTGGGCGTTCGGGGCGATCTTCGGGCCGGCATTCAGTGAGCGCTCCACCGTCGTCGTGGCGGCCTTCGTCGTCTGGAGCGTCGTCGCCATGGCCGGGCAGGGCCTGACGACGTGGCTCGGCTCGTCGTCGCTGTGGCGCCTCGTGCCGACGCGTCCGCAGGCTGTGACGTTGGCACTCACGCTTACCCCGTTGGTTCTCGGCGCATTCCTCGGGGCGGTGATGCTCGGCGGCGCCGGGGTCGGTGCGGCCGACGCCCTGGCGTGGGGTGTGCTCCTCGCCGTCTCGACCGTGGCAGGCGTCGCCCGCCGCGCAGATCCGCCGCCCGTGACGTTCGGCAACAGCGTCAGCACGCCGCTCGGGGACGTCGAGATCGGCCTGGCCGCAGCGCTCCTGCACGGTCCGGACGCCGTCGCGCTGTGCCTCCTGGCCGGCATGCTCGCCGGCCCGCAGCTCGGATGTTTCGCGGCCCTCGGGTGGTTCGCTCGCGTCGTTCTCACGGCTCGGCCTGGAGGGAGACGGCGCTGAAGGTGCCCGGTGGCACGTGACCTCCAGGTCTGAGATCGTGGAATCGACCCCGCCACCGCGGGGCCCGGACGAGGGAGCCGTACCCGGAACGCGACAAGACGGCCATCGGGAGTGAATGACGATGGCATGGGTGATTCTCGTGATTTCCGGTGCGATGGAAGCGGTTTGGGCGACGGCGCTCGGTAAGTCGGAGGGGTTCACGAAGCTCGGCCCGAGCATCCTGTTCGTCGTGGGGTGCGCCTTCAGCATGATCGGCCTGGCGACGGCGATGAAGTCGCTGCCGGTGGGTACGGCCTACGCCGTCTGGGTCGGCATCGGTGCCGTTCTCACGGTGGCCTACGCGATGGCGACGGGAGAGGAACCGGTCTCACTCGCCAAGGTTCTGTTGCTGCTCGGCATCGTCGGCTGCGTCATCGGGCTCAAGGTGCTCCACTGACGCTTCCGTGACAGGGCCGTTCGTCACATCCTCGTTCGGCAGCCGAGGAGACGCGCGGCCTGCTCGTCGTGGATCGGCGCGGAGGACTTTCGGCACCACTCCGGTACACGCACAACCGTGGCGCTGGGTCCTGTGGTGGCGGAGCCGTGATGGGTTCTAGGGGGTAGATCTGCTAGGGGATTCGTAGGATGATGTCCCGTAGGGAGTCGCCGGGGGCTGAGGGTGATCGCGGCACGTCGTGTTGCCAATGACCCCACGCAGCAGCGTGAGGTTCGATGTCTCCGGCTACTCGTGAGCCCTGCGGGGCCAGTTTTCTGTCGCGCGAAAGGCTTGTGGGAATGGAAGACCAGTTCCAATCCGACGGCAGTGGAGTCAGCCGCCGCAATGTGGCCAAGGGGCTGGCGTGGGCTGCGCCCGTGATCGTCGTGGGGGCGGCCGCCCCGGCCGTAGCTGCCTCGACGTGCCAGTCCGTGGCGACGACCTTCGACTCGACGTGGGTCTTCGCCAGTCCCGCCACCGGCACGCTTGTAAGCCCCACGTCGAACAAGGTGACGACCGGTGCCGATGGCAAGAGTTACTTCATAGCTCAGACGACGGCCACGAGCACGGACCCCGCCACGACCACGGCGACCTACAACGTGGTGGTCCAGCCGTCGTCGAGTTCAGCGTCGCGTCTGCGAGAGGGGTGCACGTACCGGGTCTCGTACGACCTGGGTGCGGTTCGCCCTGCGAATTCCCCCATTGGTGCGCAGACGCTTGCAGTGCAGCTGACCTCACCCTCGGGCGTGGTCGTTTCGGGGTCTGCGGCCACCTATACGACGCCGAGCGGTACCAGCGGCGTGCAGGTGCCGTACGTGGCCTCCGGCGCCATCAGCCGCACTCTCTCGTCGACGTCGTTCAGTTTCAAGGCGGTGGCGGGGACTTACGTCTTCAAGGCGACCTTCACCACCCCGACGAACAAGGGTACGAGCCTCTTCGCCGATGGTCTCGGCTTCGCCGCGCCCGCGTTCACGGTCGTCTAGAGGGCATGCGGCGGATCGCCGGTCAGCCGAATGACTCTCGAGGTAGCGGGAGCCCGTGTGAATCGAATGTCAGTGACGGCATCGTCGGCTGTGTCATCGGGCACGAGGTGCTCCACTGACGCGTCCACGATCTGTGACCGACGGCCCGGTGTGTGAGCTGCGCAGCTCACACACCGGGCCGTTCGTCACATGGTGGTTCGTCAGTCGAACAGGCGCGTGACCTGCTCGTCGCTGATCTCGTCGAAGGACTTCTGCGACCACTGCGGCGCGCGGTCCTTGTCGACGAGCTGCGCGCGCACGCCCTCGACGAAGTCGCCGTGTTCGACGAGGCCGCGGGCGAGGCGTTTGTCCTGGTCGAGCACCTCGTGAACCGAATCCATCGACGCGGCGCGACGCAAAGCCTCGAGGGTCGCCGCCACGGACAGGGGCGAACGCTGAACGAGCAGGTCAGCAGCTTCGCCGGCCGCCGTCTCGTCCGAGTCGCGAAGACGGGCCAGGACGTCCGACGGCGCGCGCAATTGCTCGCCGGATCCGAAGGCGTCGTCGATCCACGCGCGATCGCTCTCCAGCGAGGAGTCCGCGCTCGTCGTGAGGCCGGCGACGGCCTCGTCGCGGGTGGCACCGTCGGCGAGGCGCTCGATGACGGTCGCCCACGAGGCAGAGTCGATGACGGCGTCCGAGAGCCCGACGTAACAGGAGTCGTGCCCATCGACGGTGGTGCCGGTGAGCGCGAGGTAGGCGCCTGTGCCGCCGGGTGCGCGCGAGAGGAGGTAGAGAGCGCCTACGTCCGGGAAGAAGCCGATGATCGTCTCCGGCATCGCAACCTTCGTGCGCTCCGTCGCGACGCGCAGACCGGCGTAGGCGGAGATGCCGACGCCGCCGCCCATGACGATGCCGTCCTGGTAACTCACGATGAGTTTCGGGTAGTCGGCGATGACCGCGTTCATACGGTACTCGCGCTCGAAGAAGCTGAACGTGCGCTCGTGCTGGCCCTCGAGGAAGGCCTCGCGGACGCTGCGTACGTCGCCGCCCGCGCACAGGCCGCGTTCGCCGGCGCCCTCGATGGTCACGGCGGTGACGGAGTCGTCGTCGCGCCACGCGTCGAGGCACTCGCGCACGGAATCGACCATGTCGGTGGTGAGCGCGTTGATCGCCTTGGGACGGTTGAGCATGATGCGGGCCAGCGAGCCGGTGCGCGCTGCGAGCACCTCGGACGTGCTCGTGGGGGCGAAGCTGGCCGCGTCAAGTTCTTCGGGAATCTCCTGCGTACTCATGAGGCTCCTCGTGAAATCGTGGGCATGTGCCGTCGCCGTCACCCTAGTCGGCGGGCGGCGCGCCCGGTTCGCTCCTCGCGGTAAGGATGGTCGACGTGCCCGCTCAGCCCCAGCGCCCGGCGTTGCCGAAGCCGACGAAGGTCGTCGCGCACGGGTTCCGTGCGGTGCGCCCGCCCGTGGAGCCGCTCGACATCCCGACGCTGACGGGCCGCCCGCCGCAGGTCGTCGCGCATCGCGGGGCGTCGCACCACGAGCCGGAGCACACCCTCGAGGCGTACGAACGGGCCATCGAGGTGGGCGCTGACGCGTTGGAGTGCGACGTGCGGCTCACCGCCGACGGGCACCTCGTCTGCGTCCACGACCGCACGGCGAAGCGGACGTCGAACGGCACCGGGGCGATCAGCGCGCTCGAGTTGGCGATGCTGGAGGAGCTCGACTGGGGGTCGTGGAAGGCGCGCGTCGGCGCCGACGACCTGGAGCTCGCCGACCGCAACGCGTCGCAGATCCTCACGCTGCGTCAGCTCCTGCGCACGACGCTGGCCGCCGGGCGCCGCGTCGACCTCGCCATCGAGACGAAGCACCCGTCGCGGCACGCGGGGAAGGTGGAGGCCGAACTGGCGCGAGTCTTGGCGGATTTCGGGTTGGACACGCACGACCCGGAGCGCACGAACGTGCGCGTCATGTCGTTCTCGCTGCCGGCCGTCACGCGGCTGACGCGGTTCGCGCCCGAGGTACCGCTCGCGTGGCTCATGGAGGGCGTCATGCCGCAGCGCATCCGTGGCGGACGCCTGCCGAGCGGCATCTCGATCGCAGCGATCAGCGTCGGGATGCTGCGCCGCAACCCGGGCCTCGTCGCCGAGCAGCACGGCCGCGGCCACGAGGTGCACGTGTGGACGGTCGACGAACCCGACGACGTCCTGCGCTGCCTGCGCAACGGCGTCGACGCGATCATCACCAACAAGCCTGCAGAGGTCCTCGCCGCCCGGGCGGCGTTCTACGGGTGAGCCCCACTCGCGCGAGATGTCGCGCACGTGGGGCTCAACAGGGTTGAGAGTTCCCCACAAGCGCGGGATGTCGCGCGAGTGGGGAACGTGCGCCGTCGATGAGCCGCGACCTCAGTCGCGGGGCTTCGGCATCCAGACCTCGGCCTCGGAGTTGTCGGGGTAGTAGTGGCCGCCGGGGATCGTCTGCAGCTCGATGAGCATGCCCCACGGAGCCTTGACGTAGACGCTGCCGTTGCCTTCGGAATCCTCGTAGCGGCTGTTGCCGTGCACCTCGCTCAGCGCCTCGCCGCCCGCGTCGACGAGACGGCGCAGCGAACCTTCGATGTCGTCGCAGTAGAAGCTGATGTGGTTGAGGCCGAAGTCAGCCAGGCCGGCCGCCGGGCGCTGCTCGCCGCTGATCTCGAACACCTCAAGGCCCGGCCCCTCGCCGATGACGAACATGCGCTGACGGTGGATGGCCGCGCCGCGCGGCAACCCGAGCTGACGCTCCACCTCGGCGCCCTGGCGGGGTTCGTCGTCGGGGGAGAGGCCGTCGTAGGCCACCTTGGCGCCGAGGCCCTCGACGAAGAAGCGCGTGGCCGCCTCGAGGTCGGGCACGGTGACGCCGATGTGCTGGATACCGCGGGGGCAGAGGGGAATTCGTCGTCATGGCTTCGACGCTAGCGAGGACGGCGGCGAGGCGACAAGGGCCTGACGTTCTGTCCAGCCGGCTGCGTTTTCTGCGGTTGGTGACGGTGCAACGTCACCAACCGCACCGAACGTCACCGGCTACGAAGCGAGCCCGGCAGCGACTGGACTGCGGCGACGACCTCCAGGCGCTACCGGTCGGTTTTTCACGCGCGTGAGAAACTGTGCACGGAGCACACCCCCAGGGAGAGGAGTCACCGTGTCGAGTGACGCACGCGTCCGAACTGTCCGCCTCGACTGGAGCCTGGAGTCGGTGCCCAAGATTCGCCACGCGATCGTCGACGACCTCTCCGACGGCACCATCGAGGACGACATCATCAGCGAGGCCGAGATGGTCGTCAGCGAACTCGTCACGAACGCGATCCGCCACGCCAAGCCCCTCGCCGACGGCAGTATCCGCGTGCACTGGAAGGTGCGCGCGCCCCGCGTCGAGGTCGAGGTCACCGACGGCGGCAGCGACGACGTCCCCGTCCCCAAGCCCAAGGCCGAGTGGGTCAACGCCGGCCGCGGGCTGCGCATCGTCCGCTCCCTCGCGCACGAGTGGGGCGTCACCGACGAGCGCAACGGCCGCACCGTGTGGGCCAGCCTCGGCGGCCCGAGCCGCCGCCGCGCCTGACGCCCGCCCCCGCCGCCAGGCCGACTTCCTAGCTGGGGCATTTGTCTCGATCTGGCCGCGATATATCGCCCCCGGATCCGCACAACATCCCCAGACCGCACGGGTCGACGGCCACCCATCAGCCGTTTGCAGCTCGCGCGACGGCGGGGAGGCACCCCGGCGTCGTCACGCCTAGAATCGTGCCCATGGGTAAGGCTTCACGCCGTAAGGGCAAGGAAAACCGGGTCGCGAAAGACCCCTCGCAGCAGCCGGCGCCGTTCGTCGCGCGCCCCTTCGAGGGCCTCGCGAACGAGACCGACTGGGTCGCCATGCGCGAGATCGTGCCGTCCGCCACCGCGAAGGTCACCTTCGAGGTCGACGGCGCCGAGCACGAGGCGATCGTCGCCACCATCCTGCCGATGGCGTGGCCCGGCCTGCGTCGCGAGAGTGGCGAGATGATGGTCGCGCTGCAGACCGGCGGCGGCTCCGGCGACGCCAGCCGCGACGTTGCCGCGCAGCTCATCGCCGTCACGCAGCTCGAGCCGGGGCAGCCGCTCGCCGCGATGCCGCCCGTCAGCGCCGTCACCCCGCGTCTGCAGGACATGCTCACGAGCACCTCGCTCGAGCCCACGGTGCACGACACGTTCGACTTCTGGATCCCCGAGGACCACGAGGTCGGCGAAGAGGCCTCCATCTCGATGGAGGACGCCAACGACTCCATCGCTCCCACCTTCAAGCTGCCCGGCGTCGACTCGGCCTACTGGGTGCTCATCGGCGACCGCGCTTTCGTGCGCTGGGTGCTCCCGCAGGAGGAGAACAAGGCCACCGACGCTCTCGCACGCCTCTCCGCGTCGGGCAAGGGCCGCATGCCGAGCAACGACGACGACGGCCGTCTCCTCGGCGCCTTCCGTGCCTGCGGTGTGCTGACGCCGGTGTGGGAGGTCGTCACCACGCGGCTGCCCGAGGAACAGCGCAAGCCGATGCTCGAACTCGCCGCCGCCTACGAGGAGGCCTACGCCTCGCTCGATTCGACGCCGCTCGACGCCGAGGAGCGCCGCGCACGCAACGGCATCGTCTCGCGCCAGATCACGCTTCGCTGACTGTCGCGCCACCCGCGCCCCTCGTCCGCTTCGGACGAGGGGCGCAGTGCGTTCGGGGGAACGCGGGGGCGAGGTGACGCAGTGCCAGGTGCGTGCTCGCCGTCAGGGCGCGTTGAGTCCTCAACCCCGCCTCGGCGCGGCACCTTCGAACGCTCGCGTCACTTCTTCGACGGCAGCCGACCGGCCGCAGGAACGCGGGGCGCCTCGTAGGTGGCCGACGACGTGAGACGGGCGGCCGTCAGTACGAGCAGGGGGATGACGACGAGGGCGCCGGCGGGCGGGATCGACGTGCCCGAGTCGTTCGCGATGAACCCGAAACCGAGCATGATGATGATGGCGATGAGCCCGTGGCGCAGCATCGGCACACGCACGAAGAGCGGCTGGAGGAAGCGCCCCGGGCCCGTCGGGAAGGCCGTCACGACGACCGCGACGAGCAGCCCGAGGGGCACGAGCCAGTGGAACCAGTGCTGGTTGAGCATGTTCCAGTTCGTGTAGAGGATGCGCTTGACGGGGTTGATCTGCCCGTCGCCGATGAGCCCGGCGAACACGTCACCGAGGTGGGTTCGCTCCGACTCGCCGCGCAGGTAGTCCAGCCATGCGACGCCGAGAACGAAGACAACACCAGCGAAAGCGGCCGCGATGAGGCGCGTGAACGTGATGCGCCATCCGCGCGCACGCATGGCGAGGTACACGAGCGCAGGCACGAACGCCGCCGAGCCGCCGCCCTCGTTGCCCCACTGCGGCACCCCGTTGACGAGGATCGCGGGCACGCCGATGGCGAGCACCGTGAGCAGCGCCAAACGGGGCCGCTTCATCGCGCGGTAGCGCCCGGCGAGCATCGCGGCCACGAACAGCGCGGACGTCATGAACAGCGCGTACCCGACGTTGCCCATACCGAAGTGACGCCCGCCGTACACCGGCTGCAGGCCGAGCATCGACACGAGTTGCAGGCGCGAACCCTGCACGACGTCCATGGCGAGCGTGACGGCGGTGAACCCCGCGAGGAAAACGGCCGGTCCGGGCGTCCACCTGCGCCACGGCCCGAGGAAGGCGACGATCGCCGTCGGCACGAGCACGACGAGCACACTCAACCCGTAGCGCACGAGGGCGTGCTCGTGCAGGTACCAGGCGTAGAGGTTCGCGAGGAACGTGGCGACCGGCACGCTGGCGAGTAGCGCGGCCGTCACGCTCCACCACCACCGGTTGAGTCGCCGGGCCCGAGTCACCTGTGGGCTCTCGGCCTCGGCGTCCTTTCGTGACGGCGGCGTCAGGTGGCCGCCGGAAAGCCGTCGCGCCCGTACGAACAGCCCGACTCCCACGAGCGCGAGTGCCAGGGCGATGGAGAACACCCACGTGAAGAACGGCGCAATGAGGTTGTGCTCGGTGCGCAACAGGGTCTGCATGTTGTGGACCGAGCGGATCGTCGCGGGTGTCGACGTGCGTTCGACCGAGAGCGGCCTGCCCTCACCGAGCGTCGGCGGGTTCGGCACACGTTCGAGGATGAACGCGGAGATGTCGGTCGTCGTCACGAGGCCGGGCTGGCGCGTCGAGCGCGAACGCAACATGCCGCCGCCGATGTTCGGCCCGTCGAGAATGATGGCGCGCGGCGACTCGGGTCGCTCGTCGTCGGTGAGACCGGTGACGAGGAACGTGGTGTCGATGGGCGCGTTGTCGATGACGTAGCGCAGCTCTGCGTCGTTGCGACTCTCGAGGGAAACGAAGGTCACCGGGCAGGCGCTGAGGGCGTCCTTGGTGAGCGTCGGTGAGTAGTGGCTGACGAAGCCGTCTTGGTTCGCGGCGGCGAGCGTGGCGCGCTCACCGACGGCGGCGACGCACTGTTGGTCGTCCTCGAGGGTGCTCGCCACGAGGCCCATCCGGGAGGGGATGTTGCGACGGAAGGCGACCTTCGACCACGTGTCCCACTGGTGGAAGGTGTAGGTCTGGGTCGTCGGGTTGTGGACGCCGGTGACGGGCTCGGGGCAGAACGAGTTGGTGCCGGAACTGGACGCCATCGGGGGCCCGTACCCCATGGGAGTGCGGGCGCCGGCGCCCAACGTCACCCACGCCGCGTCGCTGCAGGTGTGGGCGCTGATGGCGCGCACGAGTTGGTTGCCGATGGCGCCGTGACCGGCCATCTGCGCCAGCGTCGGAGTGGTCTCCTCGTTGATGTCGCTCCACGTGAGGCCCGGCATGCCGATGACGACGAGGTTGCCGGGCTGAACGCGGTGCGTGGGAGGCCGGTCGCCCTTGATCGTGCTGATGCCGAACGCCGCTGCCGCGAACGCCAGCGCGGCCGCGAGGACGCTGACGAGCCACCGGCGGAACATCGCTCAAGCATAGGTGTCGGCCCTGAGACGGAGGTGAGTCCCCGGCGGCCCGGCTCGCGTATCGTTGGCCAGCGTGGATATCGCCCTCATGCTGACCGTCTTCACGACGCTGTTCCTCGTGGAACTGCCCGACAAGACGTTCATCGCGACGCTCGTTCTTGCGACGAAGTACCGCCCGTTGTACGTGTGGATCGGGGTGGCGTCGGCGTTCCTCGTCCAGACGTTCGTCGCCGTCGCGTTCGGTGCGGTGCTGAGCAAGCTGCCGGAGACGCCGGTTCACGTCGTCGTCGCGCTGCTTTTCCTCGTGGCCGGCATCCTGCTCATCAAGGGCGCCAAGGACGCAGCCGCCGAGGGCGACGAGGCCGAGGAGGAGTTCGCCGGCAAGGCGAAGCCCGCCAAGGGCCTCAAGGCGATCAGCGCGAGCTTCCTCATCCTCTTCCTCGCCGAGTGGGGCGACCTGTCGCAGCTCGCGACGGCCGGGTTCGTCGCCCGGGGCGGCAACCCCTGGGCCGTCGGCATCGCCGCGTTCACGGCGCTCGCGCTCGTCTCGGGCCTCGGTGCCGCCGTCGGCCGCGCGCTGCTCAACCGCATCAGCCTGTCCACGATCCGCGCTGCGGGCGGTGTCGTCTGCCTCATCTTCGCTGCGCTCATGATCGCCGGGCTCGCGGGCGTCGAGTTCCCGAGCTGGGTACCGGCCTGACGCGGGCTGCCCGAGTTTCCCTAGGCTGAACCAATGCTGATCGCCGCTCTCGCCGTCGCCGCCGTGGCGTGCCTCGTCGCGGTGGTCTCAGTGTGGCGCGTCGTGACGTTGGAGCGGCGCTTCCGGGTGCTCTGGGGTGACGGCGACGGCCCGAAGGAGGTTGCGCGAGAACTCGCTTCCGCGCGAAGCGAACTGCGCAGCGCAACCGACGACGCAGGCGACAGCCTCAAGCGTGTGGCGCTCGTGCGTTACGACGCGTTCGGCGACATCGCGGGGCGCCTGTCGTTCTCCGCGGCCCTGCTCGACGACGACGGTGACGGCCTCGTCATCTCGTCGATCCACGCGCGTAGCGAGTCGCGCACCTACGCCAAGAGCATCGAGAACGGGCGGAGCTCGATCGAGCTCACGCCCGAGGAGAAGCAGGCCGTCGCGGCAGCGCGGGCCGGGAAAGAGACACCGTGAGCGCACGCGAGACCTTCGGCTACTTCGGCCCCGAGGGCACGTTCACCCAGGCGGCGCTGCGTCAGTGGCACCACCAGCACAACGATGCCGAGACGGCCGAGGCGCTGCTGGCCGAGTCGGTGCCCTACGCCACCGTGCCGACGGCGCTCGACGCGGTGCGCGAGGGCGAGGTCGACGCCGTCATGGTGCCGATCGAGAACAGCGTCGAGGGTGGCGTCAGTTCGACGCTCGACGCCCTCAACTCGGAGCATTCCGAGGGCACGCTGCGGCTCGTCGGCGAGGTGCTCGTGCCGATCACGTTCGTCCTGGCGGTGCGCCCCGGCACGCGTGAGGACGCGATCACCGGCGTCGGCTCGCACTCGCACGCCTGGCCGCAGGTGCGCGGGTGGATGACGAAGAACCTGCCGGGGGCCACGTACGTGCCCACGCTGTCGACGGCGGCCGCCGCGCAGGGTCTCGCGCGCGGTGAGGTCGGCCAGTACCAGGCGGCCGTCTGCGCCCCGATGGCCGCGCAGGTCTTCGGTCTGGAGACGCTCGCCACCGACATCGGCGACAACGTCGGGGCCGTGACGCGCTTCGTCCTCGTCAAGCGTGCCCGTGGGCGGGACGGGGGAAGCTCGACGCCGGAGCCGACCGGCCACGACAAGACGACGCTCGTGCTCTACCAGCACGACGACCGCCCCGGTGGTCTGCTCGAACTGCTCGAACAACTCGCCACGCGCGGCATCAGCATGACGCGCCTCGAGTCGCGCCCGACCGGTGCGGCGATGGGCAGCTACTGCTTCTCCATCGACGTCGACGGGCACGTCGCGGACGAGCGCGTCGGCGAGGCGCTCATGGGCCTGCAGCGCGTTGCCGCGCAGGTCCGCTTCCTCGGTTCCTACGCGCGCGCCGACCGCCGTCCGGTCGACGTCCGCCCAGACGCGAGCGACGAGGCCTACGTCGCTGCCCAGGAGTGGCTCGACTCCCTGCGCTGACGCACAGATGTGGCGCAAGGGGCTGCCGCAGTGTCGAACTGCGGCAGCCCCTTTTCTCGGATCGGTCGGCTCAGCCGGCGTCCTCGGTCTCGACGACGTCGTCGTTGGCGTTGCCCTCGAGGTCGGAGCCCGTCTGCTCGTCGACGGCCTCGTCGGCGTCGGGCGTCGGCGTGTCGGCCACGTCGGAAGCGTTCTTGTCGTTACCCATGTCGCTCATGGCGTCCTCCTCGTGCGTCGTACAGGTCGATTCCTGTTCTACGCCCTCGCCGCCCACGCGTCCAGCATCTCCACCCCGCGGGGGTCAGCGGCGCGTGCGGTAGCGCGGATCGACGAAGGGCGCGTCGTGGTCGGCGAGCCAGCGCAGCACCTGCGGCGCCACCTGCGGGTCGCTGCGCACGAGACGGTCGTGGACGTCACGCAGGTCGCCGTCGATACCGAGCCCGGCGATGATCTGCAGCACGGCGAGGGTGCAGCGGAAGACCTGCAGCCAGCGCTCGTCGGGTTCCGGGGAGAAGGTCACGGGCAGGGAGAAGACGCGCACGTTCCCGGTGAGTTCCTCCGCGCGCGCCACCATGGTGTCCCGCTGACGGCGCAGTTCGTCGAACTCCGAGGACACCTCGTCGACGGGGCGTCCCCCGCCGAGACGCCCGGGCGGGAACTGCGCGGTGTGCAGGAGGGAGGCGTCGTCCTCGACGAGGCAGATCTGCACGAGCTGATTCGTGACGCGTCCCTGTGCATCGCGGAACGGCGCGTACGGATTGTCGCCGGAAAGGATCGAGCCGTGGTGCGACCAGACGCGCCGCGTCGGCGTCGCCGCGGACAGGAAGTTGTCGTGGATGTCGTTGCGCAGGTGGTCGCTGCGGTACGGGTCCTTGACGAGTTCGCGCGCCAACTCACGCGTCGTCGTGAAGCCGTAGCCGAGCACCATCGCCACGAGGGCGCCGACGTCGTCGGTCCACGGCGTCGTCGTGACGGAGGTGATGACGACGGCCGGAACGCCGTCGTGGGCGCGGTGCACGATGCCGGGGCGGGGGCGACCGACGTACTGGACGGCCCACGGTGACAAGGTTGTCGGCGTCGGGGCGTCGGCCGGCACGGCGAAACGTGGCGTGCGGCGGCTGACGACGGCGAACGAGTCCTGGAGCGCGTCGGCGAGCCCGGGGTGGTCGATCGGCTTGGGCGCGGGACGGTCGGGCTGCGGTTCACGCAGATCGATGCGGTCCGACACGTGCATCGGGTAGCCGCGCGGGCCCTCGAAGATCGGGAGGACGGCGGCACCGAGGCCGCTCTCCATCGCCCTGCGCACGATGTTGACGACACCTTCGTCGGCCGTGGCGCTCGCGAGGGTGCTCTGGGCGTCGGTGATCTTCGCGCGGATGCTCTGCAGCCGGTAGGCCGCCTCGATGAGTTCCGAGTGCTCCGGTGCGGCCTCGAGGATTCCCATGGCGCGCGGCAGGTACGTCGGGTCGTACGGTGCGTTCCCGGCGGGGTCGTTGCTCATGCCGAGAATGCGGCCGATCACCTTGAGTGACTGCAGCGGCGGCGACGTCGAGTGCCGCCAGCGCTTGATGATCTGTTCGGTGATGGGCGCGGAGAGGCCGGCGTCATCGGCGTCGGCGTTGATCGCGTCTGCGAGGGCCTTGTTCGTGTACCTGCGCAGTTCCATCCAATGCTTGAGTTCGGAGCGGAAGATGTCCCAACTCGCGTCGTGTGCAGCCATCCGTCGAAGGTGCTCCTGGTGGTAGAGGAGAAGGATCCGGGGGCGGGGTGGCGCAGCATGGAGGCGCCGTCGTCTCGCGCTTCGACCTCGAGAAGCAGGTCGAATGTTCAATCTACGGCACAGCGTTGCCAGATTTCCGGTGAAACTTCAGCCGAGATGGTGCGACGACGAGAAGGTCTCGCTGACGAGCGGCGAGCCGTGGTCGGCCAGCCATCGCAGGATCGTCGGCGCGATGTCCGGTTCGTCGCGCGCGAGTCGTTCGTGGATGGGGTACAGGTCGACGTTCACGCCCAGCTCGTGGAGGCGGTGCGTCACGAGCAGCACGGTCTGGAAGACCTGCTCCCAGCGGTCCGAGGCGTCGGTCAGCAGTTCGACCGGCACGGTGACGACGCGGTGGCGCACCTGCTGCATGGTCGGGGAGTCGAGGCGGCTGGCGGCTTCGTCGCGGTCGCGCTTGGCGAGCACGGCTGCCTCCTCCTCGGTGGTGCCGAGCTGCTCGGCGAGCCAGTCGCTCTCGTGGTCGAGGATGGCGTCGGTCTCGACGAGGCGGACGTGGACGAGCGAGGAGGCGACGGCGCCGCTGGCGTCGGTCCAGGGCGCGCCCGGGTTGTCGCTGGGCAGGCCGGCGGCGTGGTGTGACCACACGTGACGCGCGGGCGCCTGGGTGAGGAACTGCTCGTGGACGTCGTTGCGCAGTGCCTCGGTGGCGAACGGGTTGCGCGTCAGTTCGCGAGCGATCTCGCGGGTGCTGACGAAGCCGTAGCCGAGCACCCAGGCGAGCATCGAGGCGACGTCGTCGACCCATGCGCGGGCCGTCTGCGCCGACACGGCAATCGACGGCACGGCGAGGTGCAGCATGTGCCCGCTGCGCGTCGAGGGGCGCCCGATGTGGGGGATGGCCCAGTGCTCCTGCGTCGCGAGGTCGTCGGGTTGGGTGCTGAATCGTGGACCGAGCTCGCCGGGCACGACGAAGTTCTCCACGAACAGCGACCGCATGGAGGGCACGTCGTCGATGCTGCCGAGGCCCGGGCGCGCTGCGCGGAAGTCGATGCGGTCGGAGACGTGCATGGGGTAGCCGGTGGGGCCGGCCCACACGGGGTAGACGGCTGCGGCGTAGCCGTGTGACATCGCGGTCTGCACGAGACGGCCGGCGCCGCTTCGCGCCGAGTGCTCGCCGAGGGAGGCACGCACGTCGAGAAGGCGGAGTCGCAGTTCCTGGAGGCGGAAGCTGGAGTCGACGAGCTCGCCCGTCGTCGCGGGCTCGGCGAGCAGGCCCATGCGGCGCAGGATGAACGTGGGGTCGTGCGGTGCGGCGCCCGTCGGGTCGTCGCTCATCTCGAGGATGGCGGCGATGTGGCGAACCGCGGCCAGGGGCGGCGCGGTGGAGTGGCGCCAACGCTTGACCACGTGCTCGTCGAGGTTGACGTCGCTCGACGCCCCGAGGGCGTCGTTCAGCTTCATTGCGAGCGCGCGGCTCGTGAAGTGACGCAGTTCCATCCAGTGACGCAGTTCGCTACGGAACGCGTCCCATCCGGCGTCGTGGCTCGCCATCGGTGTCGACTCCTTCGTGCCGCCCTCCCGGGCGACGTCCTGCGTAGACGCGAGAGTTCTCTCGTGTCGACACTTCGCAACCTGGCGGTTGCAACGTGTTTCAAAAGCGGTGGCTGCGTGGCGATTTTGCAACCATCGCTCCCGTGTGCACCCCTGCAGGCGAGAGCGTAGCCGAACGCTTGTCTCAGACGCACCGAACTGGGCGATATTCGACATCGTTTTTCGCCCTTCGGTTTGAATTTCGGTCGACAGGTTCGGCAGGGGCGAACGCCCGCCGTGCATGTGAGGTGCGGCACACTGGGGGCACCGCCCGTCAGCTCGAAAGGATCAGGCATGAGCCCCACCGCGCCGCTGCCCTACCGATCGCCGTGGATGAACGAGGAACTCGACGATCTGCGCACCCTCGCCCGACGTTTCTGCGAGGACGAACTCGCCGCGCACATCGACCGCTTCCACGAGCAGCACGCCGTGGACCGCGAGGTGTGGACGAAGGCCGGTGAGCTCGGGCTGCTGGGCCTGTCGATCCCCGAGGAGTACGGCGGCGGGGGCGGTACGTTCGCCCACGAGGCCGTCGTCGCCCTGGAGCAGGCGCGCGCCGGCGACGACTCGTGGGGCTTTGTCGTGCACTCGATCATCGTCATGCACTACGTGCTCGCGTACGGCACGGAGGAGCAGAAGAAGCGGTGGCTGCCGAAAATGTGCACCGGCGAGATGGTCGGCGCCGTCGCGATGACGGAGCCCGGCGCCGGTTCGGACCTCAAGCGTGTGCGCACCCGCGCGGTGCGTGACGGCGACGACTTCGTCGTCAACGGGTCGAAGACGTTCATCACGAACGCCGGCCACGCGGACCTCATCGTCGTCGTGGCCCGCACCGGCGAGCGTGACCCTAAGGCCGGGCACAAGGGCATTTCGCTGCTCGTCGTCGAGACGGACGGACTCGAGGGATTCGAGCGCGGACGTGTGCTGCAGAAGATCGGCCAGCACGGCCAGGACACCCGCGAGCTGCACTTCACCGACGTGCGCGTTCCGGTCGAGAACGTTCTCGGCGAGGAGGGCCGCGGTTTCTACCACCTCATGGAGCAGCTGCCGCAGGAGCGCCTCGGCCTGGCGTGCACGGCCGTCGGTTCGGCGGAGCTCGCCATCGAGCTGGGTGTGGAACACGCGAAGTCGCGCGAGATGTTCGACGGCGTGCTCATGGACCTGCAGAACACGCGCTTCGTGCTCGCCGAGTGCTCGACGGACGTGCTCGCCGCCCGCACACTGCTCGACCACTGCATCGGGTTGCACGTCAACGGAGACCTCGACTCCGCGACGGCCTCGCGGGCGAAGTTCTGGACCACCGACGTGCAGTGCAACGTCATCGACCGCGTGCTGCAGCTCTTCGGCGGGTACGGCTTCATGTCCGAGTACCCCATCGCCAAGATGTACGCCGGCGCGCGCATCCAGAAGATCTACGGCGGCGCCAACGAGGTGATGAAGGAACTTGTCGCGCGCTCGCTGTAGCCCGTTGCGGACGTCAGTGGTGGTCGCGCAGGTGCAGGGCGTACCGAACGGAGCGGCCGGTGTCACGGGCCTGCTCGAACCCGCGCGATTCGTAGAGACGGTGGGCGTAGCCGTTGTCGGCCTCCGTCTCGACGATGACGGCGTGGGCGCCGTTGTCGCGCGCCGACGTCACGAGAGCGTCGACGAGGCCACCGCCGACGCGACGACCGCGGGCGGCGCCGTCGACGAAGAGGTCGGTGAGGATCCACTCGTGGGCGAGGCGGATCGAGTCGAACGCGCGGTAGGCCTGAGCGAAGCCGACGACGCGGTAGCCGTCGCGGGCGACGAGGACGAGCGACTGGCCACCGGCCACGCGCTCCTCGAGGAAGGTGCGGGCGTCGTGCGTCGGGGCCTTGCCGTAAAAGCTGCGGTACTGCTCGAAAAGGCTTGCGACGTCGTCGATGTCGGCCTCGGTGGCGTACGAGATCTCGATGGTCATGGTTCCATCTTGCGCCATGCGGCCAGGGGGTTGTCAGGGGTGTGTGACATGGTGAGGGCATGACTTTCGAAAAGGCCCGCATCATCGTTCTCGCGTCGCGCCCGGAGGGTGCTCCGACGGCCGACAACTTCCGTCTCGAGGAGCGCGAACTGCCCGCGCTCGGTGACGGTGAGCTGCTCGTGCGCAACGTCGTGATGAGCGTCGACCCGTACATGCGTGGGCGCATGAACGACGTCAAGTCGTACGTTCCGCCGTTCCAGATCGACGAGCCGCTCGACGGTGGCGCGGTCGGTGAGGTCGTCGAGTCGAAGGCCGACGGGTTCGCCGCGGGCGACCTCGTGCTGCACGGTCTCGGCTGGCGCGACCTCGCGGTCGTCCCGGCGAAGGGCGCGCGCAAGGTGGAGCGGGAGATCAACGGCGTCGAGATCTCGCCGTCCACGTACCTCGGCGTTTTGGGCATGCCGGGCATCACCGCGTACGGCGGCCTGCTGCGCACGGCCGAGTTCAAGCCGGGTGACGCCGTCTTCGTCTCGGGCGCGGCGGGTGCCGTCGGTTCGCTCGTGGGGCAGATCGCGAAGCTCGAGGGCGCGTCGCGCGTCATCGGTTCGGCCGGTTCGCCGGAGAAGGTGGAGCGCGCCAAGGAGAGCGGCTTCGACGCGGCGTTCAACTACAAGGACGGTGACGTGCGTCGTCAGCTCAAGGACGCGGCGCCCGACGGTATCGACGTGTACTTCGACAACGTGGGCGGCGACCACCTCGAGGCGGCCATCTCGGCGCTCAACCTCAACGGGCGCATCGCGATGTGTGGCGCCATCGCGCAGTACAACTCGGCAGAGCCGCCGGCTGCGCCGCGCAACCTGGCCCTCATGATCGGAAAGCGCCTCACGATGCGGGGGTTCATCCAGGCCGACCACCGCGACCTCGTGCCCGAGTTCCAGGAGAAGATGGCGCGCTGGATCGGCTCCGGTGATGTCACGTGGGACGAGACGGTTGTCGAGGGGCTCGAGAACGCGCCGCAGGCGTTCATGGATCTGCTCACCGGCGGCAACACCGGCAAGATGGTCGTCACGATCTGAGGCCCACCGTGTCGAACCTGAGCGAAGAACGCCTCGTCACGTTGGAGCACCGCGGTTGGCAGGCGCTGTGTTCGCGCGCGGGTGCTGACTTCTACGGCCGCCTTATGACCGATGACGGCGTCATGCTCCTGGCGGGCGGGCTCCTGCTCGATCGCGGCGGGGTGGTCGAGTCGCTCGACGGCGCGCCGCCGTGGTCGATGTACGAGCTCAGCAACGTGAAGCTGCTACCCCTCGGCGCATCGGCTGCCGCGCTGACGTACCGCGCCACGGCACGTCGCGGGGACGACGAGCCGTTCACCGCGCTCATGACGAGCGTTTATCGGCTCGTCGACGATGAACCGCGCCTGGCGCTCTACCAGCAGACAGTTGAGCCGCTGCACTCGTGAATCGGGTTAATGCGTCGCATGGGCAGTAGCGCTGTCTCGCTACTGCTCCGATGAAGGTTCCGAGGACCGCCACGACATCCCCGAAGTCGCGTGCCAGGCGAACCGCTTCCGGTCCCAGAGGTGACGCTCGGCGGAGGAGCGTTCCGCGGCGGCCGAACGCGGTTCACGGGAGCACGCGGGTCGACCTCGTCGTTCGCGCTGGGCTCCCAGGTCTCGAATCGGGTGGTCAGTTCGTCGGCGTGCTCCAGAATCTTGTCAACCGAGCGGGGCATCCTCGTCACCTCGCAATGTCTCGTGACCGAAGACGAGACGGTTGTCGAGGGGCTCGAGAACGCGCCGCAGGCGTTCATGGATCTGCTCACCGGCGGCAACACCGGCAAGATGGTCGTCACGATCTGAGGTCGGACAGGGGGGCGACACGAACTTGTCACCGGGGGCTGTCTGAAGGATTCGTGCGCTTCGGGCTGATTGTCGGTGCAGGGGGTATAACGTCACTCCAAGAGCGAGATCTCCGTCACGCACCGTGGCGGCAACGTCTTCCACGGGGGCGTCGAAGATCGGTGCCTTCGGGCATCGCGCAGCGTCGTGTGGGCGACTCTGTGATGGCCGGGATTCTCGGCGCTCGCGCTGCCTGACGAGCCCGTCGCCCGTCGCCGGCCACCACCTCGGTCGCCTCGCGAGCGGGCATGCCTTAATCCTGGAGAACTGCATGATCCTCGCCAACCCCCGCAGCTTCGCTGTGGCCGTGACGCTCGCCCTCGGGGGCACGGTCGCGGGGAGCGCCGCCGTCAGCCTCGCGGCGCCCGCCGCGACCTCCACCACGGTGACCCGCTCCACGTTCCAGACCACGAATGTGCGCACGAGCCCGGCCACGAGCTCCGTCCTCGTCGGCAAGATGCCCGTTGGCACAACGGTCACCGGCACGCTTTCCAACGGCTGGGTCAAGATCAGCACCCCCAGCAAGTACGCGGGCAAGTACGTCAAGGACAGCGTTCTCGCGAAGACGACGGCCACTGCCCCGCCGGCCAAGAAGCCGAGCGTCCCCGCGCCGACCGGCACGTCGGCCTGGGTCGGGTACGCCAAGACCTACCTGTACAACAGCGCCGGAACCCAGCTGACCACGATCCCCGTGAACACCAAGGTCACCGGCAAGATTGCCGGAACCAAGCTGTTCAAGATCACCGGCGGGCCCTACAACGGCAAGTACCTGCGCAACATCGACCTGCTGTGGACCGACCCGCTCCGGTCCGGGCCCACCGCACTCGGCACGAACAAAGCGCCCGTCGGCATCACCGTCACCCGGTACGTCATCACGAACCGCGACCCCATCGCGGTGCGCTCGGCGGCGACGACGCACTCGAAGCTCGTGGCGTACATCCCGAAGGGCACCGCACTCAAGGGCAAGTACGTGAGCGACGACTGGTTCAGGATCACCTCTGGCGCTCACACGGGTCGCTACGTCTCGTCGGCCCTCATCTACGCGACCAACACCATGTCCGCGTACAACGGCGTCGCGAAGAAGAACGACATGTGCGCCCTGCCCTCCTGGACCCAGACGAACTGGGCCCCCACGCAGCCCCGGTTCCTGGCGTGCCCGGCCGCGAAGTCGTTCGTCGAGATGAACGCGGCCTTCCGCGCTCAGTACGGCTACGACATCAAGATCGACGAGGCCTACCGCGACCTGACGACGCAGCAGAAGTACGCCGGCTTCCTCGGATACCCCCGGGCTGCCCGGCCGGGCACGTCCAACCACGGGATGGGCGTGGCCATCGACCTGGAGACCCGCAGCAGCAGCGCCATGTCCGGCACTCCGTATCGCTCCGGCTTCGGTGGCCCGTACGACATGTGGATCACCGCTCACGGCAAGGAGTACGGCTGGGACCGGCCCGCCTACCTCGACCGGAACGGCTCGAATCCCGAGTCCTGGCACTACAACTTCATCGGCTGACCTCACCCTCGGCCCGCGGGTATAGCGTCGTTTCATGAGCGAGATCCCCGTGACGAACTGGGCCGGAAACGTCGTCTACGAAGCCAGTGAGCGCCTCGCGCCCACGAGCGTCGAGCAGGTGCAGGACGCGGTGCGCGCGGCTCGAGCGTCGGGCAAGCGGCTGCGGGTCGTCGGCACCCGGCACTGCTTCAACTCCGTCGCCGACACCGACGGCGTCCACGTCACCTTGCGCGACCTGCCGCGCCGCGTCGAGGTGACGAACGAGGGCAGTGCGTGGGTCGACGGCGGCATCACCTACGCCGAGGCGAACGCGGCGCTCGCCGAGCACGGGTTGGCGCTCGCGAACCTCGCGTCGCTGCCGCACATCACCATCGCGGGCGCCATTGCGACGGCGACGCACGGCTCGGGCGTCACGCAGCCGAGCCTTGCGTCCGCGGTGCGTTCCCTCACGCACGTCACGGCCGACGGCGATCTGCGCATCGTGCGTCGCGGTGACGCAGGTTTTGCGCACTACCCCGTGCACCTGGGGCTGTTCGGGCCGATCGTCGAGCTCGAACTCGACGTCGTGCCCGCGTTCGAGATCGCGACGACGGTGTACGAGGGCCTCGACTACGCGGCCGCCGTCGAGCACTTCGACACGCTCGTCAGCGAGCTGTACTCGTTCAGCCTCGCCCCGAACTGGCAGGACGGTGGTCGCGCGCTCCTGTTCGCCAAGCGTCGCGGCGGTGACGCCGCGCCGGCTGAGATCCTCGGAGCCCGCGCTGCCACGAGTGCGCGTCATCCCTCGCCGGGTGCCGACCCCGTGGCCGTCACGGAGCAACTCGGAGTGGCCGGGCCGAGCTACGAGCGCCTCACGCACTTCCGCTCCGAGTTCGAGCCGAGCGTGGGGGAGGAGGTGCAGTCGGAGTACCTCGTGCCGCGCGAGCACGCCCGTGCCGCACTGTCAGCGCTGCCGCAGTTCGCCGACGTCTTCGCCACGCTGGCGCACTCGATGGAGATTCGCGCCGTCGCCGGTGACCACCTGTCGCTCAGCCCGATGCGCGGCGCGGACGTCGTCGCGGTGCACATCACGTGGCACCGCGACCCGGACGCCGTCATGCGCTTCCTGCCTCGGTTGGAGGCTGCGCTCGAGCCGTTCGACGCGCGCCCGCACTGGGGCAAGCTCTACGCCACGTCGCGCGAGCGGATGCTCGAACTCTTCCCGGCGCTGCCGGAGGTGGATGCCGAGGCGCGCGGTCTCGACCCCGACGGGATGTTCCGCAACGCGTGGAGCGAAGCCCTGTTCGGGTAGACACCCCAGGGCGTGAGCACCGTCTCATCCGCGGGAGGTCGCGGATAATCTGGGGCCGGGTGTAGCGTCAGAACGTGAGGTACATCGATGTTCAATAGAAATTCTCAGACCGCGCGTCCGGTCGGAGTCGAGGCTCACGAGCGGGCTGTTTCGCGCCTGCGAGAGTCCTTCGCCGCGCTCGGCCCGGACGAGACGGTGCGCCTCGCGAAGAAGACCTCGAACCTCTTCCGTCCGCGCGAGCGCGCCACCCGCGGGCTCGACGTCGAGGGCCTCGCCGGCGTCATCAGCATCGACGCCGAAGCGCGCACCGCCGACGTCCAGGGCATGTGCACGTACGAGAACCTCGTCGACGTCACGCTTCAGCACGGCCTCATGCCGTTCGTCGTGCCGCAGCTGCGCACCATCACGCTCGGCGGTGCGGTGACGGGCCTGGGCATCGAGTCGACGTCGTTCCGCAACGGGCTGCCGCACGAATCCGTCCTTGAGATGGACGTGTTCACGGGGGAGGGCACGATCGTCTCGGCGACGCCGACGAACGAGCACGCCGACCTCTTCCGGGCCTTCCCGAACAGCTACGGCAGCCTCGGCTATGCGACGCGCCTGCGCATCGAACTCGCGCCGATCGGCGACCTCGTCGAGACCCGCAACGTGCGCTTCGACTCCGCCCGGGCGATGACGGAGGCGATCGAGCGCATCGTCGCGGACGAGGTGTGGGAGGGCGAGCGCGTCGACGGCCTCGACGGCATGATCGTCTCGCCGGGCGAGTGCTACCTCGTCCTCGCGAACTTCTTCCCCAACGTTCGCCGCCACCCGAGCGATTACACCGGTCAGCGCATCTTCTACCGCAGCCTCGAAGAGCTGGACCGCGACACCCTCACGGCGCACGACTACATCTGGCGCTGGGACACGGACTGGTTCTGGTGCTCCAACGCGTTCGGTGTGCAGAACCCGACGGTCCGCCGGCTGTGGCCGAGCAAGTACCGCCGCAGCGACGTATTCCACCGCATTGTCGGCTTCGAGAACCGCTACGGCGTGGCCGCGAAGATCGACTCGATGCGCGGCGAGCTACCGCGTGAGCGCGTCGTCCAGGACGTCGAGGTGCCGCTCGAGGAACTCGTGAACTTCATGCCGTGGTTCGACGAGCACGTCGGCATGACGCCGGTGTGGGTCTGCCCGCTGCGGTTGCGCGGCGATCAGGCGTGGCCGCTGTACCGGCTCGAGCCGAACCGCACCTACGTCAATGTCGGGTTCTGGGGCACGGTGGCCATCGAGCCCGGCCGCGCGGACGGCGACGTCAACCGCGACATCGAGGCCGTGCTGCCCACGATAGGCGGTCACAAGTCGCTGTACTCCGACGTCTACTACGACGCTCAGACCTTCGAAGACCTCTACGGCGCAGCCGAATACCGCCGTATGAAGTCGATGTACGACCCCTCGGGCCGACTGCCCGAATTCGCAGACAAGGTAAGGACTCACGCATGACCACGCCGACCGGCGCACCCCTCGTTCAGCAGGCCGTCACCGCGGTGCTCGAGGAGCCGCTGCCGATGCGCCTCACCGCGTACGACGGCACCGACGTCGGGCCGAAGGACGCTGCGATTCAGCTGCGGATCGAGAACGAGGAGGGGCTGCGTTACCTCCTCACAGCGCCCGGCGACCTGGGGCTCGCTCGCGCGTACCTCACGGGAACGCTGACGGGGACGGGCTTCTCCGAGGGCGACCCGTACGAGGTGTTCAGCCTCATCAAGCGCGATCTGCGCGTGAAGGATCTGGGCAAGCGTGACGCGGCGTCGGTGCTCGCGCCGATCGTCAAGGCGCTGGGGACGAAGGCGCTCAAGCACCCGCCGTTGCCGGAGATCGAGAGCCAGCCGCGCTGGAAGCGTCACCTCGCGAAGGTGAACCCGATGTCGCGGGCGGCCGATTCGATCAGCTACCACTACGACGTCTCGAACGCGTTCTACGAGAAGGTGCTCGGCCCGTCGATGGCGTACACGTGCGCCGTCTACGACGCGGCGACGGATTCGCTGGAGGAGGCGCAGGAGCGCAAGTTCGCGCTCGTCGCGGACAAGCTCGACCTCCAGCCGGGCGATCGGTTGCTCGACGTCGGCTGCGGCTGGGGCGGCATGGCGATCCACGCCGCGCGCGAGCGTGGCGTGAGTGTGCTCGGTGTGACGCTGAGCCGCGAGCAGGCGGAGTGGGGTCAGCGTGCTGTGCGCGAGGCGGGCCTGGAGCACCTCGTCGAGATTCGCCACAGCGACTACCGCGACGTGACGGAGACGGGCTTCGACAAGGTGAGCTCGATCGGCCTGACGGAGCACATCGGCGTGAAGAACTACCACGACTACTTCACGTTCCTGCACTCGAAGCTGCGTGACGGCGGGCGCCTGCTCAACCACTGCATCACGCGTCGTGACGACACGGCGTCGGCGCGCCCGGAGCCGTTCACGGACCGCTACGTGTTCCCCGACGGTGAACTGGCCTCGCCGGGGCGCCTCATCGCGGAGTGCCACGACGCCGGGTTCGAGGTGCAGCACGACGAGAACCTGCGCCTGTCGTACGCGCACACGCTGGCCGCGTGGTGCCGCAACCTCGAGGCGAACTGGGAGTTCTGCGTCGGCGAGGCCGGCCTGCCGACGGCGCGCGTGTGGGGCATCTACATGGCCGGTTCGCGCCTGGCGTTCGAGGAGGGCTGGCTGCACCTGCACCAGGTGCTCGCGACGAAGACGACGGAGAACGGCGACAACGGCGGCTACCCGCTCGGCTCGCACTGGAACGCCTAACCCCACCGTCGATGTTGAGCGGGGACCGCGGCACGGGTGCCGCGTTTCCAAGGAAACATCGCCTAGCGCGATGCAGCTGCTGTGTACCTGGCCGCTCACCGGAGGTTGCGATGAGTCACGTGCCAGGCACCGCTACCGGGCGTACGGCGTCGAGTGGGATTGCGGGGCCAGGCTCCCTCGTCACCCATCGCGCCCGTTCTTTGTCGCTGGCAGCCTCCGACTTTCGTGACTCACGCAGATCGTCCTGTGTAGTCCACAGGACGATGTCGAGTAGGCGGACGTCTGATGTCTGCGAGATACCGGGGATCTCGTGCGTGGCATCACGCAGGGCCCCCATCCAACCGGCGCGATCACGAAGTGTCGATCGCAGGCCGGGGAGCGCGTGGTGGATGTTCCTCCGCCGCCGTGTCTCGGCGCGTTGCGTAGCCCCGTAGGAGAACCCGTATTGGCCGACACCGAACGCCGTCGCGAGGTAGCTATCGAGGATCGTTGCGGCATGTGGCCGATATAGGGCGGCAAGTTTCGTAATGGTGGGAGTGCGCGCCCCGTGGAATCCGAAGGCGCTCAGCTCCGTGAGCGCGTCCAGTTCGGCATCGGAGAACTCGGTCAGGTCCTTAGAATCCGGTACCAAGGCGACACGTGCCGCGATCTCGGTCCGCCGCTCAACCGTGAATGCCGTGACCGCACCGACACTAGGGCGTGCATTCATCAACGCCGACAACAGCAAGTCCCAGGTGCGTACCTCTTCGAAGTGCCCTTCATTGCGAGCTGTAATCGCCGCGAGGTCGTAGATCGTCCATCCGCTGAGCGGGTGCGTGCAGTACGCCCACACTCGTTTGGTTGCGTCCTCGACGTCCACGGGCGCCAGGATGGCGCCTTCGACCAGGAGCGGTGACGGGACATTGTGAGTTGTCATGTCCGAAATTATCCGTTTCGGTCACGCCGCGACCCTGAAATACACCAGCCGCTCAGCTAATCGGAACAGGGAGGGGAGCGGATGTGTCCCCGCTGCGGAGTCCCGCGATGCGGACACTCGCCAACCAATAACTGTTCGTTCCACAAAGGATGCGCTTACGTTATGGGCGGGTCACGAGTTCCGGCGACAAGTCTCGGCTGGCCGGACGGCAACCCTCCGCTGCGGTGGGGTGCCCCGAGTAACGACCTGGCGCGTCGCCGCCCGGCGTCTGCGCAAGCGCAACGAACAAAGAGGTTGTCATGACACTTCTCGCTACCCACGCTCCCGCCACGACGCCCGGACTGCGCATCGAGCGCCTCGGCCCGGCCCTGGGCGCCGTCATCCACGGCATCGACCTGGCGTCCATCGACGAGATCGCGGCCTTCGACATCCGCCGCGCCCTGCTCGCCCACAAGGTGCTCTTCTTCCGCGATCAGCACGGCTTCGACGACGACGCCCAGGTACGCCTCGGCAACCTCCTCGGCGACCTGACGCCCGGCCACCCCGTCGCCGGCAACCACGAGCGCAGCGAGATCTACAACATCGACTCGAGCGACCCCGAGTTCTCCTTCTCCGACGTCTGGCACACCGACGTCACCTTCATGAAGCGGCCGCCGTCCATCAGCATCCTCCGCGCCGTGACGCTCCCGCCCTACGGCGGCGACACGTCCTGGGCCGACAGCCAGGCCGCCTACGACTCCCTCTCCGCACCCCTCAAGGCGCTCGCCGACCAGCTGCTCGCCGTCCACGACGGCAACCGCGAGTGGGGTGCCTTCCTCAAGAAGAACGGCGGCCACGAGTGGGAGGGCGAGATCGTCACCGAACTGCCCGCCGTCGAGCACCCCGTCGTCCGCGTCCACCCCGAGACCGGCCGCCGCGGCCTCTTCGTCAACCCCGGCTTCACCTCCCACGTCAGCGGCGTCTCCGAAGCCGAATCGCGTGCCATCCTCGACGCCCTCTACGCCCACCTCACGCAGCCCGAGCACACGATCCGTCACCGCTGGGCGCCCGGCGACGTCGGCATCTGGGACAACCGCGCCACCTCCCACTACGCCAACCGCGACTACACGAACACCCGCGTCATGCACCGCGTCACCGTGCGCGGCGACGAGCCCCGCGGCGTCGACGGCCTGCGCGCC
Organism: Dermacoccus barathri; assembly: GCF_015070805.1. Lineage (NCBI taxonomy): Bacteria > Bacillati > Actinomycetota > Actinomycetes > Micrococcales > Dermacoccaceae > Dermacoccus > Dermacoccus barathri. The sequence goes on along the minus strand of NZ_JADCTK010000001.1, from coordinate 544,297 downwards.
CACTAAGCGCACCGAAAACTGATCGACGCCCCACGGTCGGGGGTGATGAGATGACCGACATGATCGAACTCATCGCCCCCGACGCCGCGCGCTACGACGACTGGTCGGCCATGCTGCGCGAGTTCCGCGACGCCACCACCGACTCGCGCGGCGACCACTGGGTGTGCGCGGGCGGCATGGACGGCTCGGGCTTCTTCGCGGGCACCGACGTCGACATCACCTCCGACGGCTTTGCCGCCTACGTCGAAGACTGCGCCCGCCAAGGCAACACGATGTGGCCGCCGCACACTGGCCTCGTCCACTGCTCCTACTTCTGGATCGTCGACGACGGCGCCCTCGTCGGTCACCTCGCCCTGCGTCACGCGCTCAACGAGTTCCTCTACGAACTCGGCGGCCACATCGGCTACTCCGTGCGGCCAGCCGCTCGCGGACGCGGCATCGCGAAGGAGGCTCTGAAGCTCGGGCTCGCCGAAGCCGCCGCGCTCGACATCGCCCCCGTGCTCGTCTGCTGCGCGCAGACGAACGGCGCCTCGCGCGCCGTCATCGAGTCCTGCGGGGGCCGGCTCGAGGACGTCCGCGAAGACAGCCGTCGCTACTGGTTCGGCGACGGACCGCGCCCCACCGGCCCCACTGCGTGACGTTCGTCCACATTCGTGATGAAGGCGTGACCTGCGCGTGCGTTGTCAAAGCCCTGTGACCTACCCGACACCGCATAACGTGGCCCTGCTCACACTCACACGAAAAGGGAGGTCTCCGTGCCCGCGTCGAGCACCAAAACCCCCGAGCGCGACGGGAACACGCCCCCGGTCGCGGTCGACCTACCCCGCCAGATCACGGGACGTCAGAAGATCGTCATCGCCGTCGCGGCCGTCATCGCCGCCATCGGTTGGACGATGGTTGCGTTCGTCCGCGGCGAGCACGTCAACTCGATCTGGTTCGTCATGGCTGCCGTCGGCAGCTACGTCATCGGCTACATGCTGTACAGCCGCCTCATCCAGTACAAGGTCATCCGTCCGCGCGACGATCTCGCCACCCCGGCCGAGCAGTTCGAGAACGGCCAGGATTTCCTGCCCACCGACCGGCGCGTGCTGTTCGGTCACCACTTCGCCGCCATCGCCGGCGCCGGCCCGCTCGTCGGCCCCGTGCTCGCCGCGCAGATGGGTTACCTGCCGGGCACGCTTTGGATCATCTTCGGTGTGATCTTCGCGGGCGCCGTGCAGGACTACATGGTGCTCGCCATCTCCACGCGCCGCGGCGGTCGCAGCCTCGGCCAGATGGCCCGTGACACGCTCGGCCCGGTCGGCGGTTGGGCGGCCATGTTCGCCGTCATGACGATCATGATCATCCTGATCGCCGTGCTCGGCCTCGTCGTCGTCAACGCGCTCGCCGAGTCGCCCTGGGGCGTCTTCTCGCTCGCGATGACGATCCCGATCGCGCTCTTCATGGGTTGCTACCTGCGCTTCATGCGCCCGGGTGCCGTCTCCGAGGTCTCGGGCATCGGCGTCGTCCTGCTGCTCCTCGCCATCGTCGCCGGTGGCTGGGTTGCCGGCACCGACTGGGGCAAGGACATGTTCACGCTGTCGCCGACGGCGCTGTCGTGGGCCATCATCATCTACGGCTTCGCCGCTGCCGTCCTGCCCGTGTGGCTCCTGCTCGCTCCGCGTGACTACCTGTCGACCTTCATGAAGGTCGGCACGATCGTGCTGCTCGCGCTGGGCATCGTCATCGCGCGCCCGTCCATCGACATCCCGGCCATCACGTCGTTCGGCAAGGAGGGCAACGGCCCCGTCTTCGCCGGTTCGCTGTTCCCGTTCCTGTTCATCACGATCGCCTGTGGTGCGCTCTCCGGCTTCCACGCTCTCATATCCTCGGGCACGACGCCGAAGCTGCTGCAGAAGGAGAGCCAGGCTCGCCTCATCGGCTACGGCTCGATGCTCGTGGAGTCGTTCGTCGCGATCATGGCGCTCATCGCGGCCGCCATCATCGACCACCACCTGTACTTCGTCATGAACTCGCCCGCCGGCGTCACCGGCGGTACGCCCGAGAAGGCTGCCGCGTGGGTGAACTCGCTCGGCCTCGGCGGCGACCCGACGTCGGCCACCGAGATCGCGCAGGCCGCGAAGGACGTCGGCGAGGAGTCGGTCGTCTCCCGCACGGGTGGCGCACCGACGTTCGCCTTCGGTATGTCGAACGTGTTCTCGCAGGTCATCCCCGGCGCTTCGATGAAGCAGTTCTGGTACCACTTCGCGATCATGTTCGAGGCGCTGTTCATCCTGACGACGGTCGACGCCGGTACCCGCGTCGCGCGCTTCATGCTCTCCGACACGCTCAGCAACGTCCCGGGCCTCAAGCGCTTCCGTGAGACGTCCTGGAAGGTCGGCGCCTGGATCACGACGTTCCTCGTCGTCGCCGGCTGGGGCTCCATCCTCCTCATGGGTGTCACCGACCCACTGGGCGGCATCAACACGCTGTTCCCGCTGTTCGGTATCGCCAACCAGCTGCTCGCCGCGGTGGCGCTGACGGTCGTGGTCGTCGTCGTCGTCAAGAGCGGCCACGTGAAGTGGGCCTGGATTCCGGGCGTTCCGCTCGCGTGGGACGTCATCGTCACGATGACGGCCAGCTACCAGAAGATCTTCTCCTCCGACCCGAAGCTCGGCTACTGGGCGCAGCACAAGGCGTTCGTCGACGCCAAGGAGAAGGGCCTGACGAGTTTCAAGACGGCCAAGACGCCGGAGGCGATCGACGCGGTCATCCGCAACACGTTCATCCAGCAGTCGCTGTCGATCCTGTTCGCGGGTCTCGTGCTCATCGTCGTCATCGCCGGTGTCATCGCCGCGATCAAGGCGGTTCGTGCGGGCGAGGCCGACGACGGCGTCACCGACGAGAAGGTGCCTTCGAAGATCTTCGCCCCGGCCGGTTTCTCGGCCACGGACGATGAGAAGGCCGTGCTCGAGCAGTGGCGCGAGGCCGGTCTCGACCCGGAGGGTGCTCCCACGGGAGGTCGCGTCCATGCCTGAGCAGACGAACACGCAGTGCCGGCTGGAGCAGGAGCAGCCGGGCGGTCTTCGTCGGGCCCTCGACTCGGTGCGGTGGTACTGGGCGTCCGTCATGGGCGACAACCACTACGAGCGCTACCTCGCGCATCACGAGCGCACTCACCCCGGTGAGGCTCCGATGACGAAGAAGGAGTACTGGCGCGAACGCACCGACGCGCAGGACACCAACCCGCGCAGCCGCTGCTGCTGAAACGTCGCACAACGCCGGGCCCCGCAGAACCTCTGAGGTTCTGCGGGGCCGCGGCGTTTCCGCCTCGTTCAGATCACGCGCCAGGCCGGTCAATGAACGTGGTGACACGCGTCAGAGAGGGAATCTGCGGTGTGGAGCTGAACCCGAACTGCGGGGCCGGGGTCACGGGGGCCAGGACGCCGATCGGCTCTCCTTCCCACGAGCCGCTCAGCGTCGCCACACGGCGAAGGTCCTGGGCGACGTAATACTCGTGCGCCCCGTGGCCTGCGGACCCGTGCGTCTGAACCCCCTCCACGAGGCGACGAGCCAGCGGGTTCGACAATCGTGCCGTCACAGGGTGGATGAGCGGTCCACGGACCAGGCGCAAGGGGTAGCCCAAGAGCCTGCGACGACCGAACGTAGCGCTAAGCCTCGAACGATCGGTGGCGATGACCCACTTCGAAGAGGTGCGCGCGACGTGAACGTCCGACAACGTGACCTGATCGAACTGGTACGTCTCGCAGACGTACGCTCCGATTTCTTCGTTGGGAGCGATGAGTTCGCGCGCGCCGTCCGGGTGGGCCACCATGATGTCGGCGAACGCTCCGAACGGGGAGCGCTGCCAGCACCCCACGACGAATCGGCGACCACACGGTGTGCCGACGCCCAGGATGTACCCGTCGAAGCGATGCCGGGCAGTAGAGTTCACGATCTGCCCTTCGGAGCCGAATGTCGACGGCTTAGGAGTGCCGGTAGATTCAGGGTATGCGCATATGGAGCCTTCACCCTGCCCAGCTGGACAGACGCGCTCTCGTGGCGGGATGGCGTGAGGGGCTGCTCGCGCAGAAGGTTCTCGCCGGCGAGACCACGGGGTACAGGAACCACCCGCAGCTGCTGAGGTTTCGTGCCACCGACGACCCGATCCGCGCCATCACGTCGTATCTTTGGCGACTCGCTGAGGAAGCGGATCGACGTGGCTACACGTTTCGTTCGGACAAGCTTTTGAGGCCCCTCGAGCCCTCTGTATCGCTGACGCTCGCGCAAGGGCAACTCGATTACGAGTGGGCCCATCTGTGCCGAAAGGTCGAGCAGCGAGACCCGCCGTGGTTCCGCGCGCACTTGGCCGCGAGCGCGCCGCGGCCGCATCCGATGTTCACGCTGATTCCCGGCCCCGTCGCCGAGTGGGAGATAGTGTGAGCGATGCCGGTAGCGGCCGCGCTCACCCAGCCGGTTCCTGAGATCCGATGATGCGGCTCAGAGTTCTCACGTATCCGGCACGAACGAGAGGCACCGTCAACCACGCGACGATGTCGGGCAGCCCGTGAACGCTGTACGTCTGATGCCAGTCGAGACGGCTCCCGCCATCGACGTCACTCAGGCGCACGGTGATTGTGCCACCGAACACTCGCCCGACCTTCACGATTCGAGCCTCCGCCGGCGGATCCCAGCGGTCGACGCGCATGACGTCGTCGATCGTCAGGGGCCCGAGGTGCGTGCGGGCGTTGAACCGTGACCCTTCTCGCAGGCCGCTCTCGTGTCCGACTTCGGTGGGCACGAGGGTCACGGTGGTGAACGGGATCACGCGTGAGTGAATCTCGAGATCCCACAGTGCGTCCCACACGGCCGACCGAGGGTGGGCCGAACTCCGTGTGATGCGAAAGCTGGGCGGATGTTTCATGGCACCTTTCGCGGTTCGAGGTGTGACGGCAAGTGCCGTCAGCGTCGGAGTGCTCGGTTCGAACGAGTCGTCGGCCGGGGGCCACGCGCACCCGGCCGACACCCGAGCATTCGTCGAGCGATAGCTCTGACGCGTGCTCGTCCGGATCTACATCTCGGTCGTCGCGCTGATGGCGGACGGGCGCTCACCGGTGACGCGGGCCTTCATGATGCTCGCGAGCGCTGAGACCTTGCCGCCGGGCTGCCCCCAGAACTGCGCGGAGTCGCTCTCGAATCGGATGAGACCAAGGTTCGGGTCCTCCTTGCCGCCGTCGAACCAAGCGGAGACCCCGTCGTCCCACAGCTCGTCGATCTTCTGTCGGTCCTCGACGAACTCGACGCGACCAGCGACGGAGAGCCAGGAGCCGGTTTCGGCGAAGGCGAGGTTGACCTCCGGCTGGGTGCGCAGCGCCTGAGCCTGCTCGCCCTGAAGTCCGATGAAGAACCAGACGTCGGCGTCATCGGTGACCTGCTTCGGGGTCATCGGGTGGCTGTGCAGCGTTCTGTCGTCGGCGATCGAGGTCATCATGACGAAGCGCTCACGCGCATGATCTCGACGACCTGTTCTTGCGTGATCTCGGACATGTCGGACCTTTCTATCGCTGTCTCGGCGGGGGCGAACCTCCGTCGGGGCGTTACGTTGCTCTCTTGCAACGCTAACGAGGCGCCGTCGGGTGTCACTACCTCCGGTGGGGTGGCCGCTTCACGGCTCCAGGTTGCGCCGGCGGGATCGGTCGCCGAGTGAGGTCAGCACCTTGACGAGTTGCCCGGCGGACGGCGCGAGTTCGGCACCCGGTATCGGCTTCGTGGCCCCGTCCACCGGGCCGGAAAGCAACCGGTTGACGACGCCGAGGAGGCGGGTTGTCAGCCCCGGCGCGAGGCCGTGGACGCGCGCGCCCACCTTTGCCGCGGGGTGAGGATGACGTAGGGCTTGCCGGCGAGGACCCCGCCGACGATGGCGTGCGCGGCGCGTTGGGCATCCATGCTGACGAGGGGCAGCGATGCGGCGGGCGCGAACCAGGCGTACTCGCGCTGACGGTCACCGTAGAACTCGGCGGCGGCGTCTCATCGGCGCCCACTCTCCATCATCACAGGCCGTCGTGACCACGCCAATGGGTCGTGGCATGTGCCACCCGAAGGTGCGGGTCAGCGGGCACAGCCGCCAATGCCGAGACCCCGCTGCCTCATCGAGCCAGACGAGACGTCAGTTCTCTAGCGGCATCCTTGACCGCTGTGGCGTACTCGGTCTCGCGGTCGCCCGCGTCCTCAGGCCACGTGACGGCGAGGCTCGCGGCAGGCAGGCCGTTGAGGTCGAGTGCCGCCCCTGCCACCGTCTGGAAGCCCGGCGTCACGCGCCCGACCTCCCGCGCGTACCCGCGCTGACGCACCTGCGCGAGCTCCGAACGCAACCCCGCCACCGTCTCCGGCTGATCCGCCCCGGAGTTGCGCTGCACCAGCTCCGCGCCGGAGGGGAACAGCGCCCTCACCTGCGCGGCCGGCAGGTGCGCGAGCATCGCCATCCCGCTCGCCGTCACGTTCGCAGGCAAGCGCACGCCGACGTCCGTCACGAGCGGTGAAACCCCCAGCGGCCGCTCCTCGATGACGTACAGCACGTCCGAGCCGTGCAGCACCCCGAGGTGCGCGGCCTGCCCCGTGCTCTCGGCGAGGCGCGTCATCACCGCGCGGGCCATGCGCTGCAACGGCTGCTGCCGCGAGTAGGCCGAGCCCAACTCGTACGCCGCGATGCCCAGCCCCCAGCGCCGCGTCTCCTCCGAGTGCGTGACGAACCCCGCGTCCTTGAGCACCCCGAGCAGCCGGTACGTCGTCGACCGTGGAAGCCCCAACTCGCGCGCCAACGTCGCGGCAGGCTGCGCCGACGGTCGCCCCGCGAGCAGCTGCAACAGGGCAATGACCTGGGCGGCGGCGGGGGCAGAACTCACGCGCCAACGGTAGCCATTCGAGGGCAACTGTCTCAATCCTGGGACAGTTCGCGTCGCCCGTGTCACGCCGCGCCCGGGCTCGCACGATGCAATGGGCGCATGACTTCTGCAGCACAGTCCACCGGCAGCGTCGCCGTCGGCGTCGGCCCACTCACGATCGACGACGTCGTCGCCGTCGCCCGCCACGGCGCCATCATCGAGCTGAGCGCCGACTCCGTCGCCGAAGTCGCGAAATCCCGCGCCATCATCGACGCCCTCGCGAGCGACACCATCCCGCACTACGGCATCTCGACGGGCTTCGGCGCGCTCGCGAACACGAGCATCCCGCCCGAGAAGCGGCAGAAGCTCCAGCGCAGCCTCGTCGCCTCCCACGCCGCGGGCTCCGGCGAACCCGTCGAGCGCGAGATCGTGCGCGCCCTCATGCTGCTGCGCATCTCCACCCTCGCCACCGGCCGCACCGGCATCCGCCCCGAAACCCTCGACGCGTACATCGCGATGCTCAACGCCGGCATCACGCCGCTCGTGCGCGAGTACGGCTCCCTCGGCTGCTCCGGCGACCTCGCGCCGCTCGCGCACTGCGCGCTCGCGCTCATGGGCGACGGTGAGGTGGCCACCGCCGACGGCGACGTCGTCCACGCCGCCGACGCGCTCAAGGCCGCGGGCATCGAGCCGGTCGTCCTGCAGGAGAAGGAGGGCCTGGCCCTCATCAACGGCACCGACGGCATGCTCGGCACCCTGTGCCTCGCCATCGCCGACCTGCGGATGCTCCTGTCAACAGCCGACATCGCCTCGGGCCTCTCGGTCGAGGGCCTGCTTGGCACCGACGACGTGTTCGCCGACGACCTGCAGAAGCTGCGTCCCCACCCGGGCCAGGCCAAGTCGGCCGCCAACCTGCGCAAGGTGCTCGACGCCAGCGGCATCCGCGATTCGCACCGTGACCCGCACGCCTGCACCCGCGTGCAGGACGCGTACTCGCTGCGCTGCTCGCCGCAGGTCATCGGCGCCGCCCGCGACACCCTCGACTACGTCACCACCGTCGCCGAGCGTGAGCTCGCCGCCGCCGTCGACAACCCCGTCGTCACGCTCGACGGCCGCGTCGAGTCGAACGGCAACTTCCACGGCGCCCCCGTCGCGTACGCGCTCGACTTCCTCGCCATCGTCATCGCCGACGTCGCTTCGATGAGCGAACGCCGCACCGACCGCTTCCTCGACCGCGCACGCAACAACGGCCTCCCACCGTTCCTCGCCGACGACCCCGGCACCGACTCGGGCCTCATGATCGCCCAGTACACGGCGGCGGGCATCGTCAGCGAACTCAAGCGCCTTGCGAACCCGGCCAGCGCCGACTCGATCCCCAGCAGCGCCATGCAGGAAGACCACGTCTCCATGGGCTGGGCCGGTGCGCGCAAGCTGCGCCGCTCCGTCGACGGCCTGACGCGCGTGCTCGCCATCGAACTGCTCACCGCCACGCGCGGCATCCAGATGCGCGCCCCGCTCACGCCGGGCCCGGTCGGCGCCGCCGTCATCGAAGCGCTCGACGGCGCGGGCCGCCCCGGCCCCGACCGCTACCTGTCGCCCGAGATCGAATCCGTCGTCGCCCGTGTCGCCGACGGCGACGTCCTCGCCGCCGCCACGCGCGCAGCCGGCGACTTCAACTGACCCCCAGCACGAACCGAAGGAGACCGCCATGGAGGGCGCCCGCCCCGTCCGCGCACCGCGCGGAACCGAACTCAACGCGAAGTGCTGGCAGACCGAAGCCCCGCTGCGCATGCTCATGAACAACCTCGACCCCGAGGTCGCCGAGCGCCCCGACGACCTCGTCGTCTACGGCGGCACCGGCCGCGCAGCCCGATCCTGGGAGGCGTTCGACGCCATCGTCGAGACGCTCAAGGACCTCGAGCCGAACGAGACGCTCCTCGTGCAGTCGGGCAAGCCCGTCGGAGTCGTGACGACGAACGAGTGGGCGCCGCGTGTGCTCATCGCCAACTCCCACCTCGTGCCGGACTGGGCCACGTGGCCCGAGTTCCGCCGTCTCGAGGCCGAGGGGCTCATGATGTACGGCCAGATGACGGCCGGTTCGTGGATCTACATCGCGACGCAGGGCATCCTCCAGGGCACCTACGAGACCTTCGCCGCCGTCGCCCGCAAGCGGTTCGGCGGGACGCTCGCCGGCACCATCACGCTCACCGGCGGCTGCGGCGGCATGGGTGGCGCGCAGCCGCTCGCCGTCACGCTCAACGACGGCGTGTGCCTCATCGCCGACGTCGACCGCACCCGCCTCGAGCGCCGCGTCGCCAAGCGCTACCTCACCGAAATCGCCGACGACCTCGACGACGCGATCGCGCGCGCCAACGCTGCGAAGGCCGAGAAGCGCGGCGTCTCCGTCGGCATCGTCGGCAACGCCGCCGACGTCTTCCCGCAGATGCTCGCGCGCCACCGCGCAGGCGACATCACGATCGACGTCGTCACCGACCAGACGTCGGCGCACGACCCGCTGAGCTACCTGCCGTCGGAGGTCGCCGTCGACGAGTGGCAGCGCGAGGCCGAGGGCGACCCGGTGGGCTTCACGAAGAAGTCACGCGAGTCGATGGCGGCCCACGTGCAGGCCATGGTCGAGTTCCAGGACGAAGGCGCCGAGGTCTTCGACTACGGCAACTCCATCCGCGACGAGGCCCGGACCGCTGGTTACACGCGCGCCTTCGAGTTCCCCGGCTTCGTGCCCGCCTACATCCGCCCGCTCTTCTGCGAGGGCCTCGGCCCGTTCCGCTGGGCGGCGCTCTCAGGCGACCCGCAGGACATCGCCGTCACCGACGCCGCGCTCAAGGAACTGTTCCCCGAGAACGAGCACCTGCACCGCTGGCTCGACGCCGCCGGTGAGCTCGTCGAGTTCGAGGGCCTGCCCGCGCGCATCTGCTGGCTGGGCTACGGCGAGCGTCACAAGGCCGGACAGCTGTTCAACCGGCTCGTCGCCGAGGGCAAGGTCTCCGCACCCATCGTCATCGGCCGCGACCACCTCGACTCCGGCTCCGTCGCCTCGCCGTACCGCGAGACCGAGGGCATGCTCGACGGCTCCGACGCCATCGCCGACTGGCCGCTGCTCAACGCCCTCACCGCCACGAGTTCGGGCGCCACGTGGGTGTCGCTGCACCACGGCGGCGGCGTAGGTATCGGCCGCTCGATCCACGCCGGCCAGGTCGGCGTCGCGGACGGCACCGACCTCGCGGCCGCGAAGCTCACCGCGCTGCTGACGAACGACCCCGCCATGGGCGTCTTCCGCCACGTCGACGCCGGGTACTCCCGCGCCGTCGAGGTCGCCGACGAGCGTGGCGCGCGCATTCCGATGACGCCCACCGTTCGTGACGCCGACGGCGCCGACGCCGCGCAGGCTGCCGCCACGCGAGCCGCCGCCGAGCGCACGGCGCCCAAGGCCGGCAACTGAGCGAGTGCGAGGTACTGACGTGAGCGAGACCCGCCGATTCGAGTCGCTGTGGAACGACCTGCACCCCGTGGGCCGTGACGGCGGCTCCGGCGGCTACCGGCGCTTCGCGTGGACGCGTGAGGACGCGACACTGCGCGAGTGGTTCGTCGGCGAGTGCGCCGCGCTGGGCCTCGACGTCACCGAAGATCGCGCCGGCAACCAGTGGGCGTGGTGGGGCAACCCGGACGACGCGCCCGGCGAGGGCGTCGTCACCGGCTCGCACCTCGACTCGGTGCCCGACGGCGGTGCGTTCGACGGGCCGCTCGGTGTCGTCTCCTCGCTCCTGGCCGTTAAGACGTTGCAGGAGAAGGGGTTCGCGCCACGCAAGCCGATCGGCGTCGTCAACTTCGTCGACGAGGAAGGCGCTCGCTTCGGCGTCGCCTGCGCCGGTTCGCGCATCATCACGGGCGCGCTCGACGCCGACCGCGCCCGCTCGCTCACCGACGCCGACGGCGTCACGATGGCCGAGGCGTGGCAGCGCGCCGGGCGCGACCCGGGCACGCTCGGGCGCGACGACGAGACCCTCGCGCGGGTCGGCACCTTCGTCGAACTGCACGTCGAACAGGGCCGCGCGCTCATCGACCTCGACGACGCCCCGGTCGCCATTGGCAGCGACATCTGGCCGCACGGCCGTTTCCGCGCCGACCTGCCCGGACGCGCCGACCACGCCGGCACGACGGCCCTCGGCAACCGCGACGACGCGCTGCTCAAGGCGGCGCAGTTCATCGAGGCGACGCGGGGCGCGGCGGCCTCGCGTGACCGCTCGGGCGAGGGCGGCGACCGCGTCGTCGCGACCGTCGGCAAGCTCGACGTCGTGCCCGGCGGCATCAATGCCATCGCGTCGCACGTCACGGCGTGGGTGGACGCACGAGGCTCCCGGGAGGAGGACGTGCGGGCCGTCGTCGGCGAGCTCGAGGAGCGCGCCAGGGCACTTGGGGGGTCCTGGCGCGCCGAGTCGTGGACGCCGACGACGCCCTTCGACGCAGGCCTGGTCGAGCGGCTCGACGCGACGCTCGGCGGCGTGCCCTTGCTCGGCACGGGCGCCGGCCACGACGCAGGCATCCTCGCCAACCACGGCGTGCCCACGGCGATGCTGTTCGTGCGCAACCCGACAGGCACGTCGCACTCGCCCGAGGAGTTCGCCGAGACCGACGACTGCGTGCGCGGCGTCGAGGCCCTCGTCCGCGTTCTGGAGGATCTCGCCGGATGACGACGTACTGGGCCCAACACGCGCTCCTGCCGGAGGGTGTGGCGTACAACGTTCGCCTGACGGAAGCCGAAGGGCGCTGGAGCGCAATCGAACCCGGCGTCCAGCGTGGCGACGGTGACGTGCCGTTGGGTGGGGTCGCCCTGCCCGGTTTCGCGAACTGCCACTCACACGCGTTCCATCGCGCGCTGCGCGGGCGCACCCACGGCGACGGCGGCACCTTCTGGACGTGGCGTGAGCGTATGTACGCCGTCTCGAGGCGCCTCACGCCGGAGAACTACCGGGCGCTCGCGCGGGCCGTCTTCGCCGAGATGGTCATGGCCGGCATGACGAGCGTGGGCGAGTTCCACTACGTCCACCATCGCCCCGGCGGCGCGGCGTACGACGACCCGAACGCGATGGGCGAAGCGCTCCGCGAGGCCGCCCGGGAGGCGGGGATCCGCCTCACGCTCCTCGACACCTGTTACCTCCACGGTGGGCTCACCGCTGAGGGCCACACTCCACTCAACGAGGACCAGCAGCGCTTCAGCGACGGTTCCGCGGCCGCCTGGGCCGCGCGACACGCCCTGCTCGCCGACGACCAAGCGACGCGCATCGGCGCCGCCATCCATTCTGTGCGGGCCGTCGCTCGCGACGAGGTCGGTGAGGTGCTCGCCGCGAGCGACGGTCAGCCCGTGCACGCGCACCTGTCGGAGCAGCCCGCGGAGAACGAGGCGTGCGAGGCGTTCTACGGCCGCTCGCCGGTGGCGCTTCTGGACGACGCAGGCGCGCTGACATCCCGGTTCTCGGCCGTCCACGCCACGCACCTGAGCGATGACGACATCGCGCTGCTCGCCGACGCGAACGCCGTCGCGTGCTTCTGCCCGACGACCGAGCGCGACCTCGCCGACGGCATCGGCCCCGCGCGCGCGCTCGCCGATGCCGGGGTGCGCGTCAGCCTCGGCAGCGACCAGCACGCGGTCGTCGACACGTTCGAGGACGCCCGCGCGCTCGAGATGCACGAGCGCCTCGTGACGAACGACCGCGGCCGCTTCAGCCCCGAGGAGTTGCTCGACGCGGCCACGCGTCACGACACGATCGGGTGGCCGGACGCCGGACGCCTCGAGGTCGGAATGCGCGCGGACGCCGTTGCCGTGCGCCTCGATTCGCGCCGCACCGCCGGGTGCCTGCCCGAGCAGGTGCTGCTCGCGGCCACCGCCGAGGACATCACGGACGTCGTCGCGGACGGCGCCCACGTCGTCACAGCAGGTCGTCACCGCCTCGGTGACGTCGGGGCCCTGCTCACCGAAGCCATCACCACACTCTGGGAGGACGCATGAGCACGACGCTCGTCACGAACATCGGGGAACTCGTCACGAACGATCCCGCGCGGAACGGGGGTGGCGCGGCGCTTCGGGGAGAGGAGCGCATCGCGCTCCTGCGTGACGCCGCGCTCGTCATCGACGGCGAACACATCGCGTGGGTGGGATCGGCCTCCGAGGCCCCGGACGCCGACCGCTGCCTCGACATGGACGGGGCCGCCGTCATCCCCGCGTTCGTCGACTCGCACAACCACCTCGTCTTCGACGGCGACCGCTCGGCCGAGTTCGCCGCGCGCATGACGGGGGAGGCCTACGACGGCGGCGGCATTGCGAACACGGTGCGCCCCACACGCCAGGCGTCCGACGAGCGTCTGCGCGAACTCGTCGCCGCCCGCGTAGAGCAGGCACGGGCGCAGGGCACCGGGCTCGTGGAGATCAAGTCGGGCTACGGGCTGTCGGTCGACGACGAGGCGCGGACGCTGCGCATCGCGGGGGAGTTCACCGACGAAGTGACCTACCTCGGCGCCCACGTCGTGCCGAGCGACACGGATCGGCGCGAGTACGTCGACCTCGTCACCGGCGCGATGCTCGAAGCGTGCGCGCCCCTCGCGCGTTGGATCGACGTGTTCTGCGAACCGCACAGCGCGCACGCGTTCGACGGCGACGAGACGCGCGAGATCCTTGGCGCCGGCGTAGCTGCGGGCCTCATGCCGCGCCTTCACGCGGGGCAGCTCGGGGATGGACCCGGTGTGCAGCTGGCCGTCGAGTTCGACGCGGCCAGCGTCGACCACTGCACGTTCTTGTCGACGGAGGACGTTGCGGCACTGGCCGGTTCGTCGACCGTTGCGACCCTCTTGCCGGGTGTCGAGTTCTCCACCCGTCAGCCGTTCCCGAGCGGGCGCGACCTCCTCGACGCCGGAGTCGAGGTGGCGCTCGCGACCGACTGCAACCCGGGCACGTGCTTCTCGAACTCGATGCCGTTCATGATCGCGCTCGCCGTGCGCGAGATGGGCATGACGCCCGCGGAGGCGTTGTGGGCTGCGACGGCCGGGGGCGCTGCAGCGCTGCGGCGCGACGACGTCGGCGTCATCCGCGTCGGTGCGCGCGCCGATTTGGCGATGCTCGACGCCCCGAGCTACCTGCACATCGCCTACCGCCCGGGCGTGCCGATCGTCAGCTCGCTCGCGGCCTGAGGTTCACCCGACTACTTGCTCGACTTCTTCGCCTTCGCGGGCAGGCCCTTGAAGTCCTGACCGAACGGCCCGGGCAGGCGGCTGCGCAGGTCGGAGAGCTTGGAGTCCTTCGGGTCGGCGATGCGCACGACGAGCGCGTCGGAGTCGATCCACATGCTGACGTCGCGTGCCTGGCCGATGACGTCACCGTCGAGTTCGACGGCGCGCTCGCGGCCCATGGCGCGGGCCTCGACACGGCGCGCGCGCACCCGCTCGACGCGGTTCGTGTTGCGGCGCGACTTGGTGAGGATCTGGCGCGTCAGCGCGCCCCACTGCAGCGGCCCGTCGGCCGAGAGCCAGACGGCGTCGAACCATCCGTCGTTGCCCGTGGCGTCGGGCATGAGCTTGACCCCGCCGGTGAGGCGGCCGAAGTTGCCGACGAGCAGCGTCGTCGTCTTCTTCGTGCGCGGGGCGCCGTCGTCGAAGCTGGCGAGCATGCGCTCGGGGCGCTCGGTGAAGTACTTGATGCCGGCGAGGGGGTAGGCCATCCAACCGACGCGCTTCTTGAGGCCTTCGCTCGTCGAATCCATGATGTCGCCGTCGAGACCGAACCCGGCCATGATGAGGAAGGTGTCGTTCTTGGCCGAGCCGTCGTCGAACGTGGCGTGCACGCGGCCGACGTCGATACGCATGTCGTGACCGACGAGGGAGCGCGCGAAGTTCTGCGCGGCCGAGCCGTCGACGGAGACGCCGAGGTTGCGCGCGAGGAGGTTGCCCGTGCCCTGCGGCATGAGGCCGAGCGGGATGTCCGTGCCGGTGAGCGCGGAGCCGACCAGACGGACCGTGCCGTCGCCGCCCGCGGCGAAAACGATGTCGCAGCCCGCGCTGACGGCCTGATGAGCCTGGCCGACGCCGGGATCTTCGAGCGTCGTCTCGAGCCAGAGCGGTTCGTCCCAGCCGGCCTCCTTGGCGGCCTTGGTGCACTCGCGGCGCAGCTTGTCTTGGTCGTCGACCTTGGTGGGGTTGACGACGATGCCGGCGCGCTTGCGGGCGCCCTGCGAGGGTGAGGAGTTCGGCACCTCACGACTGTATCGGTCAGCGAGCGTCGGCGCCGGGCGACGGCTGGTTGCCGACGTGAGCATGCCTCGCTGTGGGAGCGAAACACCCTCGATGGGAGCGTTGCGGGCCCCGTCTTCGGCGCCCGTCGCGGGCTCTGTCTCTCGGGCGAGTTTCGTGACACAATATTGTTGTGGATGACGCCGTCACACTCCATCCTTCGGCCTTCAAGTACGGATTGTCCGCCGAGGACGTGACGCAGGCGTGGACGACTCGTTTCGCACGACAAGCTCGCCTTGAAGACGATCAGCCCGAGCGGTATCTACGCATCGGAGTCGACACGAGAGGGCGGCCCGTGGAGGTCGTCGCCTTGGTGTTCGACCAGAAGCGGACGCTCATCATTCACGCGATGCCGGTACGCAAGGCCACGCTCGACCTACTAGAGGGGAGAAAGCGATGAACGAGAAGTTCGACACGGCAACCCGACCCGACGGTGGCTCGTGGGGCACGGTGAATGGGCAGCCGATCACAGAGGAAACGATCGAGGCCCTCGTCGCTGACGCCGAGGCGGGATTTCCCAAGGCTCGGGTGGCTCCGGTCGGGCGTCCGCGCACCGTGGGGAAGCGTCCGGCCGAAACCGTGACAGTACGGCTGGACCCTGAGCGCATCGATGCTGTCCGCGCGCGGGCGCGTCGGGAGCACACGAGTGCCAGTGACATCCTGCGTCGAGCCCTGGACGAGTATCTCGCCGGTTGAGCAGTGCCGATGGGAGTGTTGCAGCGCTCCCGTCGCCACAATCCGCGCCCGTCGCGGGTTCTGCTCCCGTCGGGAGGCGCCCTAAGGTCAGGGCGTGAACCCTCGCCGTGTTGTCTTCGTCATCCTGACGCTGATGGTTCTCGCAGCGCCGCTTCTCGTCGAGGCCTCGCGGCAGGGTCACCGCGAGCTCGACCGGTGCATGACGAGCGCGCCGACGGTCGATTCGCCGTCGATGGTCAGTTGGGAGATCGACCACGACTACGCCCGTTTCCGACTGATCTGCACACTCTTGGACTCGAACGATCCGACGCAGCGCATCACCTGGACCAGGCCGCTGTGGGAATGGCCCCCGTGAGCCGACCGAACCGAGGTCGCGTCGGTGCCTCATCGATAGGGTGCCGACGTGGCATCGCGGGATAGCAGCGTGGCATCCGTCGAGCGGTGGCAGGCTTGCGGATGGCAGGTCGAGATCGAATACGCGGTGGCGGGCACCTTCGACGAGGTCTTCCTTTCGCGGCCAGGACGCGACGTTCACGCTCTTGTCGCCCCCGAAGGCGATGAGGTGGTGGTGGACCCGGGCGGTTCTCGCGAGGAGATGCAGCTGCGGTCGTTCGATGATCTGCTCGATCGCCTTGCCTTCGGGTGGGTGATTCGGTGCGGCGAGGGTCGACCGGCGCGCGACAAGGTGAATCGGGGCGAAACGCTCTTCGCCGGGCGGGTGCGTTCCGGCGACCTAGCGGACACGGAAGTCACCGTCCTGCTCATCCAGCCGCGACGCGGACTTATGCGCCGACTCTGTGATGCTGCCCGGCGGTCGCGGGAACGGTGCGGAGAGTTCGGCTTGGCGTACGTGTATCTCTGGCCGATACCCGGGCGCGAGCCCAACGTGAGCTGGGGCCCGGGCTTCGCCGGCGCGTGGTCGGAACTGTACGACGCGAGATTGCCGGAGGACGTCGAGTGGTATCCGGCAACTGAAGTGGAGCGATTCGTCGAACGGTTTGCGGTTGACCAGGGCATCAGCGATGAGGCGGCTGCGGCCCATCTGCGGAACCTTCTCCTGCTGCGAGGTGTTACCGCGAGCGCGACCGAAGCGACCGTGACAGTGGAGCGCGCGGGCATCCGAGTCGATGCATTGGTGACGTCTACCTCGGTCCACCTTCTCGTGAACGGCCGACGCGTCGATGCGCCACGTGAGCGCATGCCGAACGAACCGGCCGCCGAGATGCTGCTGGATGCTGCGGACTGGTTTGCGGAGGACTCGCGCGTGTGGTCGAGGCCATGAATGGAGGGCCTCACAGGCCCGTGACGAGTGCGTTGGGACGGTACGAGTTGTTCAACGCTCTCCCCTTAGGCGGGTTCTGCGCTCGTCGGGGCGTCTCCGGGCAACCCGGTTGCCCCTACCCGATAGCCTTACCTCGTGATCGACATCAAGCTTCTGCGCGAAAACCCTGACGCCGTCCGCGCGAGCCAACGTGCTCGCGGCGCCGACGAGAGCGTCGTCGACCAGATTCTCGAACTCGACGCGACGCGTCGTTCGTCCCTCGGCGAGTTCGAGAAGGTGCGTGCCGAGCAGAAGCAGGTCTCCAAGAGCGTCGGTGCCGCGATGGGCGCGCTCAACAAGGCGAAGAAGTCGGGTGACGACGCCGAGGTCGCGCGTCTGCAGGCCGACGCCGACAAGGCCCGCGAGGACGCCACCGCGCTGAGCACCCGCGTCAAGGAGCTCGAGGCCACCGCCGACGAGGCCGGCGCCAAGTTCGACGAGCTCATGCGCACCGTCCCCAACGTCGTCCTCGACGGCGTGCCCGCCGGCGGCGAGGACGACTTCGTCACCGTCAAGACGGTCGGCGAGCCGGTGCAGTTCGACTTCGAGCCGAAGGACCACCTCGAGATCGGCGAGAAGGTCGGCGCCATCGACATGGAGCGCGGCACGAAGGTGTCGGGCTCGCGCTTCTACTTCCTCAAGGGCGTCGGCGCTCGCCTCGAGCTGGCGCTGCTGCAGATGGCGCTCGACCAGGCCATCGCGAACGACTTCACGCCCATGATCACGCCGACGCTCGTGCGCCCCGAGACCATGCAGGGCACCGGCTTCGACGTCAAGCACGACGCCGAGATCTACCGCGTGCAGGAGGAGGACGACCTCTACCTCGTCGGCACCTCCGAGGTGGCCCTCGCCGGCTACCACGCGAACGAGATCATCGACGTGACGGAGCCGGTGCGCTACGCCGGATGGTCGAGCTGCTACCGCCGCGAGGCCGGGTCGTACGGCAAGGACACGCGCGGCATCATCCGTGTGCATCAGTTCAACAAGGTCGAGATGTTCACGTACTGCAAGGTCGAGGACGCCGAAGCGGAGCACGCCAAGATGCTGGCGTGGGAGGAGGAGATGCTGGCCAAGTGCGAGCTCTCCTACCGCGTCATCGACACGGCCGCGGGTGATCTCGGCACGTCCGCTGCGCGCAAGTTCGACTGCGAGGCGTGGGTGCCGACGCAGGGCACGTACCGCGAGCTGACGTCGACGTCGAACTGCACGACGTTCCAGGCGCGCCGTCTCAACGTTCGTGAGCGAGGCGAGGGCGCCACCCGTGCCGTCGCGACGCTCAACGGCACGCTCGCGACGACTCGCTGGCTCGTCGCCATCCTCGAGACCCACCAGCAGGCGGACGGTTCCGTGCGCGTGCCCGAGGCGCTGCGCAAGTACATGGGCGGCCTCGAGGTGCTGCCCGTCATCGCCTGACCTGGTTGCCTGACGCGCCGATCCGCGCGCGAGTGCCCGCATCGTCATGAGGACGGTGCGGGCACTCGCGCGTTCTTTGCGCACCCCGTTGGTTCAGCCCCCCCGACCTACGCCACCCTGACCGCGTCGATTCGTGCCGGCTTCAGTGCGGAGCATCTTCCGGGTAACGCCGCTGCTCACCTACCGGCGTGACGAAGACCTGAACCTGCACGAAGGCGGTGCCTCGCCAGCTGTCGGCCCAGCGTCGCCAGTCATCGGTGAGGACGGGAACCGTCACGAGGGTTCGGGTGTCATCGCAATCGGTGAGCTGGCCAAGGCTCGGCATTCCCGCTAGCTGCCTTCTTGTCGAGTGACCGGGCTATCGCTGTGGTGGTCTCGTGGGTAATACGCGCTCCGACCGGGTTCTTTCCCGCCACGAAGGATGCTTCGCGCCAACTGTCGAGGATGAGCTTGGAGTGCACAGGTGACCACCTGTAAACGTTCCGGATGTTGTCCGGCGGGCACGAACGCTTGTCGCGAACTCACGTGTTCGCGAAGTGTGCTCGTCGGCGCCCCCGCCCCGGGAGGTGGTCCGCGGGGAGGTCGCCAGCCCGTAGCGTCGGGAACGAACCCGACGACCTTGGAGGACCCTTGCCGCGCGACGACCAATTTCTGCAGATCTACCTTCAGCATCACTGGGTGGGCTCGACCGGGGGCCGCGACCTCTTCGACCGCGCCGCCTCCTCCCACTCCGACGCTCGCGCGCGTGAGCAACTCGCGACACTCGCCCGCGAGGTCACCGAGGATCGTCAGGCCCTGCGCGACATCGCCGACAGGTTCGGGGTGCGCGAGGCGCGGGTTCAGCAGGCAGCCGCGCGCATCGGCGAATACCTCGGCCGCTTCAAGCCGAACGGGGCCCTGAAGGGTCGTTCGCCGCTCAGCGATCTGGTCGAGCTCGAGGCCCTCAGCCTCGGCGTCGAAGGCAAGAAGCGGTGCTGGCTCACGCTGCTCACCCGAGCCGAGAACGAACCGCGTCTCGACGCGGCGCAACTCGAAGAACTGCTCCGACGCGCCGATCAGCAGCTCGACGTGCTCGCGGGCTTGCACCGTGAGGCTGCCGCGCGCATCTGACCCGAGGCAGCTGCAGGCCGGACGGTGTGAGCTCTGGCCCGGTCTGTGACCGGCGCAGCTCACATCTCGGGCCGTACCTGACATCGTCCGTGCACGGCCGACCGGCGGCGTCCGCCCCGCGCGAGCGATAACGTTCCGCCATGGCTTCAGGCAATCGTCGCGCGCTGACGCAGCGCATCGGCGTCCGGCTTGCCGCATGCATGGCACTGGGTGCTCTCGTCGCCCTGGCCTCGATGACGTACCTCGAGCGCAGCCTGGCCTTCCACGTCATGGCGGGTTGGACGGCGGCGGCCACGATCTACGGGCTGTGGACGTGGCTCACCGTTCGACCCATGAACGAGCACGAGGCCGCCGAGCACGCGCGCGAGGAAGATCCGAGCGTGGCGCTGTCCGAGGCGACCGTCATCGGTGGAACCGTGGCGAGCCTCGCCGGGGTGGGCCTGTTGCTCGCGGCGGGGCAGCACAAGAGTTCGGGCACCCCGGAAGCGCTGCTCGGCGCGGGCAGCGTCGTCGCGTCGTGGTTCCTCGTGCACCTCACGTACATGACCCGCTACGCGCGCCTGTACTACGGCGACGAGCCGGGCGCGCGAGGCATCGACTTCGAGGGTGGCGAGCCCGATTACTACGACTTCGCCTACGTAGCCTTCGACCTCGGCATGACGTACCAGATCTCCGACACCACGCTGAAGAACCGCCAGATGCGCCGCTTCGTGCTCGCCCACACGCTGTTGAGCTACGTGTTGGGCGTCGGGGTCGTCGCGACGACGCTCAACCTCGTCGTGTCGCTCGCGTCGAGCTAGGCCGCGCCGTCAGTCGGTGGTTTCGGTGGGCGTGCCGGGGTCGTCGCTGACGATCTCGCGCTCGGGCGAGCCCTCGTCGATCGCGCGAGCCTCGTTGCGGGCGTCTTCGCCGCCCTCGTCGTGGTTCGCGTCGTTCGAGAACGCGTCGGTGAGCTTGTCGATACCCATGGGATCTCCCTTGTTCGGTGCGAGTTCTTCTGATGTGCGTGGTTTTGGCGTGCCCGTGCCCGGCCGGCGCGGGCACATCAAGGGCAGGCAGTCGGGCGGCCGCCGGTGAGCGCGTCACGAGGACGCTGCAGGGGCGCACTTGCGACGCTTGGTCGCGATGTCTCGCAAGCGCGCCCGCGCAGCCGGCGGCCGCCCGATCGGGGAGCGCTCAGGCGCCGGTCGTCGGGCGAGCGGCGCTCACCTGGGGCGTGCCCGCGTCCTCGTCACCGGTGAGCGCGTCGATCTCGCGGACGATGCGCACGAACTCGTCATCGTCGATGGTGACGCCCGCTGCATCGAGGCCCTCCCGCAGCTTGCTGTCGATCTTGGCGTCGCCGGCGCTGTAGTCCCACGACGTCGCGGTGTCGACGGCGGCCTGGGCGGCCTCGCGCGCAGCTTCGAGTTCTTCGGGGGTGTGGCTCATGGGTGATGTCCCTTTCGTGTGTTCCGGCGGGGTGGGTTGGTGCCGTCACTCGCCCTGGAGGCGGTCCTCGTCGAGGCCGGACTGGGGCACGTTGTCCTCGTCGACGCGGTCTGCTTCGCCGCCCGCCTCCGGGTCTGTGATGTTGCGCTTGTCGCGCTCGCTCGGGCGCACGCCCTCGTTGTCGCCGTCGTCCGGCATCTCGAAGACAGCGTCAGTCGCTACCGTCATGTCAGTTCCTCCACATCGAATCTCGTGCAAGGCAGTGGACGGCCGGCCCACACGTGGGAGTGCCGCCCCGGCCATGATTGCCGAAATTGTCTGCCCGCGTGCGGCTTACGCTCAGGTGCCGCCGCGAGTAGGACACCCACTCAGCCAATCAGGGGGTACGTCGTCTGTCACCCGACCGCAGGGGTGGCCTAGCCCAGTGCGAGCATCTCCGCCGCTTGAGGGAGGTGCGCCCGTCGACTGCGCTCTACCCTCGGTCGGGTGAAGGAGTTCTTCGGCCTCGACGACGACTGGGAACGTCCCCTGCCCGAGGGCTGGTTCAAGCGGGACGCCCTCATCGCCGGTGTCGTGTTTCTCTCCGCGCTGCTCGGCCTCGAGGTATTCCGTGCGAGCGGTGCGCTGTCGAGCGGGTGGCCGCGCTGGGCCATCGCGCTCGCGGCCGCTGTCGGTGTGGCGCCGCTCGTGTGGCGACGCCGTTTCCCTGTGACGGTTATGGTGCTCACGGCCGCGCACATGTTCGTCGCGGGCGTGACGCAGCCAGCCGTCATGGCGAACATCGGCATGCAGGCGGCGTACTTCTTCGCCATCTTCACGGCGCTCGCGTGGGCGCGCGACCGGCGCATCGTGTTCCTCGCGGCGTGCGGCGTCGTCATCTTCATGTTCGGGTGGCTCGCCGTGCAGTGGTCGGTGGCCTCCATGCGCGACGAGCTGGTCGCCAGCTATCAGGGCAACGGTTCACGCGAGGGCGCACTCTTCGGCCCGGGCGCGGCGGCGGTGCTCTACGGCCTCATGGTCAACGTGCTCTACTTCGCCACCGCCGTCGGCGCGGGAGCGGTTTCGTGGCGCGGCGCGCGGGCTCGGGCGCGCGCCGTCGAGCAAGCGCGCACGATCACCCGCCAGGCCGATCAACTCACCGAGCAGGCCGTCGTCGAGGAGCGGCTGCGCATCGCGCGTGAACTGCACGACGTCGTCGCCCACCACGTCGCGGCCATCGGCATCCAGGCCGCTGCAGCGCGCAAACTCATGGCGAAAAACCCTGAGCGCGCGACGGATTCGCTGAGCAACGTCGAGGCGTCGTCGCGCGAGGCCGTCACCCAGATGCGCGCGCTGCTCGGCACGCTGCGGGCCGAAGGGCAGGCGGGGGCCTCGGGCACGAAGGACGCCGGCGAAGGCGAGACGGTCACCGCGCGCACCCCCGAGCCCGGCTTGAGCAACATCGCCGCCCTCGTCGACGAGGTCCGCAGCGCCACCTTCGACGTCCACCTCGACAACCTCGTCGACGTCGACGTGCCCGCCAACATCGGCCACAGCATCTACCGGACGGTGCAGGAGGCGCTCGCCAACGTGCAGCGTCACTCGACGGCGACGGCGGCCACCGTCACGCTGCGCACCGGTGAGGAACGCAACGCCCGCTACGTCGAGGCCGAGGTGCTCGACGACGGCCGCCCGCGTTCGGGCACCTCGGGCAGTGGCCTCGGTCTGCTCGGCATGCGCGAACGCGTCACCGCACACCGCGGTACGGCCGAGATCGGCCCGCGCCTGACCGGTGGATACCGTGTGCGCGTGCGGCTACCCCTCGACGCTGCAGCCAAAACCAAGGAGACGGCGTGACCGAACCGCTCAAGGTGCTCATCGTCGACGACCAGAAGATGGTCAGCGGCGGCTTCTCCCTCATCCTCTCGGTGGAGGACGACCTCGACGTCGTCGGCACCGCCGCGGACGGTGAACAGGCGCTCGCCGCCGCGCGCGAACTGCGCCCCGACGTCACGCTCATGGACGTGCAGATGCCCGTGATGGACGGCATCGAGGCCACGCGCCGCTTCGTCGAGGAGGGCCTGGGCCGTGTCGTCAT
This sequence comes from Dermacoccus barathri, assembly GCF_015070805.1. Classification (NCBI taxonomy): domain Bacteria; kingdom Bacillati; phylum Actinomycetota; class Actinomycetes; order Micrococcales; family Dermacoccaceae; genus Dermacoccus; species Dermacoccus barathri. The sequence goes on along the minus strand of NZ_JADCTK010000001.1, from coordinate 521,094 downwards.
CCTCACGACCTTCGATCGCGACGACTACCTCTTCAGCGCCCTCGACGCCGGCGCGAGCGGCTTCCTGCTCAAGAACGCCGACGCCGACGAACTCGCCGAGGCGGTGCGAACCGTCGGTCACGGCCACGCGCTGCTCGCCCCCGAGGTGACGCGTCGCGTCATCGAACGACGCACCGCGCAGCAGGCCGCCCCAGAGGCGGACGCGCGACTGGCCGCGCTCACTCCGCGCGAACGCGACGTGCTTGCGCTCCTCGGGCGCGGGCGCTCCAACGCCGAGATCGCCGACGAACTCTTCGTCGGGGAGGCCACCGTCAAGACGCACGTGTCGAACGTCCTCATGAAGCTCGACCTGCGCGATCGCGTGCAGGCCGCCGTCGCCGCCTACGAGACCGGCCTCGTGCGCGTGGGGGAGCAGTCCGGCACCTGAAGTTCATCCTCCCGGCGGAGGTGAGAACCCCGCCGTTTCGCCAGGATGGTTCACGTACCTCCCAAAGGGCGAAAGCGAGAGGAACGGACGATGTTCGAAGCGAAAGGGCTGAGCCGCACGTTCGGCGACAAGGTCGCCGTGCGCGACGTGTCGTTCAGCGTGCCGGACGGCCGGATGACCGGCTTCGTCGGCGGTAACGGCGCCGGCAAGACGACGACGATGCGCATGATCATGGGCGTGCTCGAGCCCAGCGCCGGCGAAGCGCTGTGGAACGGGCAGCCGATCACGGCGGCCGACCGTCGCTCGATCGGCTACATGCCCGAGGAGCGCGGCCTCTACCCGAAGCAGCCGCTCATCGACCAGCTCGTCTACCTCGCGCAACTGCGCGGCGTAAAGGCGTCCGTGGCCCGCACCCGCGGCCTCGAGCTGCTCGACCGGTTCGGCCTTGCCGAGCGCTCGAAGGACAAGCTCGAAGCGCTCTCGCTCGGTAACCAGCAGCGCGTGCAGATTGCGGCGTCCGTCATCACCGACCCGTCGGCGCTCATCCTCGACGAGCCGTTCAGCGGCCTCGACCCGCAGGCCGTCGACTCGATGGTCGACCTCCTGCGCGAGTTCACCGCCCGCGGCGTGCCGGTGCTGTTCAGCAGCCACCAGCTCGACCTCGTCGAGCGGCTGTGCGACGGCCTCGTCATCCTGGCCCGCGGTGAGGTCGTGGCCGAAGGGCGGGCGGAGGATCTGCGCCGCCGCGGACGCATCCGCCACCGCCTCGTCCTCGACACCGACGCCGGCTGGCTGCGCGACGTAGCCGCCTCGCTCGGCATCAGCGTCGTCGACATCGACGGCCCGGTGGCCGTGCTCGAACTTCCCTCCGAACCCGAGCGTTCCGCGGCAGCCGCCGACGCCGTTCTCCGCCGCGCGATGGAGCGGGGCCGCGTGCGTGAGTTCCACGAACTCGTGCCCCAACTCGCCGACATCTACCGAGAGGTGGCCTGACGATGAACGCCGCAGCAGCAACCAGCTCCCGCCCGCGCCCGGCCTGGCAGATCGTCGCCCTGCGCGAAATCGCCGTCAAAGTTCGGGACAAGAACTTCCTCATCTCCATGGCGGTAATCCTGCTCATCACCGCCGCGTCGTTCGGCTTCTCGATCTGGATGACGGGCAAGACGCAGACGACCTCCGTCGCCGTCGTCAGCGAGCAGGGCACGGCCGGCGTCACCGGCAAGAGCCTCGTGGGTGCCGCCGAGAAGACCGCGAAGGACGGCGGCAGCAAGGTCGAGTACGCCACCGTCGACGCGTCGTCGGCGGCCGATGCGCGCGAGGCCGTCAAGAGCGGCCGCGCCGACCTGGCCCTCCTGCCCGTCGAAGGGGGTTGGAAGCTCGTCGGCGACACGGACGTCGACAGCAGCGTCCAGCGGCACGTCACGAACGCCGCGGCGCAGCAGACCCTCACCGCCAACGCCAAGGCTCAAGGCATCGACCTCGCGAAGCTATCCAGCGGCGCGGCGGTGACGCCGGAGAAGCTCAACCCCGATTCGATGGACGGCGGCATGGCCAAGGGCATCACCCTGGCCTTCGTCATGGTCTTCTACCTGGCGGCCTTCATCTTCGGCATGCCGATCGCCCAGAGCGTCGTCGAGGAGAAGCAGTCGCGCATCGTCGAGATCCTCGCCAGCGCCATCCCGCTCAAGCAGCTGCTCGCGGGCAAGGTCATCGGTAACGCCGTCCTCGCGATGCTCCAGGTGGTGCTGTTCGTCTCCGTCGCACTGATCGGGCTGTCGCAGACGCAGTGGGGCACCTTCATCGGCACTGTCGCCAGCGCCTCTGGATGGTTCATCGTCTTCTTCGTCGCCGGCTTCTTCGTGGTGGCGTGCATGTTCGCGGTGGCAGGCGCGATCTCGTCGCGCAGCGAGGACATCCAGACGACGTCGCAGCCCGTGATCATGCTCGTCGTCGCCGTGATGATGCTCGGTCTCATGCTGACGGGGACGGCCCTGAAGATCGCGTCCTTCGTGCCGGTCGTCTCGACCGTGGCCATGCCGTCGCGCATCGTGACGGGTGACGCGGCCTGGTGGGAGCCGATCGTCGCTCTCGTGCTAGCGGCCGTGGCCGCCGTCGTCATCACCCGCGTCGCCACGCGCCTCTACACGCGCAGCGTTATGCAGACCGGTGGACGCCTCAGCTACAAGGAGGCCTTCAAGCTGCAGGCGTGATGGGCCACAGGTAGATTGGGCGCAGATCAGATTTCACCACCTCGAAACGGGAGGGTCGCATGAGCGACAACAACGAGAAGCCCGCCTCCACCTGGGGCGACGGCGACTCCGAGGCACAGACGCGCATCGCCGGCGGCTCGACGCCGGCCGGTGAGGCTCCGCGCCCTGACGGTGACACGCAGGCCTTCGAGAACGACGCGACGCAGGTGGCCTACCGCGACCAGCCGCAGGCCGCCGCCCAGCCGAAGCCGGGACCCGACCGCGCGGAGGCGCCGACGCAGGCGTCCTTCGCGCCCGGCGCGGGTGCCTCCGGCTCCGGCCAGGGCTCGGCGAACGACGCGTCGGCCAACTCGCAGGCCTACCCGAGCGCACCGATCGCCCAGCAGCAGGCTCCGTACTCGCAGGGCTACCCGGGTGCGTACGGCCAGTCCGGTCAGCAGGGTCAGTACGGTTCTGCCCCGCAGGGTGGCGGGCAGTACGGTTCGGCGCCGCAGGGTGGTCAGTACAACTCGGCTCCCCAGGGTGGCTACGCCCAGCCCGGCCAGTACACCTCCTCGCCCCAGGGCGGGCAGTACGGCTCGGCGCCGCAGGGTGGTTACGCGCAGCCGGGGCAGTACAACTCGTCGCCGCAGGGCGCCCAGCAGTACGGCTCGGCGGGTCAGCACAACACCCCGACGCACGGTGGCCAGCAGGGTCAGTACACGTCGGCGGCCTACGGGCAGTCGCAGTCGGCCCAGCCAAACGCCACGGCCCCGAAGCCGGCCAAGGCCTCCGCAGCGGCGACGTCCCCCGTCGCGAAGTTCGGCCCGTTCCTGCCGGCTCTGCTCGCGCTCATCGCGCCGTTCGTCGCATGGGTGACGTTCAAGTCGGGCAGCGAGTCGATCGCGCTCAACGGCATCGGCGGCAACACCAACTCGGCCAACCCGACGTTGGGCGAGTCGAGCAACACGGGCGGCATCTTCGTCCTCATCCTCGCGGTCGGTCTCGCCGTGGCCGGTGTGCTCGCCGCCCTCGGCAAGCTCAACGCCAAGGTGACGGGCATCGTCACGGCCGCCATCGGTGCAGTGCTCCTCATCATCGGCATCCTGCAGTTCCCGAGCGCTGCCAGCGCCGTGGGTGACGGTGGCGCGGCCTCCGGTTACTCGGCCACGATCGGTGCCGGTGTCTGGCTCACGCTCCTCGCGGGCGTCGCGGCGCTCGCCGTCGGCATCGTCGCGTTCCTGCAGAGCCGCAAGGGCTCGGCGGCACCGACCACGCCCAACGGCGCGAACGGTGGCCAGCAGTGGAACGGCGGCTACCAGCAGGGCCAGCAGCAGTTCGGTCAGCAGAACGGCCAGTACGGCTCGGCCCCGCAGGGCGGGTTCGGCCAGAACCACTGACGCACACCCCACGACGAGGGCCCCTTCCGAGCGATCGGTCGGGGCCTTTCGTCGTCTCTCCACGCCGGCCAGAACGGCGGGGCGTACTCCCCGGTAGTGCTGGCCGGCGCCCCTACGGTGTCCGTCATGTCACGAAGCGCTGAAGTCGACGCCGCCGACGTTCGCGGCGAATCAGGGCTGGCCAGGTTCGCGCAGCGACTGGCCGGCTGGACGGAGAAGTGGTTCCCCGACGCGTACGTCTTCGCCCTCGTCGGCGTTGTCGTCGTCGGGGCTGCGGCCCTCATCAACGGAGCGTCGCCCAAGGTCGTCGCCGAGTCGTTCGGCGGCGGCTTCTGGGATCTGGCGGCCTTCACCCTGCAGATGTCGATGGTCGTGCTCACCGGCTACGTCGTCGCCACGAGTCCACCCGTCGCGCGCCTCATCGAGCGGCTCGCCCACGTGCCGTCGTCACCGCGCACGGCCGTGGCGTACGTGTGCCTGCTGGCGATGTCGGTGTCGCTGCTCAACTGGGGCCTCAGCCTCGTCTTCGGTGGCCTGCTCGCCCGTGCGGTGGCTCGCCGCGACGACCTCGTCGTCGACTATCGGGCGCTCGGCGCCGCGTCCTTCATGGGCCTCGGCGGCGTGTGGGCGCTGGGCCTTTCGAGCTCGGCGGCGCAGATCCAGGCCACGCCCGACTCGCTGACGCCCGAGGTTCTCAAGATCACCGGCGTGCTCGACTTCGGCAAGACGATCTTCACGTGGCAGTCGATGCTGACGGCGCTCATCCTCATCGTGCTCAGTGTCGCGATCTGCTACTTCTCCGCACCGCGTGGCGAGGCCGTGCGCACCGCGGCCGACATGGGTGTCGACCTCGACGACGAACCCCCGGCCACCGAGGAGCGCACACGCCCCGGCGAGTGGCTCGAGCACAGCCGCATCCTGCCCATCGTCATGTTCGTGCTCACCATCGGCTGGCTCGTCACCGAGTTCATGAGCAAGCCGGCGCTCACGGTGGTCTCGAGCCTCAACGGTTACCTCCTGCTGTTCCTCATGCTCGGACTTTTTCTGCACGGCACGCCGCGCGGCTTCCTTCAGGCCGTGACGAAGGCCGTTCCGGCGACCGCGGGCATCCTCGTGCAGTTCCCCCTCTACGCCGCGATGGCGGCGATCATGACCCAGGCGAGGGGTCGCGGCGGCGTCACCGTCGCCGAGCACATCACGCACTTCTTCACGAACCTCGGTGACGGTGGTGCGTTCGCGATCGTCGTCGCGCTCTACACGGCGCTGCTCGGGCTGTTCGTGCCGTCCGGTGGCGGCAAGTGGCTCGTGGAGGCGCCGTACGTCATGCAGTCGGCCACCGACGTCCAGATGAACCTCGGCTGGACCGTGCAGATCTACAACATCGCCGAGGCTCTGCCGAACCTCATCAACCCGTTCTTCATGCTGCCGCTGCTCGCCGTGCTCAAGCTGCGGGCGCGCGACATCGTCGGGTTCACGTTCCTGCAGTTCCTCCTGCACCTGCCCGTGGTCATCCTGCTCGTGTGGTTGCTCGGTATGACGTTCTCGTTCGAGCCGCCCGTGCAGCCCGCACCGTGACGTTGTGCCACGCCGCGTGGCGGCGCGGCCCGCGTAGGGTGGGCCTGTGACTTCGTCCGACCACACGACGCCCGTCATTCCCGAAGCTGCGGCTGCGAACAGCGCCCGGCCCGATTCCCGTGATGCGCACGAGTGGCCACCGCTCATGGTGTGCCTCGACATCGACGGCACCCTCCTGCAGTACGACGGCACGATGCACGACGCGACGCGTGACGCCGTCCGCGACACCGTCGCCGCCGGCCACCACGTCGTCCTGTCGACGGGGCGCGCCGTTGTCGCGACGACGCCGATCCTGCGCATGCTCGACCTCGACCACGGTTACGTCGTGTGCTCGAACGGCGCCATCACGCTGCGTCTCGACAGCTCGCTCGACGTGGGCTACGAGATCGTCGATCGGGTGACGTTCGACCCCGCGCCGGCGCTGTCGATGCTGCGCGGACAGTGGGAGGACGCCGTCATCGCGGTCGAGGGGCCGGACGGGTTCAAGGTCACCGCGCCCTTCCCCGACGGGGAACTCGACGGCGAGCAGACCGTCGTGGAGTGGGAGGAGCTCATGTCGGAGCCCGTGACGCGCGTGACGTTCCGCTCGCCGTCGGGCACGAGCGAGGACTTCCTCGAGCTCGCCGACCGCATCGGCCTGCACCACGTCAACTACGCCGTCGGGTACACGGCCTGGATGGACATCAACCCCGAGGGCGTCTCGAAGGCGTCGGCGCTCGAGCTGGTACGCCGCAAGCTCGCCATCGAGCCCTCGAACACGGTGGCCGTGGGCGATCAGCGCAACGACCTCGAGATGCTCGAGTGGGCTGCGCGCGGCGTCGCGATGGGCCAGGCGCCCGACGAGGTGAAGGACGCCGCGGACGAGGTGACCGGCTCGATCGAGAACGACGGCGCCGCCGACGTCCTGCGCTCGCTCTTGTGAATCCGCCCGACGGCGGGGTGCCCGCTGACGCGGTGCGGCTGGCGTTCGACGGCGAGGCCGACGCGGCCTACGTCGCGCTCGGCCCGGACCCGGGAGCGGGCGGTGTGACGCGCACCGTCCCGGTCGAACTCGGCGGCGAGCCGGGTATCGACCTCGCGTTGGACGTGGACGCGAATGGCCGCCTGGTCGGCGTGGAGGTGCTCGGCGCGAGCCGTTTGCTCGCGCCGGAGGTGCTGGCCGCCGCGCACCGGTTGGACGACTGATCGCCCGTCGCTTCAGCGGGCCAGAGCCCGCAGGTAGCGGCGCGTCATCCAGCGCTGCGCCCATCGCATGACGGGGGCGCCGATGCGGGTGAGGAGCCAGCCGGGCCGACTGAGGGAGTCGATGCTGACCCACACGTCATCGCCGCGACGTTCGACGAGGAAACATTCGACGCCGCACTCGGGGTGACCGGGCAGCGTCGCGTAGACGAATCCGCGCCGGTGCGGCTCGTCGATCACCTCAGTGACGCGGCACGGAATCGGCAGACGCACCCGCCCGACGCCGAGACCGAGCAGAACAATGGTGCCTTCGCGAAGCGGCACGTCGCTCACCCGCACCGTCATCCCCGAGCCCAGTTGAAGGCCCCACGAGAGCAGTTCGACACCGACGGCGTCGAGATCCGAACGGCGCAGCAGTGCCGACTCCGCGAGCCGTTCGAAGCCCCGAGGCGCCGTAGCCGATGCGTCGTCGAAGTCGAAGGCAAGGAGCTCCGACGGAGCGGTGATCTGTGCGCGGGCGAGCCGCTCAACCGTCGCCTCGGACAACAGCCCGACCCCCGCCTCACTCCTCACCACAGCACCATCCTGCACGTGCAGATCGGGGCTTCGGCGGTGGGGGTTGAGTGGGGGAGAATGGGCGGGTGGCTGATCTTCACCTCACCTCCGCGACCAACCCGCGCCTCAAGGGGCTCGTCGGTCTGCGTAAGCGCCGTACCCGCGAGAACGAGGGCGTCACCCTGCTCGAGGGGTACGAGGAACTGTCGCTCGCGCTCGATGCAGGGGTGCGCCCCCGGGCCCTCTACACGTGCGACGACCTCATGCTCGACGCCGATCGCCAGCAGGACGTCGTCGACGCCGCTCGTGCCGCCGGCGCCGACATCGTGACGGTGGCGCGCGCAGCGTTCGAGAAGGTCGCCTACCGCGAAGGTCCTGACGGCTTCCTCGCCGTCGTGCCGAGCGTCCAGGCCCACCCGCGCGAACTCGACCTGCCCGAGAGTCCGCTCCTTCTCGTCGCCGAGGGCGTCGAGAAGCCCGGCAATCTCGGCGCGATGCTTCGCACGGCCGACGCGGTCGGCGTCGAAGGCGTCATCGCCGCCGACCCGGTCACCGACTGGGGCAACCCCAACGTCGTGCGCGGCTCGAAGGGCACGGTCTTCAGCGTTCCGGTGGCCGCCGCGTCCACCTCCGAGACCCTGAGCTGGCTCGAAGAGCGCGGCATCCCGCTCGTCGCGGCGACGCCGGACACCGACGTCATGCACACCGACGTCGACTACCGCGGCCCCGTCGCGATCGCCGTCGGCACCGAGAAGTACGGCCTCACCGACGAGGCGCTCGCCGCCGCCACGACCCGCGTGCGCATCCCCATGGTGGGCCAGGTCAACTCCCTCAACGTCGCGACGAGCGCCGCCGTTCTGCTCTACGAAGCGATGCGTCAGCGCGGCGTCCGCGGTTGACGGAGCGCGCCGGGTCGAAGGAGAGTGACCCGGATTACAGTCCACACCAATGGGCGTGGCACAGTGTGCACATGCGTATTGACCACGTGATGTATGCGGCCGAGTCCGACGGTCTGCAGGCGACGGCCGAGCGACTCGCGCAGCAGCTCGGCGTGGAAGCACTCGACGGCGGCGTTCACCCGCGGTTCGGTACCCGCAACGTCATCCTGCCGCTCACCGAGCACCGGTTCCTCGAGGTCGTCGAAGCCCTCGAGCACCCCAGCGTCGACAAGATGCCGTACGGCCAGGCCGTCAAGGCTCGCTCCGCCAACGGTGGCGGCTGGATCGGTTGGGTCGTCGAACTCGACGACATGACCCGCCCCGTCGAGAAGCTCGGTCGCGGCACCACCGAAGGCCGCCGTCACCGCCCCGACGGCACCGAGGTCACCTGGCAGCAGATCGGCATCAGCGACCTCGTCCTCGACCCGCAGCTGCCCTACTTCATCAAGTGGGACGACGAGGCGACCCACCCGTCGTCGGACGGCCCCAGCGACTCGGGCCTCAAGGGCATCACGCTCGCCGGCGCGCCCGAGCGCGTGCGCGAGTGGATCGGCCTCTCCGGTGAACCGGGCGTCGACCGCGAGGAGTGGGAGCCGAGCATCGACTTCTCCTTCGTCGCCCCGCACGGCACCCCGTCGGTGCTGTCAGTGACGTTCACGACGCCCCGCGGCGACGTCACGATCTGACGCACGCATCACGCTCATCACGGGTCGGCATCCACGTTCGGATGCCGGCCCGTTGCGTTGCCGTCGTGCACCCCTGGGACCTCACCTGGCGCGGGTGGTCGGATGAACATATGGGCGACTCGGTGACACGGCAACGTCTCGCCTGCGGGCTGACGCTCGTCGTCGGCGCGCTCGTGCTGGCGTGGAGCCTGTCGATCGAGCCCGCTGATGCACTCTTCTACCCCGCGACGGCGCTGCTGGCCGCGGTGTGGTTCGTCGGCGCGTTCCTGGCCCGACGTCCGGGTGGGCGTGAAGCGCCGAAGCCGAGCGGAGCGCGTCGGCCCGCAGCCGACGTGGCTCTCGGCGCCGGCGTCGGGGCCGCACTCGCAGGGGCTTTTCTCGTCGGTGCGCTTGTTCTCACGCAGATTCCCGCGTTGCGCGACCCCGTCCAGCAACTCCTCGATCACGCCGACCGCGGCGTCTTCGTCGTGGTTCTCGTCCTCACCCTCGTCAACGGCGTGGCGGAGGAGACCTTCTTCCGTGGCGCGGTCTACGACGCGTTGCGCGGCCACGCTCCTGTCGTCACGAGCACCCTCGTCTACACCGTCGTCACGGCTGCCTCGAGCATTTGGATGCTCGCCTTCGCCGGCCTCGTGCTTGGCGGGGTGTGCGCGCTCCTGCGCCGCCGCACCGGCACCCTTAACGCCCCGAGGCGGGCGTCGTCATCGGTGAAGGGTCGTCGTCGTTCCAGATGTTGCGTCACCTCGCCGAGCGGCTGCCGCGGGCGCTCGCGCCGCGGTGGGTGCGCAACACGATCCAGCCCATCGCCGTGGCCGACGCGGTGCACTACCTCGTGGCCGCGGCGGACCTGCCGACCGACATCAACCGCACCTTCGACATCGGGGGCCCCGAGGCCATCGAGTACGCCGACATGATGAGCGAGTACGCCACGAGGGTGGGGTTGCGACCGCGCATCGTGCTCAAGGCGCCCGTGAGGACTCCGGGGCTGGCGGCTTACTGGGTCGGCCTCGTGACACCCGTGACGACACAGCTCGCCACACCGCTCATCGGCAGCCTGCAGCACGACACCGTCGTCCACGAACGCGACCTCGACAACCTCGTGGGGCCGCCGCCGGGCGGGCACACCACCTTCCGTGACGCCGTCCGGACCGCCTCGCGCAGCGCCGACACCCGCCGATGGGGTCGGACGCTCGCGCGCACGAGCGCCGCCGTCGCGGCGACCGCGGTGGTCGGCAGTCTCGCGACCGACCCCGACTCGCTCTGGTACCGCACCCTGCGCAAGCCCGCCTTCCAGCCGCCCGCGTGGGCCTTCCCCGTCGCGTGGACGGCGCTGTACGCCGACATCGCGCTCACGAGTTCACTCGTGCTCGCGGACCTCGGCGAGCAGGGGCGCACGCGCGAGCAGAAGGCCTATGCAGCGGCTCTGGCCGGCAACCTCGTGCTCAACGCGGGATGGAGCGTGCTGTTCTTCGACCGAAAGAAGTTGCGTCCCGCCTGCCTCGAGGCCATTGCACTCGCCGTGAGCAGCGCCGACCTCGTGCGCCGAGCCGGTGCTCACACCCCGGAGCGCGGCGTCGCGCTCGCGCCGTACGCCGCGTGGACCGGTTTCGCAGCCGTGCTCACCGGTGCCATCGCGCGCTTGAACCCGCGTCGCTGACACCTCGGGCTCAGTAGCCCCGGTAGGCGCCCTTCTGCGCGTCGAGGATCGTGGGCGACAGCAGGGTGGACGGTTTCACGGGCATCCGGCCACGGTCGGGCGGGAAGACGGCAGCGGCGCGCAGCACGTCCTGCGTGACGAAGCGCTGCGCCGGGGCGTCATCGGGCAGCGTGAGCGACGGCGGCGTCGACGAGCGCGTCGCGAGGTGGAAGCCCCAGTCGCCGAAGCTCGGCACGTCGACGTGGTACGGCGTTGTCGCGAACCCGGCGCGGCGCAGGGTCGCCTCCGTCGTCCAGTAAGCCTCGCGGGCGAAGAACGGCGAGCCGCTCTGGACGACCATGCGGCCGCCGGGGGCGAGGGCCCTGTTCATCAGCCCGTAGATCTCCTGCGAGTACAGCTTCGCGGTGGCCACGTCGTCGGCGTCGGGGAAGTCGACGACGATGGCGTCGAACGTCTCGTTCTGGGTGCGCAGCCACGTGAACGCATCGGCGGCGCGATAGGTCAGGCGCGGGTCGTCCATCGCATCGGCGTTGGCCGCGAGGAATTCGGGCCGCGTGCGCGCGAGATCGACCACCGCCGGGTCGAGGTCGACGAGCGTCACCTTCTCGACGCCGGGATACTCGAGCACCCGCCGTGCCGCGAGTCCGTCGCCCCCGCCGAGCACGAGGACCTTCGTGCGCGGCCCGTTCATCGCAGGAGCGACGAGCGCCTCGTGGTAGCGGTACTCGTCGAGCGTCGAGAACTGCAGGTCACCGTTGAGGAACAGCCGCACGTCGCGTCCGTCGAGGCCGGACGTGACGACGATGTCCTGGTAGGCCGAACGCTCGCTCACGACGATCGGATCGCGGTAGATGCGCTGCTGCGCGGACAGCTCGAACTTCCCCGAGAACCAGGCAAGCCCCGCGAGCCCGACCAGCGTCACGGCGAGCGCGCCGCCGACGAGGCGCCGCCCCCACGTCGTGAACGAGTCACGAAACACCCACAGGCACAAGGCAACACCGACGAGGGCGTTGACGGCGCCGACGGCGAGTGTGCCGCGGAGCAGGCCGAAGAGGGGCAGCAGGAGGAACGGGAACGCCAGGCCACCCACGAGGGCGCCGACGTAATCGGCGGCGAAGAGATCAGCGACGGCTTCCGACGCATCCTGCTTGCGGATGCGCTGCAGCAACGTCATGAGCAGGGGGATCTCGGCACCGATGAGCGCGCCGATCGTGAAGGCGAGAGCGACGAGCGCTGGCCCGTAGAGCGACCACCACGCGAAGGCGGCGTACAGCACGATGACGCTCGTGCCGCCGATGACGGCGAGGGCCAGCTCGATCAGGGCGAAGTTGCGGGCCGCCTGGCCGCCGAGGCGCTTCGCGGCGAGCGAGCCGATGCCCATGGCGAACACCATGACCGACAGGACGATCGACGTCTGCGTGATCGAGTTGCCGAGCAGGTACGAGCCGAGCGCGACGAGCGCGAGCTCGTAGACGAGACCGCATGCGGCGCACAGCAGGACGGCGCCGAAGACGAGGGCGCGGGCGAAGCGGGGAGCCTCAGACGGTGAGCGCACGGCTCACCTCGATCGCGCGAACGCTGCGAACAGCGTCGCTCACTTTCCGCTGCCCGAACCGCCACCGCGGAAGGAACTACCGTGACGGCGCGTCGTCGAGCTGCGGTGATCGTTGTCGCAGGCCTCCTTGACGGCCCGCTCGTTGGGCGTGAAGCCCTGCGCTCGCGCCATCTGACGCTGCTGCTCGCGGCAGGCTTCCTCTTCCTTGCTCGTGCCGCAGCCGCTCAACCCGAGGCCGAGGGCCGCGACGAGCAGTACGTTGACGGTGCGCTTCATGCCGGATCCCTCCGTCGCTGCAGGTCGAGCGAGGACGCGGTCTCGACCAGTTCTCCGTGCTGCGGGTAGACGTGCCAGGTGCGCCACGTGAGGACGTCGTCGCGGCGCTCGGCGACGAGGGCCGTCAACGCGAGGTCATGCCCGGGAAAGCGCGCGACGACGGCGTCGTCACGCTCGCCGAGCGCAGGGACGAACGCGTTGACCGCGTCGCGCAGGGCGTCCGGAGCCAGGTGCGTGACGCTCGTGCGCAGCGAGTAGCCGGGCGCGGTGTGGCGTTCCGGCAGAGGCATCGGGACGTGGGGGAGGTAGGCGATCGTCTCGGTGAACGGCTCGTCCTCCGTCTCGATGACGACCTGGTGCGAGGCCCCGAGCACGCGCAGGTCGGCACCCGCCACGAAGCAGGTGGCGAGATGCTCCACAGGGGCCAAGCCGAGCCCCAGGCGCAGGTCGGCGGCGCAGGTGTCGACGAACGGCGACGCGATGGCGTGAAGGGTCACGACGAACCCCCGGTGACCTGCACGCCGAACGCCGGGATGTGACGGCCGGTCGACGGCTCCCACGCGCCGTCGTCGAAGCGCTCGAAGGCGACGAGCGTGCCGCCGAGGCGGTAGTCGGCGTAGGCGTAACGGCCCGAGCGCCCCGACGGAAGGCTGCGGTAGGTGCCCGTGCCGTCCTCGTTGCGGCGCAGCTTCGTGCCGTCGCAGACGACGTTGCGATCGCCAGGCTCGCCGCGCTCGGGCAGGGCCGGGCGGTCCTTCCACAGGGTGAGGCTGAGCGTGCCCTCGTCGTCCTCGACAGTGAGCCAATCGGCGTCCGGATGCCCGCTGAGGCGGTGCGAGTGCCAGGTGAAGTCGTCGACGGTGAGTTCGAGGGTCTCCTCGACGCGCGCGGGAGCGCCCGCGAGCGAGAGGTGCGAGCCGGGGCGGATGGTCAGCGCGTCGTGGGTCATGGGAGCGCCGATCAGGAGATGGCGGCGCAGATCATGAGCGCGACCGCGATGTGAGCCGCCGCCGACACCCAGACCGCCGGGTGCCTGTCCTCCTGCAGCAGCAACGCGCCCAGCTTGCCCGGCGTCAGTGCGTCGAGGGCGAAGAAGCTCAGGGCCATGAAGACGAGGCCGAGGATGCCGTAAACGGCAGTGCTCAGGAGACCCGCCGCGAGGCCGTCGTGCGACGAGCGGATGGCGGTGAAGACGATGAGGCCGACGGCGATGAGGTTCGCCGACACGAGGATCGCCGCGTTCTGGTTGCGCTCACGCCAGATGATGTCGGCGAGGCGACCCGGCGTCAGCAGATCGGTCATGAAGTAGCCGAGCGCCTGGAGCGCGCAGCCGACGATGGCGAAGGCCGCGATGGCCCCGACGTCGTAGAGCAGATCGGATGCGGTCATCGAATTCATCGCCTTCCCGGCCGACGCAGGGCTGGGGCCGTTCCCCACGCGCAGTGACTGCGCGATGCCCCCGGAACATGCAAGAACTATAGGCGAATCACTCCGCCCCAAGGGGTGATTAGGGGGTGAGAGCCGCGGGTCGCTCGGGTGCGGTGGTGGCGCGGTCGTACGTTGTGTCCTGACGCCGCCTGTCGTCGCGCAGCACGACGCCCTGCCCGCGGAGCACAGCTGCGGGCAGGGCGTCGCGTGAGCGCAGGTTCGTCAGACCTCGAGGTAATCGACGAGCTGAGGTGCGATGCCGATGTAGGTGGCAGGCGTCATCTCGAGGAAACGCGCCTCGACGTCGGAGGGAAGGTCGAGGCCGCGCACGAACTCGCGCAGGTCGTCGCCGGTGATGCGGCGTCCGCGCGTCAGTTCCTTCAGGCGCTCGTAGGGCTGCTCCATCCCGGGCACGCCCTGGGCGCCGAGCGCGCGCATCGCCGTCTGGATGGGCTCGCCGAGCACCTCCCAGTTGGCTTCGAGGTCCTTGGCCATGGCGCCCGGCACGGGGTCGAGACCGCCGAGGCCCCGCGCGACGTTGTCCATGGCCAGCACCGAGTGCCCGAATGCGGTGCCGATATTGCGCTGCATCGAGGAATCCGTGAGGTCGCGCTGCAGGCGCGACGTGACGAGGGTCGAGCCGAGAACGTCGAGCAGAGCGCTCGAGACCTCGAGGTTCGCCTCGGCGTTCTCGAAGCGGATCGGGTTCACCTTGTGCGGCATCGTCGACGATCCGACGGTGCCCTGGCCGCGCACCTGCGCGAAGTAGCCCATCGAGATGTAGGTCCACACGTCGGTGCACAGGTTGTGCAGGATGCGATTGAAGCGCGCCATGTCGGCGTACAGCTCGGCCTGCCAGTCGTGACTCTCGATCTGCGTCGTCAACGGGTTCCACGTGAGGCCGAGGCCCGCGACGAACGACTTGCTCAGTGCCGGCCAGTCGGCGCTCGGCACGGCAGCCGTGTGCGCACCGAACGTGCCGGTGGCTCCGTTGATTTTACCGAGGTACTCCTGCCCACCGATGCGGCGCAGCTGACGGCCCAGGCGGTGGGCGAGCACCGCGAACTCCTTGCCCATCGTCGTCGGCGTCGCGGGCTGGCCGTGGGTGTGCGCGAGGAGCGGCACGTCACGCATGTCACGGGCCATCGTCGCGACCTGCTCGACGAGCGTCGTCGCCTTCGGCAGCCACACCTGCTGCGTCGCACGCTGCACCATGAGGGCGTAGCTGAGGTTGTTGATGTCCTCGCTCGTGCAGCAGAAGTGGATGAGTTCCGAGAGCTGCTCGGCGTCGTCGTGGCCCGCGTCGGCCACGATCTGCGTGAGGCGGCGCTTGAGGTAGTACTCGACTGCCTTGACGTCGTGCACCGTCTCGCGCTCGATCTCGGCGAGTTCGGCGATGTCGTCACCGTCGAACTGCTCCACGGCGTCGCGCAGCGCCTCCTTCTCGCCGTCGACCAGCGCGCGCACGCCGTCGAGGATGCCGGCGTCGGTGAGGTGGATGAGCCACTCGACCTCGACGTGCACGCGCATCCGGTTGAGCGCGGCCTCCGACAGGTGGTCGACGAGCGGGGCGACGGCGCCGCGGTAGCGGCCGTCGAGGGCTCCGAGGGCGATGGCGGGCTGGGTGTCGGCGAGGCTGTGCATGCACCCATTGTTCCAAACGACGAGCCCCGGACGCGTGTCGCATCCGAGGCTCGTCCTCACGGTGGAGTCAGCGCTTTCGGGCCCGCAGCGGGAGCCACACCGCCAGGCCCATGAGCGCCATCGCCAGCGGGACATGGACGGCGGCCATGACGTCCTTGCCCTCGTCCACGATGAGCCCCCCGAGATAGGGCTCGAGGATCAACAGCACCGTCAACGCCAGCGCACCGAAGGTCAGGTCGGTGCGTTCACGCAGCTTCAGGAACGCCCACACCGTGGCGAGGAGCGCGAACCCGATGGCGGCCTTCCCGCACCACGAATGGACCTCGAGCCAGGGCGTCTTCTCAGGGTCGGTGTCGGGCGTCGACATGAACAATCCGGCTCACAGGCCCTGCAGCAGCACGGCGAGCGACGCGACGCCGACGAGTGCTGCGAACGTACGAGTGGGTGCCGTCGCGGCTGAGGAATTCGCGGGCGTGGAGCTCGTCATGATGGTCCTTCGCGTGGAATGAAGCAGTGTCCCCACAGCCAACCGCGTCCACCTAGGAGAAGGCTCTCGTCCGGAACCGGCAGACCTGACAAGTACCCGGGATTTTCCTGGGTCAGGGCCGGCTCACCTCACCTGCTCGTCACTCGGCGTCGCGATCGTGCTCCGCCTCCTCCTCGGCTTCCGCGGTGTAGGAGATGACGTTGAAGACCTCGCCCTCGGGGCCGCGGATGGTGGCCTCGGGGCCGAACGGGGTGTCGAAGCTCATGAGCACCTCGCCGTCGAGCTCCTCGACGATGGCGACGCTCGAGTCGCGGTCGGCCACGACGAAGTGCGTGAGCCAGTTCGCCGGGACCTCGTCCGGCAGGTGCCCCGCGAGATGGATTCCGGCGACGACCTCACCGTCGGAGGCGCGCTTGCACGTGACGTAGTCGGCGCCCATCTCGTCGTAGCTGAACCCGAAGACCTTGCCGTAGAACGCCTTCGCGCCCTCGAGGTCTCGCGTCATGAGGTCGTTCCAACCCACGGAGCCAGACTCGTTGAAGATGCCGAAACCGTGGTGCTCACCGCCCTGCCAGGCGCCGAACGCGGCACCCTCGGCGTCGGTGAAGAACGCCATGCGGCCTGCACCAGCGACGCTCATCGGCTCGGCGATGACGCTGCCGCCCGCGGCGCGCACCGCCTCGGCGGTGGCATCGACGTCGTCGGAGGCGAAGAACGTCGACCACGCCGTGGGAACCTCTGGCGCCATACGCGGTGTGATGGCAGCGGCGGATCGTCCGTGCTTGAAGCACAGTGCGTAGCCGCCCATCTCGGCCGGGCCCTCCTGCACGTCCCAGCCGAAGAGCTTGGCGTAGAAGTCGCCGGCCTTCTTCACGTCGTCGAAGCAGCAGTCGACCCAGTTCGGGGTGCCTGCAGGCCAGTTCGTGTCACGGGTGGGCATGGGAGCTCCTTCGCTCGAAGTGCGGAGTTCAACGGCTCGACATCAGCCAACCACGGGCCACCGACAACCGCCAGGGTGTCTGGCTCCTGCGCAGATCCCCGTGATCAGGTCGCACGTTCGGGATAAGGCGTCCAATACGTGCCCATGAAGGCCCGACGAGGCCTACTCTTGTCGCCGTGACCCAGCCCTCCGCCGAAGCGCGCATTCTCACGTCGGCAGCGTTCCGGCGCGCGCGGCTCCGGGCGGCGTCACTCATCGCCTCCCGCACGGAGTTGCACAGGCTGCTCGCCAGCGTCGAGTCGAAGCGCAAGAGCGACCCGCGCCTGTACGAGGGCGCGCAAGGGCTTGACCTCGACATCATCTGCTCGGTCGTCGACGCCTACGTCGACGAGGGCATGCTCACCGTGGACGGCCACGACGACCCACACACCACCAGCATCACCGGCAAGGCACGTCTGCGCCTCGTCGTGGCAGCGCTCGTCTACCTCGTCGACGTGGAGGACGTCATCCCGGACTCGCGGCCCAACGGCCTCACCGACGACGTCGCTCTCCTGCGCTGGGCGTCACGCATGGCGCGCGCCGAACTGCCCGCCGTCTGAGGTCACTTCAGACGTTTGGCACCTTCACTCGCGAGAGCGACGAACGGCTCCGGCTCGGCGAAGCCACCCTTCGCGGCACGCTGCTTCGCAAGCTCCACGGCGTCGTCGACCCGGTCTGCATCGATGAGGGCGATGACGCAGCCGCCGAAGCCGCCGCCCGTCATCCGTGCGCCGTACGCGCCGCCGTCCTCGAGGGCCGCGGCGAGCGTGTCGACGGCCGGGACGGTGATCTCGAAGTCGTCGCGCATGCTGGCGTGCGACGCGCTGAGCACCCGGCCGACGGCGGGAGCGCTCTCGCGCGTGACGCCGGCCCCCAGGGCCTCGTGCACGGCAAGCACCCGCGCCGAGTCGGTGATGACGTGGCGCGCGCGGCGGCGCGGAACGTCGGGCAACTCCTCGAGGCGCGCATCGACCGCACTGACGTCGCGTCCGTCGACCTCACTGCACAGGTGACCTCGCTCGATGCCGAGCAGATCAGCGGCCTCCTCGCAGGAGCGACGGCGCTCGCCGTAGGCCCCGTCGACGAGCTCGTGCGGCGCGTGGGAGTTGACGACGAGCAGGACGAGCCCGGCCGAGTCGAGATCGAACGGCACCTGCTCGGTGTCGTTCGTCAGCGTTTCGAGGCGTAATGCGGAACCGGCTTCACACAGCACCGAGGCCATCTGGTCCATCGTTCCCGTCGGCGCGCCGGCGATCTCGTTCTCCGCGAGACGGCCGAGGCGGGCGGTGGCCGGACGCTCGAGGCCCCATCCGGCCAAGTCGTTCCAGGCGCTCGCGGTCGAGCAGCTCAGCGAGGCGGACGACGACAGCCCGGCACCGCGCGGCACGTCGGCCGCGAACGCGATGTCGAGGCCGGGCACGTCGAGGCCGTCACGCGCGGCCGCCCAGCCGACGCCGGCCGCGTACGAAGCCCAGCCGAGCGACGCCTCGCGCGAGATGTCGCCCAGGCGCACCTCGACGCGCTTGCCCTCGGAGACGAGCCGGACGAGGTCGTCGTCACGACGCCGCGCGACGGCGACGGTGCCGGTCGGCAGAGCGATGGGCAGGACGTAGCCGCCGTTGTAGTCCGTGTGCTCGCCGACGATGTTGACGCGCCCGGGCGCCCACCACGCGCCGTCCGGCGTGACGTCGCCGAACTCGCGCGCGAACAGCGCTTCCGCTTCGGCGAGCAGGCGGCTCTGCGAGTCGCTCGAGGTGATCTCCTGCGTCATCGCGACGTTCCCAGCTCGCGCAGGCGCTCGGCCACCGCCTCGGGCGCCACGTCGTTGCTGAACGCGCCCTGGCCGGACTCGGTACCTGCGAGGTACTTGAGCTTGTCCGCGCTGCGCCGGATCGAGAACAGCTCGACGTGCAGCCACGCGAGGCGACGGTCCGGGTGGTCATCCTTCGCAGGAGCTTGCTGCCACGCCGAGATGTAGGGCAGCGGGGCGTCGTACATCGCGTCGAAACGGCCGAGGACGTCGCGGTAGAGCTCCGCGAGGCCGTCGCGCTGCGCCTCGTCGAGGGCCGCGAGGTCGGGCGTCTGACGGCGCGGGTAGAGGTGCACCTCGACGGGCCAGCGCGCCGCGAACGGCACGAACGCCACCCACGTCGCGTTCTGTGCGACGATGCGCGACCCCTCCGCCAGCTCGCGGCTCAGAATGTCGCCGAAGAGGTTGCGGCCGGTGCGCGAGTGGTGGCGACGGGCGGCGTCGAGTTCCTTGCGCGCCCGCGGCGGAACCATGTCGTAGGCGTAGATCTGGCCGTGCGGGTGCGGCAGGGTGACACCGATCTCGGCGCCGCGGTTCTCGAACGGGTAGACGTACTCGACGCTCTCGCGCGCGGAGAGTTCGCGCGTCCGGTCGGCCCACGTGTCGACGACGAGGCGGGCCTGCTCGAGCGACAGGTCCTTGAACGAGGCGTTGTGGTTCGAGCTGAAGCAGACCACCTCGCACGCGCCGTACGCGGGCGCCGAGGCGAACAGCGGGTCGTCGATCTCCTCGACGTCCGTGACGGCGTCCGAGAGCGCCGGGAAACGGTTGTCGAACACGGCGACCTCGTAGTCCTCCGAGGGCACTTCGCTCGCGTAGTCCGGGCGGCTCGGACACAGCGGGCACTCGTTCGCCGGCGGCATGAAGGTGCGGTTCTGACGGTGCGCAGCGAGCACGATGTACTCGTCGGTGAGGACGTCGTAGCGCAATTGCGACATGGGCGTCGTCTCGGGCAGATCGCGCCGGTCGGGCACGGCTTCGCGGCCCTCCTCGCGGTCGTACCAGCGGATCGTGCGGCCATCGGCGAGACGGCCGTCGGTTCGGAACATCACAGGTGCACCCACTTGCTTGCGTTGTTTCGGAAGGTGTTCGGGTCGAGTTGGGCCGCACGTTCCGGCAGGCGCCCGAGCGGCTGCGCGCCGGCGGCGTTCGGCAGGTCGTCGAGGTTCGTGCGCTCGGCGAGGCCGGGCTCGTCGGGGTAGCTGCCGACGACGTAGCCGATGAGGTCGAGGCCCCGGTGGCGCAGCGCCTCGGCGGTGAGGGCCGTGACGTTGAGCGTGCCGAGACGGGGCGCGACAACGAGCACGAAGCCCGCGCGAACGCCATTGTCGCGCAGGTGAATAGCGAGGTCGGCCAGGGTGGCGCCCCCGCCGTCGAGGTGGACGAGCAGGCCGCCCGCGCCCTCGACGATGACGGTGTCGACGTCGTCGCGGTCGGCGATCTCGAGGACGCGCTCGGCGTGCTCCGCGACGGTCGGGATGCTCGTGCCGGCGAGGCGCGCGGCGGCGTCGGGCGCGAGGGGGTCGCGCAGGCGGGTGAACTCGTGCGTCGTCACGCCCTCGGTGCCGGCCAGGCGGGCGACCTCGTCGACGTCACCCGGCTCACCCGGGGCCAGGCCCGTCTGGACAGGTTTGACGACGGCGATCCGCATGCCCTGCGCGGCAAGTGCCGCGGCGACGGCGGCCGTCGTCACCGTCTTGCCGACCTCGGTGTCGGTGCCGGTGACGAGGATGACGGGGGCGCTCATTGTGCTCCTTCGAACGTGCTGGCGACGGCGCCGAGGATACGCCTGGCGTCGTCGAGTTCCGCATCCGTGAGTCCCGCCGTGGCGGTGACGCGCAGGCGGCTGATGCCGTCCGGCGTGCTCGGCGGGCGGAAGCACCCGATACGCAGACCCTGCGCGCGGGCCGCGTCGACGGCGGCCAGTGCTTCGGCGGGTGACGGCATGGGCTTGGACAGCACGGCCCCGGCCGACGGCTCGACGCCGAGGGCGTCGGCGATGGCGGCTGCTGCAGCGAGAGTTCGACCAGGGAGCTCGGGATGCGCGACGAGATGACGAAGGGCTCCGAGCGCGGCCCCAGCGGACGCGGGCGCGAGGCCCGTGTCGAAGATGAACGGGCGTGCCGTGTTGAGCAGGTGTTCCCGCAGCGATCGCGGCCCGAGAACCGCGCCGCCCTGACTCGCGAGCGACTTCGACAGGGTGACCGTGACGACGACGCGGTCGGCGCCCTCGCCGTCGAGGAGGCCGCCAGCCCTGACGAGCCCCTCGCCGCCCTTACCCGCGACACCGAGGCCGTGCGCCTCGTCGACGACGAGCAGCGCGTCGTGCTCGACGGCGAGCGCGAGGAGCGCGGGCAGGTCGGCGGCGTCGCCGAGCACGGAGAAGATCGACTCGACGACGATGACGGCGCGCGGCTCGGTGCGTTCGGCGAGGGCGCGACGCACGGCTTCGACGTCGAGGTGCGGTGTGACGGCGACGCGAGCTTTGGCCAGGCGCATGCCGTCGATGAGGCTCGCGTGGTTGTGAGCGTCGCTGACGACGAGGGTGTCGGCGGTGCCGAGCACCGTCATGGCGGAGAGGTTCGCGTGGTACCCGGTGGAGAACACAAGCGCGGACTCGTGCCCCATGTGCGCGGCGAGTTCGGCTTCGAGCGTCGTGTGGACGGCATGCGTTCCGGTGACGAGGCGGCTCGCGCCGGCGCCGCCGCCGGCTTCGTCGAGGGCTCGCCGTGCGCCTTCGAGCACCGCGGGGTGGCGCCGCAGGCCGAGGTAATCGTTGCCTGCGAGGTCGATGCGGACACCGTCGAGCTGGTCGGCCTCGGCCGTGCGGGCGAGGTCGCGCTCGGTGCGCAGCTTCGCGGCGGCGTCGAGGGCGTCGAGGTACTGGTTCACGGCGCCTGCTCGCTCGCCGGGGCGCATGCGTGGACCGCGGCGGTGACAGCCTCGCAGATCGTGCCCAGGTCGTCGTCGGTGCAGACGAACGGCGGCATCGTGTAGATGAGGCGGCGGAAGGGGCGGATCCATGCGCCCGCGTCGAGGGCGGCTGCCGTGGCCGCGTCGACGTCGACGTCGTGGGTCAGCTCGACGACGCCGACCGCACCCAGCGTGCGAACATCCGCGACGTGTGGGAGTTCGCGCAGGGGAGCGAGGTGGGTGTCGAGTGTGTCGGCGAATTCGGCTGCGCGGGTGAGACGTTCGGTGTCGAGGAGGTCGATGCTGGCGAGCGCGACGGCGCACGAAAGTGGGTTGCCCATGAAGGTGGGGCCGTGCATCATCGCGCCGGTGCGCTCGCTGATGGTGCGGGCGAGGTCGTCGCTGCAGAGCACGGCCGCCATCGTGAGGTAGCCGCCGGTGAGGGCCTTGCCGAGGCAGAGGATGTCGGGCGTGATGCCGATGCGGTCGGCAGCCCAGTAGGTGCCGGTGCGCCCGAAGCCGGTGGCGATCTCGTCGAAGATGACGAGCGCGCCGTGCTCGCGGGCGAGGGTGGTGAGGAATCGCACGCATTCGGGGTCGTAGATGCGCATACCGCCGGCGCCCTGCAGGAGTGGCTCGACGATGACGGCCGCGATCTCGTCGGCGTGTTCCCTGTATAGGGAAGCGGTTTCGCGCTTCCATGCCTCGAGTTCGTCAGGGTCGGCTTCAAGGCCTGCAGGTGGGAGCGGGGCGAAGAGCTGTTGTGGCAGCGTGCCGCGCCAGAGGGAGTGCATGCCGCCGTCGGGGTCGCAGACGCTCATGGGGTGCAGGGTGTCGCCGTGGTAACCGCCGCGGATCGTGAGGACGGTGCGTCGCGGACGGTCGTCGGCGGCGAAGACCTGGAGGGCCATCTTGAGGGCCACCTCGACGCTGACGGAGCCGGAGTCGGCGAGGAACGCGCGCGTCAGCTTCGGTCGGTCGGCCTCTGGTGCGGGCGCGATCTCGACGAGCTTCTCACCGAGGCGGACGGCGGGTTCGTGCGTCAGGCCGCCGAACATGACGTGACTCATCCGCTGCAGCTGCGCCTCGGCGGCGGCGTTGAGCTCGGGCACGTTGTAGCCGTGGATGGCGCACCACCAAGAGCTCATGGCGTCGAGCACCTCGCGCGATGCGCCGTCGTCGTCACGCAGGGTGAGGCGCGGCCCGTGCGCGGACTCGACGAACCGCGTCGTCGCAGGGTTCGTGGCGCTCGAGTAGGGGTGCCACAGGTGGTCACGATCCGAGGCGAGCAGCCGTGCGACGTCGGGGGTGGGCATGGCCCTCATCCTTTCACCTGGGGAAGGGGTGAGGCACCTCTGGCATCGACCGACTCGACCCGACTCTGCGCGTCGGCGAGTGGAGGCGGAAGGCGGGGTCGCTCCAGTCGCGGTGGCCGCTCTTGGCGCGCAGGGTCGTCTGGATCCCGGGGATGGTGAGGCCGCGCTTCGTCGCGCGGGTCGGCGCTGGCGGTACGCCGTTGACTCCGCGGGGCACGATTGCGCCAGCAGGGTGGCAGGCTGCCCGCGGGCGCGCCGTCCGGGTTCTCAGCCGGTGCCTCTGGAGCCGGTGTTCCTCGCTACCCTGGGGCACATGCTTTCGGACCTCTCGGTGGCCGCCATGGTCGGTGCTGTCGCGCTTCTCGTCATTGCCGGTGTCATGACGTGGGTGGCGCGCGGTGCCGACGACGGACGCCTCCCGTTCGGTGGCCGCGTGTCGATCCGGACGGCGACGACCCGTCGTTCGCCGGAGGCCCTTCTCGTCGGCAACCGCGCTGCAGCCCCGTTCCTGCGCCGCTACGCCGTCATCCTTGCGGTACTCGCGGCCCTCGTGCTCCTGCTGAGCTTCGTCAGCGACATCGCGGCCCTCGCCGTGCACCTCCTCGCCGTGGTGGCCCTCGTCCTGGCCGTGATGGTCTGCCTGAAAAAGGCGGACGCGGCAGCAGCCCCAGCCCCAACCGACGCTTAACTGGTGACGTTTCCTGCGGTTGGTGACGTTGCAACGCAGCCAAGCGCACCAAACGTCACCAGCTAGCGGCGCTCGGCGCGCGCCATTGCCGCGTGAAGGCGCGGCACGAACCGACCGAACCGCAGGTCGTCTGCGATGACACGGACAACGAGCCACCCGAGCTCCTCGATCTGGTTGTGACGCACCCGTTCCTTCTTCAGGTCGTCCGGGCGTCGGTACTTGCCTAAACCGTCGACCTCGACGACGACCTTGTATCCCGCAACGGTGAAGTCGACCGTGGCCATCCACTCGCCCGCCCTGTCGCGGATGACGGTCTGCGGCTCAAGACGGATCCCTTCCCCGTGCGCCTGCCACGCGGTTTGCGTTTCCAAGGGCGATTCGCGACGGCCGTCGGCGAGTTCGGCGACGAGCCGGGCCTGGGCGATGCCGTGGCGCTTGCCCCAGGAAGCCAGGACACGTTCGAACCGCACGTCTTCGTGCCGGATCGCGACATCAGCAGGCACGAGTCCGTGCAGCGCACCCTCGCGTGCTGCCAGTTCGACGATGGCTGCTTCGGGGCATTGCACGTCCACCCCGAGGTCGTCGAGTGTTCGGATGTCATGCGACCACGGACGGTGTGCGCGCAGCCCGAGCCTGCGGGTTTGAACACGGGACGAGGCGCGCGCGATGTGAACGTCGCGGGGAAGAACGAGGAGGGGAAGTCCGAGCGCAAGGCACGCGCTCGGTCCCACGAGGTAAGCCCCGGAGGAGGATCGGCACAAGGCGACAGCTCGGACGAGATGCTCCCGTACCCGTGACTCCGGGCTTGCCGCGTCTACGTCGAGGCTCTCGACGTAGACGCCTCGGCCGATTCGCTCGAGCTTGCCCGAGCGCACTAAGGCATCGATCTGACGTGAGGTGAGACCTGCGCGCGTCAGTTGCGCCGTCGTCACGCTCCGCACGGGCGGTTGATGGGTGCTCATGGAGCCAGCATCAGGAGCCTGGGCCGGGGTGACAAGAAGCCTCGGACGGGGCCTGTGGACAGAAGCCTCGGCCGTCACTGCTGTGGACACGCTGGTTGGTGACGTTTGCTGCGCTTGGTGACGTTGCAACGCAGCCAACCGCAGCAAACGTCACCAGCTAGCGCACGCCCCAGCGGGTCAGACTCCTGCGCCGCCGCTCAATGCGCCGTGGCGGGAGCACTCGGCCGACCACCCCGTCGGGACGACCTGCACCTTCATCCGGCGCGCGCACTGACCGCAGAAGCGGGGCGGTTCCTCGGCGGCGAGCCAGCGCGCGCAGGCGGTGTGGTCGGCCTCGTCGGGCAGCTTGCCGCACCGGGTGCAGTACGTCGCGGTGACGTCCGCGACGCCCGTGTCGCTCGTAGCGCTCATCAGGAAGGTCTCCTCGAAGGGTGAGACGTCCGCTCCCGAACGCGAGGCGATCGGGAGCGGACGAAGTCGGTGCGGGGCGGCGCTCAGAGCGTGGCGTTGAGCGCCTTGATCGGCATGTTGAGGTCCGACAGGAGTGACAGGTCTTCCTTCGGGTCACGCCCGAGCGTCGTGAGGTAGTTGCCCACGATGACGGCGTTGATGCCACCCATGAGGCCGTCGCGCGTGCCGAGGTCGCCGAGCGTCAACTCACGGCCGCCCGCGTAGCGCAGGATGGTGCGCGGCAGCGCGAGGCGGAACGCGGCGATGGTGCGCAGGGCGTCGTTCGACTCCATCGGCTCGATGTTCTCGAACGGCGTTCCCGGGCGCGGGTTGAGGAAGTTGAGCGGCACCTCGTGCGGGTCGAGCTCAGCCAGCTGCGACGCGAGTTCGGCGCGCTGCTCAAGCGTCTCGCCCATGCCGACGAGCCCACCGCAGCACAGCTCCATGCCCGACTCGCGGATCATCTGGCACGTCTCGAAACGCTCCTCGTACGAGTGCGTCGTGACGACGTCGGGAAAGTACGACTTCGCCGCTTCGAGGTTGTGGTTGTAGCGGTGCACGCCCATGTCGCGCAGGTCGTCGACCTGCTCCTGGGTGAGCATGCCGAGCGACGCCGCGACCTGGATGTCGACCTCGGCGTGGATGGCCTTCACGGCCTCACGCATCTGCGTCATGAGCTTCTCGTCGGGCCCGCGCACGGCGGCGACGATGCAGAACTCCGACGCGCCCGTCTCGCGCGTCTGCTTCGCGGCGCGCACGAGCTGCGGGATGTTGAGCCACACCGAGCGCACCGGGGAGGTGAACTGGCCCGACTGCGAGCAGAAGTGGCAGTCCTCCGGGCACCCGCCCGTCTTGAGGCTGACGATGCCCTCGACCTCGACCTCGTCACCGTTGTAGCGAAGGCGCACGTCGTGGGCCAGTTGCAGCAACTCCTCGAGTCGGTCGTCGCCGGTGCGCAGCACCTCGACGAGGTCGTCGTAGCCGAGCGGCTGCCCGTTCTCGAGCACCTGCGTCCGGGCGCGCGCCAGGATGTCGGTGCTGTCGTCGGTGTGCGTGCTGGGTGCCTCAGTCGTCGCGGTCATGCCGCCTAGGTTAACGACGATTAACCGAGACGGGCGAGTAACTCGCAGCCCGATTGCCCGGGCTCGGCCACGCAGACGTCGGCGCCGTGTGCGCTGGGCGACGCACACACCGACCACGTGCGTGCACCGCCCAGCGTCGACGTGGCCGACTCAGCCCTGACGAGCCTTGACGCGCGGGTTCTGTTTGTTGATGACGTAGGTCTTGCCGCGGCGGCGAACAACCTGCGAGCCGTGCTGGTCCTTGAGTGAGCGCAGGGACTTGCGCACCTTCATCGTCGTCCTCCTTCGTCGATGCGTGATTCTGTGGGCGGGTCGATGAGCCCTCGTTCGACGGCCCGGGCGAGACGCCGCGGAACCCGGTAGAACGTCCCGTCCACGGCGACGGGGACGAGCGCCGCGGGCACCGCCTTCCAGTTCGCTCGTCGCGAGCGGGTGTTGGCGCGTGAGACTTTTCGTTTCGGAACGGCCATCAGTGGTACTCCTTCATGTCGCCGAGCCAGGGCTCGAGTCCGTCTTCGTCGGTGCTCCACACGGCTGCGAGCGTGTCGAGTTCGGCGGGTGTGCACAGGGCCGCTTCGAAGGCTCGACGCAATTCGTCGCGAGGGTCGCCGTGCGCGAGGAGCCCGGTGACGACGAAATCCGTACGCCGCGCGGCCGGACGGCGCCAGCGCCCCGCCGTGCCGATGTTGAGCTGACCCGCTGCGCCGTCCCACACGCACAGCGTCTCCGGCCGGGTCGGCACCCAGAAGCAGCCGCGCGTCCGGAACGCGCCGCCGCCGAGTTCCGGCAGGTTCTCCTGGATGCGCTCGGGGTGTACGGCACGTTCGGAGCGAAGCCGCACGCGCCACACACCGTCCTCGCACGAGTCCCCGATCTGGGCGGGTGGCGTCTCGGCGACCCACTTCTCGATGGCTTCGACGTCGTGCACGCCGGGCAGAAGCGCTGTCGCGTCCCACTGCGACCATTTCTCGACCACCTGCGCACCCGGGCGCGCCAGCGTGCGGACGAGCGTCGAGCATTCGGGCATGAGTTCGCCGTCGACGGCGATGACATCCGCGTACTCGAGCAGGGTCGTCGCCACCTCGGCGGTGCCGCGCACGTCACCTTCGAACGTGGGCAACTCTCGTTCGACCAGCAGCTCGGGCCCGGTGAGGTGCCGGACGGCGTCACATCCGTCGACCGCGTTCACGACGGCTGCGATCCGTGCTCCGCCGAGCGTGTTCGGCTCATAGGAGGCAACCCGGCACAGCTACGTCGCCTCAGCTCCGATCGGCAGTCTCGCGATGATGCTCGACCAGTGGCCGCTGCTCGCGATGCCGGCAATCGTCGACAGCACGTCCTCGCGGATCGCGCACGGCACGCAGGCGTGTTCGAGGTCGATCGTCGTGCGATCCAGCAGGCCGGTCACGTCGCTCACCGTGCGCACGAGGCTCGTCCCGTCAGCCCCGAACGAGTGCGTGACGACGACAGGCTTCGGCAGGTCGAACAGCAAACTCATGGCCGTGGTGTCGGCTGCGCTCTGTTCGACGCTGGTGATGACGACGGTGGGCGTTGCGCTGTTCCCCTGCCCGCTCACGCCGTGCGTCCTCGTCCGTAACGGCGGTTGAACTGTGCCACGCGCCCTTCGCTGTCGTGCACGCGCGCCTTGCCCGTCCAGAGCGGGTGCGAGTCGCTGGAGACCTCGACGTTGACGACCGGCACCGCGTCACCGTCGATGTCGATGGTCTCGCTCGGGCGCAGCGTCGATCGCGTGACGAACACGGCGCCGGTGGTGGAGTCCCGGAACGCCACGCGCTCGTAGGCGGGGTGGATGCCCTTCTTCACGGTTGCTACCCCTCTTTCCTCGTGCTAGAAATGAAAACCGTTCTCATTTTGTATCCGAGGAGCAGCATGTCACGCAAATGCATGGTCAGCGGCGCTGTGCCGGGCTTCGGCCACTCGATCTCGCACAGCCACGTGCGCAGCAAGAGGCGGTTCGACGTCAACGTCCAGAAGAGGCGCTACTGGGTGCCGAGCCTCGGGCGCACCGTGCGCCTCACCGTCAGCCCACGCGGCATTCGCACCATCGACAAGCGCGGTATCGACGTCGTCGTCGCCGAGTTGCGGGCGAGGGGAGTGAAGCTCTGATGGCCTCCAAGAGGAGCGACGTACGCCCGAAGGTCAGCGTCCAGTCGAGCGCCGGCACCGGCTATCGCTACATCACGCAGAAGAACCGTCGAAACACCCCCGGCCGGCTCGAACTGCGCAAGTACGACCCGATCGTGCGCCGGCACGTCGTGTTCAAGGAGATCCGCTGATGGCCAAGAAGTCGAAGATCGCAAAGGACACCGAGCGGCGAAAGATCGTGGCCCGGTACGCCGACCGGCGAGCCGAACTCAAGGAGCGCATCCGCACGGGCAGCCCCGACGAGGTGGCCCTCGCCGTCCGTGAGCTCGCTGCGTTGCCACGTGACGCCAGCCCGACCCGGCTGCGCAACCGTGATGTCGTCGACGGGCGGCCGCGCGGCCACCTCACGCGATTCGGTCTCTCGCGCGTGCGCTTTCGCGCGATGGCCCACGACGGGCAGTTACCGGGAGTCACGAAGTCGAGCTGGTGAGACGAACGGCGGGCGCGAACCCTCCCCAGAGAAGGTTCGCGCCCGCCGCAGTTCTTCGATGCGTCAGTGCTTCGGCTTGTAGCCGTCGTCACGCACCGTGTCGTTGTCGTCGGCCAGGTGCTTCGGCTCGCTGTGGCTCTCGCCTTCGAAGACCTTCGCCACCGTGGACGCCGGGGTGGCGCCACCAGCGGCCGCCGAGCCCGACACAGCAGCTGCGCCGGCCACGGCCGGCGTCCCCGGGCGAGCGCCGTGCTGGGCGAGGCTCTCGCCCTCGACGTCGACGTTCGGCAGGATCTTGTCGAGCCACTTCGGCATCCACCAGGCCTTGTCGCCGAGCATGAGCATGATGGCGGGCACGAGGATCATGCGCACGAGGAAGGCGTCGAACACGATCGCTGCCGCGAGCGCGATGCCGATCTCACGGATGAGCGCGTTGTCCTGTGCCGCGAAGGCGGCGAACACCGAGATCATGATGAGAGCAGCGGCCACGACGACGCGGCCCGAGTGGCGGAAACCGTCGATGACGGCGTCACGCGCTTCCGTGCCGTGCACGTAGGCCTCGCGCATGCGGGTCGTGAGGAACACCTGGTAGTCCATCGCGAGCCCGAACACGATGCCGATGAGCAGCGTCGGCATGAAGCTCATGATCGGCTGCGGCTCGAAGATGCCGAACGTGCCGTCGGTGACGAGCTTCGTCGTGAAACCGAGCGTCGCGAGCACGGAGAGCAGGAAGCCCAGCGTGGCGAGCAGCGGCACGACGATCGAACGGAACACGAGCACGAGGAGCAGGAACGCGAGGCCGACGACGATGGCGAGGTACTTCGGCAGGGCGTCGGCGAGCTTCTCCGACACGTCCGCCGCGATCGCCGTCTGGCCGGTGATGCCGAGCTTCGTGCCCGTGGCCTTCTCGGTGGCGGCCTGCTGGTCGCGCAGACGCTCCAGCATCTCGTCGGTGGCCTTGTCGGCCGGGCCCGTCTTCGGCGTCACCATGACGACGGCGCCGTCGCCCTTCTTCGCCATCTGCACGATCTGTGCGTTGGCCACGTTCTCGTCCTTGGCCGCCCATTCGACGACCTTGGCGTAGGCACCCATCTGGGCCTTCTGGCCGCCGTCGATCTCACGGCCGTCGATGATGGCGATCATCGGCGCGTTCTTGCCCGAGCCCCAGCCCTCGGCGAGCAGGTCGGCGCTCTGTCGAGCCTCCGTGCCCTTCTGCGCCGTCGCGTCGGACGGCAAGCCGAGGTGGAGGTGCTGCACCGGCGAGGCCAGGGCGGCGAGCAGCGCGACGACAGCGAGTGCGACCGCCCACGGGGCTTTGCGGATGCCGCGCGCGAGGCGCACCGAGCCGTTGGTCGAGTCGTGGTCGAACTCGTCGGCGGCCTTGTCCTCGCGGACCCGACCGGCGAACGCCTTCGTCTTGAGCATGCCCATGAGGGCGGGCAGCAGCGTCAGCGACGTGATGACGGCGAGCGTGACGGTGCCGGCCGCGCCGAGACCCATCGCCGTCAGCATGCTGATACCGAGAACGCCGAACGCGGACAGCGCGATGATGACGGTGAGGCCGGCGAAGACGACCGCCGAACCGGCCGTGCCGAGTGCGCGGCCCATGGCGTGCTCACGGTCGGCCTGGCTCTTGATGTCGACGTGGCGCAGCTCCGCGCGGTAGCGCGACAGGATGAACAGCGCGTAGTCGATACCGACGGCGAGGCCGATCATCGAGGCGAGCGCGGTCGTCGTCTCGGGCAGGTCGAAGAACGCGGTGGCGCCGGTGATGCCCATCATGCCGAGCATGAGGCCCATGACGGCGTTGAGGATCGGCATGCCCGCGGCGACGAACGAGCCGAAGGTCAGGACGAGGACGAGCAGCGCGATGCCGATGCCGATGAGCTCGGAGGTGGCGCCAGGCTGCATCATCTCCTGCATGCCTTGGCCGCCGGCCGCGATGGTGAGCCCGTTCTCCTCGGCGGCCTTGGCCGCGTCGAGGATGCTCTGCTGCGTCTCGGGCTTGATGTCCATGATGTTGTCGACGGCGAAGTTCCACGACACCGTGCCGATGCGGCCGTCCTTGCTCAGCGGGGAGAGCGCCTCGGCGTTCTTCTCCGCGACAGCCTTGGGCGTGCCCTGCTTCGTGGCCTGCGCGACGATCTGCTGCTTCATCGCGGGGCCGGCTTCGGCGGGGTTGGCGAGCTTCGTCTTCGGCATCTGCTGGACGCCGCTGACCTTCTTGATCAGTTCGTCGACCTGGCCCTTGTAGGGCTGTTCGGCGAGGGTGTGCCCGGCCGGTGCCTTGATGACGAGCTGGCCGTTGACCTGCTTGTCGGCGGCGGGCTGATCCGGGAACAGTTCCTTCTGCGTCTCGGCGGCCTGCAGCGAGGGGATGCCGGGAATCGTGAACTGCGACGTCATCGGCCGCGACTTCGCGGCGGCGAATCCGCCGAGCGCGAGGAGGGCGATGAGCCACCCCACGAGGAAGAACGGCCACTTGCGGTAGGCCGTCCTTCCGAGGCGGTAGAGCATGTTTGCCACTGGGGAACTCCTTTGTGAAAGGGGGGGCTGTGGGGTGTCAGCGCATCGAGCGGACGGCGGCATCCGCGTCGAGCACGTCGTGGAAGACGGTCATGAAGTCGGAGTCGGCCTTGCGGAGGGAGAACTCCTCGAGGCTGACCTTGACGATGGCGAGGAAGGTTGCAGTGATCGTGCGGGCGCGCAGGTCGCCCGCGTCCCACTTCTCGCGCTCGCAGATGAGGGTGGCCAGGGTGTCGGACAGGTGCGTGAACCGCTCGAACGCGAGGTGGGCCACCTTGCCGTCGCTCGCGATGGCCCGTTCGACAAGGGCGTGCTGATCGCTGGCCATGGAGGGGTCCTCGACCTCGCTCATGACGCTGTCGAGCGCCTGGATGAGGTCGGGCATGAGGACACCGGTGGGACCGCCGTCACGGAAGAGCTCGACCTGCGGGTTGTCCCCGACGCCGTCGGGGCCGAGGACGGCCGACGCCTTGTCGGGCACGTAGTTGAACAGGGTGCGGCGGCTGACGCCGGCGGCCTCGGCGAGGTCGTCCATGGTGAAGCCGTCGTACCCGCGCTCGATGACGAGGGTGCACGCCGCCGAGCGGATCTCCTGGAGCCGCTTGTGGGCGCGCTGGGCTCGGGGGTCGTCAGTGCTGCAATCCCACATGAAACCCACGGCCACTCCTTTGCACTGTCAAATGTTCGAGTGCAATTTTGCACGAATGAGCTATGAAGTGCAACGACACCTGTGGCGCCGCCACCTCGGGGCTCGGGCCGCTTCGGCGCGTCACGGGGAGACGACACTCCGAACAAGGGGGTATCGGCCAGGTGCACCCGTGGTTAGGCTCAATCAAGAACCGCTGCCCCGCAGCGCATCCGTAACCGAGGGGATATGAAGATGATCACCGCGCATGAGGTCAGGACGGCGCAGTTCCACCGCGCCGACGCCGGCAAGGTCGGCTATGACGAGGTCGGTGTCGACGACTACCTCGACCGCGTCGCCGACACGCTCGAAGCCATCGAGCGCGGCGGCCAGATGCCGTCGCACGCCGTGAGCGCCACCGACGTCGTCGAGGTGGTGTTCTCCGAGCGCGGCCCGCAGTCTGCCGGTGGATACGACCTCGACGACGTCGACGACCTGCTCGACCGGGTCGCCCAGCGCATCCGTGCCTACGAGGACGGCGTGCGTCGGGCGTCCGCGCCGGTCGACGCAGGCCTCCCCAGTGACGTCGAGGCCGACGACCGTGGTGACGTCCGCGACGAGCGTGGACACGGCGGTCACGGTGTGGCTGCGGCAGGTGCCGCCGGCGCCGGTGTCGCGGGTGCTGCTGCGTACGAGCGCCGCGAGGACCGTGCGGACGTCGATCTGCGCGGCGACGTCCGCGACGATCGCTACGACGAGCGCGGTTTCGTCGACGAGCGTGACCTGCGCGACGAGCGTCGCCCGGAGGCCTACGCAGAGCCTGCGGCGCCTGAGCTTCAGGACTCGCCGCGCAGCGCCTTCGCCGACGACGGGGGCGTGCGTGACGGTGAGGCCCTCGCGGTCGCCGGCGGTGCGCCGCGGCGTGAGGAGCGCTTCGACGAGGAGCGCGGCTTCGAGCCCGCCGACGAGCGTCGGGGTGGCTTCGGTGAGCCGGGCGTCCGTGTCGACGAGGGCTCGGACGCCGCAGCGTTCGACGGCCGCCGCGATGAGAACGTCGCCGATGAGCGCGCTTTCGACGGTCGTGAGCGCCGAGACGAGCGTGGCTTCGACGGTCGCGACGCGGGCCTGGTCGCAGGTGGCGGCGCTGTCGCCGCCGGAGGTGCCGCGGCTGCGCACGGTCAACGCGACGAGCGCCGTGACGACGCCTTCGCTTCCGACACGCGTGATGACGTGCGTGACGACCGCGCCGGTGATGCAGGGGCCGGCCGTCAGGGCGGTGTCAACATGGTCGGATCCGACCCGGTCGACGAGGCGCCGATCATGGCCCCGGACGAGTCGGGCCGCAACCGTGAGCTGCGCTCGGACGACCGTTCCGACGTGAGCACCTCCCACGACGCCGCGTACGCGGCACCGGCCGAGCGCGACACGTTGGCGAACGACTCCGCGGTCACGCCTGAGGAGCGCTTCGACGCCGAGCGCCGCGATGACGTCGTACGTGACGAGCAGCTGGGCAACGAGCCCTTCGCGGACGAGCGTCGTGACGCAGACCTGCGTGACGAGCGTGGCTTCGAGGGCGAGCGCGAGGAGCGTTCCTCGGGCTTCGGCCCCGCCGGTGTCGCAGCCGCTGCCGGCGGTGCTGCCGCCGGAGGTTACGCCGCTCACCGCCACAGCGATCAGGGCGAGCAGGTTGAGCGCAACGAGTGGGCCCCGCGTGACGAGCGCGACGCCGTGCGTATCGACGGCGAGCCCGCCGGTGACTCAGCTGGCGACCCGGTGCGTCGTGAGCACGACGCCGCCGACTACCACGACCCGGCTGCAGCCCACAGCGAGACGTTCGCCGAGCCGGTGCCGCCGCAGCAGGTGAGTGCCGAGGAGGCCCGCCCGGTCGCCGCAGCCGAGCAGGGTGACAACTGGGCCTTCGAGGACAACGGTCTTCGCCGCGACCGCGCCCCCCGCTACCCCGACGAAGGCGCGATCCTTCTCCAGGGTGAGGATGAGGGCACCCGCGCCGACGAGCGCTTCCAGGGCAGCAACGCGTACGAAGGCGACGCAGTGGCCGGCGGTGACGCCGTCGCCGACGAGCGCCCGATCGCCACGCAGCCCGAGATCGTCTCCTACCGCGCCACCGACCGTCGAGTTCCGCTGCCCCGCAGTGAGGCTCGCCGTTCGATGAGCGATGAGGACCGCGAGGCAGAGGCTCAGTACCACCCCGAGTACAGCGCATACTCCTCGCCCGAGGACGGGGCCGGTGACTCCCCGCGTCGCAGCACGGGCGGCGCCTACGACGAGAGCGCGAGCATGCCGGCGAGCGATCTCGATCGTGGGCCGGACGCAGGCGTTCTGCCGACCGAGCAGGCGCCGCTCGTCGATGACCGTCCGGTGGCGCCCGAGGCCCCCGTGGCACAGGACTCCCGTCGCGATGGGGAGTTCGACCCGTTCTCCGAGCCGAGCGCTGTGACCGAGCGTCCGCTGCCGACGCAGCCGAACGAAGGGGGCGAGGCGCCGCAGGCTGCCCCGCCGCAGACCGGTGGCTTCGAGCGTGACCCGTTCGCTGACGACGCTGGTCGGGACTCCGTCGAGCGCCCCGAGCAGCCGGCCCGGGCCGAGACGTTCGGTGGACGCGGCACGGACGGCCCGCAGCGTGTGGCGCCGATGAACGAGGAGACCGCTCGCGTGCGTGAGCCGCGCGAGGGTGGCTTCGAGCAGCCCGGCGTCGGCAATCGTGACCCGTTCGCCGACGACGCCCGTCGTGACGGTTCGTTCGACGTTGCCGGTGGTGGCGACGACGTGCGCGAGCAGCAGTCGTTCGAGGCGTCGAGCCCGGTCGCCGACGACCGTCGGGCGTCCGACGTGGAACGCCCGGAGTCGATCGACCGTCCGCAGCCCATCGACAAGGCCGAGCCGCTGCCGGAGCGTGACGACACATCGCGCAAGGGCCTGCTGCGTCGCATCTTCAAGGGCTGACGTGCTGGCGTCGGACGACGTCGTCAAGGTCGAGTTCGAGCAAGGGCGCGGCGGGGCTGGTTACGACGAGATCGAGGTCGATGACTTCCTCGATTCCCTTGTGATCACCCTTCGCGGCTACGAGCAGGGCGCGCCGCGTCAGGGCGTGGTCACGTCTCGTTCGATCGACGACGTGGCGTTCACGCGGGCGCGCGGTTTCGGGCGCAGAGGGTACGACGCCGCGAGCGTCGATGCTTTCCTCGTCAAGGCCCGCGAGACGCTACGCGCGTACGAATCGCGCGGGGGCGTTCCGACGCAGGCACCTGAGGTCGTGTCCGCCCCTCGACAGGCGCCCTCGACGGCGCAACGCTCGGCCGTGAGCGAGCCGAAGAAAGGCATCTTCGGCAAGCTCTTCGGTGGCTGAACCGAACTGAACGACCAACGAGCCCCACACCAACGCGGTGTGGGGCTCGTGGCGTACGGCCATGCGGTTCGTGCGCAGGAACCGTCGAAGCTCAGCTCGTGACGGCGGGCAGGTCGATCACGCGGTCGAGCGCGTCGAACGCGATGGGGTGGTGGCTCACCATGACGACGGTGCGTCCGGTGCTCGCGGTGAGCAGGTCGCGGACGACGGCGTCGGCGGTCGGTCCGTCGAGGTGGGCGACGGGCTCGTCGAGCAGGATGACGGGGCGCTCGGAGAGCAGTGCCCGCGCAATGCCAAGGCGCGCCCTCTCGCCGCCGCTGATCGAGCGCTCGGTGGCGGTGCCCACCGACTCGGCCCCCGAACGTCCGGCGCTCACGAGGTATTCGCCGAGGTGCGTGTCGAGACCCTCGCCGAGTTCCGCGAGCCACGGCCCGAGCCCGGCGCGCTCGAGCGCGCGAAGCACGTCCGTGTCGTCCGCGTCAGGGCGGGCGAGCAGGAGGTTGGCGCGCAGCGAGCCGGCGAACAGGTGCGGGTCGTCGTCGACGAAGGCGATGCCGTCGCGCACGGCGTCCAGCGGGAGGTCACGGACGTCACGCTCGCCCCAGGCGTACGTTCCGCCGGTCGGGTCGAGGTGGCGCGCGAGGACGGCGAGAAGTGTCGACTTGCCGCACCCGTTGGGGCCGGTGACGGCGATGTGCTCACCGGGTGCGACATCGAGGGTGACAGGCCCGAGGTCGGTCTTCTCGCCGGTCCACGAAGCCGTCAGGTCACGCACGCGCAGGTGCGGCACCGTCTCGTCCGGCGCAGCCTCCGAGCCCGAATTCCGCACCGCCGGCTCCTGCGTGAGCAGCGCTTCGAGACGGTCGCGGGCGGCGGACGAGCGGGCGAGCGAGCCCACGGCGTCGGGGATGAGCCCGACGACATCGCCGAGAGCGAGCGGGGTGAGGAGCAGCAGCGCAGCGAAGGGTCCGTTGATCGTTCCGGCGTCGACCTCGCCGTCGAGAACCCACGCCATGGCGAGGGTTGCGACACCCGTGACGGCGAGCGCGAGAGCCACTCCGACGGCGCGGCCGCGCGACTGGGCGAAGGCGGCCTTCTCGACGTTCTTCTGCGCGTACGCGAGCCACGTCATCGGCTCGTCGGTGGCGCGGATGGCGCCGAGCTCGTTCGCTCCGGACGCCACGAGGTGCGCCACCCGGTCGACCTGGCCGCGCGCCGCGAGCGACGCCGCTTGGCCGCGGCGTTCGAGCGCGAGGTCGATCCACCCCACGAGGGCCGCCGCGACGACCGAGCCGAGCACGACGAAGCCCGCGGGCGGATGGACGACGAACGTCGTGACGACGGCAACGAGCGCGGCACCGACCGTCGTGATGAGCGGCACGACGACACGCACCTGGATGTCGACCTCGTCGTCCAGGTCGCGCACGACGCCAGAGAGAAGGTCGGCGCGGCGCTTCGTGCCCAGGCGCGCCGGGGTGAGCGGCACGAGCTGGCGGTAGGCCGCGGTTCGACGATCCGTGAGGTCGGCCAGCGCGGCGTTGTGGGAGACGAGTCGCTCGACGTAGCGGAAAACCGGGCGCCCGATACCGAACGCGCGCACGGCGACGATGGCCGTGAGCAGGGTGAGGACGACGGGGCGCTCGCTGGCGCGCACGATGAGCCAGCCCGACGTAGCCGTCAGCGCAACGCCACACGCGAACGCGAGCGCACCGATGAGCCCGGCGAGCGTCACGCCGCGCACCGGCTTGAACAGCGGGCGTCGCTCCTGCGTTTCGGAGGTCATGCCGTCACCTCGTCGCGGATCGGGCGGGCCGTGAGACGCCACTGGTTGTCGGCGCGGGCCGCGAGTTCCTCGTCGTGCGTCACGACGACGACGGGCTTGCGCGCGGCGAGCGCGACGATCGCCTCACGGATGTCCGCAGCACTCGCCGGGTCGAGGTGAGCGGTGGGCTCGTCGAGCAGGACGATGGCGGCGTCGGAGAGCCACGCGCGCGTCAGGACGAGGCGGGCGCGCTGGCCCGCGGAGAGGCCGAACCCTTCGTCGCCGAGGGAGGTGTTGACGCCGTCGGGCATGCCGAGGACGACGTCGTCGAAGCCGGTGGCGGCCATGGCCTCGCGGATCTCGTCGACGCTCGCGTCGTTGCCCAGCGTCAGGTTGGCGCGCACCGACATCGGCGCGATGAACGGACGCTGCGAGACGAGGTGCGTGCTCGGCACCTCGAGGCGCCCCGCCGTCGGGCGGCGCGCCCCGGCGAGCACTTCGAGCAGCGTCGACTTGCCGCATCCACTCGGGCCGGTGAGGGCGGTGAGGCCGTCGCGCACGACGGAGGTGACACCGCTGACGGCCGGGCTCTGCTGGCCGGGGTAGGTGTAGGAGACGCCGCTCAGCATGGCGCGCGCGAGGCCGCCGGCCTGTTCGGGGGCGGGCGCGTGCCACGGCCGGGCGTCGCTGCCCGCGAGGAGCGAGTCGATGGCCTCGACGCCGTCGGCCGCCGCGTGGAACTCCTGCCCGACGCGGCGGATCGGCCAGTACGCCTCGGGCGCGATGAGGATGGCCATGAGGCCGGTGAGCAGCGAGACGTCGCCGTGGGCCATGCGCAGGCCGACGGCGACGGCGACCATGGCGACGGAGATCGTCGCGAGCAGGTCGAGCGCTGCGGAGGAGAGGAAGGCGATGCGCAGCGTGCGCATCGTGGCCGAGCGGTGACGTTCGCCGACGCGGTGGATCTGCGCGACCTGGTGCTCGCCCCGTCCGTAGGCCACGAGCGTCGGAAGGCCCGCGACGACGTCGGAGAAGTGGCCGGCAAGCATCGTCGTCTCGACCCAGCGTTCCGCCGTGGCGCGCTGGGTGTAGCGGCCGATGAGCGCTGCGAAGACCGGCAGGAGCGGCAGCGTGACGATGACGATGAGGGCGCTCGGCCAGTCGACGACGAGCATCGCGGCGATGGCGAGCACCGGCACGACGCCAGCCGTCACGAGGGCCGGAAGGTAGCGCGCGACGTACGGTTCGACGGCGGCCGCGCCCTTCGTGGCCATGGTGAGCATGGCGCTGGGGCCGGGGCGTTCGTCCGCCGTCTGCGTCATCCAGCGGCGCATCGCGCCCTCGCGCAGCGCCCCGGAGATGCGTGCGCCGGCGTGGGCGGCCACCGTCTCGGTCGATGCGTTGAGTACCCCGCGCAGGGTGAAGAGGCCCAGGACCCACAGGCCGGGCGTCCAGAACGAGTGGCCCTCGACGACGGCGACGACGAGGTGCGCCACGGCGACGGCCTGGGCGATCGCGACGGCTCCGCTGAGCCCTCCGATGAGGGCGAGCAGCGCGACCGGCAGCCGGGTGGCAGGCACGGCGCGCAGCAGGGCGGGGTCGAACGGGCGCATGGGTCTCATTGTCCCGCACCCGCCGGCGTTCGCGGGCACAGGATGGGACGAACGGTGGCCGACGTCATGCGGCACGCCTTAATCTCAGGGAGGCACGGACGAACAACGAGAGGTGGCGGCGTGGCTGTCGACATGACCTGGCTGCTCGGCGGAGTGGCGCTGCTGCTCGCCGTCTTCCTCCCGACGCTCGTGCGCAGCGTGCCGATCTCGACACCGCTTGTGCTGCTCGGCGTCGGTGTGCTGTTCGGTCTCATGCCGCTGCCGGAGGGCTTCTCGCTCGACCCGGCCATGCACAACACGTTCCTCGTCCACGCCGCCGAGGCCACCGTCCTCGTCGCGCTCATGGGCGTCGGGCTCGCGCTCGACCGCCCGCTGCGCCTGCGTCACGGCTCGTCGTGGCGCGCGTGGGCAGCGACGTGGCGTCTGCTCGGCGTCGCGATGCCGCTGTGCATCGCGGCGGTGGCGCTGCTCGGGTGGGGCATGGGCATTGCGGCGCCGACGGCGCTGCTCCTCGGCGCTGCACTTGCACCGACCGATCCGGTGCTCGCCTCCGACGTCCAGGTCGCCGGCCCCGAGACGCAGGAGATGGGTGTCGGCGACGAGGAGATCGACGAGTCCGACGAGGTGCGCTTCGCCCTCACCTCCGAGGCCGGCCTCAACGACGGCCTCGCGTTCCCCTTCATTTACGCCGCGATCGCGTGGACGATGGAGGGCGCACCCTCGCACTGGGCCCTGAAATGGATCGGCTGGGATCTCATCGGCAAGGTCGCCATCGGCGCCGTCGCGGGTGCGCTCGTCGGGTGGGTGCTCGGCAAGCTGTTCTTCCGTCTGCCCCACAAGCAGTACCGGCTCGCCGACGCGGGGGAGCCGCTTGCGGCGCTCGCGGCCATCATGGCGGCGTACGGCCTGACGGAGGTGGTGGGCGGGTACGGCTTCCTCGCAGTGTTCGTCTGTGGTCTCGTACTGCGCGCCAGCGAGCGCGGCCACAGCTACCACGCCGAGATGCACTCGTTCATCGAGCGGCTCGAGCAGATCCTCACGCTGCTCATGCTGCTGTTGCTCGGCGCGTCGGCGACGAACGGGCTTCTGGCACACGCGGATTGGCGCAGCGTCGTCATCGCACTCGTGCTGATCTTCCTCATCCGCCCGGCTTCGGGCTGGATCAGCCTCGCAGGTCGCCGTGACGACACCGACCGCGCCGTCGGCCTCACGTCGCAGGAGCGGTGGGTGACGGCGTTCTTCGGCGTCCGCGGCATCGGCACGGTCTTCTACGTCGCCTACGCGACGGGGAAGGCGTCCTTCGACGGCGCGGAGTGGCTCTGGTCGACGGTCGCCGTCGTCATGATCGCGAGTGTCGTCGTCCACGGCATCGCCGTCACGCCCGCGATGAACTGGCTCGAACGTCACCGCACGAACCACCGTCGGGCGCTCGCGGACGCTTGATCCACCGGCGCCCCGGCGGCGCCTGCGCTGCACCCCCGGCGCCGGGCTGGCCGGGCCGCACACGCGGGCGCGTTTCTTCACCCCTCGGGGTGAAAAACTGCGTGCAGGAATGCTTCTGGGGGCCGGTGGTGTTGTGATCGATGAGAGAACTCATCGATCTGAGGAGGCACCTCATGGCCTACCGCACCGAGAACCCCGCCACCGGCGTCGTCGAGAAGGAGTACACCTCCGCGACGGATGCTGACGTCACCCGCGCCATCGAGCGCGCCGACGCCGCGTTCGGCACGTGGCGCACGACGGACGCGTCCGAGCGCGCCGCCGTCCTCACCAAGGTCGCCGACCTCTACGACGAGCGCGCCGACGAGCTCGCCCGTGTCATCGGCGCCGAGATGGGCAAGCCGCTCGCGCAGGCGCAGGGTGAGGTCGCGCTCGCGTCGTCGATCTTCCGCTGGTACTCCGAGCACGGTGAGGAGCTGCTCGTCGAGGAGCAGCTGAACATCGGCGACGA
The DNA here is from genome assembly GCF_015070805.1 of Dermacoccus barathri. NCBI lineage: Bacteria > Bacillati > Actinomycetota > Actinomycetes > Micrococcales > Dermacoccaceae > Dermacoccus > Dermacoccus barathri. The sequence continues at coordinate 480,455 of NZ_JADCTK010000001.1, read as the reverse complement.
CGCGAAGTCGCTCGTCGTCACCGACCCGATCGGTGTGCTCATGGGCGTCATGCCCTGGAACTTCCCGCACTACCAGGTCGCGCGGTTCGTCGCGCCGAACCTCATGCTCGGCAACACGATCCTGCTCAAGCACGCCTCGATCTGCGCGCGCACGGCCGAACTGATCGAGGAGATCCTCCACGCCGCGGGTGTGCCGCAGGATGCCTACATCAACCTGTTCGTCAGCAACGAGCAGATCACGTCGATCATCGAGGACCCGCGCGTGCGCGGCGTCTCCCTGACCGGTAGCGAGGGCGCCGGCAAGGCCGTCGCCGAGACCGCGTCGCAGAACCTCAAGAAGAGCGTCCTCGAACTCGGTGGCTCGGACGCGCTCATCGTCCTCGACGACGTCGACGTCGCCGAGACGGCGAAGGCCGTCGCCACCGCGCGCATGAGCAACGCCGGGCAGGCCTGCAACTCCCCGAAGCGCATCTTCGTGCCGTCGACGATGTTCGACGACTTCGTCAACGGCGTTGTCGCCACCGTCGAGGGCATTAAGGTCGGCAACCCGGACGACGAGGGCACGGACATGGGCCCGCTTTCGTCGGTCGAGGCTCGCGACGACGCGATCGCCCAGGTCGAGCGCGCCGTCGAGCAGGGTGCGACCCTGCGCACGGGTGGCACGGCGCTCGAGCAGGACGGCGCCTGGATGGCCCCCGCCGTGCTCACCGGTGTCACGCGTGAGATGGACGCCTTCAAGGAGGAGATCTTCGGCCCCGTCGCCGTCGTCTACTCCTACGACTCGATCGACGAAGCCGTCGAGCTCGCCAACGACTCCTCCTTCGGCCTGTCCGGCTCCGTCTGGGGCAAGGACACCGACAAGGCGGAGCAGATCGCCCGGCGCCTCGAGGTCGGCATGGCCTATGTCAACGAGCACGGCACGACGAAGGCCGGCCTGCCATTCGGTGGTGTGCGCCGCTCCGGTTACGGGCGTGAGCTCGGACGCTGGGGCTTCGGCGAATTCGCCAACACGAAGCTCGTCCGCGTCGCCAAGTGATCGATGCGTCGTGACCCGCGACGCGAGGAGGAAACAACCATGACTCGTTTCACCCGACTGATCGAATCCGTCCGGTCACTTGCCGAGCCGGCCCCGCCGGCGACCCGTGGGCAAGAGGTGGCCCGTCTCGGCCTCGGAACCTTCATGTCGTTCGCCGGTGTCTCGCACCTGACGTTCGCCCGCAAGGACTTCCAGGCGCAGGTGCCGGACTGGTTCCCGATGGACAAGGACGTCGTCGTCCTCGCCTCCGGTGTCGTCGAGGTCGCGTTCGGTGCGGCGATGCTCACCCTGCCGCAGCGTCGCGCCGCGGTGGGGGTGGCGCTCGCCGCCTTCTACGCCGCGATCTTCCCCGGCAACATCAGCCAGTACGCGGAGCGGCACGACGCCTTCGGTCTCGACACCGACACCAAGCGCCTCGTCCGTCTGTTCGGCCAGCCCGCCCTCATCGCTGCGGCGCTGTCGGCGGCTGGCTTGCCCCGACGCGGCTCGCGTCGCTGATCTCACCGTTTCGCACCCAAGAGAAGTGCCTCACCTACAACAAGTGACGACTCGCCCCGACGCGAACGCCACGCGCTGCTGCGCACTGAATCACCAAGGAGACTGACATGTCCAACGTTCTCTTCGTCGTCACCGGCGCCCGCTCCTGGACCCTGGCCGACGGCTCGAGCGTCCCGACGGGTTACTGGGCGGAAGAACTTCTCACCCCCTACCGTCTGATCACCGGGGCAGGTCACTCGGTCACGTTCGCCACGCCCGGTGGTGTGACGCCGGTGGCCGATGAGGTCAGCCTCGCCCCCGACGCGAACGGCGGCGCTGACGTGCGTCCTGACCTCGACGCGATCGACGGCCTGCAGCACCCCATGAAGCTCGAGGACGCCGTCCTCGGCGACTATGACGCGGTGTTCTACCCGGGTGGGCACGGCCCGATGGAAGACCTTGCGCAGGACGCCACGTCCGGCAAGCTCATCGCTGACGCGCTCGAGGGCAGCAAGCCTGTCGCGATCGTGTGCCACGGCCCGGCAGCGCTGCTTCCGGCGCGGACGGCGGCGGGCGAGCCCGTCGTCACCGGACGCAAGATCACCGGCTTCTCGAATGAGGAGGAGAAGGCCGCCGGCAAGGCTGACAAGGCCAAGTGGTTGCTGGAGGACCGGCTGCGCGAACTCGGCGCTGACGTCTCGACCGGCCCCGCCTGGCAGCCGTTCACCGTCGTCGACGGTGACCTGCTGACGGGTCAGAACCCGGCATCGTCCGAGGCGCTCGCCAAGAAGCTGCTCGAGCGCCTGAGCTGAGCCTGGCTGCGCGACGCGCGAACATGCCGAAGGCGCCTGGATCCCCGTGGGGTCCAGGCGCCTTCGGTGTTCACGGGCGGCCGGCGAACGGCCGATTGGGTTCGGCTCTCACGTGGCGTGGCGCCTCGTCGTGCGAGATGAACGGGCTCAGTCCGCTGCCCCGCGCATCATGGGGATGCTCGCGACGAGGACGACCAGCGAGGTGAGCGCGCAGAAGAGAGCCGGGCTCGCGCTGATGGACAGGCGTGTCGTGAGCAACCCCGCTGCGAGACGAGGTGTGTGCTCGGCACCTCGATGCGCCCGGACGTCGGCCGACGAGCGCCGGCGAGCAGTTCGAGCAGCGTCGACTTACGTTGTCGTGCACGGCATCGCCGTGACATCCGTGATGGGATGGCTCGAGCGAGACCGGGAGGGTCGCTCGGCGCCTGAGCGCGAAGGCGCCACGGCTCTCGCTGAGGGAGGAACGGCATGACGACGTACCGACGCGACCGCTTCGACGGCTACATCGCGGGCGCAGGCTCGACGTCCGGGCGGCGCTTCGTCGTCGGGGTGTGGGAGCGTTCGCCCCTCGGTGCGTTCGCCGACGTCATGGTGGCGCACCCCGACGGGTGCCGGGAGTTGCTGGCCCCGAGCGAGCAGGTGGCCGAGTACGTGTCGGGCACCTACCAGTTCGATGGGGTGACGCTCGTCGATGTCGTGGTGGATCGCTCGGTTCGTGACGGGGGCGAGCGATGGGTGGTCCAGGCAGGTGAGCTGCAGCTGTCGCTCGCAGTGGGAGGGCGACTGCTCCTGGCTGCGCCGTTGCTGCCGGTGCGCGGGCCGCTCGTCCACCCGCTCACGGCCCGCCTCATCGACCCCGTGGCGCGCCGGGTGATGACGGGCGTGCGCACCTCGGGTACGGCGGGCAACGGGCGGCGCGAGCACTATCTCGCCCAGGATCTGCATGCCGTCGAGCACATCGAGGGCACGTGGGCGGGCGAGCCGGTGGGAGCGCTGGCCGACGTCGCGCCCGAGCCGAACTTCGGGTTCAGTTCTACCCCGCGCCGCCCCGCCGTCACCCGCGTGACGACGTTCGTCGAGGTGCCGCGGTAGGGGCCGGCGAGAACCCCTCTGGCAACGTATTGACGCCCGGCGACCCGCGGCACGAGCGTGAACGCCGGGCACAGCGTTCATCGGGCAGCGGAGTTCGACGCTTTCCGGTTCGAGCGACTCCGTGCTGTGCGACGATCCGGCCATGAGGAACATCGAGAACTCTGATGTGGAGCGCCTTGCCGCTGCAGTGCGTCGTGACTTGGGTGACGAGTCGAGGTGGTTCAAACCCGAGGCCTATCGCAGCGTCGCCTTGTGCTTGATCGACTCCATCTATTCGACGGGTAACAGGTACTCCGGTGTCGTCGACGCGGTGAACCGTTATGTCGAACGACGAGAGTCCGAAGTGGCTGAGGCCACGACGGATTCATCGACTGATCTACTAAAGGCCGTTGAGCGTTGGGGTGGGGACACTGCGCTGGCCGACGCGACGAAACACTGGCGCTGCTGGCCCAGCAAGGAAGCACCCTTCAAGGCGACGGCGGTCGTTCAGGCCGCCCAGCTCTTGGCCGACGTCGGTCTCGAGACCATTGACGACGTTCAGGGTGCCCTCATGGATCCCGAGAAGCAGGCCAGTTCACCGGTCAAGAAGGAATGGCTCGCGCTCCCAGGGCAGCGTTCGGGGCTTACGTGGATCTACTTCCTCATGCTGGCGGGTATCCCCGGAGTCAAGGCCGATCGGATGGTCGTGCGTTACGTGGAGCGCGTCCTCGATCGACCGGTTGAGCCCGTGGAGGCCGCGCTTCTGGTGAGCGCCGTTGCGGATGAGCGAAAGCTGCCGCGCACCCTCCTCGATCACGCGATCTGGCGGCAGGCATCGGGTCGTCCGATCTTCGTCGAGGGTGACGTGCACTTCGAGGACGCCGGAGTCGAGAGCTGAGAGGGGCGCCACCGTCCTAGGCGCCTGAGGGTTGTCAGTGCTGGGTGCCACTCTCTGAGGCATGAATTTTCCCACCTCAGAAATGACGTCCGGATTCAATGACGTACTGACGCTCAAGCAGGTCGCCGACGATTTCGCGCGTCAGCGCCCTGAGCTTGCCGATCGACTCGTGAGATACGGGGAGCACTTCGTCTACCTCCTACCCGTGGGCGATGGTCGATCCGTCGTGACGGGCAAGATGTCCGTCGGCAGGCTTTCGGGTTGGACGTGTGCGGCTCCCGACGCCGAGAACGAGGAGGAGGCCCGAGCACTGTTGGGGCGCCCGATCCCCGAGGTTGTCGAGGCCGCCCTCGCGCACCATGATCGGCTTGCCAATTTCTCCGCGCGGCGTTGGGGTGCGGAAACGCAAACCTTGGCGGCGGATCGCTTGCGGTGGAAAAGGCGTGATGGGGGGAGGGTGCGATGATGGGCGTAAGAGAACTGCTGTCCTCGCCCACGAGGGGCGCTTCCTCCGGAGACAGACCTGATAGTAGTTCTGTACCCGAAGTGCGTGCCGCCCTGTCTGAAGTTCGAAAATCAGCGTGGCTCTTTCTTGGAGTGTTGGCGATTTTTCTCATGGCGGCTGGGGCCGCCACCCTTGTGGCATTTGAGATAATGGACAGGCGCTTAACTGTCCGTGATATTCGCGCGACGAGGGACACTTGGTCCAATGATATTCTAATCGGATATCCCACTACGCTGTGGGTTTCTGCCGTATTGGGCATTCTTCTAGATGGGCGCAAAGGGCCGGATCAGCCAGAGGTCTCTGCCGTGGACAGAGTGGGCTTCGTTGTGGCGATGACAGTTATCCGCGGTCTTATGGCAGTAGCTGGGTTGTTGGCCTCGCTGTCCTTGGTGCCCGGCGCTAAGGAGGCCTATTCGGTTCCTCGATCGGTCTTGGCTGTGGCACTTGTTGCTGCGATGGCTGCGACGTATGGTGTCCTTTCGCTTCCTCGATGGAGCGAAGCATCTCTTGCCCTCGACACTTTGATGGAGAGGCAGCGCGCGCTCGAAAAATTTAGAGCGCTCTTGCCTAGGAGGAGTACATTCAAGGCGCGGGCTGGTGAGGCCCTTCTGGTGCTTGCCGTCACCTTGGTGGTCACTGCCTGTTGTCAACTTGTCTTGGATGGCACAGTGAGCCTGGTAACGGTTTCTGCACTCGCTCTAACGGTCAGCGTTCCAGCCATTCCTCTTCCCAATCTGATTTGTGAAGCAAGGCTCGACCTGTCGACCACTCGCTATCTATCTATGGGAGCTATTGCTATTCTGGGACCAGGGCCTCTAATTCTGTTGATTTGGCAGGGCGTACAAGGAGGGTCGGAAGTATTAGGCGCACTCTCCCTTGCTGCCATTCTGTTTGCTGTTCCGCCTCTTGTCGTAGTCGTTCGATACATGGGGCCGTCCGGAAGGCGTCTGGATCGCTCGTTTGTTGAACGTGAGCTTCGCCGATTGAACGAGCGGAGGGATGCACTTGAACGTCAAGCGCGCTTCGCTGAGCACCCGAGGCCCGTTTCGAACGCAGTCGGGGTCAACGAGGGCGCGTAGAACAACGCCGCCGCCCGAATCGGGCGGCGGCGTCCTCGTGCGACAAGCGAAACTCAGTGCACCTTGATCGGGTCGGGCCTGCTCGGGTCGACGGCCTCCGGAATGTGCTTGGTCGTGATGCGCTTGCGGAAGACCCAGTACGTCCAGCTCTGGTAGAGCACCACGAGCGGCGTGAAGATGAGCGCCACCCACGTCATGATGACGAGCGTGTGGTGCGAGCTCGACGCGTTCTCCGTGGTGAGCGACCAGGCCGCGTTCGTCGTGCTCGGCATGACGTTCGGGAAGAGCATGACGAAGTACGTCAGCACGAACAGCGAGATGGCCACGAACGTGCCCGCGAAGGCTGCGCCCTCCTTGCCGCGCAGGTTGAACGCGAGAGCCGCGAGGAAGAACAGAGCCACGAGCACCGACGTCACCCACGAGGTGACAGTTCCGACCTCGATGCCCAGCCACACGAGCAGCACGACGGCGAGGACGGCGGCCGCGAGGCCCGTCTTCGTCGCGAGCGCACGGGCGTCGTGGCGGATGGCGCCGTCCGTCTTGAGCGCGACGAAGAAGCAGCCGTGCGTCATGAAGACGAGCATCGTCACGATGCCGCCGAGCAGCGACAGGGGGTTGAGCAGCGTGAAGAGGTTGCCGGTGAACTCCATGTCCGCGTCGATCGGCAGGCCGCGCACGATGTTCGTCAGCGCGACGCCCCACAGGATGGCCGGGATGAACGAGCCGACGATGATCGCCGCGTCCCAGCCCTTGCGCCACGAGTCCGAGTCGCGCTTGTGGCGGTACTCGAAGCCCATGTTTCGCACGATGAGGCCGACGAGGATGATGAGCAGCGGCAGGTAGGCCGCGGAGAACAGCGTCGCGTACCAGTGCGGGAAGGCCGCGAAGGTGGCGCCACCGGCGGTGAGCACCCACACCTCGTTGCCGTCCCAGACGGGGCCGATCGTGTTGAGCAGCACGCGGCGGCGCTTCTCGTTCTCGTCGATGTGGTCGGTGACGGGGTCCGTCACCTGATCCGTCGAGTCCGCCTTGCCCTTGCCGAGCACCGGCAGGAGCATGCCGACGCCGAAGTCGAAGCCCTCGAGGACGAAGTAGCCCGTCCACAGGACGCCGATGATGATGAACCAGAAGGTGGTGAGTTCCATCGTTCAACTTCCCTGTCAGTACGCGAACGAGAGTTCGTCGTCGTTCTTCGAACCGTCGGAGTGCCCACCGGGCAGGTCTTCCCCGTCGTCGGCGACGGGTTCGGCGCCCTTCCTCATGTAGTCCATGAAGAGCTTCACCTCGACCACGGCGAGCGCCCCGTAGAGCAGCGTGTACACGATCATCGAGGTGAGCACCTCGCCGGCGGAGACGCTGGGGCTGACGCCCTGCTTCGTCGTCATGACGCCGTAGACGACCCACGGCTGGCGGCCGATCTCGGTGAAGATCCATCCGATGCTCATGGCGAACACGGGCGAGAGCGCGCCGACGAGGGCGGCCGGTCCCATCCAGCGGTTGACGGGGTTGCGGCCCTTGCGGGTGATCCACAGCACCCACACGCCGATGGCCATGCAGATGCCGCCCCAGCCCATCATCCAGCGGAAGCTCCAGTACGACCACATGATGTTGGGCGTGTAGCTGTCCGCGGAGGTGAGCTTGCCCTCGTTGAACTTCTTCTGCAGTTCCGGTTCGAGGTCGTTGACGCCCTCGACCTTGCCGTGGAAGTCGCCCGTGGCGAGGAAGCTGAGCAGGTTCGGCACGGTGACGGCGAACTTCTCCTCCTTGCCGTCGCGGGTGCCGACGGTGAAGATCGAGAACGGGGCGTCCTTCTCGTACGTGTCGTAGAGGGCTTCCGCGGCGGCCATCTTCATCGGCTGCACGTCGGTCATCACCTTGCCCTGGAGGTCTCCGGTGACGACGACGCCGAGGCTCGCGACGAGCATGACGATGGCGCCGACGCGCGAGGCCTTGCGGTACATCGTGAGGTCGTCGGCGGTGGGGGCGACCTTCGTCGCGCCGCCCGTCTCGACGGCGTCAGCGGCCGCGCGGGCCTCGAGGGTGCGCTTGCGCAGGTTCCAGAGCATGACGCCCATGGCGACGGCGCCGCCGACCATGTACGAGCTGAACGCGACGTGGGGGAAGGTGACGAGCTGCACCTTGTTGAGCAGCACGGCGCCGAAGTCGACGAGCTCGGCGCGCTGGGTCTCCGGGTTGAAGCGGTAGCCCACCGGGTTCTGCATGAACGAGTTGGCAGCGAGGATGAAGTACGCCGACAGCAGCGTGCCGATGTGCACGATCCAGATGCAGGCCGCGTGCAGAGCGCGCGGCAGGCGGCCCCAACCGAAGATCCACAGGCCGAGGAACGTCGACTCGAGGAAGAAGGCGAGGAGCGCTTCGATGGCCAGGGGCGCACCGAAGATGTCACCGACGAAGCGCGAGTAGTCGCTCCAGTTCATGCCGAACTGGAACTCCTGCACGATGCCGGTGACGAGGCCCAGGGCGAAGTTGATGGTGAACAACTTGCCGAGGAACTTGGCGAGGCGCAGGTACTGGGTGTTGTTCGTGCGCAGCCAGGCGGTGTGGTAGCCGGCGACCAGGGCCGAAAGGCCGATCGTGATCGGCACGAACAGGAAGTGGTAAACGGTCGTGATGGCGAACTGCCACCGCGCCAGTTCCAGGACATCCATCGGTTGTGACCCCTCGACGAGACTTGTGAAGACTTTCACAAGAAAGGCTACTCAGGAGTTTCCGATCTCCAGAGGACCTAGGTCCTCACTTGCGGGTGGGATGTGTCACGGGCCTCACTTGCCCGTGGAACCCGATGCGCCGGAACCGGACTGGCCGCCCAGCACGGACGTGATCGGCTTCGCTCCCGAGGGGGCCTTGTACGTCTCGACGGAGTTCCACTTCGAGAACGTGTAGCTCGCCTTCGTGTTCGTCAGCTTGGAGCTGTAGTTCTCGATCTTGACGACCTGCGGCTTGTCGTCACGGGTGACGACGAGCTTGACCGCGTCCTTCGCGTCGGAGGCGCTGACGGTGTACGTGTCCTTGCCCGCGGTCTTCGTCTCGGTGACCTTGGCGTCCTTCGACGCAAGCTTCTTGCCGTCCTCGGAGTCGAAGAACTCGGTGAGCATCTGCTTGACGTCGAGCGCCGGGTTGGAGGCGGGATCGTTGGCCGCGCCCTTCCACCACTTGCCGTTGAGCTTCTTCGCGTCGGTGGCGTTGGCGCCGATCTGCTGCCAGAAGTCGGTGTTGGCCTTGAGGTAGGCCTGCTTGCCGATGACGAGCCCCTCGGAGGAGGCCCTGCCCTGCGTCTGGATCTGCTTCTGGTTCGAGCCGTTCGTCGCCCCGTAGGCGCTGAACGTCGTGCGCGTGCCGTTGACGGAGCCGACGATGTCGACGGAGGTCGACTTGGCGGACGTCGACGACGCCTTCGCGTCCTTCGTGAGGTCAGCGGCGCTCGGTGTTCCGCCGCAGGCGCTCAGGGCGAGGAGGGCGGCGCCCGTCGTCAGCGTGGCGGCAGCCGTGGTGCGCAGCGTCATGAGGGGTGACTCCGTATCGCGTCGGGGAGGCTCGGCGGTGAGCCACTGTGCCAAACGCGCGTGGCGCGCCCAAAGTGCCCGGCGTGTCAGGTCGTCTTCTCGGTGCCTGATTCGGGGTCGGCCGAGCCCAGGTCGAGCGCGCCCTTGGGGGCGGTGACCTCGAACTTCTCGTTCCAGCGCGAGAAGGAGGCCAGGGCGAACTCGTCCTCACCGGGTGAGGCGTCCTCGATCTTGAGCAGGTTGTACTTGCCGTCGGCGCTCGCCCAGACGACGGTGTCACCGTCGGCGCCGGTGATTTTGTACGCGTCCACCCCGTCGACCGTGTCTCGGGTGAGCTCGGCGTCGTCGGAGGCGAGCGTCTTCCACTTAGGGTCGCTGTCGTCGGTCATCGCGTCGAAGATCGGCTTGATCGACAAGTCGTCGAGATCGTTGTCCTCCCAGGTCGACGCAGGTGCCTTGACCCAGCGGTCGGCCAACGACGACGCGTCCGGGAGCGTGGGGTCGTCCTCCGCGACGGCCTTCCAGTAGGCGTCGTCGCCCTTGAGGTAGATGTCGGAGCCGATGCGCCGCAACGTGAAGTTGCCGATCTCGTCGCTCGTGAAAACGATGTCGCTCGGGTCGGTGTCGAGGTCTCCGGTGATGATCGCCCGTGGAGACTTCTCGTCCATCGCGTCACGACCGTCGACCCGCAGCGAGGTGTAGGCATCGATGTGGTCCTGCGTCTTGCTCCAGGCAGCCGTGGCGGAGGGCAGCGTCGTGCTCGATGAGCTGGACGAACTCGAGGACGACGCCGGCGTCGCCGCGCCCGAACGCGACGGCGCCGCCGCGTCCGAGCCCATCGTGCACCCCGAAAGCGTCACCGCGAGAAGCGCGGTGACGGCCGAGGCCACGCTGAGAGGACGCAGCGGCGCCGTCGTCGTCATCGGAGCGTCAGCCCTTGATGAGGTCGGTCATCTTCTTGGCGCCGCTCGGCGCCTTGATGCCGTAGTCCTTGTCGTGCGAGACGAAGTTGACCGTCGTCATCTCCTCGCCGTTGGACGAGCCCTTGGCTTCCCAGCCCTCGACCTTGAGGACGTCGCGCGAGTCCTCCTTCGAGACCCAGGCCTTGACCTTCTTGTCCTCGCTCTCGATCTTCCAGGCGTCCTTGCCGTCGACCTTCTCGTCGGTGACGGTGGCCTTGTCAGACAGCAGCTTCTTGTTGGACGCGTTGTTGTCGTCCTTGAGTTCCTTGACGAGGTCCTTGAGCGTGTCGCTCGTGTCCCCGCTGTTGCTCTCGGGGGACTCGACCCACTTGTCGGCCATCATCGACGTCATCGCGCTCGAGGCGCCGCTGTTGCCCATCGCGGACTTCCAGTAGGCGGAGTCGGCCTTGATGTAGGACTTGCTGCCCACGATGACGGCCTCCATCTTGCCGCCCTCCATCTCGCCCGAGAGCGTCTGGGGGTCGCCGTCGACGTCACCCTTGATCGTGAAGCTCGCCGGCTTGCCGTTGCTCTTGCCCGAGGCCTTGACCTCCATGCTCTTGTACTTGCCGGCCGACTCCTGGGAGGCGTTCCAGGCGTCCTTGGCCTTGGGGGCTTCTTCGCCGCCGCAGGCCGCCAGGCCCATCGTGGCGGTGGCGGCGATCGCGACGGCGGCAGCCGTGCTGCGGAGTTTCATGGTGTTTCCTCCCGTGGGGTGCAATTCTTCGTCGTCAGTCTTACAGACTCGGGGAGTCCGACGCCGTCAGCCTCGCTGAGGTTCCGCCCGAGTTCTCACGCAGTGGGCCGACGGGCCGTTCGACGAAGCAGAACTGATTTGCGCCGCCGCTCTAACCTTGACGTATGGCAGATCCCATCGCTTCGTTGACCGGTTTCGTTCAGAACGCCATCGCCACGTCGTTCGGCGAGGAGTGGCGAGACGCGGACCCGGTCATCCGCCCTGCCAACAAGAAGCAGACGAGCGCCGACGTGCAGGTCAACGCGGCGATGGCGCTCGCGAAGAAGGTGGGCAAGAACCCGCGCGAGGTGGCGACGGCCATCGTCGAGGCGCTCAAGGCGGACTCCGCTGCGATGCAGCTCATCTCGGACGTCGAGATCGCCGGCCCGGGCTTCCTCAACATCACGCTGTCGACGGACTGGGTGGCCGCGGAGGCTTCCACGATCCTGGCCGACGGCACCCTCGGCGTCCTGCCCCCGAGCAAGCTCGAGGTCATTCCGCTCGACTACTCCTCGCCGAACGTGGCGAAGGAGATGCACGTCGGCCACCTGCGCACGACGGTCGTCGGTGACTCGCTCGCGCGCGTGCTCGAGCGCCTCGGGCACACCGTCGTGCGCCAGAACCATGTCGGCGACTGGGGCACGCCGTTCGGCATGCTCATCGAGCACTTGCTCGAGGTCGGCGAGAACAGCCCGGAGGCGGAGCTTCTCGAGACCGACCCCAACGCGTTCTACCAGGCCGCGCGCGTCAAGTTCGACACGGCGGAGAAGGCGGAGCCGGCCGGCTCGAAGGGCGACTTCAACATGCGGGCCCGCAAGCGGGTGACGCTGCTGCAGGGCGGCGACCCGGAGACGCTGGCGCACTGGAACAAGCTCATGGATCGCTCCAAGGCGTACTTCAACCGGGTGTACTCGACGCTCGGCGTGACGCTGACGGACGCCGACCTCGCGGGCGAGTCGACGTACAACGACGAACTCGCGGGCATCTGTGAGGACCTCGAGTCGCGTGGTATCGCGCGGATTTCCGACGGCGCGCTGTGCATCTTCCAGGACGAGTTCACCGGCCGTGACGACGCTCCCGTGCCTCTCATCATCCGCAAGAGCGACGGCGGCTACGGCTACGCGACGACCGACCTCGCCACCGTCCGGCACCGCTCGCAGGATCTGCTCGGCGACCGGCTCGTCTACGTCGTCGGCGCGCCGCAGAACCTGCACTTCCGCATGACGTGGTCGGCGGCGGACAAGGCGGGCTACATCCGGCCGGAGTCGACGCCGATCCACGTGCAGATCGGTTCGGTGCTCGGCGCGGACGGCAAGATGCTCAAGACGCGTTCGGGTGACTCGGTGCGGCTCATGGAGCTGCTCGACGAGGCCATCGAGCGCGCCGAGAAGGTCGTCGCGGAGTCGAAGGCCGACATGACGGACGCCGAGCGCGCCGTCGTCGCGCGCCAGGTCGGCATCGGCGCGGTGAAGTACTCGGACCTGTCGGTCTCCCACGACAGCGAGTACACGTTCGACTTCGACCGCATGCTCGCGCTCACCGGCAACACGGGCCCGTACCTGCAGTACGCCGCCACGCGTATCCGCTCGATCCTCGCGAAGGCCGCCGACGCGGGTGCGACGCCTGCGTCCGCCATCACGATCGGTGAGGACGCCGAGCGCGCGCTCGCGCTGAAGCTGCTCGACTACGGCGCCGTCGTCGCGCTCGTCGGCGAGACGCTCGAACCGCACCGGCTCGCCGCCTACCTCTTCGAACTCGCGACGGCGTTCACGGCCTTCTACGAGAAGTGCCCGGTGCTCAAGGCCGACGACGACGCCGTGCGCGACTCGCGCCTCGCCCTGTGCGCCCTGACGCTGCAGGTGCTCAGCGACGGCCTCGGCCTCCTCGGCATCGAGACGCCCGAGAAGATGTGACGCCCCAGCGGCGTTTGCGTTGGGGGCCTTGGTGCAGCTGACGCACTTCGGTGCAGCTGATGCGGTTTGAGCAGGCTCAGAGTGCGTCAGGTGCACCGAACTGCGTCAAGCACCGGGGCATACCCCCCGGGGGGTGACCGTGGCGGAGCCCGGTGAGCACTTGGTGCATTTCGGTGCGTGTGACGCAGTCTGAGCAGACTCAAACGTGCGTCAGGTGCACCGAACTGCGTCAGCTGCTGGCGGCGGTGTCTGACCGCTTCTCTCCGGTAAATTTGGGCGGACTTTTCGCTCGATAATCGAACATAAGTTCGATAAAATGAGGCATGGAGACAACGCAGCGTGACGCCGTGGCCGAGGTGCTGGCCGCCGTTCGCGCGCTGCCTCTCGAAGCGCGAGTCGAGGCGTGGCACGCGATGGGCGTCGAGCTCTTCGAGGTCGCGGCTCGTTCGACGATCGACTGGGGTGAGTCGTCGGCGCTCGCGGTGGACGCGGTAACCGTTGATGAGGAACTCGCCCAACTCGACGCCGAGCGACGCGCCCTCGAAGAGCTCACCGTCACGGCCGCGTACGTCTCGCGCAGCGCCGACGCCACGATGCACGCCTTCGCGGCGGCCCACGCTCGCGTCGTCACGCGACACGACGTTCTCGAGGTCGACCAGTGGGAGAGCGACCCGCGTCAGTTCGTGCCCGGCGAGTTCGCTGCCGACGATTTGGCGGCCAGACTCGGAGTCCGTGTCGGTACCGCGGAGGCGTGGGCCGAAGCGGGTGACGCCGTGCGAGCCTCGTTGCCTCGCATGTTCGTCATGGCCGGTGCGGGGGAGATGCGCATGACGACCTGCGAGACCGTGCTTCGCGAACTGGAACACCTTGAGCCGGCCGAGCGGGAGAGCGTCGAGGGGATGCTCGTGTCCGGTCGGGCGCTGCTGGGCGGTTCGGCCGCAGTGAAGCGTCGTGTGCGGCGGCTCCTTGCCTCGCTCGGATTGTCGACGCCGGCGGATGAGGACGCGTCGGAGGCGCTCGTCGAGGTCTCGTTCCGCGAGCACCCCGATCAGCCCAGGCTCACGCAGATGACCGTTGTCATGGACGCCGACCAGGCGTGGCAGGTCCAGGCCGCCATCGATGCGCGTGCGCGCCAGCTGGCGCAGGAACACGAGCGTCTGCACGGCGGCGCGACGCGGTATCGGATGAACCGGGCGCGGGTCGATGCCTTCGTCGACCTGCTCCTCGGCTCCGTGAGATTCGACCCCATCGTGCGGCTCACCGTGCCCGTGCGCTGTTTCGAGGACGGCGTCACCCCAGGCACAACCATGCCCTTCGCCGGTCAGGGGAGCGGCATGCCCGTTTCATTCGGTGCCGTCGTCCGCAGTCAGGGGTGCGCTGCTCCGCTCGGTGCGGGGCAGAACGGTGATGGCGTCGGGGTCGGCGCCTCGGCAGGTCAGCGACGCGCCGCAACCGCCCCGCGCTCGACGACGCGAGTCGCCGACCTGCACGTGCCCGGCGTCGGTGTCGTGTCGGCGGCCTGCGTGGAGCGCCTCGCCTCGACGGTCGGTGCCGCCTTCACCGTCGCCCTCGTCGACGAGAAGCGCGGCGTGACGCGGTGGACGTCGCGATTCACCTACCGCCCGTCGATCACCACGCGCCGGTTCGTCGAGCAGCGTGACGAGCACTGCCGCTTCCCCGGCTGCATGCGCCCGGGCGAGTTCTGCGATGCCGACCACGTCGTGCCGTACGCCGACGGCGGCGCCACGTCGGCTGCGAACCTGCAGCTGCTGTGCCGCCACCACCACCGTGCCAAGACGTTCGGCGGGTGGGCCGTGGCCATGCGCACCGATGGAGTGTGCGTCTGGAACTCGCCGACCGGCGCCTGGTACCGCACCGACCCCGCCGACCCGACGGCGTACGAAATCACCTCGCGCGAGGGTTACGCACTCATCGCCTGAGTGGGCCGCGAGAATGGCGACGTGAGGGCGGGGATGTGGGCTCCGGTTCACGCATCAAGACCGAGGGCTATGGCCAGTCGATGAACGTCATGGTGAACAAGCGCAGCGAAACCTGGTGGGAAGAGCAGTTGGAGCACGCGGGCTTCACGATCGACGACCGGCGGACAACCGACGGGCACCACACGATCCACGCGTCTGGCGCACTGACGCCCGACACCGCGTGCCCCGTTCCGGGAGAGTGTCCCGTCAGGGTTTGCGCCAGAGCACCTCACCGTGAGGAACACAGAACCAGCCGTCGGGGTGCTCGCCCCACGATCGCCACGCCGCCGCCATGACGTCCACGTCGTTCGATCCCGCGACAGACCCCTCCACGAGCTGTTCGGTGAGGGCGGTCCGGCTCACACGGTCGGCCCACAAATCGGCCCACCAACGGCGCTCATCCGGTGTCGCGTACGTCCAGGTCGAACTGGATGCCCGAGCATCTACCAACTCGGCCGCGTGAGCCCAGGCCAGCAGGCGTCGTCCGGCGTCGGGCTCGCCGCCGTTGGCCCGCGCGGCGCGCGAGTAGCTCTGCCGCCATCGTTCGATTCCAGGTGTCTCCGGCCACCACGTCATGGCACCGTAATCGGCATCACGAACCGCGACGACACCGCCCGGCTTCGTCACGCGAGCCATCTCGCGCAGCGCCGCCACCGGGTCTGCGACGTGTTGAAGAACCTGATGGGCGTGGACGACGTCGAAGGTGTCGTCCGCGAAGGACATGCCGTGAACGTCCTCGACGGCGAACTCCATGTTCGTCACACCGGCGTCCTGCGCGGCGCGTCGTGACAACGACAGGATGTCTTCGCTCGTCTCGGCGACGGTGACGGAGCCGACGCGCCGCGCGAAGTCGACACTGATCGTGCCCGGCCCTGCGCCGACGTCGAGCAGATGGACCTCGGGCGTGAGGTGGGGCATGAGGTACGCGGCGGAGTTCTCAACGGTGCGCCAGGTGTGGGAGCGCAAGACAGGCTCGTCATGGCCGTGGGTGTATCGCGGGTTCTTTTCGTCGGTCATGGCTCGAGGGTGCCCCAGGATCCGACCTTCGCGCTGGGGCGCTTCAGTCGTCGGTCGCTACGGCGGTGTACGAGATGGCCTCATGCGAGGGTCAGCAAATCATCGCCTCGCGCTACGGACTCAGGTGAGATCGAGGCGCATGAGGTCGTCAGCCACCCGAAAACCGAGGAAGCGATACAGCGGTTTCGACATCTCCGACGGCGCGAGAACCACCCGCACCATGCCCTCAGCGCGGGCGTGCTCGACCAGTTCCGACATGAGTGCGGCCCCGCGATGCCCTGCCGCCGGAACTCGGGGCTGACGAAAACGTTCGCGGCGTAGAGCCAGCGCGCGGGAGGGCGGCCCGGGCTCGGCATCCGCGAGTAGATGAGCGCGTTCGCCATACCCACTGGGCGTTCCTCGCTCGTCAGTGCGACGGTGGCGCGGCGGTGGTGACGCTCCGACCGCCACCACTCGTGGAAACGCTCGTCGAACTGGGTATCGGTGGCCGACATGTCATGCCATTCGTAACGCAGGGCCAAGAGGTCGCGCGCATTGGAACCTACCTCGGTGATGGTCACGCTGGATGCACGCATGCCGCGAGGATAACCAACGATGTCGATTGTGCGATGGAGCGAGCCGTCGTGACCGCATCGACGGCATCGAGCGCTACGAGGTCGGCGTGAGCGTCCAGGACCGGCTCTTCGTGGCCGTGGGTGTATCGCGCGTTGTCGTCGCTCATGGGGCGAGGGTGCCTCAGGTTTCGGCCCGCGCGCCGGAGCGGTTCAATCGTCGGTCGCCACGACGAGCCGCACGAGGTGGTTCGCGCGGTCGATGGCGACGAACTCGTGGAAGCCGCATGCTCCGATGACGAAACCGTAGTTGTGCTCGTGCGCGGTGCCCGGGCCGACCAACCGGTACAACGAGGTCGCAGACTCGAACCAGCCGAACACTTCGGCGAGACCGCCCCAGGCGGTGTCGCTCACGACGAAGCCGGAGTCGCTCCAGTCCTGCTCCGTGGCCCACCTCGTCAGAGTTGTGCGGGCTTCGTCAGCGGTGCACGGAACGAACTGATCCGGGCCGAGGTCCCACAGCCACCACCGGCCGTGCCGAATCCGGGACAGCGACGGTGAGTCCGGGTCGAATGGTGAGGCGTAGTCGTGCCCATACGCGCGATGTCGCACGAGCGCGCCCAGCAGCTCGGTGTCGTCAGCGATCTCCGACGTTGTTCGAAACACCACCGCGTCGACGCGCAGGAACGTGTCGTCGAGCGCGACGCCCGCAGTATCGACGACGGCGAGCACTACAACGCCCGCGTGAACACCCCGACGACGAAGTCGGACTCGTCGTCACGTGCGTGCATCTCCCACGTCGAGAACAGCGCGTCGCGGCGCCAGCCGGCGCCTTCGGCGTCGGCCACGAACTGTTCCAGCGTGTACCCGCGGTTCGTGCCGAACCCGACGGCCAAGCGGCCGCCGTCGCGCACCGCCGCGAACAACGCAGCAAGCGCCCGCGCCTGCGCGCCGTCCTCCATGAACGGCAACACGTTGCCCGCGCACACGACGGCGTCGAACGGGGCCCCGAGAGACTCGAGCAGGCCCGACGGCAATGCGCCGAGATCGCCCTGCTCGAAGCGGATGCCCGGCCAGTCCTCACGCGCCGCGTCGAGCAGCACGGGGTCGAGGTCCACGCCGACCGGCGAGAGCCCCAGCGCCTTCATCGCGCCGCTGACTCGCCCTGGTCCGCATCCGGCGTCGAGCACCCGCGAACCCGGCCCGACGAGCGCCGCGACGAAACGCGCCTCGCCTGCGAGATCCTCACCGTCGGCGGCCAGCCCACGCATCCGCTCGACGTACCAGGTCGAGTGGTTCGGGTCGTCCGCGATCGTGCGCGCCCAACTCGTCATCGGCGCTTCAGCCGCCGAACCCGTTCGGGTTGGCCGACTGCCAACGCCACGTGTCGACGCACATGTCGTCGATCGTCTTCTCGGCCTTCCAGCCCAGCTCCTCGCGGGCGCGCGTCGGGTCGGCGTACGTGACCGGCAGGTCACCCGCACGGCGCGGGCCCACCTCGTAGGGCAACTCCTTGCCGCACGCCCGCTCGAACGCGTGGAGCAGCTCGAACACGCTCGTGCCCTGCCCGGTACCGAGGTTGAACGCACGCGCCGACTCGCTCATCGCGTCGAGGTGGTCGAGCGCCGCAACGTGCCCGGCCGCGAGGTCGACGACGTGGATGTAGTCGCGCTCGCCGGTGCCGTCCTTCGTGTCGTAGTCGTCACCGAAGACGCCCAGCTTCTCGCGCCGCCCCACGGCCACCTGTGCGATGTACGGCATGAGGTTGTTCGGGATGCCGCTCGGGTCCTCCCCGATGAGCCCGCTCTCGTGCGCGCCGATGGGGTTGAAGTAACGCAGCAGCGCCGCCTTGAAACCGGGGCTCGCGGCCGCGACGTCCGTGACGATCTGCTCGATCATCGCCTTCGTCCAGCCGTACGGGTTCGTCGCGCGAAGCGGCTCGTACTCCTCGTGATACGGCAGCGGCGCATCCGGGCCGTACACCGTCGCCGACGACGAGAACACGAACTTCTCCACGCCGTGCTCGGTCATCGCCGAGAGCACAGCGAACGTCGAGTCGAGGTTGTTCGCGTAGTACATGAGCGGCTTCTCGACGCTCTCACCGACGGCCTTGTACCCGGCGAAATGGATGACGGCGTCGGGCTTCACATCCGTGACGAGGGCGCTCGTGGCCGCGACGTCCGTGAGGTCGACCTCGTGACACGTCACCGGCTGCCCGGCGATCTGCTCCAAGCGCTCAAGCACCTTGGGGCTTGAGTTCGCGAAGTTGTCGGCGATGACTGGTTCGTGGCCCGCCTCGAGCAGGGCGAGCACGGTGTGGGAGCCGATGAAACCGGCACCGCCGGTGACGAGAACGCGCATGCCGCCACGATACGGCCCCGACGTGACGGGTCGGGGGAGGCGGCGTCAGTGGCGGGGGAGGTGCTCCACGCGTTCGACGAACGAGCGCACCAGATGAGTCACCGTCTGCGGCGATTCGAGCGGTACCGCGTGCCCGGCCCCTTCGACCGTGTGCACCTCGGCGCCCGAAATGAGCTCCTCGAGCCGCCTGCTGCGATACGGCGGATTGACGGTGTCGTCCTCGCCGACGATGAGCTGTGTCGGAACTCGGAGGCTGTGGGCCTCTGGCTGTGTGCCGCGGCGGTTCGCGAACGCGCGGATCGCGTGGCGCAACTCGGCTCGCGACGGCTGCCCGAACTCCTCGGCCCAGTGGTCGACCTCTCGCCGCACCTGCCCGCTGCGCAGGCTCGCCTCGCAGAAGAGCGCCTGCCTGAGTTTCGGGCGAACCGCCCACCCGCCGAGGCGCCGATAGCGGTTGGCCAGGCGCAGGTACCAGTACGCGTCGTCGGGATCCTCCGCGTTCGCCGACGCCCCGAGCAAGGTGAGGGAACGGAAGAGTTCACCTCGCCGGGCCGCGAGCGGCAAGGCCGCCGAACCGCCCAAGCCGTGCCCGACGTAGTGCACTGGCCGGTTGATCGTCGAAAGAAGCGCCTCGAGGTCGTCGACGAGGTCGTTCATCCCGAACGGGCCGCGGGCCGACGTCAGCCCGTGCCCGCGCCAGTCGAAACTCACACAACGGAACTGCTGTTCGAGTGCGTCGAGTTGATGGTGGAAGAGAGACCCCGTGAAGAACAACCCGTGCCCCAGCACGACCACGGGGGCGTTCCGCGGGCCGGACTCGATGAAGTGGAGGGCCGCACCAGGGCGCTTCAACTCGGCCACGGGCACTCCTTCCTCATGGGTGAATCGCCGGTCGCTAGTCGGACGGGCGACTCGGAACCCTACCCGAGAGGGTGAGAAGTCGGCTGGGGACGCACCGCGTCGCCTCACGCCGCAGAGGGGCCTCGCCATCGGGCGACTCAACGGTAGGTGACGTACCCCTCGCGACCTTGGAGGTGGCTGTGGTCGTTCACCGTGAGTGCCGTGAGTGTGCGCCCGACGAGGATCTTCGTCACGGACGCGTTGACCGTCGTGGCGCTGAGATTGTGCCAGACGGCCACCGCGGCGTCACTGACGCCCGCGGCGCCCGCACTCGAGACGGCGCGTTCCTTCGGCGAGCTCGTGAGCAGGTGCGAGGCCACCCAGGAGATCGGCCCGCCGGACGACACGACGACGGCGTCCTGCCTCGAGGAAAGCCGCGACGTCACGCGCCCCAGCGCGAGCATGATGCGGTCGGCGAACTGGGCGAACGTCTCGTCGTAGTCGTCGTGCTCACCCGACGTCCACCGACCGGTGGCCTCGACGAACATCTCCTGGAACGCCCGACGCGGGTTGCCGCGGCGCGCGAGGTCGGCCTGCATGACGGCCTGGTTCGTGTACGCCGGTTTGTGCGTGTAGACGATGGCGTCGTGGTCGTACTCGTTCCACCCCTCGTCGATGTCGACGGGAGCCTCCCAGCCGGCCTCCTCCCACATGCGCGAACCCGTGACGCGCTGGCGCTGAAGCGAACCCGTGACCAGCAGGGCGGGCTTCACGCCGCACCCGGCGAGGGCGGCGCCCGTCATACGCGCCTGCTCCTCACCGAGCGGCGACAGCTTGTCGTAGTCGCTGCGCCCGAAGCTGGCCTGGCCGTGACGCACGAGGTAGACGACGCTCACGCGCCGTCCCCGTTCGCGCCGATGAGCTTCTCGCAGCGCCACTCAAGGTAGTTGACCATCGGGCGGAACTGCTTGAAGACGGCGTTGTGCGTCTGCCCGTTCGCGTAGCGGTAGTAGATCTGCTGCGCGATGACGGCCAGGCGGAACAGCCCGAACACCTCGTAGAACAGCTGATCCTTCGGGTCGATCGTGCGCCCGGACTTCTCGGCGTAGTAGCTCCACACCTCGTCGCGCGTCATCATGCCCGGCGTGTGCGTCGGCTGACGGCGTGAGCCGCGCATGAATTCGTCGTCGTCGGCCTGCACCCAGTAGGCGAGGGCCCCGCCGAGATCCATGAGCGGATCGCCGAGGGTTGCCATCTCCCAGTCGAGGATGCCCAGGATGCGCGTCGGGTCGTCCTTGTCGAGCACGAAGTTGTCGAAGCGGTAGTCGTTGTGGATGAGGCAGTTCGCGACGTCCTGCGGCTGGTGCTCGTCGAGCCACGCCATGACCGTCTCGAACGAACCGGTGCCGTGCTCCTCGCCGTGAGTGCGGGCCTTGCGGTAGCGCGCGGACCACCCCTCGACCTGACGACGCACGTAGCCTTCGCCCTTGCCGAACGATTCCAGCCCCGCGACCTTTACGTCGACCGAGTGCAACGCGATGAGCTCGTCGATCGCCGTCTCGCACAGCCTGCGCACGCCGGCCTCGTCGAGGCCCATCTCCGGCGGGATCTCCTGACGCAGGATGATGCCGTCGAGGCGCCCCATGACGTAGAAGTCGCTGCCGATGACCGACTCGTCGTCACAGAAGGCCACCATCGGCGCGACGGCGGGAAAGTGCGGCGCGAGTGCGCGCTGGATGTCGTGCTCGCGGCGCATGTCGTGTGCACCCTTGGCCTTGGTGCCCGAGGGCGGGCGTCGCAGGATGAGGTCGCGCTCCGGGTAGCGCAGGAGGTAGGTGAGGTTGCTCGCCCCGCCCGTGAACTGTCGCACCTCCGGCGTGCCGTCGAGAGCGCTCGTGTCGGCTTCGGGGTGCGCGTTCTCGCGCAGCCACTGCGCGACGGCGGCCACGTCGAACGCGTCCTCCTCGCGCATCGCTCCCGCGTTGGCCTCGACGTCGTCGAGCGTCGTCACTTCCCTGCACCCCCGGAGGTGGCGGCGAGGTAGGGCTTCAGCTCCTCGCGGGCGACCATGCCCAGGTGCACCTCGTCCGGACCGTCGGCCAGACGCAGCGATCGCGCGGTGGCGTAGGCGCTCGTCAGCGGGAAGTCGTCGGACATGCCGCCACCGCCGTGGATCTGGATGGCGAAGTCGATGACGTCGCACGCGATGTTCGGCACGATCGCCTTGATCGCGCTGACGTCGACGCGCGCGGCCTGCGTGCCGCCGTTGTCGAGCTTCCACGCGGCCTGCTGCACGAGCAGACGCGCCATGTCGATCTGGATGCGGGCCTTGGCCAGACGCTCGCGGTTGCCGCCGAGCAGCATGAGCGGCTTGCCGAACGCGACGCGCTCCGTGCCGCGTGTGCACGCCCGCTCGAGAGCCATCTCGGCGAGGCCGAGCAGGCGCATGCAGTGGTGGATACGGCCCGGGCCGAGGCGTCCCTGCGCGATGGCGAACGCCTTGCCGGGGCCGGCGAGGATGTTCGAGACGGGCACGCGAACGTCCTCGAGGAGGACCTCGCAGTGTCCGAGAGGCTCGTCGAGCTGACCCATGACGGGCAGCGCGCGCTTGATCGTGACGCCGAGTGCGTCGGCCGGAACGAGGATCATCGAGTGACGCGCGTGACGGTCGGCGTCGGGGTCGCTCAGGCCCATGAAGACGAAGACCTTGCAGTCGGGGTGCGCGGCGCCCGAGCTCCACCACTTGCGACCGTTGATGACGACCTCGTCGCCGTCGATGACGGCCCGCGCGTCCATGTTCGTGGCGTCCGAGGAGGCGACCGCCGGCTCCGTCATGAGGAACGCCGAGCGGATCTTGCCCTCGAGCAGCGGCACGAGCCACTCCTCCTGCTGCTCCCTGGTGCCGTACTTGAGCAGCACCTCCATGTTGCCGGTGTCGGGGGCGTTGCAGTTGAAGATCATCGGCGAGAGCGGCGTGCGGCCGGTCTTCTCCGCGATGGCGGCATAGTCGATGTTCGACAGGCCCTTGCCGCCGCGCGTGCCGAAACGCTCGGCCCACTCGTCGCCCTCGCCCTCGGGCAGGAACAGGTTCCACAGGCCCGCTTCGCGCGCCTCGGCCTTGAGCTCCTCGATCTTCGGGTGAACGACGAACGAGTTCTCGCCCTTGGAGCGAAGCTCGGCGTAGTAGTGCTGAATCTCTTCTTCAGCGGGTTCGATGCGCTCGCGGACGAAGGCGTCCACCTCGTCGGCGAGTTCCTGGGCGCGGGGGGAGACGGTGAGATCCATGTCTTGACTGTACTCACTCTATTGAGCAATGCTCAATAGAGTGAGCGAGAAGATTTCCACCGCCCCGACCAAGCGGGTACGCCTGACGAAGGACGAGCGCAGCAAGCAACTCGTCATCATCGGCCTCAAGAAGCTGGCGTACCGCCCCATCCAGGAGGTCTCGCTCGACGAGGTCGCCGCCGAGGCCGGCATCTCGCGCGCCCTGCTCTTCCACTACTTCCCGACGAAGGCCGCGTACTACGAGGCTGTCGTGCACGCCGCCGGGCGCCGGGTCGTTCACACGGTACAACCGGACGCCGACGCCACCGGGCGTGAAGCGCTGCGCCAGGTCATCACCCGCTACATCGCACGCATTGCGCGACGACGCGAGATCTACATCGCCCTCGTGCGCGGCAACCTCAGCGACTTCGGCGGCGCGGAGGCCGCGGACACGTGGCGCGGTCGCGTCACCGACTTCGTCCTCGACGCCCTTGCCGACGACGGCGTGAGCGCCAGTCCCGTCACGATCCGCGGCTGGCTCGCCTACGTTGAAGACCTGGCCCTGTCGTGGACGAGCGGCGAAGCCGAGGGCGAACGCCCCGGCCGTGACGAACTCGTCGAGCACTGCGAGGCCGCGCTCGACGCCCTGCTCGCGGTGAACCGCACCACCCCCTTGCCGTGGGGCGAGAACCCCACCGCCTGAACCACTCGACACCCGACGAACCGCACCAAGGAGAAGAACGATGCGCGCAGTACAGGTCACCACGCTCGACGGCCCGTCGGCCGTCGAGATCAACGACATCGCCGAGCCCACCCCGGGTAAGGGCGACGTTCTCGTCGAGGTGCGGGCCGCGGGCCTGTGCTACCCCGACTCGCTGCTGACGCGCGGGCTCTACCAGATGAAGCCCGAGCCGCCCTTCGTCCTCGGCTCCGAGGTGGCGGGCGTCGTCGTCAGGGCCCCGGAGGGTTCGGGGTTCGGTGAGGGCGACCGCGTCGTTGCTTTCCCCGGCTTCAGTGGCCTCGCCGAGCGCGTGGCCGTGCCCGCGCCGTTCGTCTTCGCGCTGCCCGACGGCGTCTCCTTCGAGGAGGGCGCGGCCCTGCCGATGAACTACCTCACCGTGCAGTTCGCGCTCGACCGACGCGGCCGCCTTGCCGAGGGGGAGACCGTGCTCGTCCACGGTGCCGCCGGCGGCATCGGCATCGCGGCGATCCAGCACGCGAAGGCGCGCGGGGCCAAGGTCGTCGCCGTCGCGTCGAGCGAAGCCAAGCGCGAGATCGCGACGGCTGCGGGCGCCGACCACGCCATCGCGCCGGAGGGTTTCAAGGACGCCGTCATGGAAATCACCGAGGGCCGCGGCGTCGACATCGTCGTCGACCCGGTCGGCGGCGACCGCTTCACCGACTCCCTGCGCAGCCTCGGCGTCGAGGGCCGCATGCTCGTGCTCGGCTTCACCGGCGGCTCGATCCCCGAGGTCAAGGTCAACCGCCTGCTCCTCAACAACATCGACGTCGTCGGCGTCGGCTGGGGTGCGTTCTGGATGCCCCGCCCCGAGACGGTGCCCGAGCAGTGGAAGGCCATCGAGCCCCTCGTCGCGAGCGGCGCGCTCAAGCCGGTGCTCGGCCCCGTGCGTCCGCTCGAGAAAGCCGGCGAGGCCATCGCCGAGATGGAGGAGCGCCGCGCCGAGGGCAAGCTCGTCCTCACCCTCTGAGCTGATTTTTTCGGATGGGTAAGCGCATCGCGTACACCGAATTTCCGGGCACCGAAGTCGGCGTCCCCAAGGAGTATCACTTGGCGTTGCAGTACGTCCTGAAGCAACGCGGCGGGTGGCAAGCCTGGTGGGCGCCGGCCGAGGTGGATCATCTCGAAATCGAGCTCAATTTCCGGCACCGAAAGCGCGCCGGTGTCGTAGTGCGCCGTATCGAGCCGAAGGGGTTGCCTCCCCACATCCTGGCCTCGCTCACCAGGTTTCCTGACACGGTATGGCCAGTAGATGACCGCATCGAACTTGCGCGCTCAGATCTCGCCGTGTTGCTGCAGCGGGTCGCCGAACGCATGGGGCTAGATGCGCCGCCTGAGCTTCCGCCGCGGGGGGAGATCGCAGCGTACATTCGGGCGCTCCGGTAAAGACTGCTTCCGCTTCCGAGTGTGCCGACGTGAAAGGCTGGGGCCATGGCGTGGAGCAACAGGCAGATCGAGGTCGTCGAGCGGGCGCGGTTCGCTCCGGTCGCCGTCGGCGGGTACCACCCCGAGGATGTCGAGCGCCTGCGCCTGCGGGTGCTGACGGCGATGCGCAAGGCCAAGCCGTTGCCCGACCTCGACGCCATGGCGCTGCGGCGCGCACCCCGCGGCGGTGTCTCCCCGACGCAGGTCGCCGGTTTCCTCACGCTCATGTCGGTATGGTCCGCCACCACCGTCGTCGAGCACCCCGACGAGGTGGCGCGCCGCGAGCGCGACGCCGAGATCGCCGCGCTGACGACACGGGACGACGACACGACGCTGCGCTGGACGCACGAGCAGATGGACCACGTGCGCGAGAAGAAGTTCACCCTCGTCGGGCGCGCCTCGACGAGCTACGACGAACACGACGTCGACGACTACCTCGACTCGGTCGTCATCGCGATGCGCCGTGGCATCGAACTGCCCGATCCGCAGTACGCGCGGTTCGACTCGGCGGGGCTACGCCGAGGGTACGACCCCAAGGAGGTCGACGACTTCCTCGACGAGATTGCCCACATGCAACCGGAGGGCTGATGAGCGACCAGACGCACGAGCAGGAGCGCGAGATCAAGGCCAAGGTGGCCGCCGAACTGCGCGAGGCGACGGTGGCCGAGGCCTCGGCCGAGGAGTTGCCCGACGAGAACACCGTCTCCAAGGCGGCCGTCTACCTCAACACGAAGCTGCCCAAGACCCGCACCATCGCGCAGGCACTCGTGCGCGACGAAGCGGGCGGCGTCATGCTGTGCGAGCTCTCGTACAAGCGCTTCTGGGATCTGCCCGGCGGCGTTGTCGACCCCCACGAGTCGCCCGCACACGCGGTGGTGCGCGAACTCGACGAGGAACTCGGCGTCAAGGCCACCCTCACCGGGCTGCGCGTCGTGTCGTGGCTGCCGCCGTGGCGCGGCTGGGACGACGCGATGCTCTACGTCTTCGAGGCCACGCTCGACCGCTCGAGTGACGACTTCACCCTGCAGCGCAAGGAGATCGCCGGCATCCACCACGTGGCGCCCGGCGACCTCGACGACCACGTCGCGGCGTACACGGCCAAGGTGATCCGCCAGGCTATCGCGGCCGCCGACGCCGGACGCTTCGGCGTCTACCTCGAGAACGGCGAAGCGCCCGACTGGGCGTGATCGAGGCTCAGTAGCGCGACATCGTCGGCCCGCCCGGGCGACCGGGGCCGCGGCGGTCGTAGCCGCGCGGCGCAGGACGGCGGGTGTCGTCGTCGGTGTCGAAGAAGAGGCCCAGCACCCACGACACGAACGTCACGACGAGGGCGCCGAGCACTGCCGTCGGCCAGAACTGGTCGACGTGGAAGTCGAGACCGAACACTCCCGCGAGCCACGACGTCAAGGCCAGCATGGCCGCGTTGATGACGAAGATGAACAGCCCGAGCGTCACGATGAGGAACGGGAAACCGAAGAACTTCGCGACGGGCCGGACGACGGCGTTGACGAGGCCGAACACCGCCGCGACGACGGCGATGGTGAGCACCTTGGAGGTCGTGGTGCTCGCTCCGTCGGCCAGCGTGATGCCGTCGACGAGCGCTGCGGCGGCCCAGAGTGCGAGGCCGTTGATGGCGATCTTGAGCAGAGTGCGCATGGCCCCAGTGTGACCCCGGTAGCTGTGTCGCAGGTGGGAGGACCCCTGAATCGCCGTCGCCGTGCGTCGGTTACCGACCGCCCGAGATGCCGAAGGCAGCGCCCTGCGGATCGGTGATCACCGCGGTGAAGATGCCGCCCGGAGCCTCGTTCGGTCCGGTGACGATCCGGCCACCCGCCGAGCGAGCCCGGCCGAGGGCATCATCCACACTCGGCACTGTGAAGTAGCTGAGCCACGCCGGACCCTCCCGTCCACCGAGCTGCATGATGCCTCCCGCAGCCTGGCCGTCGATCTCGACGATCTGATACCCGCCCGATTCGCCCATCTCCAGCTTCTCGCCGGTGTTCCAGCCGAATACCGACGCGTAGAAGGCCACGGCGGCCTCCGGGTCAGTGGTCGTCAACTCGTGCCAACTGCCGTGGCCGATGCGCTCGGGTTCGAACGCTCGCGAGTTCGGCGGCTCCTCCGGCGGGCGTGGGGCCATGATCGAGAAGACGGCGCCTTGGGGGTCGGCGACGACGGCGAAGCGGCCAGTGTCCGGAATGTCGCTGGGCTCCATGAGTACCGCCCCGCCCGCTTCGGCGACGGCACGGGCCGACGCGTCGGCGTCCGCGACCTCAAGGTAGAAGACCCAGTTCGGCGGTGGTTCCCCCTCCTGGTCGGCGAGCCGCATCATGCCCGCCACACCGTTGCCGTCGGCGTCGAGGCCCACGACGTAGTCGGAACCGCCTTCGTTCGCCGTCTGCCAACCAAGGACGGCAGCGTAGAACTCGCTCGCCGCCTCGAGGTCGTCGGTGCCCAGTTCGTACCAGCAGGGCGGGCCGGGTCGTGCTGTGTAGGTGCTCGCCATCGTCGTTCCCCTTCCGTGGCGGCTCGCAGGGCGAGCCGTCGGGCTCTCACCGCCGGGCGGCAGCTTCTTCGACGGTAGAGCGGCGGTCCGGGCATGGCAACGGATCGAGCCGACTTCGTGCGACCGTATGGTGGGGCCCATGACAGACGAGACCCTCGCCACTCCCGTCCGCCTGCGTACGACGCTCGACTCGGTGCCCGGCTACAAGCCCGGCAAACCGGCCGCAGCTGAGGGGGACACGGTCGTCTACAAGATCTCGAGCAACGAGAACCCGTACCCGCCGCTGCCGTCCGTCGTCGAGGCCGTCCACGAGGCCGTCGCGACGATGAACCGCTACCCCGACATGGCCTCCTCGGAGCTCACGCACGCGCTCGCGCAAAAGCTCGGTGTCAGTGACGACGAGGTCAGCTTCGGCACCGGATCGGTCGGCATCCTCGCCGCGCTCATCGCGATCACGTGCGAGCCGGGTGACGAGGTCGTCTACGCGTGGCGCTCGTTCGAGGCCTACCCCATCGTCACCGCGCTGACCGGCGCACGCTCGGTTCAGGTGCCCCTCGACGCCGATGCCCGCCACGACCTCGACGCCATGGCAGCCGCCGTCACCGACCGCACCCGCCTGCTCATCGTGTGCACCCCGAACAACCCCACCGGCCCCAGCGTTCGTACCGACGAACTTCGGGCCTTCATCGAGAAGCTTCCGAAGGATCTGCTCGTCGTTCTCGACGAGGCCTACCTCGAGTTCGTCGAGGCCGACGACGCTCCGGACGCGCTCGCGTTCTACCGGGAGTTCCCCAACGTCGTCGTGCTGCGCACGTTCTCCAAGGCCTACGGCCTGGCGGGGCTGCGCGTCGGCTACGCCGTGGCGCGCCCGCGCATCACCAAGGCCCTGCGCAAGGCGGCCACGCCGTTCGGCGTCAACGACATGGCACAGAAGGCGGCTGTCGCCAGCCTCGCTGCGTACGACGAACTCGAGGAGCGCGTGCAGGCCCTCGTCGCCGAGCGTCGACGCGTCGTCGAGGCGCTCGCCGACGCCGACCTCAACATCCCCGACACGCAGGCCAACTTCGTCTGGCTGCCGCTCAGCGAGCGCACGGAGGAGTTCGCCGGCGTCGCGAAGGACGCCGGACTCGTCGTGCGTCCGTTCGCGGGGGAGGGCGTGCGCGCCACCATCGCGGAGCCGGAGGCCAACGACCGCCTCGTCGACGTTGTGAAGGGTTTCGTCGGCACTCGATGACCACATGGTGAGACTCTCCGCTCACCCCTCGAAATCCGCGGCGGCGCAAGGAAAAAGTGACGTGCGGGTAGTGCTTTGCAGGTCGTTTCGTCGGGTACCGTCATCATCGGTGGCGTGACCTGCGTCACAAGATCCCGACGAGGTGGTACGGCGCATCAACCGTCCACCACCGAACGCGGGGGTGACGCATCGTTCGCCTCCGCCGAGGAGGAACGATGACGATCTCCGGAGCATCGGAAGGCATCGACGGCGTCACGCACGTCGCAGGCCACAAGCTCGACGGTTTGCCCGACGTCACGGACGGCGGCCCGGACATGGTGCAGCTCATTGCGCCCGACGGTTCGCGCACGCCGATGTCGAGCGTCAACGAGCCGTACGTGGAAGCGCTCAAGGCCATCACGGCCGAAGAGGTGCGCGCCATGTACCGCGACATGGTGCTCGTGCGCCGGTTCGACATCGAGGGCTACAGCCTCCAGCGCCAGGGTGAGCTGGGCCTGTGGCCGCAGCTCCTCGGCCAGGAGGCCGCGCAGGTCGCCGCCGGCCACGCCATGCGTGAGCAGGACTTCGCCTACCCGGGCTACCGCGAGCACGGCGTCGCGTTCTGCCGCGGCATCACGCCCGCGCAGGTCTTCGCCACCTACCGCGGTGTGAGCCACGGTGGCTGGAACCCGGCCGACCACAACTTCGCCACGTTCACCATCGTCATCGGCAACCAGATGCTCAACGCCGCCGGCTACGCCATGGGCGTGCGCCTCGACGGCCTCGTGGGCACGGGAGACGACACGAAGGACACGGCCGTCATCGCGTTCACGGGTGACGGTGGCACGAGCCAGGGTGACTTCAACGAGGCCATGGTCTACGCGGCCGTCAACCACTCGCCGATGGTCTTCTTCATCCAGAACAACGGTTGGGCGATCAGCGAGCCCAACACGCGTCAGTTCATCATTCCGCCGTACAAGCGCGCGGACGGTTTCGGCTTCCCCGGTGTGCGCACCGACGGCAACGACGTGCTCGCCACCTGGGCCGTCACGCGCCGGAGCCTCGACAACGCACGCAGCGGGCTCGGCCCGACGCTCATCGAGGCCTTCACCTATCGCATGGGCGCCCACACGACGTCCGACGACCCGACGCGCTACCGCGAGGACGCGCACGTCGAGGCGTGGAAGGCCAAGGACCCGATCGCGCGTCTGCGCGCCCTGCTCGAGCGTGAGAACCACGCCGACGCGTCGTTCTTCGGCGATGTCGACGCCGAGGCGAAGGATCTGGCCGCCGGTTGGCGCCGCTCCTGCGTCGAGATGGCCGACCCGGAGATGACGGCGATGTTCGACCACGCCTACATCGACCTCGACCCGCAGCTGCGCGCGCAGCGCGAGGAGTTCGCCGAGTACCTCGCGTCCTTCGAGGAGGCGAGCGCGTGAGCACGTCGGAGACCGCTGAGAAGGCTCCCGTTCGCGCCAAGAAGCCGCCGAAGCTCTCGCTCGCCCGCGCTCTCAACGCGGCGATGCACGACGCGATGGTGGCCGACGACAAGGTCGTCGTCATCGGTGAGGACGTCGGTGACCTCGGCGGCGTCTTCCGCCTCACCGACGGCCTCAAGCGCGAGTTCGGCGAGCGCGTCATCGACCCGCCGCTGGCCGAGTCCGGCATCGTCGGCTCGGCTGTCGGACTCGCGATGCGCGGCTACCGCCCGATCGTCGAGATCCAGTTCGACGGCTTCGTGTACCCGGCCTTCGACCAGATCGTCAGCCAGGTGAGCAAGCTGCACAACCGCACCGGTGGGGCGGTGAAGCTGCCGATGGTCATCCGCATCCCGTTCGGTGGCGGCATCGGCGCCGTCGAGCACCACAGCGAGTCGAACGAGTCGTACTTCGTGCACACCGCCGGCCTGCGGGTTGTCGTCTGCTCGCGGCCAGTCGACGCGTACTGGATGATGCGCCAGGCCATCGACTCCGACGACCCGGTCGTGTTCTACGAGCCCAAGCGTCGCTACCACGAGCCGAGCCCCGACCAGCTCGACCTCGCAGCCGGCCCGCAGCGCGGCCTGTACGAGGCCGAGGTCCTGCGCGAGGGCACCGACCTCACGCTCCTGGCCTACGGCCCGATGGTGCGCACCTGCCTCGACGTGGCCAAGGCCGCCGAAGAGGAGGGACGCTCGCTCGAGGTCATCGACCTGCGCACGCTCTCGCCCCTCGACGAGGAGACGATCTGCGAGTCGGTTCGCAAGACCGGTCGCGCCGTCGTCGTCCACGAGGCCGCCCGCACGCTCGGTATGGGCGCCGAGATCGCCGCCATCATCCAGGAGAAGTGCTTCTACTCGCTCGAAGCGCCGGTGCAGCGCGTCACGGGATACGACATCCCGTACCCGCCGAGCCGCCACGAGCGCGAGTACCTTCCCGGCCTCGACCGCATCCTCGATGCCGTCGACGCAGCCTTCAGCTTCTAGGAGACACGCCAGTGCCTGTTCTGCAGTTCCCCCTGCCCGATCCCGGTGAGGGCCTCGTCGAGGCCGAGATCGTCACGTGGCACGTCGCCGCGGGCGACACCGTGGAGGTCAACCAGCCCGTCCTCGAGATCGAGACGGCCAAGTCGCTCGTCGAGCTGCCCATCCCGTGGGAGGGCAAGGTCGTCGAGATCCTCGTTCCTGAGGGTGAGACCGTCGAGGTCGGTACGCCGATCGTGACGATCGAGGTCGGAGGCGACGTCGACGTTGCCGAAGCCGAGGCCGCCGTCGACGGTGCTGCCGAGGTCGACGCCTCGACGTCCGAGACGCCGGCCGAAGAAGCGGCTGACGACATGCAGGCCTCCGCCGAGGTCGCGCCCCCGGCCGACGACGCTCCGGCGGCCACGGCAGCCGAGGGCGACGAGGAGCCGCAGCAGAAGACCCTCGTCGGGTACGGCCCGACGGCGTCCAGCACGAGCCGCCGCGCCCGTCGCAACCGCCCGGACGCAGGTGAGCGTGCGCTCGCCGCCCCGGCGACGCGCGGTTTCGCGAAGGCGCAGGGCGTCGACATCGACGAGGTGAAGGCCTCGCGCGACGACGGCGTCGTCAGCCGTGACGATGTGTCGGCTGCGGCAGGAGCGTCGACTCCCCGCCACATGCGTCCCGACGCGCCTGCGGCTCCGGCTGCCCCGAGCGCGGTCGACGCCGCTGCGGCCGCTCGCTCGACGGCCCCCGAGCGTCCGGTCGTTCCGGCAGCGGCCCCGGCTGCTTCGGGCGGCCTGACGGACGAGCGTCTGCCAATCAAGGGCGTGCGCAAGGTGACGGCCCAGGCGATGGTGAGCAGCGCGTTCACCGCGCCGCACGTCAGCGAGTTCTACACCGTCGACATGACGCGCACGATGGAGTTCGTCAAGGAGTTGCAACGCGACCGCGAGTTCCGCGACGTCAAGGTGACGCCGAACCTCATCGTCGCGAAGGCGTGCCTCATCGCGATGAAGCGCGAGCCGATGATGAACGCGCTGTGGGACGAGGCGAACGCCGAGATCGTCATGCGCTCCGAGGTGAACCTCGGCATCGCGGCGGCCACCGACCGTGGCCTGCTCGTGCCGAACATCAAGGACGCCGGACGCTTCGGGCTGCTCGACCTGGCGCGCGAGATGGCGAAGCTCATCGACATCGCCCGTCACGGCAAGCCGAGCCCGGCCATCCTCAACGGCGGTACGTTCACGATCAGCAACATCGGCGTCTTCGGAGTCGACGCCGGAACGCCGATCATCAAGCCCGGTGAGAGTGGCATCCTGGCCATCGGCGCGGTGCGTCCGATGCCGTGGGTCGTCACGAACGACGCCGGTGAGCAGGACATCGCGATCCGCCAGGTGGCCCAGCTCTCGCTGAGCTTCGACCACCGCCTCATCGACGGCGACGTCGGCTCGCGCTTCCTCTCGACGGTCGGCCAGATCCTCGAGAACCCCGCGAAGGGCATTGCCTGGGCCTGACGCCGCCCGTGTGGCAGGGCGGGGATTACGCTCGGGGCGGGCCGCAGTCAGGCGGCCCGCAGGGCGGAGATGGGAAGCCGATGCGTGATCAGTGGGTCAAACGGCTGAGGTTCCGGCACGCGGGGCAGGTCGTTGTCGCCGCATTCGCGGCAGCGGTCGCGGTCGGCACGGCGTTGCTCATGCTGCCGATCGCCACCACGGCGCCAGGCTCTGCGCCCGTCGTCACCGCTGTGTTCCACGCGACAAGCGCCGTATGCGTCACCGGCCTGTCGACCGTCGACACGCCGAACTACTGGACGCCGTTCGGCCAGGTCGTCATCCTCGTCCTCATCCAGATCGGCGGCTTCGGCGTCATGACGCTCGCGTCGTTGCTCGCCATCGTGCTGACGAAGAAGCTCGGGCTGCGCAGCCGCCTCACAGCTGCCAGCGAGACGAAGGCCGAGGGTCTGGGCGACATCCGCAACGTGCTGTTAGGCGTCGTGCGCGTGACGTGCACCGTCGAGATCCTCGTCGCGACAGCCCTGACTCTGCGATGGTGGCTCGGCTACGGCCATTCGTTCGGCCGTGCCGCGTACCTCGGTGTCTTCCACGCCGTTTCGGCGTTCAACAACGCCGGTTTCGCGCTGTTCAGCGACAATCTCATGAGTTACGCGCGTGACGTGTGGATCATTGCGCCCATCAGCGCCGCGATAATCCTCGGTGGGCTCGGGTTCCCGGTCATTATGGAGGTGATCCGGGTCCGCAGGCGGCGCCGTTGGAGCCTGCACACGAAGATCACCCTCATGATGTCGACGTCGTTGCTGCTCATCGGCGCCGTCGTGATCACCGCAGTGGAGTGGAGTAACCCGAAAACGCTCGGCCAGATGGGCCTCGGCGAGAAGCTCCTCGTGGGCACGTTCCACAGCGTCTCGCCGCGCACCGCGGGATTCAACGCGTGGGATTACGGCCAGGTCGACGAGGGCACCCTCTTGTCGACGATCATCCTGATGTTCATCGGTGGAGGATCCGCCGGTACTGCGGGCGGCATCAAGGTGACGACGTTCTTCCTCCTGTTCGTCGGCATCGTCGCGGAGATGCGCGGGGAGACGCATGCGACGATCTTCGAGCGGCGCATCGCCGATCGCACGATGCGCCAGGCGCTCAACGTCGCCCTCATCGGCATCGCGGCCGTCGTCGCCTCGACCCTGATCCTCACGCAGATATCCGACATTCGCCTCGCCGAGTTGCTGTTCGAGTCGACGTCAGCGTTCGCGACGGTCGGGTTGTCGACCGGTGTCACGGCCAAGCTGCCGGATGCCGGTCAGCTGCTGCTCGTCGCGCTCATGTTTCTGGGGCGCCTCGGGCCGATCACCCTCGTCTCTGCATTGGCGCTGCGCGAAAGCACACGCCGCTACACCTACCCGGAGGGGCGCCCGCTCATCGGCTGAGCGACCCACGCGCCGGACGTCAGTCGTCGGTCTCCCGGGCGGCCAGCTCGCGCATCGCTCCGGCCAGGCGGGCGTACTCGTGGCGCTTGGCCCACTCGGCCTTCTTGGCCTGCGACTTCTTCGCATTGCGGCGCGCCCCCACACCCCAGACGACGGCCAGGACGATGGGGAACCAGACCTTCGGATGGTCGAGCAGCCACACCACCCAGCCGGGCGGCGTCCAGTCCGGCCACGGGATGCTCGGCAGACTCGGCCACGGGATGTCGGGCCAGTTGATGTTGGGCAGATCGGGCCACGGGATGCTCGGCAGCGAGATGTTGGGCCAGCCGATGTCGGGCACGAGCGGCGCGAGCAACTCGACGATCCACGCGATGACGGTGGCGATGATCTCCGTGATGACCGGCGCGAGCAGGAGCATCACGATGGCCCACCCGCTCTTGCCGAGCCCGCCGAGCAGCGGGTAAACGACGCGCTTCCACGGGGACGCGTCCATCGCGTCCTGACGACGGGCAGCTGGGGAGTCCTCGGGCGGCTCGAAGGCGACGACCTCGTCCTCGGTCTTGAGGTGGATGTCGGTGAGGTGACGCCCCAGCGGGTCGGCCGTGATGTCGAAGCACGGCTTCGTCGCGGACGAACTCGAGGTGAACTTGCCGTCCGGCAGCGAGCGCGCCATCGGTGCCTTGCGCGAACCGATGCTCTGGTGGCGCGAGATCGTGCTCCCGTCACGGGTGATGACGAGCCCCTGGCGCTGCCACTGCTCGTTCATGCCGAGCATCGGGCGCACCCGACCGGCAAGGCGCCCCAGCCGTCCGTCGGCCTTCTTCGCCGCCGCAGTCTGCGCGAGCGCTTCGGGCGAATCGTCCTCGTCGGGTTCGGGGTAACTCGGGTCGATCTGGCGCAGTTCGTCATGCCATCCGACGTACGCCTCGAAGCGGCCGAGGCCCGGATGGTCCAGGCTCCATTTCTCCATCTTCGATCCTCTTCGCGCTCACGAGTGGTCGGCGTGCGCCGACATTCCATCACACGCAAATGCCCGCCCCGGCAGAGCCGGAGCGGGCATTTGAGGTGACGTCGTTCAGTCGTCCGATCGACGGTGACGCGGGGTCTTGTGTGCGACGTCCTCGCCCTGCTCGCGAAGTTCCACACGAACCTCGGCGTCGTGGACGGCCTCCGGGACGGGCTGACCGTCCGCGGCGATCTCCTCGATCGTCGGCGCTGCGCACCACGCGGAGCCCGTACCGACGACCTCCTCGGCCGGCGAGGTGCCACTGACGTGACCGTCGGCAGCGCGAGTGGTGGAGGGAGCCTCACCCTCGTCCATGCCATTGGCACTCGCAGCAGCGGCGGCCTCGCCCTCGGCCTTCGACTTGGCCGCAGCAGCGGCCGCCATGCCGGACTGCGTGCGCAGCTCGATCTTCGGCAGGAGCAGCAGCACGAGGAAGCCGAGGACGGAAATGCCCATCGCCGTGAGGAAGACGTGGTCCATGGCGTCCGCGAAGCCCGCCTCGAACGGGTGCGCGATGGCCTTCGGCAGACGCGAGATGACGGAGGAGTCCTCACTCACCGAGTTGAGCGCAGCGCCACCACCCTTCGGGTTCGCGAGACCCTGGACGATGCCGTAGGCCTCCTTGTCGGCCATGAGCGTCTTGTCGCCGAGCGCGGTCTGCAGAGCCTGCTTGAACTCCGGCGTCGCGGCGGCCGCCGTCATGTTCTCCTTGATGCGGTCGCCGACCGTCGAGAACAGCATCGACAGGAAGACGGCGACACCGATGGTTCCACCCATCTGGCGGAAGAACGTCGCGGACGACGTGGCCATACCGATCTCGCGCGGCGACACGGCGTTCTGCACGATGAGCGTCAGCGCCTGCATGCAGTTACCGAGGCCGAGGCCGACGAGGAGCATGAATGCCATGACGACCCACAGCTCGGAGTCGGCCGTGATGTGCGACAGCGCAAACATGCCGATCGACAACAGGGCCGTACCGATGATCGGGAAGATACGGATGACGCCGGTGCGCGCTGTGATCTGACCCGAAATGATCGAGGCCGACATCATGCCGAGCACAAGCGGAAGCATCATGAGGCCGGACTTCATCGGCGACGCGCCGTGCACGATCTGCATGTAGAGCGGCAGCATCATCATGGCGCCGAACATCGCCATACCGATGATGATCGAACCGACGATCGTCACCGAGATGGCGCGGCTCTTGAAGATGCGCAGCGGGATGAGCGCGTCGTCCTTCATGCGCGCCTCGACGGCGATGAACAGCAGGATGCCGATGATGCCGATGACGAAGCAGGCGATCGACTTCGTCGAGTCCCAGCCCCACGTGCGGCCCTGCTCGGCCACCGTCAGGAGCGGCACGAGGCCGATGACGAGCGCAGCCGCGCCCAGGTAGTCGACGCGAGCCTCGCGACGCTCGTGGTGCAGGTGCAGCGTGCGGGCCACGAGCATGAACGCGACAATGCCGAGCGGCACGTTTATGAGGAAGACCCAGCGCCAGCCCGTCAGGCCGAGGATGGAGCTCTGCTCGGCGAAGAAGCCGCCGATGACCGGGCCGAGCACCGACGTCGTACCGAAGACGGCGAGGAAGTAGCCCTGGTACTTGGCGCGCTCACGCGGCGGCAGGATGTCGCCGATGATGGCGAGAGCCAGCGACATGAGGCCGCCGGCCCCGATGCCCTGGATCGCGCG
The DNA here is from genome assembly GCF_015070805.1 of Dermacoccus barathri. Classification (NCBI taxonomy): domain Bacteria; kingdom Bacillati; phylum Actinomycetota; class Actinomycetes; order Micrococcales; family Dermacoccaceae; genus Dermacoccus; species Dermacoccus barathri. Next base: position 443,468 of record NZ_JADCTK010000001.1, on the reverse strand, counting down.
GAACGCGGCGAGCTGGTACATCGTGTCCGCGAACGAACAGGCGAGCGAGCCGATGATGAACGTGACGATGGCGAACAGGTAGAACGGGCGGCGCCCGAACATGTCCGACAGCTTGCCGTACAGCGGCGTCGCGATCGTCGAGGTGATGAGGTAGGCCGTCGTCACCCACGCCTGCGCGGACAGCCCGTGCAGGTCGTCACCGATGGTGCGGATCGCGGTGGAGACGATGGTCTGGTCGAGGGCTGCGAGGAACATGCCCATGAGCAGCCCGTAGAGGATGCGCATGATCTGCGCGTGGGTGAATTCGCCGGCTGCGGGCGCGGGGGCCGGCGGCGCTGCGGGTGACGTCACGTGTTGTTCCTTCGTGAGGAGTCTGTGGTGGGGGAGGCGGTGTCGGTCGCCGGCGCCGCGTAGGCGTCGAGCGAGGCCGAGAACTTGGTGAGGAGCCGTTCGAACTCGAGTGCTTCGTCGCTGCTCCAGTCGGACAGGAGCGACTGCACCCAGCGGGCGCGGCGCTCTCGCATGTCCTCGATGAGGGCGGTGCCCTCGTCGGTGAGGCTGACGAGCTGGGCTCGCCCGTCCTCGGGATCCTGGATCTTGGCCACGAGGCCGCCTCCGGAGAGGGCGCTCACCTGACGGCTGACGGTCGAGACATCCGAGTGGATGACCTCGGCGAGTGCGGAGACGCGTAGCGGCTCGGCCGCGAGGGCGTGGAGCAGCGGGAGCGACCCTTGTTCGGCGTGGGGGTGGGGGCGTGGGAGGCGACGCTTGTGCGCGCTGAGCGCTTTGAACGTGCCCACGAGCGACGTGGCGATTTCGCGCGCCACGGCTCGGTCGACGGTCATGATGTCCTTCGCGGGGTGGGTGGTGCCGCGTCGGGCGACGGGCGTTCTTTGGCGCGAACAACTATATGTTTGGTTGTGCCATACAAGCAAACCGTGCGGTCGCGAGGCCGTGATCGGCTTGTCGTGGCCGAACCGTATGCTTGGAACCATGTCGACGAACGCCCCCGAAACGCCCCGTGCCGGCTCTGCTGCGTCCACGTCGCGGGGGTCGGCTTCGGGGGTCAGCGGCCCTCAGGTTCTCCTCGTCGTCCTTTGTGTCGCGGTCGTCGTGGCTGCGGCCACCATCATCTTCACCGGCGCGAGCAAGGCCCAGCAGCTTCTCGACTCGGGTGCGCTCGTGCGCTGGGGCATCGCCGTGTTCAAGCCGGTCGCGGACGTCGCGATGGCGGCCACGATCGGATTCGCCGCGCTCGGCGCCTTCGTCGTGCCCGAGGGCAGCAAGACCGCTCGTGTTGCTCGGGCCGGACGCTGGGCCGCCATCAGCGCCACGCTGTGGTTCGCGGCGCTCGTCGTCGTCAGCTTCCTCTCCTACGGCGACCTCGCCGGTTTGCCCGTGAGCAGCCCCGGGTACGTGGGGCAGTGGTGGAGCAACACCTGGCAGATCGAGCTGCTGCGCAACCCCGCCCTGACAGCGCTCGCGGCCCTCGTCATCGCGCTCGTGTGTTGGTGGAGCGCCACCCGCGTCACGCTCGCCTGGATGACGGGGCTCGGTTTCCTCGCACTGTGGCCCATTGCGCTCAGCGGGCACGCGGCCGGATCGACCGATCACGAGACGGCCGTCGACTCGCTCATCCTGCACATCGCGCCGGTCGCCGCGTGGGTCGGCGGCATCATCGCGCTCGGCGTGATGTGGCCGCGCCTCGGCAAGGGAGCCGCGGCGTCGCTGCGCCGTTTCTCGGCCGTCGCCACGTGGTGCATCGGCCTCGTCGGTCTGTCGGGTGTTCTCGCTTCGACCCTGCGCGTGCACGAGATCGGCGAGTACTTCTCGACGCGCTACGGTCTCGTCATCGTGGCCAAGGCCGTGTGTCTTCTCGCGCTAGGAATCATCGGTTGGCAGCAGCGCCGCCGCGTCGTCGCCGTCCTCGAACGTGACGCCTCGGACAAGCCGAGCAAGGCCCTGTTCGCACGCCTCGCGTTCGTCGAGGCTCTCGTCATGGGTGGCGCGATGGGCCTCGCCGCCGCCCTGGCCCGCTCCGCCCCGCCGGTCGGTGAGGTGACGGAGAGCTCCGACCGCATCGTCAACCTCACGGGCTACGCGGCACCGCCGCCTCTGTCGGTCGAGAACTTCTTCGGCCAGTGGCGCATCGAGTGGCTGTTCACGGTCGTCGCGGTCGTCGCCATCGTCCAGTACGTGCGGTGGGCCGAGCGCCTGCGCCGGCGCGGTGACGCCTGGCCGATCCACCGCACCATCCTGTGGGTCGTCGCCTGGCTCGTCTTCCTCGTCACGGTCAACGGCGGAGCCGGCGTCTACGGGCGCGTCATGATGAGCGTCCACATGGCCGGCCACATGGTCATCTCGATGACGGTGCCCGTCCTCCTCGTCATGGCTGCTCCCGTGACGCTCATGCTGCGCGCCTGGGCGAAGCGCAAGGACGGCACGCGTGGCCCGCGTGAGGTGCTGCTTTCGGTCGTCCACAGCCGCTACCTCAACGTGGTGGCGAACCCGGCCGTCGCGGCGGCGCTGTTCTTCGTGAGCCTGTTGGCGTTCTACTACACTCCGCTGTTCGAACTGGCGCTCACGACGCACACCGGCCACATCCTCATGAACGTCCACTTCCTCGTGAGCGGTTACCTCTTCGCGTGGTCGCTCATCGGCATCGACCCGGGCCCCAAGAAGTGGCCCGCACCGCTGCGCCTGCTCGTGCTCCTCATCACCATCACGTTCCACGCGTTCTTCGGTGTCGCGATGATGACCGGCGACACGCTGCTCGCCCCGGGGTTCTTCGAGCAGCTCGGCTTCGTCGACAACCCGCTACGCGACCAGCAGGCCGCGGGAACCATCACGTGGGGTTCGGGTGAGGGCCCGACGTTCCTGCTGGCCATGATCGTGGCGTCCCAGTGGTACCGCTCCGACCGCATCGAGGGTGAGCGTGCCGAGCGTCAGGCCGAAAGGGACGACGACGCCGAACTTCGCGCCTACAACGAGTACCTCGCGGCGCGCGGTGGACGCCCCGCTTCGGGGGTGGAGCGTGACGGCGCCTCGTCGGCTACCGTCGAGAACGAAGAGGCCCGTTCGAACTCGTCGACCACGAAGGACTGAGAACATGCGCGTCGCAGTCATCCAGCTCGCCTACACCGACTCGGAGCCGATGGCCGAGCGCATCCACCGCGTTGCCTCGCTCGTCGAGTCGCAGGAGGGCGCCGACCTCGTCGTGCTGCCCGAGCTGTGGAGCGCCGGAGGTTTCGACTACCCGGCGTGGCCCGACAAGGCCCAGGACGTCGAGGGTCCGGTCGCGCAGGCGCTCTCCGAGGCCGCTGCGAACCTCGGCGCGTACGTGCACGCCGGTTCGATCATCGAGAAGTCGGGCGAACCCGGCCCCGAGGGGCGTGGACTGTGGAACACGTCGATGGTGTTCGACCCCGACGGTGAACTCGTCGGCACTTACCGCAAGATCCACCGCTTCGGGTTCGGCAACGGCGAGCCCAAGCTTCTCGAGGCGGGCGAGGATGTCGTCGTGCTTGACCTCGACGAGCCGTCGTCGGGGGACGAAAGCGGCAGCAACAGCGTCAAGGTGGGCCTCGCCACCTGTTACGACCTGCGCTTCCCGGAGCTGTTCCGCAAGCAGGTCGACGAGGGCGCCCAGATCTTCGTCATCCCCGCCGCGTGGCCGGCGGCACGCATCGCAGCGTGGCGCACGCTCCTGCAGGCACGGGCCATCGAGAACCAGGTCTTCGTCATCGCCTGCAACACTGCGGGCACGCACGCGAAGACGGAGATGGGTGGCAACTCGGCCGTCATCTCCCCGAGCGGTGAGGTGCTCGCCGAGGCGGGCCGCGGTGAGCGCGTGCTCACGCTCGACATCGACGTGGACGAGGTGCGCGCGGCCCGGGAGAGCTTCCCCGTTCTGTCGGACCGACGCCTGTGAATGGTTGTGTACGAGCGGGACGCCTGAGTCACGCTCGTACACAACCATGAGCGGAGAGATAGCGCTGGATCTGCGCGAAGAAGGGCTCCGGGCTGACACGTAGGGCCAACCGAGGGATACGCATCACGGTGAGTCCGCCCATCGCTATCTCGTTCTGACGCAGCGCGTCGGCCATGGGTACGTCGCCGACGTAGTGGTGCGCGCCGTCTATCTCGACATACAAACGTGCCGCTTCCCACAAGACATCGAGGTACATCCGCCCGCGGGGGCCGGGCCCCAGCACTTGCCGATCAGGTATCGGAAGGCCGCGGCGCCGACATTCGGCGACAAAGTCCAGTTCACCCATCGATTCGCTACCTCCGCTGATATCCGCAATCACGTCGCGGATGAAAGCGCGGCGTCGAAGTTTGGGAAGCAGGTCCAGCGCCTGCGTCATCCGGGGTGCGTGAACCAGCCGTTGCTGGACGCTCATGGACAGAAGTGCCGCGGCCTGACGGTCTGTCTCGGCCCACGCCGCCGCGCGCACGGCTGCGATGGCTTCGTGGGCGCGCGGTATGGGGTGGGGCCAGCGCAACGGCGTGACGGTGACGCGGTGGTGTCGAACCTCTGGCGTGGAGCGAGCCGAGGCGGTGGCGGGCATGGCCAGGTCGATGCAGTTCGACCGCCACCCGCTCAAGCCGGCGAGGAGAAGTGCACTCACCCCGTCTGCCCAGGCTGTTGGAGCGGCGTCGAAGGCTGCGGCGACGATGGGCGAGCGGACGTCGTTCCATGCCACGTCGACGACGCGCAGCGAGTGGTGCCCGAGGGGTTCCCACCGGCCGAGGCGGATCTGGGTGCGCACATCGAAGCGGTCGACACCCACGAGGGCGAGACGTCGCCTCGACAGGACGCCGTAGGAGGACGAAGCGAGCTCTCGGCCCAGGGCGGAGACGTCCCGATGTCTGCGAGTCATACGCCCCACTGTCGAAGAAACCGGTGGGGTGCTGCGGGAGCCCTGTGGACAACGCGAATGTTCGAGTATCAGCGTGACCGGGCAGTCTCGCTGATACCAAACATCGACCGTTAGGGTGTCGCGCATGAAACTTCGCGCCCCCGAACTGACCGGACGCGGCTGGCTCAACACCGGAGGCGGCGACGTGCGCCTGGCGGACCTGCGCGGCAAGGTCGTCGTTCTCGACTTCTGGACTTTTTGCTGCGTCAACTGCCTCCACGTCCTGGACGAGCTGCGCCCTCTCGAGGAGAGGTTCGGCGACAAGCTCGTCATCGTCGGGGTGCACTCGCCGAAGTTCGAGCACGAGGCCGACCCGGAGGCGCTCGCGGCCGCCGTCGAGCGGTACGCCGTGCACCACCCGGTGCTCGACGACCCGGACCTCGTGACGTGGCAGGCGTACGCCGCCCGCGCGTGGCCGACGCTCGTTGTCATCGACCCGGAGGGCTACATCGTCGCGTCGATGTCCGGCGAAGGTCACGGCCACGGCCTCACGACGCTCGTCGAGGAACTGCTCGTCGAGCACGAGGCCAAGGGCACCCTGCGCTCCGGCAGCGGCCCGTACGTTCCGCCGCCCGCGCCGAGCACGGCGCTGCGTTTCCCCGGCAAGGTGGCGCGCCTCGCCGACGGCACCTTTGTCGTGAGCGACACCGCGCATCACGAGGTCGTCCGCCTCGCGGCCGACGGTGAGAGCGAGCTCGCACGCTTCGGTGGTGAGGGTGTCTTCAACGAACCCCAGGGCCTGCTCGTCCTCCCGCCGGAGGTGGCCGAGCGCACCGGTGACGACCTGCTCGTCGCCGACAGCGTCAACCACGAGATCAAGGGCATCCGCCTGAGCGACGGGCGCGTGCGCACCCTCGCCGGAACGGGGGAGCAGCTGCGCGAGCGCGAAGGCTCCGGGCCGGGGCTCAAGCAGGCGTTGTCGACGCCGTGGGACCTCGCGTGGTGGTACGACCGTGTCGTCGTCGCCATGGCCGGAACACATCAGCTGTGGGTGCTTCACCTCGCCGAGGACCCGGCGCACAACACGGTTGCCGTGCTCGCCGGAACGTCGAACGAGGGCATCCGCGACGGTGCTGCCCACGACGCCTGGTTCGCCCAGCCGAGCGGCCTCGCCGCTTCGGCCGACGGTTCGCGCGTGTGGATCGCCGATTCGGAGACATCGGCGCTGCGCAGCATCGCCGTCACCGACGACGGTTTCGAGGTGACGACCCACGTCGGGCAGGGCTTGTTCGACTTCGGGCACGTCGACGGACCGGCCGGCGAAGCGCTCCTCCAGCACCCGCTCGGCATCGCGGAACTGCCGGACGGCTCCGTCGTCGTCGCCGACACCTACAACGGCGCACTACGCCGCTTCGACCCTGCGAAGGGCGAGGTCTCAACGCTCACGACCGGCCTCGCGGAGCCGAGCGACGTCATCGTCGTTCCGGCGACAGGCGACGACCGCGCCCATCTGCTCGTCGTCGAGGCGAACGCCCACCGCCTGACGCCCGTCGCGCTGACGCAGGAAGCACAGCACGTGCGCGGCGATGCGCACCAGACGCAACGACCCGTCACCGAGATCGCGAGTGGCGCAGCGGAACTCGTCGTCACGTTCGAACCGCCTGCGGGGCAGAAGCTCGACATGCGCTGGGGTGACCCGACGATGCTGCAGGTGAGCAGTTCGCCGGAGGCGTTCCTGCGCGAAGGTGCCGGCAAGGGCCAAGGGCTCACTCGATCGCTCGTCATCGACGAGAGCGTCGGCTCGGCGATCCTTCACGTCAGCGTGCGCGCGGCGGCCTGTGACGGCGATCCGGTCACCGGTGAGGTGCCCGAGCACGCCGCGTGTCACCTCTACCAGCAGGACTGGGGCATCCCCGTCATCGTCGTCGACGGAGCGCCGTCGACGCTGACGCTCGACCTGCGCGGAGTCTGAGCGCGGACCCGTAGCGCCCTCGGGCGTGCGCCGGGCTCAGACCAGAGGGGCGTAGAAGTAGCTCTGGCGGAAGGAGACCTTGCCGTCGGGCGCGAACCGGAAGAGGTCGGCGAACTCGAGCGACGCCTGATCGCCGTTCTTCAGCACGCCCTCGAACGAGCCGCCGACGAAGCCCTCGTCGCCCTCGAGCACGAGCGTGTGGACGCTGTGGCGTCCGCTCTCGATGACGCGCTCACCCTCGTAGAACGCCCGCAGTGCGTCCGCGCCCACCATGTCGGGGTAGCCGGGGCGGCGGTAGGTGGCATCCGGCGTGAAGATGTCGAGCACTCCCTCGACGTCGGCGGCGTCGACGACCTCGTAGTAGCGGTGGATGTGGGCCTTCTTGGCTTCACTCATGGCCGGTGCCTCCTGTGCGCTGTCGGGTTCGGTGCGACACACGATAGGGGTCGAGTCCGTGAGCCGTGGGTTTCGCACGCGCCGCGCGAACGGCAAGATGGGCGCATGACTTCGGCGCGCGGCACCCTTCACGTCCTCAACGGCCCGAACCTCAACCTGCTCGGCGAGCGTGAGCCCCACATCTACGGGGCCGACACCCTCGGTGACGTCGAGGAGCTGGCTCGCCGCACGGGCGGCGAGCTCGGGTTCGACGTCGAGTGCTTCCAGAGCAACCACGAGGGCGCGCTCGTCGACGAGATCCAGCGCATCCGCCGCACGAGCGTCGGCGTCGTCATCAACGCAGGCGCGTACACGCACACGAGCGTCGCCATCCGAGACGCCCTCGCGAACCTGGAGGCACCGTTCGTCGAGGTGCACCTCTCGAACGTCCACGCGCGCGAGCCGTTCCGCCACCACTCGTACCTGAGCGACAAGGCCGCCGCCGTCATCGTCGGTTGCGGTGTGCAGGGGTACGAGTTCGCGGTACGTCGCCTCGATGCCCTCGTTCCGGGTGGGGAGATCGCGGTCTGAGACGAATGCCCTCGCTAGGGTGGAGGCATGTCGCGCACCGTCTTTGTGACCTCGGCCGAAGGCGAGACGGGTAAGTCGACCGTCGCCTACGGCCTCCTCGACCTCCTCTCCCGCCAAGCGGGCCGCATCGCCGTCTTCCGGCCCGTCACGGCTGCGCGCAGGGACAAGGTCGTCGACCTCCTCCTGTCGCACCCGGCCGTCGATCAGAGCTACGAGGACGCCATCGGCGTCACGTACGACGCCCTGCACGACGACGAGCAGGCCGCACTCGGCACGATCCTGCAGCGTCGGGACGCCGTGGCCCAGAACGCCGACGTCGTGCTCGCCCTCGGCAGCGACTTCGCCGACGTCTCCACCGGTCGGGAGGCCGAGTTCAACGCGAAGATCGCCGCGAATCTCGGTGCACCGGTCGTTCTCGTCGTCCACGGGCGTGAGCGCACGCCCGAGGAGATCGAGCAGGTCGCTGTCATGGGCTGCGCGCAGCTTCGCGCCCAGCACGCGGTGCCCGTCGCGCTCGTCGTCAACCGCGCCACGAGCGGTGACACCGACGCCATCCGCGCCGCGCTGGCGCAGGACCCCGAGACCGAGAGCGTGCCCGTCGCAGGCGTCGTGCCCGAGGTGCCCCTGCTCGTCGCGCCGACGATCCAGGCGCTCGCGGACGCGTGCAACGCGACGCTGTGGCGCGGCAACCCCGAGTGGCTGCAGCGCGAGTCGCGTGGGTTCGTCGTCGCCGCCATGTCGCTGCCCAACGTGCTGACCCGCCTCGTCGAGGACGTCACCGTCATCGCCCCGGGTGACCGCTACGACGTGTTGCCCGGTCTCGTGCTCGCCCACCAGTCGGGCACCTTCCCGGGCCTCGCCTCGGTCGTCCTGACCGGCGGCTACCGCCCGCCCGAGAGCGTCCAGCAACTGCTCGACGGCACCGAGCTCGACGTGCCGATCCTCGTGACGAACGACGGCACCTTCGAGACGACAGCGGCGCTCGCGGGCACGCGCAGTGCCCTGTCCTCGGGGAGCCTCGCGAAGAAGCAGACGGCGCTGCGCGTGTTCAGCGAGTCGATCGACGCCGAGCGACTGCTCACCGCGATCGAGGTCGACGAGGCGGCCGTCGTCACGCCGCTCATGTTCGGCCACCGCCTGCTCGACCGCGCACGCGGCGACCGCAAGCACATCGTGCTGCCCGAGGGTGACGACATCCGCATCCTGCAGGCCGCCGACGAGGTGCTGCGCGCCGGCATCGCCGACCTCACGATCCTCGGCGACGAGAACCGGGTGCGCGGCCTCGCGAGCAGCAAGGGCCTGGACATCCGCGGGGCGCGCATCGTTTCGCCGCAGGACGAGGAACTCGTCGAGAAGTTCGCCACCGAGTACGCGGAGCTTCGCAAGCACAAGGGGCTGGAGCTCGAGAAGGCCCGCGAGATCGTTCAGGACGTGTCGTACTTCGGCACCATGATGGTGCACCTCGGGCTCGCCGACGGCATGGTCTCGGGTGCCGCGCACACGACGGCGCACACGATCAAGCCGAGCTTCGAGATCATCAAGACGGCTCCGGACGCGAAGATCGTCTCGAGCGTCTTCCTCATGGCGCTCGCCGATCGCGTGCTCGTCTACGGCGACTGCGCGGTCAACCCCGACCCGAGCGCCGAGGAACTCGCCGACATCGCCGTCAGTTCGGCGCGTACCGCCGAGGCGTTCGGCGTCGATCCGCGCGTTGCGATGCTGTCCTACTCCACCGGCACGTCCGGTAGCGGTGCCGACGTCGAGAAGGTACGCAGCGCAACCGAACTCGTGCGCGAGCGGGCGCCTAAGCTGCTCGTCGACGGGCCGATCCAGTACGACGCGGCCGTCGAACCGAGCGTCGCGCGCTCGAAGATGCCTGACTCGCCGGTGGCCGGACGCGCGACGGTGCTCGTCTTCCCCGACCTCAACACGGGCAACAACACGTACAAGGCCGTGCAGCGCTCCGCGGGCGCCGTCGCCATCGGACCGGTGTTGCAGGGGCTCAACAAGCCGGTCAACGACCTGTCGCGTGGTGCGCTCGTCGAGGACATCGTCAACACGATCGCCATCACCGCCGTCCAGGCGCAGGAGCAAGCACGATGACCCAGCGCGACGGCAACGTCCTCGTTCTCAACGCCGGCTCCAGCTCGCTCAAGTACCAGATCGTCGACCCCACCACCGGCGAGCACCTCGTCAAGGGTCTGATCGAGCGGATCGGGCACGACAACGCGACGATCACGCACGAGTACGACGGAGAGAAGACCCACCGCGAGGTGGCGATCGCCGACCACGCCGTCGCGCTCGAGCAGATGACGGACGTCATGAGCGAGACCGGTCTCGCACTGGCGGACGCGGGCGTCGTCGCCGTCGGTCACCGCGTCGTCCACGGCGGGCGAAACTTCTCCGCCCCCGTGCTCGTCGACGAGCGGGTGCTCGCCGAGATCAAGCGCCTCGGCACCCTCGCGCCGCTGCACAACCCCGCGAACGCGACGGGAATCGAGGCGGCACAGCGCATCCTTCCCGACCACGCCCACGTCGCCGTGTTCGACACCGGCTTCTTCGCGACGCTACCGCCCGCGGCGTACACCTACGCCATCGACGCCGCGCTCGCCAAGGAGCACGCCCTGCGTCGGTACGGCTTCCACGGCACGTCGCACGAGTACGTGTCGGCGCGGGTGCCGGAACTGCTCGGCGCCGATCCGGCCTCCCTCAAACAGATCGTCTGCCACCTCGGCAACGGTGCCTCGATGTCGGCCATCGACGGCGGTCGTGCCGTGGAGACATCGATGGGTGTGACGCCGCTGGAGGGCCTCGTCATGGGCACGCGCGGCGGAGACATCGACCCCGGTGCCGTGTTGCACCTCAACCGCGTCGCGGGGCTCGGCGTCGACGAGATCGACACCCTCCTCAACAAGGGCTCGGGCATCCTCGGCATGGCCGGTGCGACCGACTTCCGCGACCTCATGGAGCGCGTCGAGGCGGGTAACGAGACGGCGACGCTCGCGTTCGACGTCTACGTGCACCGCCTCGTCAAGTACATCGGCGCCTACACATCGGTTCTCGGTGGCGTCGACGTTGTGACGTTCACCGCCGGCGTCGGCGAGAACAACGCCGCGGTCCGGGCCGCCGTCTGCGAGCGTCTCGCGTGGCTCGGCGTCGAGCTCGACGAGGCCGCGAACGAGGTGCGCAGCGACGACCCGCGCGTCGTCTCGACTCCCGCCTCGAAGGTGGCCGTCTGCGTCGTGCCGACGAACGAGGAACTCGCCATCGCTCAGCACACCGTGGCCGTCATCGACTGAGCACCGTAGTGCCCGACCGGAGTCGTGCACAGCGATGTCAGCGAATTTTCACCTATCCTCCGCCCCGATGTCACCCCGCCTCTCCTAGCCTTGACCTTGCACAAGGGAACGCAGTACCAGGGGACACACATGAAAATTCGATCGATCTTCTCGACCGTTCTGTCGGTCACGGTCGCGGCGCCGTTCGCCGCGTGGGGAAACAGCGTGGCGGGTGCGGAACCCCATCCGTCGCCGGGAGCCGGAACCGTCGCATCCACGTCGCCCTCGGCACCGCAGGTGGTACCCGGCGCCGAGCCCACCACGACGGTGCCCGGTAACGCTTCGAGCACACCGCCGACGCCCACACCGTCGTCGTCCGAACCCTCGGCGTCCTCCCCGGCGACGAGCAGCAGCACGACTTCGTCACCGCCCACGCCGACGCCTACGGAGCCGACGAGCACCTCGCCCACCCCGGCGCCGATCCCCGTGGGTCCGCACGTCGCCACCGTCACCGGCATCGAAGCCCTCGGCAAGCCGACGAGCACCGAGCAACGGTGGTACCGAGCCGGTGGTGGTTATGCGCAACACTTCGAGAGGGGCCTCGCCCTGATCGCCGTGGACGCTTCGGGACGGCCGATTCCGACGATCGGTGGTGTGGTGCTCGACGGCTTTGCGGAGTACTACAAGGCGCATCCGAACACCGGCTGGCCGGTGAGCCCTCAGATGTCGGACGCGAAGGGTCTCTGGCAGCGGTTCGACTCGCCGAACCACGCGTACCGGGGCGCGCTCATGCGCGCCTCGGCCTCCGCCCCGATCCACGGGGTCGATTCACGGGTCTACGACTACTACGTCTCGAATCCCGCCGTTCGACAGATGGTGGGGAGCGCGACGGCGTCGTCGTCCGCGGTGAAGGCCTGGACGCGAGTCGGCGGAGGCACCGTTCATCCCTTCGCCGGCGGCTGGGTGACGGTGGCCAACTCAGGTGCGAAGGCCGTTGTGCCGGCGTCGTTCAAGCCGAACACGCGGGTGCCTGGCACGACGAAGTTCGCCTGGGACGGCATGTATGCCCACGGGTGGCCCAAGGGGCTCCCGACCACGCGGTGCGGTGGTGCGGCGATCCTGACGGAGAAGGGCACGGGATACGCGATGGGCGACACCCGGTGGTGCCCGAGTGCGAAATACGCCCAGCCTCTGACCGCCATCCCGAAGCAACCGATGCCGTACGCCCTCACGTCCGCAGGCGGCGGGGACGCAGGCTGGAATGTCAAGATTCTGCAGCGTTTCCTCGGGGTGCGCGACAGTAAGGGAACCGCCCACACCCGCTTCGGACCGCTCGAGCGGCTCACCGGCACGACGGCCTCCGCCCTCGCACGCAAGCGTGCTTCCATCGGTTGGGCCCGCACCCCCAGACTCGACAAGGGACTGTGGAACAAGCTCGGTATCGGGACGCCCTGGGATGAGGCGACGGAGCCGAATCAGCCTGTGCTCGGACTCGCGGCGACGCGGCAGGAGCGGATCAACACGATGATGAGCTACGTCCGGAACAAGACCTACGCGAACGGTTACGAGTACACGTACGGCGCGGCGGGCCCCGGGCGCGTCGGGTTCGACTGCTCCGGACTCATGCTCGCGGGGATGTACCACGCCGGTGTGTATCCGCGCAGCGCGAACATTCTCGACGACATCATCCACCCGACGAAGCTCACGCAGGCGCTCTACAACGACACCTCGCTCAAGAAGGTGCCGGTCACTCAGCGTCAGCCTGGCGACCTCATCTTCTACACCTCGAACGGCTCGGCTTCGGGGATCGGGCACGTCGGCATGTACGTGGGCCGCGACCGCACGTTCGACACGGCGAACAACGGTTACGAAGGGGCGAACCGTGACATGTACTGGCTGACGAGGTCCGGGAGCATGTCGATCATGCCGTACGCCGTCCGCCCCGTGGCCGAGGGATGACCATGATGCGTCGAGTGCCCGCAGCCGTCGCGTGCTTGGCCGTCGTCGCGGCGCTGACCGGCTGCAGCGATGAGGGGAACGTCGAGAGGAACGCTCCGAGTGGAACCCCGGTGCCGAGCGCCACACGCACATCGGACGCGGGAACCTCGTCGCCCGGATCCACGGCGCCGAGTGCACCGATTTCGGCCACGGGGACGAGGAGTTCGGGAGCGGCGCATGTCGGCATCGTCATCGACCAGCGCTTCCAGGTCATTCCGCGGCGGATGAAGACAGAGGGCGACGTGCTCCTGCTCGACGGGAAGGTGGATGCGCAGGGAGTCTTTTCCGGGGTGCGGGCCGGCGGGGAACTGCGGGCGCCCTCGTTGTCGGAGAAGGTGAACGTCGTGTGGATGTCGGCCGATACCGCGACGAAGGTCGAGTCCTGGGGACCGTGCGCGTCGTCGTGCAAGCCGGTGAAGGTGCCCGCCGGCGCCCAGTACGTCCTCGTGCAGAGCTCGGATGCCGGCCTCGTCGAGATCGCCGAAGGAACAGGAATCACCGTCCAGATGACGAAGGCGAACGTCCCCGCGAACAGCGCCCCGGACCGGGCGACATCGACCCTGGCACCGTGACAACAGCTCTCTCTGAGAAGGGGTGACGTAAACCACAGCCGAGGGAGTACTTTGAGCCATCGTTGTCGCGTCGTGCGGCGTCGAGCCATGGCAGATCGTTCTGATGTTCACACGCGACGCGCATGGTGGGGGGAGCGCCAGCGCTCACCGTCGCACTCGCTCCGGCTCCCGCAGCCATGGCAGCGACCGCACCCACGCTGGCGCAGAGCCGAGCTTTCGGTCTGCGGATGCTTGCCACCATGCGTCAGCACGAAGGGGATCGGTTCGTCTGCGGCGCAACGGGCCCGACGCGCTGGGATTGGTCGGGGTTCTTCCGGTGGGCGCACGAGGCAACGGCCGATCCGCTGGGTAAGCACGCGGGCTACTACCTCCCGCACAACGCCTCCGCCATCCGCTACTGCACCGTGCATCTGAAGCTGCGCGTGTAGGTTCCGATCCTCGAGGCCGCGAAATACGCTCAGCCCGGCGATGCCGTGTTCTTCCACGACAGGCACGGCGTTCACCACTGCGGCATCGCCGAGGGCGGCAACCGCTTCCACTCGGCCGCAGGATGGACCCGCCGGCGTGGGTCTGCTCCACGACCTTCGACTTCTACGCCAAGTACTCCATCGACTCGAGCGCCGAAGCCCAGGCGTCCGGCCGCTACACCCACGTCTCGATCTGCTCGTTCGTCGGACCGGGCGTCTCCGCCACGACGACGGCTCCCACCCCTGCGACGCCCGCACCGAAGGGCACGGTGACCAAGCGCGCCAAGGCAGGCGTGAAGCTCAACGTGCGGACCGCGCCCTCGACCACGGCGAGCCTCGTCGGCAAGCTGGCAGCCGGAACCGCCGTCACCGGAACCTTGTCCGGCGGATGGATGAAGATGACAACCGGCGTCTACGCCGGTCGCTTCGTCAGCGCGACGTATCCGTCGGCCGACCTGTGCGAGGTGCCGTCCTGGATGAACACCGCGTGGGCTCCCAAGACGCCTCGAACCCTGCAGTGCAACGCCCTCGCGGGTCTGCTCGAGATGAACAAGGCCTTCAAGGCGAAGTTCGGGTACAACCTCGTGCTCGACGAGGGGTTTCGCGACCTGCACACGCAGAACATGTACGCGAAGGTCTACGGGTTCCCACGCGCGGCCAAGCCGGGAACCTCCAACCACGGCTACGGGCGAGCGATGGATCTCCTCGGTAACACGAGCGCGCTGGCTGAAGGGCGCAGTAAGTCTCCGTTCGAGTTCGGGAGCACGGCCCATACGTGGCTCACCCTGAACCGGCAAGGCCTACGGGTGGGACCGCCCCGAGCACCTGGACCAGAACGGATCGAACCCCGAGTACTGGCACTACAACTGGATCGGCTGAGTTCGAAACGCTCGCTAGCCTGGGCGCCATGCCGCTTCCCCTGCCGATCGCTACCGCGCGCACGACCCTTCGTCCGTTCACCGACAACGACGTCGACGATCTGCTCGACTATCACGCGCGCCCCGGCGTGGCCCGCTATCTGCTCGAGGGGCCGCTCGATCGCGCCGGCGTGATCGCGAAGATCGAGCGGCACAAGACTCAGGTCGGGCTCGACACGGACGCCCGAGCGGTGGCCGTCGCCGTCGAGTACGAAGGCTCCGTCGTCGGTGACGTCGGCATCTGGCTTCTCGACGAGACGAACGAACGGGCCGAGATCGGGTGGGTGTTCTCCCCGGAGGTGGCAGGGAAGGGGTTGGCGACCGAGGCTGTGGCGGCCTTCATCGACGCCGTCTTCGCACACTTCCCGCTGCACCGCCTCGAAGCGCAGATGGACGGTCGCAACGATGCCTCCGCGCGCCTGTGTGAGCGCCTCGGGATGACGCGGGAGGCGTACCTGCGCGAGGACTTCTGGTCGAAGGGCGAATGGACCGACACGATCAAGTACGGATTGCTCGCCTCCGACCGGACGAAGTAGCCGTAGGAAAGCCGAGTGGCCCGGCACCCGGGGTGGGGGTGTCGGGCCACTCGCGTGGAGCGTTCGGATCAGAACGCAGCTTCGGGGACGTCCATGAGGGCGCCGTCCTCGGCGAGGGTGACGGCCTTCTCCGACGCCATGCGCGGCAGCACCGTGCGCGCGAAGAACTGCGCGGCGGCCACCTTGCCGGTGTAGAAGTCCTCGTCCTTGCCGGCGTCACCCGCGTCGAGACGGGCCTGCGCGACGACGGCGGCCTTGAGCAGCAGCCAGCCGATGACGACGTCACCCGCAGCCAGCAGCAGGCGCGTCGACGTCAGGCCGACCTTGTAGGCGTCCGTCGGCTTCTCAAGCGAGTTGATCGCAGCGCCGAACATGAACTCGCCCATGTCCTTGAGGTCGGTCGCGGCTTGGCCGAGCAGGCCGGCCTCTCGCTGCAGCGAAGCCGGGGCCTCGGAGATCGTGGCCATGATCTGCTTCTGCAGCTCACCGAGTGCGACGCCCTGGTCCTTGACGATTTTGCGGAAGAAGAAGTCGAGGCCCTGAATGGCGGTTGTGCCTTCGTACAGCGTGTCGATCTTCGCGTCACGCACGTACTGCTCGACGGGGTACTCCTTGAGGAAGCCCGAACCGCCGTACGTCTGCAGCGACTCGGTGCCGAGCAGGACCCAGGCGCGCTCCGAGCCGACGCCCTTGACGATGGGCAGCAGCAGGTCGTTGAGGCGAGCGGCCAGCTCTGCCTCGGTGCCCTCTTCGAGCTCGACGGCCGGGTTGCCCTTCTGCGCCTGGTCGACGATGTCCTGCTGGCACGCCGTGTAGACGACGAGCGAGCGCAGACCCTCGGCGTATGCCTTCTGCAGCATGAGGCTGCGGCGAACGTCCGGGTGGTGGGTGATCGTGACGCGCGGGGCGTCCTTGGCCGGCGTCGTCATGTCGGCGCCCTGGACGCGCTCCTTGGCGTACTCGAGCGCGTTGAGGTAACCGGTCGAGAGCGTCGCGATGGCCTTCGTGCCGACGAACATGCGGGCGTTCTCGATGACCTTGAACATCTGCGCGATGCCGTCGTGGACATCGCCGAGCAGCGTGCCGACGGCCGGGTGCTCGTCACCGAAGGTGACCTCGCAGGTCGTGGAGACCTTGAGGCCCATCTTGTCCTCGACGTTCGTCACGTAGGCGCCGTTGCGCTCGCCGAGCTCACCGGTCTCGAGGTCGACGTGGTACTTCGGGACGATGAAGAGCGACAGGCCCTTCGTGCCGGGGCCTGCGCCCTCGGGGCGGGCCAGGACGAAGTGGACGACGTTGTCGACCATGTCCGACTCGGCCGAGGTGATGAAGCGCTTGACGCCCGTGATGTTCCACGTGCCGTCGTCGTTCTGCGTGGCCTTGGTGCGGCCGGCGCCGACGTCCGAACCGGCGTCGGGCTCGGTGAGCACCATGGTGCAGTGCCAGGCGCCGTCGACGATGTGCTTGGCGAGCTTCTTCTGCTCGTCGTTACCCATGTAGTACAGGAGGGAGGCGAACGCGTAGCTGGCGGAGAACATGTGGACGGCCGGGTTGGCGCCGCAGACGAGCTCGGCGAGCGACCAACGCACCGACGGCGGAACCTTCATGCCCTCGAGCTCGACGGGGGCGTCGAGCATGCCCCAGCCTGCGTCGATGTATGCGGAGTAGGACTTCTTGAACGACTCGGGCATCGTGACCGACTTCGTTGCCGGGTCGTAGACCGGCGGGTTGCGGTCGGAGTCGACGAGGCTGGCGCTCAGATCGCCCTCGGCGAGCTTCGCCACCTGGTGGACGATGTCGCGGGCCACGTCCTCGTCGACGTCTTCGTAGATGCCGGTGCCCAGGACGTCCTGGCGGTTGAACACCTCGAAGAGGTTGAACTCGATGTCGCGAACGTTGCTCTTGTAGTGAGTCACGGATCCTCCGCAGCGTGAAAAATGGGTCTCCTGCATTGTGCTACTCGCGAGTAATGCTCGCAACACGGGGGTGCGCTTGCCCGTCCCGGGGCCTCGGGTGACGATGGAGGCGTGGGCGAAGCGAAGAGTCGGGTCGAAGCTGCGGTGGAGCGTCTGCGCGCTGCGGGGGAGCGGTTGACGCCGGGCCGCCGTGCC
Organism: Dermacoccus barathri; assembly: GCF_015070805.1. Lineage (NCBI taxonomy): Bacteria > Bacillati > Actinomycetota > Actinomycetes > Micrococcales > Dermacoccaceae > Dermacoccus > Dermacoccus barathri. Next base: position 425,789 of record NZ_JADCTK010000001.1, on the reverse strand, counting down.
GTCATCGAGGTGTTGGACGCCGATTCGCGCCACCTCGACGCGGAGGCGATCGCGACGGCGGTGGCCGATCTCGAGCCGGGGGTGCACCGGGCGACGATCTACCGCTCGCTCCAGGCTCTCGTCGACGGAGGAATCGTGCGGCACACGCACGTGCCCGGCGGAGCCACGATCTACCACCTCGCGAGCCTCGAGCAGCTGTCCGCGGCAGGCGATGATGCCGCTGAAGATGCCCGTTCGGGTCACGCCGGGCACGGTCACGCGCATCTGCAGTGTGTGCGCTGCGAGCGCTTCACGGATGTCGACGTCGAGGAGTTCACGCCACTCGTGGCGCGGATTCGGGAGCTCACCGGCTTCTCGGTGGACGCGCAACACGCGGCATTGCTCGGGGTGTGCGCCGAATGTGCCGCTCGAAAGGCGGACGAGGACGACGTGTGATGGAGCGGGCGACGGGAATCGAACCCGCGTGTCCAGCTTGGGAAGCTGGCGCTCTACCATTGAGCTACGCCCGCACGGCCCCGGATTTCCGGGGCGTTTCGTTACTTTAGCGGGTCGCGGGGACGCGTGCACGCCGACCCTCCGCGCAGTGATCCGTTGCCGTTCTTCGAGCAGACTGCCTCGGGCGCCTGCTCCCGGAACGCCGGTCGACTACGGTGTGAGACGTGCTGCTTTCTGACCGGGACATCAAGCGACAGATCGACGACGAGCGGGTCGTGCTCGACCCCTTCGACCTGTCGATGATCCAGCCGTCGAGCATCGACGTTCGTCTCGACCGGTTGTTCCGCCTGTTCGACAACCACAAGTACCCCTTCATCGACCCGGCCGAGGAGCAGCCCGAGCTCACGCGCCTCGTCGAGGTCGAGCCCGACGAGCCGTTCATCCTTCACCCCGGCGAGTTCGTGCTCGGCTCCACGTACGAGACGATCACGCTGCCGGACGACGTCGCGGCGCGCGTCGAAGGAAAGTCGTCGCTGGGCCGCCTCGGTCTGCTCACGCACGCGACCGCCGGCTTCGTCGACCCGGGATTCTCGGGGCACGTGACCCTCGAGTTGAGCAACGTCGCCACCTTGCCGATCAAGCTGTGGCCGGGCATGAAGATCGGCCAGCTGTGCTTCTTCCAGCTCACCTCGCCCGCCGAGCACCCCTACGGCAGCGCGCGGTACGGCTCGCACTATCAGGGCCAGCGTGGCCCCACCGCCAGCCGCAGCTTCGCCAACTTCCACCACACCACGGTCTGAGCCGTGACGGGCGCCGAGGCGAGTAGCGCGAAGTCGTCGGGCGCTGCGGAAGCGCCGCGCTCCGAACCGGTGCCCGACGCGCCGGCCCGAACGGTCGACGAGAGTGAGTTCGGCGACCGCGTGGCCGACACCCTCGACGACGTGGCCGACTCCCTGCTCACCGACGGCTCGATCGAGGACGACGACGTCGCCTCCCTCGACGACGAAGCTGTCACCGTCGAGGCGCCCAGTCGGCTCGCGACGACGAAGCGATCCGGCAAGCCGGTCACCGCGAGTCCGGTGCTCTCGTTGCCGCGAGCCAAGCATCCCGAGGCCGTCGCCCTGTTCATCCACGGCGGCGAGGTCAACGCGAGCATCGCCATGTACCGCGGCGACCCGGCCTACCTGCGCGTCATCCCCTTCGCCCGCGACGTGGAGCGCCGCAGTCACGGACGGATCGGGGGCGCCGTGCTGCGCCTCGCGGTGCGCGGCTGGAACGACCCCGAGAAGCCGGCCGTTCAGGACGCCCGGTGGTCGCTGCGTGAGCTGCGCCGCCAGTACCCGGGGCTGCCCCTCGCCGTCGTCGGCCACTCGATGGGCGGACGCGTGGCCCTCGACCTCGCCACGAGCGACGAGGGCGATGACCTCGCGGCCGTCGTCGGTCTCGCGCCCTGGGCGAGTGACGAATACGAGGCCGAGCCGTTCGGCACGACGCCGTTCCTCGGTATCCACGGACGCCAGGACACCGTCACCGATCCGGCGGCGACCGCCGATCTCGTCGAGCGCATCACCGCCGCCGGTGGCGACGCACGGTTCGTCGATCTGCCGGGCTGGCACGCCATGCTGTGGCGGCCGATGCGTTGGCACAAGGAGTCGTCGCAGTTCCTCATCGATCACCTACTGCGCAACGGGAGCGGCGCGCCCGACGGATGGTAGGGCTCCGACTTTCCCTGGGGCGGTTGTGAGGGCTTCGTCTCGGAGGACGGATCCACCGTTGCGAGATCGAATGTGTAGGTGCGGGCGTTGCCGGTGAAGAACTTCTCGGTGGATTGCTCGTACTGCGCCACCTGCGATTCGGGATGGCTCCTGACCTGTTCCGAGATGGCCTGGTAGTTGTCCTTGTAGCGCGCCATGCTGTGCGCCTCGAAGTTGTCCGTCGAGCCGTCCGGCGCGGTGAGCGAGCCTGGATCCGTGAACACGACCCGGGTGCGGTTCGGTTCACCGGTTCCGTTGGCGCGCCCGTCGATCCGGTGCACGGGGTCGGCCGAGTTCTCGACGTTGAGCACGGAGGTCTTGTGCGGCACCTTGAGGTGTCCCACCGGCGAGCCGTACGTGACGACGTGCGTGATGTTGATGTCACCCTTCACCTGGTGGCGCGCCATGTTCGTGGCCACCATGCCACCCTGAGAGTGGCCGAGGACGATGACCGGCTCGCCCTTGCCTGCCACGCCTTCCTTCGCCATGGCCTGACGCAGGGCCGTCAGCGCCGCAGCTTCGACCGGACTCTGGCGGCCGGCTGCGGCGTAGAGGTTGCCGTTGCCGTTGAAACCGTTCTTGCCGTTCGGGGCGAACGTCGAGGTGCCCGGCAGGATGAGCGTCCACGCCCCCTGACCCGTTGTCGGATCGACGACGCGTTGCACCTGGATGTGCCCGGCGTTCTCGGGGTTCTTGTAGAGCTCCGGGATACGCCCGGCCGCCTCGCTCACGCTCCGCACCTCCGGTGCCTTAGTCGCCGAGTTCGGGTCGGACGTCAGTCGGGTGCCCACGCGTTTCGGGACGCCTGTGAGAACGATCGTGGCGGCGTGCAGGGCCGTGATGTCCTGGGCGTAGGGGCCGGGCAGCACATCGGAGACGACCTGGACGACCATGTCGATGGCATCGGGTGCCTCGCGTTGGATCGTGGCCAGATCGACGTCCTTGCCCGAGATGGCATCCGCGATGACGTGGTTGAGCTTCAGGCCGGTCATGACGAGGTCGGCGGGGAGGGCTAGCCGGTCGACGAACTGACCCGCGATCAGCTCTGCGTCCTCGTAGGTCTTGACCGAGTAGTCGAGGAACGCCGCCATGATGCTGGCGCGCACCTGCGCGGCCATCAGGCCCTGCTTGCCGATGGTCAGGCCGAGGATGGCCTTCGCACACGCCGCGCTCGTGCCCGGCGACAGGACATCGCCGCGGAAGGGCAGGTTCCACTCGATGGTGAAGACGGTGGAGAAATGACCGTCACACTCGTCGGCGACCGTGCGGAAGGTTGCGGCGGTGAGCCGCAGGTCGGACAGCTTCGCGTCGACGTGCGAGGCGCTCGGGCCGTGGACCTTGAACGAAACGGACGACGACCCGTCGGGCGCCCTCACGACGTCACCCCGGCCACCGTGAGCAGGTCGAGCGCCGCCAGGACGATGCCGCTCCGCACGTCCTCCCAGGTCGTCGGGGTCGGCTCGAGCGGCTGGCGAAGGGCGGTCCAGACACCTGCGCGTCGTTCGGCGAGCGCGTAGACCTGCACGTCCTCCTCGACGCTGACGACGGCCGCCACAGTGCACCGCTCGCTCGAATCCGCCTGCTCGACCTCACTCGTCAGGCGGGCGACGACGTCCTCGACCGCGATGGTCTCGGCGTCACCTCCGGCGACACCCACCGCGAATCCGTCGCCCACGGCTCGACACGTCCGCGTCGTCGAGGCGTCGCCCACGTCGACGCGCACGGACAGCTCCGGCCGCGCGCACGTCAGGCTGCTCACCACGCCGCACCTCCCCGGATGGCTTCGGTGGGGATGGGGCGAGACTGCGCGGGCGGTCCGGTCACGGCGTCGGCAACACGTCCCGGTAGGCCCGCGATCGCCTCGATCGTGTCGACGCGGGACTCGACGCTCGCCGCGTGCGCGTCGATCTTGGCCGCGAGGGCATGTGCGTCAGCGCTGCGCTGATCCATGATCCGCGTGAACTCCGTCAGCTTCTGACGGCAGAAGTCGGCCGACGTCGACTTCCAGTGCATCGTCGTGATCTTCGTGCGGGTGTTCGACGCGGTCGTTGACAGAGAGGTGCCGACCGTACGGGCCACCCGCGCCTGGGCCCTGATGTCGTCTGCGAGGCTGCTCATGCCCGCGACGTTACGAAGCGCTCACCGCGTCGTCATGCGCCGCCTCGAGCGACCTGTGGAAGGGCCCGCCCGGCCCGAGTGAAAGAGCCCGCAGCAGTCACCTCCTGTGGACGAACACCGCAAACAACGAGGCGTGGCACCCACCGAATCGGTGGGTGCCACGCCTCATGTCAGCCGTGCGGAAGCGATCAGACGGTCTGTTCCGCCTCGTCGTTCTCCTTCTGCTCCTCGCCGCGGCGCACAGCCGCAAGGAGCATGTTGGCGACGTCGACGACCTCGACCTCTTCGCGGGCGTCGCCGTTGCTCTGCTCGGCGGTGAGGCCGTCCGTCATCATGACGCGGCAGAACGGGCAGCCGATGGCGATGCGGTCGGCGCCGGTTGCGACGGCTTCCTTCGTGCGGTTGACGTTGATGCGCTGGCCGAGCTTCTCCTCCATCCACATGCGCGCGCCACCGGCGCCGCAGCAGAACGAGGTCATGCCCGAACGTTCCATCTCCTTGTACTCCACACCCGGCAGAGCCCCGATGAGCTCACGCGGCGGCGCGTACACGTTGTTGTGACGGCCGAGGTAGCACGGGTCGTGGTACGTGACGCTCTTGCCCGTGGAGGCAGCGCCCGACTTGTCCTTCGGCTGCTTCGCGAACTCCTCCGGAGCGGCCACCGGCGTCAGCTTCTTCTCGCGCACGAGGCGGTTGAGCAGCTGCGTGTGGTGGACGACCTCGAACTCGCCGCCGATCTGCGGGTACTCGTTCTTGATCGTGTTGAAGCAGTGCGCGCAGGTGACGACGATCTTCTTGACGTTCGCGTCGTTGAGCGTCTCGACGTTCTGGCCCGCGAGCATCTGGAACAGGATCTCGTTACCGGCGCGACGAGCCGGGTCACCGGTGCAGCTCTCGCCGTCACCGAGGACGGCGAAGTCCACGCCCGCGGTGTGCAGCAGCTCGGCGACGGCACGCGTCGTCTTCTTCGCACGGTCCTCGTAGGCACCGGCGCAGCCGACCCAGAACAGCCACTCGACGTCGTCGGCGGACTCGACGTCGGAGCCGATGACCTTGACGTCGAACGGCAGACCCTTGGCCCAGTCGAGGCGCGCACGCGCCGACATGCCCCAGGGGTTCTGCTTGTTCTCGAGGTTCTTGAACAGACCGGCGAGCTCCTGCGGGAACGCGGACTCGATGAGGGTCTGGTAGCGACGCATGTCGACGATGTGATCGACGTGCTCGATGTCGACGGGGCACTGCTCGACGCAGGCGCCACAGGTGGTGCACGACCACAGGACGTCCTGGTCGATGACGGCGTCGGGGCCGTGCGGGTTGTACGCCGTCAGCGGGTTCGCGATGTCGTAACCCGTGTCGCCGATGAGGGCCGTCTCGAGGAGGTTGACGTTGCTGTAGTCGCCCTTGGGTGCCTCACCGTCCGTCGTCGCGGGGGCGCTCTTGCCGGCCGCAGCGGCCTGCAGGAACGGCGCCTTCGCCGACGAGTGGTCGCGCAGCGTCATCATGAGCAGCTTGGGCGACAGCGGCTTCTCGGTGTTCCAGGCGGGGCACTGGCTTTGGCAGCGACCGCACTCGGTGCAGGTGGAGAAGTCGAGCAGGCCCTTCCAGGTGAAGTCCTCGACCTTGCCGACGCCGAAGCTCGTGTCCTCGTCGAAGTCGAGCTCCTCGACGTTCGTCACCGGCTCACCGTCGACCTTCATCGGCTGCAGCGCGCCGAGCGACGTGCGGCCGTCGGCGTTGCGCTTGAACCAGATGTTGAAGAAGGCGAGGAAGCGGTGCCAGGCGACACCCATCGTCGTGTTGAGGGAGATCGTGATCATCCAGGCCATCGAGATGAGGATCTTGATGGCGGCGACGGCGACGATGAACTGCTCGATGCCCCCTCGGCCCATCGACTCCAGCGGCATGCCGAGGAAGAAGGTGAGCGGGAAGTGCAGGGCGCTCGCGTGGTCGTTGTCCGTGACTGCGGCGAGGGCGTACTCGAGAGCGCGCAGCGTCAGGATGCAGGCGCCGACCCCGAAGATCGTGAACTCGACGTAGTAGGCCTGCCAGAATGTCGAACCGAAGAAGCGCGACTTGCGTCCGTCCTTACCCGCCGAACGCGCCGGGTGGTGCTTGCGGCGGTTCCAGATGAGCCACAGGATGCCGGCGAAGCCCGTCCACGCCATGAACTCGGTGAGCCACTCGTACGGCGGGAAGTGGCCGATGAGGGGCAGGGCGTAGGCCGGGTCGAAGATCTGGCCGTAGGCGTTGACCAGCGTGAAGAACAGCACGCCGAAGCTGATCATCGTGAACCAGTGGGCGATCGCGACGATCGGCAGGCGCGCCATGCGCGTGTGGCCGAGGAATTCGCGAAGGAGCGTGGCGGTGCGGGCACCCGGTGAATCGGTGCGCTTTTCGGGGGCGCCGAGTCGGAACAGCGACGTCATCCGCATGACCGCTCGCACCAGCAGCGCGACGCCCACGACGGTGATGACGACGCAGATCACTGCGGCGACGATCTGAAGGGCTGACATGCTCCTCATTCTAAACGGCGTTACCGGCGCGTAACTGCTGGGATGCACCATCACATGTCACCCGGGAATTAGTCAACGCCCCCGTGTGCTAAAGGAAGTGAAGCCATCGGGGGAAGGTTTCGCGATAACCGCACGTTGGTATGCTCATAAGCAGTTCTAATCATCCAGCTCACCCGGATCACACGGAGGTCAGTCCGCATGCCCATCCTCGACGACGTCACCCAGGCCATCGGCAACACGCCGCTCGTGCGGATCAACCGCATCATCGACTCGGGCGCCACGGTGGCCGCGAAGCTCGAGTTCAACAACCCCGGCGCGTCCGTCAAGGACCGCATCGGCAAGGCGATCATCGAGGCCGCGGAGGCCTCCGGTGAGCTGAAGCCGGGCGGCACGATCGTCGAGGCCACCTCGGGCAACACGGGTATCGCGCTCGCCATGGTCGGCGCCGCGAAGGGCTACGACGTCGTCCTCACGATGCCGGAGACGATGTCGAAGGAGCGTCGCGCGCTGCTCAAGGGCTTCGGCGCCGAGCTCGTGCTCACCCCGGGCTCGGAGGGCATGAAGGGCGCCGTCGCGAAGGCCGAGGCCATCGCCGAGGAGCGGGGCGCCGTCCTCGCCCGTCAGTTCGCCAACACGGCCAACCCCGAGGTGCACCGCCGCACGACGGCCGAGGAGATCTGGCGCGACACCGACGGCGCCGTCGACATCGTGGTCGCGGGCATCGGCACGGGCGGCACGATCACGGGCGTCGGCGAGGTGCTCAAGGAGCGCAAGCCCGAGGTGCAGATGATCGCCGTCGAGCCGGCCGAGTCGGCCATCCTCAACGGTGGTCAGGCCGGCCCGCACAAGATCCAGGGCCTCGGCGCCAACTTCGTGCCCGAGATCCTCAACCGTGAGATCTACGACGAGGTCATCGACGTCGACGCCGCCACCTCCGTCGAATGGGCGCGCAAGGCCGCCACCGAGGAAGGCCTCCTCACGGGTATCTCCTCGGGCGCCGCGCTCTACGCCGCCTCGCAGGTCGCCGCTCGTCCCGAGAACGAGGGCAAGACGATCGTCGTCATCATCCCGAGCTTCGGTGAGCGCTACCTGTCGACCATCCTGTTCGAGGGCGTCCTCGACGACTGATGTGGGGAAGACGACCGGCCTTCGAGGGGTTGACCCTCAAGGCCGGTCGCTTCACTGGTGACCTGACGAGGAGGAACGGTGGCGAAGAACCCACTCACGCGCGTGCGTGACGCAGGCAAGGCCGTGGCCCGAACCATGGCCGAGGACGTCGACGCTGCGCTGGCGCGCGACCCCGCGGGCGGCTCGCGCCTCGAGATGGCGCTCGCGTCGCCCGGTCTGCACGCCGTGTGGAGCCACCGCGTCACACACGCCATGTGGCAGCGCGGCGGGCGCTGGAAGCTGCCCGCGCGCCTCGGCTCGCAGGTGACGCGCGCCGTCACCGGCGTCGAGATCCACCCGGGCGCGACGATCGGTCGCCGCTTCTTCATCGATCACGGCATGGGCGTCGTCATCGGTGAGACGAGCGAGGTCGGCGATGACTGCATGCTCTACAACGGGGTCAACCTCGGTGGGCGCACGCTGGCCAAGGTCAAGCGTCATCCCACGCTCGGTGACGGCGTCACGGTCGGCGCGGGTGCCCGCATCCTCGGGCCCGTCGTCGTCGGCAACGGCGCTCAGGTGGGCGCCAACGCCGTCGTCGTCAAGGACGTCCCGGCCACGGGCGTCGCGGTGGGTGTTCCGGCGAAGGTTCGGGTGCCCCAGGCGCCTGCCGTCGACCCGTTCACGGACCCCGCGCTCTACATCTGAACGCACCCCATCCGACGGTTCACCCCGTCACCTTGGGGTGAACCTCCCGACCAAGGAGGTCATGTGCGCGCACCACGCGTAGCGATCATCGGTGCCGGCCCCGCAGGAATCTACGCGGCCGACATCCTCACCAAGGAGCACGAGAGTGCGACGGTCGACATCTTCGACCGACTTCCGGCTCCGTACGGGCTCGTGCGCTACGGGGTGGCGCCCGATCACCCGCGGATCAAGGAGATCGTCAAGGCGCTGCGACGGGTGCTCTCGGGGGATCGCATCCGCTTCATCGGCAACGTCGACTACGGCACGGACGTCGACCTCGAGCGTCTGCAGCAGCATTACGACGCGGTGATCTTCTCCACCGGGGCGTCCTCGGACCGCCCGCTCGAGATCCCGGGCATCGACCTTCCGGGCAGTTACGGCGCCGCGGACTTCGTCAGTTGGTACGACGGTCACCCGGACGCCCCGCGCGATTGGCCGCTCACGGCGAAGAGCGTCGCCGTCATCGGTGCCGGCAACGTGGCCCTCGACGTGGCCCGCATGCTCGCCAAGCCCGCGGACGAGCAGCTCACGACGGAGATCCCGGACAACGTCTACCAGGGCCTCTCGCTCAACGAGGCGACGGATGTCCACGTGTTCGCTCGCCGCGGCCCGGCGCAGCTGAAGTTCACGCCGATGGAGTTCCGCGAGCTGTCGCACTCGCCGAGCGTCGACGTCATCGTCGAGCCGGAGGGCTTCGAGATCGACGAGGCCGGCCAGGCGGCGATCAGCGCGAGCAAGTCGACGAAGCTCGTCGTCAACACGTTGCTCAAGTACCTCGACACCGAGCCCACCGGGGCACCGCACCGCATACACATCCACCTCTGCCAGGCGCCGGTCGAGGTGCTCGGTGAGGATGCCGTGACGGGGCTGCGCACCGAGCGCACCGAGTTCGTCGGGGACGGCAACGTGCGCGGCACGGGGGAGACGATCGACTGGGACGTGCAGGCCGTGTACCGCGCCGTCGGGTACTACTCGTCGCCGCTGCAGAACCTGCCCTTCGACGACGCCCGCGGCGTCGTGCCGAACGAGGCCGGCCGCGTGCTCGACCAGTCCGGAGAGCCGATTGCAGCGACGTACGTGACGGGCTGGATCAAGCGCGGCCCTGTGGGCCTCATCGGCCACACGAAGTCGGACGCGTCGGAGACGATCCGTTGCCTGCTCGAGGACCTGCCGTCGCTCGTGGCGCCGGCCGTCGACGACGAGGACGCGCTGTTGCGTCACCTGCTCGACAGCGGTGTCGACGTGACGCTGTGGGACGACTGGGAGCGCTTGGACGCGCAGGAGATCGCCCTCGGCGCGGGCGCGGGCCGCGAGCGCGTGAAGATCGTTTCGCGCGAGGACATGATCGCGGCCGGTCGCGCGCACGCGGAGCAGGTGGCTTCCTGACCCGAGTTCATCGTCAGGTCCGACGTTCGAGCATGACGAAGGGCCCGCGCCGTGTCGGCGCGGGCCCTTCGTGTGTCAGGCGTTGGGTCAGCCCTTGGCAGCAGCCTTGAGCTTGGAGCCTGCCGTGACCTTGGCGGCGTAGCCGGCCGGGATCTCGATCTCGGCGCCCGTCTGCGGGTTGCGGCCCGTGCGGGCGGCGCGCTCGACGCGCTCGATCGTGAGCAGACCCGGGAGCTGGATCTTCTCGCCGCGGCCGACGGCCTCGATGATGACGTCATTCAGGCCGGCGATGACGGCGGAGGCGTCCTTGACGCTGACGCCGGTGCGCTGGGCGATGGTGCTGGCAAGATCACTGCGGTTCATGGATGAATCCTCTTCTCTAACCTGTCGCAGCCAGAACGGTGCCCCGAAGGCCCCGCGTTAGGCCGCGTTGTCTGCGAATCTACGCGATGCGCCGCGAAATGTCGCGCCCGAAGGGGTGAAAGACCGGCCCGGAAGGCTTCACGACGCGTCGCAGTCGGAATTTGGGCGTACGACCCGAAAGGTCAGGGAAGCTTCTCGCCGCCCGGGCCGAAACCGCTCGTGTCGGCGTGGAGTTCGCCGTCCTCGCCGCGGTGGATGGTCTCCGGCAGGTCCTTGTCGCCGCGGTTCGCGACGGCGTCCTTGGCGTCGCCGGCCTTGGCGGCAGCAGCCTGGCCCGCGTTCTTGCCCGCGTCGGCAGCCTTCTGGCCGACGGCAGCAGCGACGGCGGGTGCCTTCGTCTTGACCTGCTCGGTTGCGGCGGTGACCTTCTCCTGGACCGCCGGGTTCTGCCAGGCCTTGTCGGCCTGCTTCTTGATCTGCTCGTAGCGCTTCTCCCCGGCGCGGGTGCCGAAGACGTAACCGACGGCGGCGCCGGCGAGGAATGAAACCTTGCCCATCATGGTGTGGCTCCTTCGTAGTCGTAACTTGCTTGTCACCCTACCGAATCCGCGGCTTTTCGCCAGGGGGCGTAGCATGGTTCCTCGCTGCGGCACGCCTTTCGGGGTGGGCCGTGGTCACACGAGGAGGGCTCGCATAGTGGCCTAGTGCGGCGGTCTTGAAAACCGCTATGGGTTTACGCCCATCGTGGGTTCAAATCCCACGCCCTCCGCAGATGAGTAGGACCCCCGCCGGATCAGCGATGAAGTCGCCCGGCGGGGGTCCTACTCATCTGCGGCATGACAGGTTGGGGATTTGGGAGGGGCGACGCGCGAGTGAGCGGTAGCGAGCCCGCGCGGCGCGACGGTTCCCACGCCCTCCCTCCTAACGGTGCAGAGCGACTCAACTGCGATTTTCGTCCACATCTGCGATTTTCGTCCACAACGATCGGCCGACTGTTGCTCCTGCACACCGTGGTCCTTGGGTGGCATGAGGACCCCATTCGTCGGGGCTGACGGTCGACATCAGGGAGCGCTGAAATGCTCGACGACACCCAGGACACAGGCGCCCGCACCAACACCACGCATCACGCCGGCGCCGGCGCCTACCCGTCCGGCATCCAGGGCGACGGTGTTCACGACAACACCCACCCGCCATACCCACGCGACGGCGCTCGTCGGACCACTACCCGCGACGCCGGTGCCCGCACGTCAGGCGCCGACGCCGACGTCAGGGCCGCCGGTGGACTCGACCCTGCAGGTGTGATCGTCGCCCAGGCGAACGAGGCGCCCACCGCAGAACGCCCCGTCGAGGGCGTCGTTCAGGTTCTCTCACCCCGCCAGGTTCCGCTCGGCGGGCTGCGTGCCCTCGAGGTGCGACGCACCCTGCCGCACCGCGACCGCTCGTTCGTCGTGGCGTGGTGCTTCGTCGACCACTACGGCCCGGAACGCGGCGTCGGCATGGACGTGCCGCCGCACCCCACACCGGGCTGCAGACGGTCTCGAGGTTGTTCGAGGGCGCCATCGAACACCATGATTCTGGTGGCGCGCACGCCGTCGTCCGCCCCGGCGAGGTCAACCTCATGACGAGCGGCCGCGGCATCGTCCACTCCGAGGTCTCGACGCCCGGCACCGAGACGCTGCACGGCGTCCAGCTCTGGGTGGCACTGCCCGACGTGACCCGCGACGGCGCCCGCGCGTTCGAGCATCACGCGCCCGAGTGCTTGCCGCTAGCGCGGCTCCGGCAATGGCGGCGAACCCGTGTTCGCAGATCATCAAGGGCCGTCCGCTGCCTGCGTCGGCGTTCTTCGCGTTCAACACGAGCGCCGGTGGCACGATGAACCTGACGAACGGCAAGAGCTACGCGTTGACGGGCGGCACCGGCGTCGCGGGCTCCGGTACAGCCGGCACGCCGAACGGCGGCTGCAGTGGTCCTGCCAGTTCAACAGCCCAGGACTGCAACACGTACATCGGCATCTCACTCACGAACTCCTCCGGCACGAGCAGCGCCAACCCGGCCCCCGTGTCGCTCAGTGACCTCGTGACTGTCGACGGCTAGGGCACGACAACCGTGACGCTCAACGTCGCGTCCTTCATCAAGGACGGCACCAAATGGGCGGGTCGGGCGTCACGTTCTCCTGACCATCGGAGCGCAGTGTCGGCGCACAACGCCTCCCCACCCAAGGATGTTGGGTCATGAACGCGCGCTATCTCGCGTGGTCGTGACACAACATGGGCCATCTCGATGCTCATTCTGCTCGGAGCGCCTGAGCCCCGACGGGGCCTGAACGGCCGCCTGTTTCACCACTTTCGCTGACCGGGCCGGCGCGACGTCAGCGCCTCAGCGCACCCGGTAGTCGATGGGTTTGCAGACGCCGGCGTTCGATTTCTCGGCCGAGCAGGCCGTCAGCCCGACGAACAGGTCGGCTTCGGCGCGGATGGCGAAGACGTCACCCGCCTGCGTCGGCGGCGGGTCGATGTGCAGTTCACCGTCGGGGCTCGTCCACACGTCCATGAAGATGTTGAGCGTCGTGCCGATGTGGTCGGGCGCGACGCCGACGGGTTCGAGCGCGCCGCACAGGTTCGCGAAGCAACTCGGGTGCGGGGCGCCGTCGAACTCGGGGTAGAGGATGTCGAACGTCTGCTGGCTGCACGGCGTCACCGTCATGTCGTGGATGCCCACCGAGTCCGCGACGATCGTCGCCATGACGCTGCTGCGGTTGCTCCACAACCGGTGCCCCGTCGATGGGTACAACGTGTTGTTGTAGTCGACGGTGCGCCCCGCCGAGAAGCACTCGGCGATGTCGCCCTGCATGACGGCGTAGAAGTCGCTCACCTGCTCACCGCACGGGTCGACGACCTCGAGCACCTGACCGGCCGCCAGCGGCACGAGCACCCCCGTCTGCGGGGCGATGCGCGACCAACCGTCGGCGGAAGCTTCGGGGCCGCCCGCGTACGGCGGCCGCGGCGTCGGCGGGTGGGGGGAGCGCGGGCGTCGCGGGTCAGTCATCAGGATTCTCCTTCGAAGGGTGCGCGGTGAACGGGGCACGCCAGTCGTCCTCCACGTGCCGCCCAGAGTACTGACGCGCCTCCGACGAGCGTCCATGATCGGTGACGACCGGATTGATCGAACCCTGCAACGCAGCATCGCGGCGGCGGATCGCGTCGCGCATCCGGTCGAAGCCGCCGTCAGCTCGCAGCTGCTCGAACTGATCGTGCAGGTTGAACACGACCGTCGTCAGCGGAGCACGGCGCGCGATGCGCGAGGCCCGCGGATGCAACCCGACGAGGAAGAACGGCACGCCGCCGAGGCTGAAACTGAAGTGCGGTGACGTCGTGTCGGGCGACACACGCTCGGCCCACGGCGCGTCGTCACGATCGTGCAATCGCTGCAGCATGCCCCACAGGAGGTTCTCGAACTCCCGCTCGTCACCCGCCCGCGGGCGACGGAAGACGGCGATGAACGAGCCGAACTCGCGCGGGCCACGCTCGATCGCGGCGAAGTCAGCCAGCTCAGCGCTGAGCGTTGAGAGGCACGCGTCATCGGTCATGTCGTCGAAGACGCGGACGAGCGCGCCGTCGCGTTTCAGCGCCGAACGCGCTCCGAGGCACGGAAACCGAGGGTGCTCGATCATCGCGCCGATGACGTCGCGGATGGTTGCCTCGTCCGCGCCCTCGAGGCCCGCGTCGGCTTGTTCGGCGAGCCACTCGGCGAGGTCACGGGCCTGCGACTCGTCGTCATCGGTTGGGTGCGTCGACGAGCCGGATGATGAGGTGGGGGCCGCGGCTGGCGGCCAGTGATCGTCAGACACATGACCACCGTAGCCGCGCGCCAGACCCCACAACACGGCTTGAGGGCGCGTCTGCACGTCCATCGCGCGGTAGGCGCCTCTGATGTGCGACTCGATGCTGTTGACGCTCAGGTGCAGGCGCTCGGCGATCTGCGCGTTCGGCATGCCCGAGCAGATGAGATCGACGATCTGCGCCTGACGTGCGGTCAGCCCGTCGGAGGGGACGGTCGGCCGCGCGTCCGTGGGGGAGGGTCGAAGCACCGCGGGGCGGACGATTCGACCCGCGACCACGTCATCGACCCCGGCGCGCAGATCGGCGGCGCTCGCCGACCGTCCGACGACTCCCGACGCGCCGCGCGCGAGGAGCCGGCTGATGGCGGCATCGTCGGTGTGCAGCGACGACACGAGCAGCTTCGTCGTCGGGTTCGCGGCGTGCAGCGCGCGCAGTTGATCCCAGGCGTTGCGGTTGGGTTCGTTCCACTCGAGCACGGCGACGTCGGCATCGAGCGCGAAATCGGCGCGCAGGCCCGGGCCACGCACGAGCACGAGGCGTGTCGCGACGCCGAACGCGTCGAGAGCCGCCATCGCGCCGCATCCGAACAGCTCGCTACGTGCGACGACGGCGACCGTGAGGCGGGGCACAACTCTCCTTCGAGCGATCCGACGATCAAGGGTCGTGAGGTGTCGGTGGTGATGAAAAGTGTTGTCGCTCACCGTTTTTCGCGCCACACCCGCAAGGAGGTGAAGCGTCGGCTGCCTGATGGACCGCCGGTGCGCGGCGCCATGCTGGAAAGTGGTGAGCGTCGACGTGCAGTCCGCGCGCGACGCCCCACAGCACCGCCTCGCTGCGGGAGGCGACGCCCATGGTGCGGTAGGCGGAGCGGATGTAGCTCTTGAGCGTGTTGAGGGAGACGTTGAGTTCGTTCGCGATCGCGCCGTTGGGCAGGCCGCGGCAGATGAGCGTGACGGCCTGCGCCTCTCGCTCGGTGAGCCCCTCGGCGGCGCCCGGGCCACCAGTCGTCACCCAGCTCGACGGGGAACGCGGGGTCGACGGCGCGCTCGCCGCGGGCGACGCGTTCGAGTGCGGTGACGAGCTCGTCGGCCGTCGCGTGCTTCGTCAGTATGCCCGCGACGCCGAAGTCGGTGAGCGCGCCGACGTGCGCCTGCGGAGGGTCGTTGGTGTAGACGACGAGGCGCGTGACGGTGGCTGTGTCGCGCAGGCGCGCCAGCGTCGCCCACCCCGCCTCGGGGGCGGCGAAGCAGTCGAAGAGCGCGACGTCGGTGAGTTCGGTGGGTACGCCGCGGCTGCACGTCGCCTCGACGCGTGCAGTGTAGGGCGAGAGGAGTGCCTGAAAACCGGCCATGACGAGGGCGTCGTCGTCGACGAGGGTGACGCGCAATGCGCAGGGTGCGGGCGCGCCCCTCGACTCCTCACCCGTCGCCAGACGGAGGTGTGCGGCTCCATCGGTGCTCGGGTGGGACGACATGCGGATACCTTGCCAACATGTCGCGACACAAGGAAATCAACCATGACGAAATTCCGACATCGACCGTGTTGCGTGGGGCTGGTCGCGTGCACGGTGACCTCCTGGGCTGACGATGGCACCCGTTCTCGCAGACCTGCAGGAGGTCGATCATGGAATCGCGCGACTAGTTCGTCACCAGCTACGTCGCTCATCACTGGGCCGCATCGAAGGGTGGGCTCGACCTGTTCGAGCGCGCGTCGCGCTCGCAGAGTTCGGCGCGCACGCGGAAGGTGCTCGCGACGCTGACGCGGGAGATCGCCGAGGACCGCGCACGCCTGCGCGTCATGGCCGACGCGCTCGGGGTGGGTGAGGCGCGGCTCGCGCAGCTCGCGCTGAGCGTCGGCGAGACCGTCAGCCGCGTGAAACTCAACGGCCGCTTCGTGCGCCGCTCCCCGCTGAGCGACGTGCTCGAACTCGAGGCGCTGCTGTCGGCCGTTCGTGGCAAGCGGGCCGGCTGGGAGGGCCTGCGCGTGCTCGCGACCGACGATGCGCGCATCGACGTCGCCGAACTCGACGACCTCATCGTGCGCGCTGACAGCCAGCTCGAACGCCTCGTCGCCGCCCACGCCGAAGCGGCCGCGACGCTGCGCTGAACTGACATTCGCTGCGCTCCGCTGGTGAGCCGTCGGACGAGTCGCCCCGCTGGACCGCTCGGGCGCCTCGCCTTGCCTGATCGCCCTGACGCGGCCTGACCCCAGCTGTCCAGGTTGGTCGGTGGTGTCCGCCATGTGTGGCGTCCCTCCCGAGGCGCTTTCATGGGCGCCACCTACGGGCCAAAAAGAACAAGGATCATTCACGTGTGGCGCTCACTACACTGCATGCCGCCGCGACATTCGAGGTGAAGTTCATCAGCACCCTGCTGTGCAATGTCATCGACGGCGAGGCACCGCACCGACGGCGACAGGCCGGCCTGGTGCTGAGCGGCCCCAGGCGTTGTGATTGCAAGCTCTGGGGGATGGGGTGGCCGCTGCGTCACCTTCGTCGATGGGATGGCGGGTGACTCACGGGTCGGCGCGTCGTTGCGTGCCTACCCGTGAGTTACCCGCTCTCCCGTCGCATGGCCGGGGGCGGGGCCGACGCGCTCAACCCATCGCGACGATGCGCTTGGCTTCCTCGACGGCGCCGTCGAACGCGAGCTCGGGGCGGGTGCGCAGCAGGTCGGTCGCGCGAGCATGTTCGGTGACGGCCGCGTCTTGGCTCCGGATTGCCGACGTGACCGCTGGGACGGCGGCGTCGCCGAGACCAAGCAATGCGACGCTCAACGCCATCTGCGTGCCGGCGTCACCACGGCCGAACTCCTTGACCAATTCGTCAGCGAGAGAGCCATGTTGACTCTCCGGGGCCAGCGCGGCGGCCGCGCGCCAGGCGGTGCGGGCGAGATCGTCGTCGGCGTCGTGCAGGAACTCGGGCGTGATCCAGGGCCATGCGCGCTCGTCGCCGACCTTCGACAGCACGTGCAACGCCTGCGTGCGCGCCTGGATGTTCTTCGACGCCAGCTCGCGCTGAACGCGCGGCAGGACGTCGTCAGCCGGCAGGCGCGTCAGCGCCCAGGCGAGGGTCTCGCGGACGAAGAAGTCGGGCTCGACGCCGCAGCGACGCACGAGCGTCTCCAACAGATCGGGATGCGGATGTGTGCCCGCCGCCATCGCGGCCTGCAACCGCACCGACTGATCCTGCACGTCGAGGGCGCGGGCGATGTTCGCGGCGTACTGCTCGGGCGTCATGCTCACTGCAGCGCCCGTCGCGCCCGCACTATTCCGCGCAGCACTCCAGGCGGCGCCGCCTGGACGTAGAACGCACGATGGCGGTAACTCACAGGTCGGCGCCTAACCGCGCGCCTACCCGTGAGTTACCCGCCATCCTGTGGTGGCCGGGCGGCCGGGTGGCCCAGCGTCTCGGTGGACGCCGACCCGATCCCAGGCCGTCAGTGCGTCAGGGCTTGAGGACGACCTTCTGGCAGCCGTCCTGCTTCTTCTGGAACACGTCGTACATCGTCGCCGCCTCGTCGAGCCCGACGCGGTGAGTCGCGAGTTGCTCGACGCCGAACGGGTCGGCGTCGACGAGCACGTCGCGCAGCTCGCCGGTCCACTGCTTGACGTGGCACTGGCCCATGCGCATCGCGATGCCCTTGTCGAACATCTGCATCATCGGCATCGGGTCGAGCGCGCCGCCGTAGACACCGGAGACGGAGACGGTGCCGCCGCGGCGGACGCTGTCGATCGCGGCGTGCAGCGCGGCGAGACGGTCGATGCCGGCATTCTTCGCGAGCGGCTCCGAGATCGCCGACGGCAGCTTGCTCACGGCCGACAGGCCCGCAGCGGCAACCGGGTTGCCGTGTGCCTCCATGCCGACGGCCTCGACGACGCCGTCCGCACCGCGCCCGTCCGTCAAGTCGCGCACCGCGTCGCCGACGGCGCTGACCTGCGAGCCGTCGAGGTCGTCGAGGTTGATCGTGCGGGCGCCGCGGGCCTTCATGCGCTCGAGGCGCTCCGGCACGCGGTCGACGACGATGACGTCCTCGATCCCCAGGTACTGCGCGCTCGCGACGGCGAGCTGACCGACGGGGCCGGCACCCATGACGGCGAGCGTGTCGCCGGGGCGCACGTTCGCCCATTGCACGCCCTGCCACGCGGTCGGCAGGATGTCGGACAGGTAGAGGTAGCGCTCGTCCTCGCCGGCCTCAGGCACCTTGATGGGGCCGAAATCGGCGTGCGGCACGCGGACGTAGTCCGCCTGGCCGCCGGGCACCGCACCATACAGGCTCGTGAAGCCGAACAGGCTCGCGCCGGTGCCCTGGTCGACGTTCTGCGTCGTCTCGCACTGCGCGAACAAGCCTCGGCTGCACATCCAGCAGTGGCCGCAGGAGATGTTGAACGGCACGACGACGCGGTCGCCGGGCTTGAGGTTCGTGACGCCCGAGCCGACCTCCTCGACGATGCCCATGAACTCGTGGCCGAGGATGTCGCCCTTCGTCAGGAACGGCGCGAGGACGGTGTAGAGGTGCATGTCCGAACCGCAGATCGCGGTCGAGGTGACGCGCACGATCGCGTCGGTGGGCTCCTGGATGCTCGGGTCGGCGACCTGCTCGACCGAGACCTTGCCCTGGCCCTGCCAGGTGAGTGCTCGCATCAGTTTCTCTTCGAGAGGATCACCGCGACGTGCGGCGATCGGGTGGTGGGGATGGGGTGGTGGGGAGCGTGGCGCCGGGAGCCGCCGCGCGTCGGTTCGGCTCCCGGGTTCGTCACAGCTCGGTCGTGGCGCTCTGGCCCTTCGGACGCTCGCCGCTGACGCGCGCCTTGACAATGCTCGCGAGCGCGGAGGCCTTGCCTCCGGGCTGGCCCCAGAACTGCGCGGACTCGCTGACGACGCGGACGAGACCGAGGTCCGGGTCGTCCTTGCCGCCGTCGTACCAAGCGGCGACGTCGTCGCCCCACAGCTCGTCGATCTTAGCGCGGTCGGCGACGAACTCGACGCGTCCCGCGACGGACAGCCACGAACCGAGGTGCGCGAACGACAGGTTGACCTGCGGGTTGCTCTGCAGCGCCTGCGCCTGCTCGGTGCCGAGGCCGACGAAGAACCACACGTCGGCGTCGTCCGTCACCTCCTGCGGCGTCATCGGGTGGCTGTGCAGGGCCCCGTCTACTGCGATCGAGGTGAGCATGACGAAGCGCTCACCACGCATGATCTCGACGACCTGCTCCTGCGAGATGTCGGACTTCGGGGTTCCAGCAGACATGGTGCGTACCTTTCGTCGGGGGCCTCGGATGGTCGGGTGGTTGGGTTCAAATCTTAGGGTGGCGCGACCCGGGGCCGCTCAACCCTCGGGTTCGAGGTTGCTGCGCGACGCGCGATCACCGAGGGTCGTGAGGAGCTTTACGAATCGTCCGGCCCTAGGTGCGAGCTTGGATCCGGGGACAGGCGTCGTCGCACCGGGAACGGGCCCGGGCAGCGCACGCCCGACGAGGCCCATGACGCGCGTCGTCACACCCGGCATGACGCCGTGGACGCGCGCGCCGAGCTTCGCGGCGGGCGTGAGGATGACGTACGGCTTGCCGGCGAGGACGCCGTCGACCATGCGTCGCGCGGCCTTCGTGGCGTCCATGCTGACGAACGGCAGCGACGCGGCGGGCGCAAACCACGCGTATTCGGCCTGCGCGTTGCCGTAGAACTGTGCGGCCGTGTGCGAGCCGGTGCGCATCAACCCCGGGGCGATAACGGTGGCGCTCACACCCGTGCCGGCGAGCGACGCGGCGAGGCCCTCGGTGTAGCCGATGGCCGCGAACTTCGCCGTCGAGTACGCGAGCAGGTGCGGTGCGCTCAGCAGGCCGCCGATGGAGGTGACGACGCCGAAGCGCCCGCGCCCGCGTTCGCGCATGCCGGGGATGACGGCGTCGGAGAGGTTGATCGGCCCCCACGCCATGATGCTCATCGCGCCTTCGATGTGCTCGTGCGTCGTGTTCTCGGCCGGGCCGACCTCTATGACACCGGCGACGTGGATGGCGACGTCGATCGGGCCGTGCTCGCCCTCGACCTGGGCGACGGCTCGAGCCACCCCGTCGCGATCGCTCACGTCCATGACGATCGTCGAGACGGCACTGCGCGCGTGACCGTGGGAGACAAGCGTGTCGGCGGCCTTCGCCAGGGCGTCGGCGGAGCGAGATGCGAGGACGACGCGGTGCCCGGCGTCGGCGAGGGCGGTGGCGACGAGAAAACCCAGCCCGCGCGAGGCTCCCGCGACGAGTGCCAAGGGCTTCTCTGACGAATCCGATGCATTCTGGTTCGGCAAACTGACCGGGTGATCCGACTGGCTGCGCGACGTCTCCATGAGTTTCACCCTAGAGTCGATCCCTAATTTTTCCCATGGGTTTCGCCTCTCACACCGAGTCGTCACCCACACGGGTGCCCGGCGGCTCATGTCCCGTCAGCGCCCTGGGCCTCCCTGCGATTATTGTCCACATCTGCGATTTTCGTCCACATCCGTAGGGGCGTGGTGAGAGGGGGGCGGTGGCCTTACTCTCCGACATAGGGTCGAGAGGCCATGATCGAACGACCACCAGCATGAGGAGAGCCATGAGCGACAACGAGCGCACCACGAGCCCCGACACGCGCGGCACCGGGGACGAGCTGCACCAGGGGGTGAGCGGTGGCAACGCCATGACGACGTCGCAGGGTATTCCGATGACCGACGACCAGAACCAGCTGCGTGCGGGCGACCGCGGCCCGTCGCTGCTGCAGGACGCCGCGTTCCGCGACAAGATCATGCACTTCGACCACGAGCGCATCCCGGAGCGTGTCGTCCATGCCCGCGGCTACGGCGCGCACGGCGTGTTCGAGAGCTACGACGACCACAGCGACCTCACGGCCGCCTACCTGTTCGGCAAGAAGGGCCGTCAGACGGAGACGTTCGTTCGTTTCTCGACGGTCGCCGGCAACATGGGCTCCGCCGACCTCGCGCGCGACGTCCGTGGCTTCGCGACGAAGTTCTACACCGAGGAGGGCAACTGGGACCTCGTCGGCAACAACATCCCCGTCTTCTTCATCCAGGACGCGATCAAGTTCCCCGACCTCGTGCACTCGGTCAAGGAGGAGCAGGACCGCGGTTGGCCGCAGGCGGCGAGCGCGCACGACACGTTCTGGGACTTCATCTCCCTCATGCCCGAGTCGACGCACATGGCCCTGTGGGCGATGAGCGACCGCGCGATTCCGCGCAGCTTCCGCTTCATGGAGGGCTTCGGTGTCCACACCTTCCGCTTCGTGACGGCCGACGGCAAGAGCTCGTTCGTCAAGTTCCATTGGAAGCCCGCACAGGGCATGCAGTCGGTGGTCTGGAACGAGGCCGTCAAGATCAACGGCGCCGACGCCGACTTCCACCGTCGTGACCTGTGGAACGCGATCCAGAGCGGCGACTTCCCCGAGTACGAGCTCGGTGTCCAGGTGTTCGACGACGCGTTCGCCGACAGCTTCGACTTCGACGTGCTCGACTCGACGAAGATCATCCCCGAGGAGATCGTCCCGATCCGCCCGCTCGGCAAGATGACGCTCAACCGCGTCGTCGACAACGTCTTCTCCGAGACGGAGCAGGTCGCGTTCATGACGCAGAACGTCGTGCCCGGCATCGACTTCACGAACGACCCGCTGCTGCAGGGCCGCAACTTCAGCTACCTCGACACGCAGCTGTCGCGCCTCGGCTCGACCAACCACACGCAGCTGCCCGTCAACGCGCCGAAGTGCCCCGTCGCGCACTTCCAGCGTGACGGTCACATGCAGTTCGCGCACCAGAGGGGCCGCGCCAACTATGAGCCGAACGGTTTCTCGGGTGACGACCGTGGCCCGCGTGCGCTGACGACGTTCCAGCCGGACACGTACCCGACGAAGGTCGAGGGTGAGGCGCGCCGTCTGCGTGCGGAGTCGTTCGCCGACCACTACAGCCAGGCCAACCAGTTCTGGAAGAGCCAGACGGAGGTCGAGCAGAAGCACATCGTCGACGCATTCGCGTTCGAGCTCGGCAAATGCGAGATCACCGAGATCCGCACGCGCATGCTCGGCAACCTGCGCAACGTCGAAGAGTCGCTCGCGCAGCGCGTCGCCGACGAGCTCGCGATGGAGCTGCCGGAGGCCTCGCCCGCGAAGGTGGCGCCGCGTCACGACCTGCCCGTCTCCGACGCGCTGAGCATCGTGAAGAACGGACCCGACAGCTTCGCCGGCCGCAAGATCGGCGTCGTCGTCAGCGACGGAACCGACGCCGACCTGCTCGCCGCGGTGCGTTCGGCCGCCGAGGCCGAGGGCACGGTCGTCGAGATCGTCGCGAAGGCCGTCGGTGGCGTCACGCTGTCGAACGGTGAGAAGCTCGCCGCCGATCACGCCATCGCCGGTGCGCCGTCGGTGCTGTTCGACGCCGTCGCGCTGCTGCCGTCGGCTGACGGTGCGGCGACGCTCGGCAAGGTCGCCGAGGCTCGTGACTTCGTGACGGACGCCGTCGCGCACAACAAGTTCCTGGCCCTCGGCCCGGACGCGTCGGGTCTCATCGAATCCGCGGGTGTGGCGTCGAAGAAGGACGACGGGTTCGTCGACGTCAGCGACGCGGCCGGCGCAAAGGGCTTCGTGGAGACGTGCCGTGCGCTGCGCTTCTGGAAGCGGGAGCTCTCCGCTTGAGCGAACCCTCTCGCGTGCTGTGCCGCCCCGATATCCCTGCTGGGGACGTCGGGGCGGCGCTTGCCGCTGCCGGTGAGTTCGCTTCCGCCGCAGCGGCGTTGGGCCGCGACAGCGCGGTGTATCTCGACACGCTCCGATCGCTCGGCGCCTTCGACCTGACGACGGCGCGCGTCATCGAACCGCACCTCGACGCGCTTGCGATCCTCGCCGAGGCGGGGGTTGCGCCGGGTGACGTGCTGCCCGGCGGTGAGGACGGCGCCTGGGGTGTGTTCGCGGCGCGGGCGCCGGGCCTCGCCGCGCGTCGCGAGGGTGACGGCTGGGTGCTCGACGGGGTGAAGCCGTGGTGCTCGCTCGGTGAGCAGTTGTCGCATGCGCTCGTGACGGCCGGTACGCCTGAAGGACAGCGGTTGTTCGCCGTCGACCTCACGGATGCGCGGGTGCGTGGCGCCGAGGAGCCTTGGGTGTCGCGTGGGCTCGTCGCGATCCGTTCGACGTCGCTGACATTCGACGCGATGCCCGCGACGCCCGTCGGGGAGCCAGGTTTTTATCTCGGCCGTGACGGTTTCGCGTGGGGTGGCATCGGTGTCGCCGCCGTCTGGGCGGGCGGCGTGGACGGCCTCGTCACAGCGGTTCGTGCGGCTGCGGGGCGGCGTGAACCCGATCAGATCGCGCTCATGCATCTGGGCCGGTTCGAGGTCATCGCGTATCTGCTCGACGCGGTGCTCGCCGACGCAGCCCGCGCGATCGACGGTGGAAACGCTTGCGGTGCAGCGGGTCTCGCGTTGTCGTCGCGCGTGCGAGCAGTCGTCGCCGATGCGGTGGAGCAGGCGCTGACGATCTGTGGCCACGCGCTCGGCCCCGGCCCGTTGACGAGCGACGAGACCCACGCGCGGCGCGTTGCCGACCTCGGCGTCTATGTGCGTCAGCACCACGCCGAACGCGACCTCGCCGCCATCGGCGCCGCCACGCTGGAGCGTCACTGATGCGCGGGATGCCCGCCGCGCCGGCCTCGTGGTCGTCGCGGGAGCCCGGCACGAGCGAACGCACGTGGTTGCGAGGGACGCCATGGGCGTCGCTCGGGCACCTCGACGTCGAAGCCCTCGCTGCCCGGTACAGCCGCGTCGTCGTCGTCGCGGCTCACCCCGACGACGAGACCCTCGCCGTCGGCGCATTCTTGGCGATGCTCGCGGACGCGGGGTTGGCCGTAGACGTCGCCCTCGTCACCGACGGCGAGGGATCGCACTCTGCGGCAACGGGATTGACATTCGAGGTCGTCCGCGAAGTCCGTCGTCGCGAGTTCGACGACGCTCTCGGTGTGCTGCTCGGCGGCGCGCTCGGGCGGGTTGAGCGCCTTGCGCTACCTGACGGCCGCGTCGCTGACCACCGTGCCGAGCTGGCCGCTGCGCTGGAGCGCGTCGTGCGGGTAACTGCGGCGGAGGCATCCACGGTGTCGGACCAGTCGCCCTCGAGAGCGGTCGGCTGCGATGACGCAGCCACCGATGTGACCTCGACGGTGGCGCCGTCGATGACGCCGGTGCGTGGGTCGGGAACTGAGCGGGTGCTCGTCGTCGCCCCGGCGGAGGCCGATGCGCACATCGACCACGACACGTGCGGAGCCGTGGCGCGTGACGTCGCGGCGCAGCTCGGGGCGGCGTGCGTCAGCTATCCGTTGTGGTGGTGGCACTGGGGCGACCCATCGTCGGTTGCCGAAACAGTCTGGGAGAGAAGCGTTCTCACTGTTCCCGACGTCGCCTCACTCCAGCGCAAACGCGCAGCCATCGCGGCGTACTCGTCACAGATCGGGACGTTCGCGCGCCCCGCAGCCGAGCCTGCGATGCTCGACGCCGGCGTCCTCGCCCACTTCGAACGTCTCGTCGAGACACTCTTCGACCCCGACGGCGCGCTGCCCCGCGTCGCCTCGTCCGATGATGGACGCACGCCGGCGGCATCCTTCGACGCGATGTTCGAGGGCAGCGACGACCCGTGGGGTGTCGAGACGCGCTGGTACGAGCGGCGTCGCCGTGCCCTCATCGAGGCGATGCTGCCTGAAGAGCATCTCGGGCGCGTGCTCGATCTCGGATGCTCCACGGGCGTCCTGACGCAGGTGCTCGCCGAGCGCGCCGACGGCGTGGTCGCGGTCGACGGGAGCGCCCAGGCGCTGGCGCGCGCTCGTCGACGTGACGTCGACGGCGTCGACTGGCGCCACGCCGAACTGCCTTCTGTGCTCGATGAACTCGCCGACGAAGGGCAGCGGTTCGACACCGTCGTGCTGAGCGAGATCGGCTACTTCCTCGACGGCGCGACGCTGCTGGCGACCCTCGCCGGCATCGACGCACTGCTGCGCGATGACGGTGTCGTCGTCGTGGCGAACTGGCTGCACCCGACGCGTGACATCCCCCTCGACGGGCGTCTCGTCGATGAGCAGGTGCGCCTCGTGTGGCCGACGCTCGCGCGTTACGAAGACGACGACGTCGCCATCGTGGTCGCTCGCCCGAGCAACGGCGATGCCCCAACCGCCGCAACGGCCCCCGTGTCGCGCGACACCCGCGCCGTCCTGCGAATCCCGTCCACATCGGCGAATCCTGTCTACACCGGCGATTTTCGTCCACATTCGTCGACTGACGGCGAGCGCGGCATTGGCGCCGTCAGCGGCGAAAGTGCCAGAGATGACGTCGAAGGAGAGGCCTCATGACAGTGCCTGCCGTCGAGGCGACGCCTCGCAACCTGCACTACGGCGAGTTCTACGGTCTCACCGACCCCGTGCCGACGGCCGATCCTGACGGCCGCCCGGTGCTCGTCGTCCACGGCAACTGCCAGGCGGAGTCGCTGCGCGTACTTCTCGACGGTCGGTACGGCGATCGCATCCGCACGATCCGCCTCGTCCCGGCGCACGAACTGGTCGCCGATGACGTGCCGCACCTGCATCGCACCCTCGCGCAGGCCCAGTACCTCGTCACACAACCCGTCGCCCCCGGGTATCGCGGCCTGCCCGTCGGCACGGAAGAACTGCCCACGGCGGCGCCGCACGTCAGGTCGACGATCGTGCCCGTCATGCGGTGGGCGGGGCTGCACCCGGCGCAGGTCATCGTCCGCACGCCCGCGGGCGAGCCGCCGATCGTGCCGTATCACGATCTGCGCGTCATCGCGGCGTGCCGCCGAGCGGGTGACCACGCGGCTCGTGTGACGAGCGCCGACCTGCCGCAGCTCGACGAGCGCGCCGTCGGTGCCCTGCGCGACGCATCCCTCGCCGAGCTGACGCGGCGCATCGAGGCGCACGGCGCCGTCGACATTCGTGATGCCCTCACGCGCCCTGGACGGCGCAGCGTCCACGTCATCAACCACCCGACGAACGACGTCCTCGTCGAGGTCGCCGACCGCATCGCGGCCGCCCTCGACCTCGGCGCACCCCGCGAGTACGACCCTGGCCGGTCGCTGCTCGGTGCCCTCGTCGCGCCGATGGACGAGCGCGCCGCCGCGCTCGCGCAGGTGCCGATGAGCGATGACGACGTCGCCCGCGTGTGGCAGGTGCGCGGTCAGGCGGTGGGCGAGGACGAGCTCGTCGCCGCCCACGCCGCGTGGTACGCCGAGCACCCGCAGGCACTCGCGGACGCGGTGCGTCGACATGCGACGTTGCTCGAGATCGTGGACGGTGACGTGTGAGCGCCGCACCGAGCGGCGATGCGTTCGAACATCCGACAGACGTCAAGATGACGAGAAGCGCCGTCGCACATGACAATACGAGGATGACGACGACGCGCCCGGCGAGCACTGCCGCTGAGGACCCCCGCAGCGCGCACGTTGCATCGGGTGATGCGGCTGCAACCGTCGACCACCTCCTGCTCGGCCCGCCCGAGCACGGGGTGACGCGCCACGGGGCGGCTCTCGCCGGTGCGCGCCGCACGTCGATGCTCGACGTGGGGACCGGCGCGCGTGACCTCGCGGCGTACCTCGCGGACGATGCCGGGCCCGTGCATGTTCACCTCACCGACGCGCTGCTCGGCGCCGACCACCGGGCGATCGAAGCCGGGGTGCGCGCGATCGAGGGCGCCGCACGGCCCGTGCACGTCACGCTTCACGACATTCCGCAGCCCGCCGAGGGGCAGGCGCGCTACGAACGTCGCGCTGCGCTGTATGCGCGCATCGTCGCGGCCGCCGCGTCTGTTCAGGTGTGCAGCGAGGCCGAGCGCGCGATGCTGGGTGACGTCGTCGCGGCGCCTGCCGGTGACGCTGACAGCGCCGCTCGGGGTTTCGGCGACGCCGATGTCGCTGGCGTCGGTGTCGCCACGTTGCCGGTCGATGCACGACCGAGTGCAACTGCGGCGGGCGACGCGGTGCTCGCCCTGGGCGATGACGCGCCCGTCGGCGTCCTCGGGTTCGTCCATCCGGGCAAGGATCCGCAGTTGGCGCTCGATGTTGCCGCGGCGCTGGGTCGCGACCTCGTCCTGCTCGGCGCGGTGGTCGAGGGGCACGAGAACTTCGTCGATGACTTGCGCCGCGCCGCGAACGCGCGCGGAATCGAACTGCGCGTTCTCGGGCACCTGAGCGAGGACGAGATGGACGCCGCGATCGCGACGATCGCCGTGCCGCTCGCGGCCTACCGTCACATCTCCGCGTCGGGTTCGATCGGCCGATGGATCGCCGCCGGTCGCCGGCCGATCACGCTGGCCACGCCGTGGGTCGGCGAACTGTCGACGACGGCACCCGGGTCGGTGGCGGTCGTCGAAGCTTCTACTAGTGCAGGCGAATCGGGCGATCGTGATGGTGTGATCGATGTGCTCGTCGATGCCGCCCGGGCGGCGCTGAGCGACCCGATGGTGACCGTGACGAACCCGTCGCATCCCGGCTTGCTCACGACGCCGGACGCCGCGCGTCGCCAGAGCGAACTGCTCGCCGCGCACCTGACGCCCCTGGGTGGTGTCGGGTGAACGCGAACGCTCGCGCGGGCGAGCAAGGGGCTGACCTGAGCGTGGGTGACGGACACGACGTCGACGTCGTCGTCACGCATTTCGAGGACCCACAGCGTCTGCGAT
The DNA here is from genome assembly GCF_015070805.1 of Dermacoccus barathri. Lineage (NCBI taxonomy): Bacteria > Bacillati > Actinomycetota > Actinomycetes > Micrococcales > Dermacoccaceae > Dermacoccus > Dermacoccus barathri. The sequence goes on along the minus strand of NZ_JADCTK010000001.1, from coordinate 397,832 downwards.
GGGTTCTGGATTCCCTGGCGGCGCAGGATGATTCGTCGCTGCGCCTCCACATCGTCGTCGCGGATGACGGTTCAGCCACCCCGCCGAGCGTCCCCGACGGCGTCACGCTCCTGCGACAGGCGAACGAGGGCTTCCGCGCCGCGGCGGTGCGCAATCTCGGCGCGCGCGCCGGGTCGTCACCGGTCGTCCTCTTCCTCGACGGCGACACCGTGCCGACGCCCGGCTACTGTGCCGCGATGGTCGACGCCTTGCGAGAGGCGCCGGGTGCCGGCGCCCTCGTCGTCGGAGCCCGTCGGCATGCCGATCTCAGTGCCGTCGCTGCGCGGGGTGACGACGTCGTGTCCTGGTGTGCGGCAACCGATCCTGAGGCGCCGGCCGACGGTGACGTCCTCGCCGCACCCCAGTGGCTGCGCGACGGCTACGCGCGCACGAACGACCTGCGTGACGCCGGCGACGGCGACTGGCGACTCGTCATCAGCGCCGTCATGGGCATGACGCGCGACGCGTTCGAACGACTCGACGGGTTCGACGAGAGCCTCGTCGGGTACGGCGGCGAAGACTGGGATCTCGCCTATCGCGCCTGGAACACCGGCGTCGCCCTGCGTCATGCGCCGGCCGCGGTGGGCTGGCACGACGGCCCCGACGCGGGGGAGCGAGCCGATCTCGCGCAGCTCAAGGAGGGCGAGCAACTCGCGCTCGCTGCCCGCATTCCACAGCCAGACGTGCGGGGGCGCCACGGTATCTGGCGCGCCCCGCGCGTCGTCGTGTTCTGGCGGCCGGCGCGAACGGTGGCACCGAGCGGCGAGTACGCCGCCCTCGAGTCGTGGCTCGCGCTCGCGGACGTCGGGATCTGGTGCGGTGAACGCCGACCCGACGTGCTCGCCGATGACCCTCGCGTGTGCGCCGGCGAACCGTCCGACGACGTTCTGCAGCGCGCTGAGTTCATCGTCGACGTCATGCAGCCGTGCGTTCTGCGCGATGCCGAGGGTCTGCTCGCAGCGTGCGACGGCGCGCCATGGGTGGGCGGCGGCGTGACGGCGGCGCGCACCCGTCATCGGACGAATGTGGACGAAAATCGCAGAAGTGACAGGGTCGCTGGGCCGGTCGAATCGCTCGCGGATGCGTCACCGATCGTCGAAACCGTGCCCGCAGACGGGCCCCTCGACCTCGAGGCCTGGGGCCGACGGAGGTGGTCATGAGCGAGCGCACCTATCCGTGCGTGACACGTGCGCTCACTCGCAGCCGTGACGGTTCGCCTCGCCCTGCTCTCGCCGGCGCCACCGTCATCGTGCCTGCGCGTGACGAAGAGCAGGCGCTTCCGCACTGCCTCACGGCGCTCGAACGAGCGCTCGTCGAGGTTGCTCATCTCGCGCCGGCGATGACGTTGCGTGCGTGCATCGTCCTCGACACGTGCACCGACGACAGCGAGGCCATCGTGCGTGCCTTCGCGGGCGCGGCGGCGCACCGCGGGCAGTTCAGCGTGGAGCCGCTCGTCGTCACGGCGGGGAGCGTCGGGCGAGCGCGTGCCGCGGGAGTGCGCTGCGCGCTCGAATGGGCGGAACGTGACGGAATCGATGCCGACGCGCTGTGGCTCGCGTCGACCGACGCCGACACGCACGTCCCGCCGCACTGGCTGAGCGCCCACATCGCGACGGCCAACGCCGGCGCCGACGCGTACGTCGGCACCGTCGAACCGGATGCGGCTCTCACCGGCGCGCGGCGCGCAGAGTGGATGGAGCGGCACCATCTGCGGGAGGGGCATCCTCACGTGCACGGCGCGAATCTCGGTGTGCGCGCTTCTGCGTACCTGCGGGTCGGTGGGTTCGCGCCGCTGTCGCTGCACGAGGACGTAGACCTCGTCGAGCGGCTGCGCGCCGAGGACGAGCGCCTCGTGCGGGCGGCCGATGACGCGCGCGTCGTCACGTCGAGCCGTCTCGACGGGCGAGCTGTCGGCGGGTTCGCGACGTATCTGGCCAACCTGCGAGGAGGAGTCGCATGACGTCGCTGCGCATCGCCGTGCTCGCCACGAACCGCAACCCGTTGAGCGAGCCGTTCGCCGGCGGCCAGGAATCGCTGACGGCGGCGCTCGTCGCCGGGTTCCGTCGGCGCGGCCACCACGTCGTGCTGTTCGCGGCCGAGGGGACGCCGGCCGATGTGGCCGACGAGGTCGTGGCGTACCCGGCGCTGCCGCGGTTCTCGGCGGTTGCCGCGCTCGACCCGCAGCTGCCGGAGAAGCCGTTTCTCGACGACCATCACGCGTTCACGTTCGCGGCCGCCGAACTGGCGCGCCGGGATCGTGCCGGTGAGCTCGACGTCGTCGCCAACCACAGCCTGCACCACCTGCCGATGTCGCTGTCGCGCGCTTACGACGCGCCGGTCGTCACGACGTTGCATACGCCGCCGTTTCCGTGGATGGAGCTCGGCGCTGCCCTCGCCTCGCCGGCGTCGCGGTTCGTCGCGGTGTCGAAAGCCCTCGCGGCGCAATGGTCGACTGTGACGCGGCAGGTCGTGGCGAACGGTGTCGACGAGTCGCGTTTCGTCCTCGGGCCGGGCGCTGACGACGGCCGTCTCGCCTGGGTCGGTCGGATCACGCCGGAGAAGGCGCCGCATCTCGCGATCGATGCGGCGCGGATGGCCGGGCGACGGCTGGCTCTCATCGGGCCGGTCAGCGATGCGGCGTACTTCGAGGCGCAGATCGCGCCGCGGCTCGGGGGTGACGTCGAGCATCTCGGCGCGGTGCGGCCAGATGAGGTCGCGAAGGTCGTCGGGCGGAGCGACGCGTTGTTCGTCACACCGGCATGGGATGAGCCGTTCGGCCTCGTCGCCGTCGAGGGCGCGATGTGCGGGACGCCCGTCATCGCCCTCGCGCGAGGTGGTCTCGTCGAGGTGGTGCGACCGGACATGGGTGTCCTCGTCGACGCGTCGACGAATCCGGTCGTGGATTCGTCTGAGCTCCCGGCAGGAGCCATGACGGCGGCGCCCGACGACGTGCTCGTCGCCCGACTGGCCTCTGCCGTCACCGAACTCGACGCTCTCGACCGCGCGGCGGTGCGCGAGTGCGCCGTCCGCCATTTCTCTCTCGATGCCTGCATCGACGGGCATCTCGCGGTGCTGACGGAGGCGGCTGACGCGGCGCGCCGTTCGCAGCCTGCGTCGGGCGCGCGACCCGTCGAACGTTACACACCGCTGGACCCGCTCCCGAGCGACGCCGACGCGCGGCGGCTCGTCATCCGTGAGGACATGAAGCCTTCAGCCGGGGTTCGTCCGGGCGTGAGCGCGCAGAACGGCACGGGCAGTGACGTTGCGGACCGTCCGTTGCTCCCGGGGAGCCTGTCGGGCGACAGCGTCTCAGGCGGCGCCCAACCGGACGCGACAGGGGCGATGTCGTGATGCGCATCGGTTACTACGTGCACCATCACGGGCGGGGGCACGCGACGCGGGCGGGCGTCATCGGCGCCGAACTGACGCGGCGCGGGCACGTCATCACCTATCTCGGCAGCGGCGCACTGCCCGACGGGGATCAGGTCGCGCTCGCGTCGGATGCCGATGAAGCGGATGCACCGTTCGTCGACCCCGATGCGGGTGGGCGTCTGCACTGGGCTCCGCTCGGCGGTGGCTACGCCGAGCGTTCGGCGCAGATCGCGGCGTGGGTGACGCAGGCGCGCCCGGACGTCGTCGTCGTCGACGTCTCCGTCGAGGTGACCGCTCTCGTGCGGCTGCTCGGCGTCCCCGTCGTCGTCGTGGCTCAGCCCGGGCGACGCGACGACGCACCACATGCGCTGGCGTTCGACCTGGCGGCGGCTGTGCTGGCGCCCTGGCCGGCGCGGCTCGAGGTCGCGCCGCACCTCGAACGCCATCGCGACAAGACGGTCGAAGTCGGTGGCCTGTCGCGCTTCGCGGGTCGTGCTGCGGGGCCGAACGCTGCGGGCGGTGGTTCGTCGGCATGTGCCTCCCCGAACTCCTCGGAAAGTGTTGCGTCAGGCCCGCGGGCGGCCAGTTCCCGCGATGCCGGCGGCTGCGGCGTCGCGGCGGACGTCTCGCAGAGCACTGCACCGGGCGCCGGATCCGGCGGTGCAGCAATAGACGCTGCGGGAGGCCCTTCGCTGGGCGCACGGCGAGGGGCCTCGTCAGATGCCTTGGCGGGCAGCGATTCTGACGGTGCTGCGGTGAACGTTCCGGATGGCCTTTCGGCGGGCATGCCGAGAGGGGCCTTCTCGGACGCGAGATCGCGGGTCGCGCAAGAGATACCAAGGTTGCGTGGCGTGCTCCTCGTCGGCGGCGAGGGCTGGGACGACGCTGAGCTTCCGGGCGCCGTCGAACGCGCTGTGCCGCAGGTCCATTGGCGGACGCCCGACGCCGACCACCCCGTCGAGGTTCTGCTCGCGACGGCTGACGTCGTCGTCACCCACGCGGGGCAGAACGCTCTTGCGGACGTCGCTGCCTTCGGTGTTCCTGCCGTCGTCGTGCCGCAGGAGCGTCCGTTCGACGAGCAGGCCGACATGGCTCGTGCTCTTGACGACGCCGGCATCGCGCGCGGGCTGACTCTGGGTGCGACCGCTGACGAGGTCGCTGCCGGCATCCGTGAACTCCTCGCCGGGGACGACGAGCGATCGACAGGACGTGCGTGGGCGCGCTGGTGCGTCGACGGCGCTGTTGATCGCGCGGCTGACGTCATCGAAGCCGCAGCGCGCGGGGGCGTCGCTGACCTAGCTGCTGGAACTGACGCCGACGATCTGGAAGGTGCTGTGCGTGGGAGCAGGCACGGCATCGACGATGTTGCGCGCGCAGGTGTCGCAGAGCGAGGCGTCCGCGAAGCCGGCGGCGCGGCGCGTGGAGTCGTCGAGGGCGGCTCCGGCTGGCCAGCCGCTACCGGCGCCGAGGCGCCCGCACTCGGAGATGGGACGCTGCAGTGATGACCGACATGGGGTCGGGCCGGACGCTGCCCGTCGCCGTCGTCACTCCGGTGCGGGGGCGTCTCGAGCACCTCGTCAATCAGCGACGGTTCCTCGACGAGGTGGCGCCCGACGTACGACACGTCATCGTCGCCGTCGACATGCCTGATCTGGGTGACGACCTGCGCGCGGCGGGCGTCATGGGTGAGAGCGTCAGCATCGTGCCCCTCGACGATCACCCGCTGGGCATGCCGACCGCGCGGGCCCGCAACGTCGGCGCGACGGCGGCACTCGATGATGGCGCGGAACTCATCGTCTTCCTCGATGTCGACTGCGTCCCCCTGCCCGGTTTCGTCGATGCGTCGCGTGACGCGCAGTGTCAGCTCGATGCTCGCGGCGAGCGTGCCGTGCTCAACGGCATCGTCACGTATCTGGGGGAGGACGATCGTCTCGACGGTGAATTCCCGGCGGCTGCGAGACGTTTCGTCGCTCCGCATGCTGCGCGCCCCGCGCCGTCGTCGGGTGCGGTCGAGGTCGACGACGACCATCGTCTCCTGTGGTCGCTCGCGTTTGCGCTCGATGCCGACGCCTGGCGCGCGTGCGGCGGTTTCGACGAGCGGTACGTCGGGTACGGCGCGGAGGACACCGACTTCGGCATGCGGGCCCGTGACGCGGGCCTGCGGATGGCGTGGGTCGGCGGCGCGCACGCGTTGCATCAGTGGCATCCGAGCGCGAACCCGCCGCGCCATCACGTCGTCGACATCGTGCGCAACGCGAACCTCTACCGCGAGCGGTGGGGCACCTGGCCGATGGAGGGCTGGTTGCAGGCGTTCGCCGACGAAGGCCTCGTCGAGTGGACCCCTACGTCGTTGTCCCTGGCGTCGCCGCATTGAGCCTTGCGGTGTGCCCGAATGTGGACAGGATTCGCAGGCGTGTCCAAGAATCGCGAATGTGGACGAAAATTGCAGTTGTACACGGCGCGCCGGGGCCATCCTGCGATCTACGTCCCCATCTGCGAATCCCGTCCACCTTCGCGAACCCCGTCCATATTCGTACCGCGGGGTGGCGCAGCGCCACCGAGACGAAGAGCGCGGACGGGCCGGCTACGCGACGTCGCCGCCGCTGGGCGGGGAGGCCTCAGCCTGGGCGCTTTCATCGACGCGGATGCGGCTGTACATGAACATGTCCTTGCGCGAATCGCCCACCTGCTGCCAGGAACGCAGCAGCCCCTCGCGTTCGAAACCACAGGCCTCGGCGCAACGCCATGACGCCTCATTCCACGGCTCGACGTAGAGCTCGAGGCGGGCCACATCTTCGAGCGTCTCGGCCCAACCGCTCAGGATGGCGAGTGCGCGCTTCGCGTAGCCGCGTCCCCGGAACGCCGGCGCCAGCCAGTACCCCGTCGAGGCACGCCCCTGGTGGATGGAGCTGAGCCACAGGCCGATGTTGCCGATGCACTGATCGTGCTGGTCGGTGATGGCGAAGGAGTACCCGGCGCCGGTCCGTAGTCGCTCGTGCTGACGCGTTGTGTAACTCAGCGCGTCGTCATGGGAACCGCTCGCGGGGACGGTCGTGATGAGGGGAATCCGCGGGTCGCGGGCAACGCTGCGAACCAGATCCACGTCATCGTTCACGAAAGCGCGAAGGGTGACACGTCCGTCCCCCAGGTTCGGCAGTTCGGCGGGGAGCATGGTCTCACTCTCTCCCCATCGGCGATCAGCGGCAACCGGGTGACATGCGAAGGCTCAGGATGCGCGGTCAGGGGGTAAGTCTCGCGATACGGTTGGGAAGTTGCCTCGCGGTCTTCGTCCGTGCTGCACATCGCCTGAGCGTTATCGCCCCGATGATCGGAACCTCGAATGTTCTCGCTCGAATCGCCACTGCAGACCGACGCATGGGCCAAGGTCCAACGCAAGCTCGGCAAGCCGACGTCGACACTGCAGGGTGACGGGTGGTCGGCACTGTGCGTCGAGGAGAAGCGCGCGGTCGGCTCCTACCTGTACGTGCCGTACGGGCCGATCTGCCGTGACGCGGGCGCACTCGACGACGCCTTGCGTGCCATCCACGCCCATGCTCGTCGACGGCGAGCCTGGTGGGTTCGCGTCGAGCCGCGCAGCAGCGAACGCGAGGCCCTCTGGTCGGACCTGCCGCTGTGGCGGGACGTGCTCGAGGCCGACAGATTCCACCCGGCGCTGCACGATCACCAACCGAAGCACACTCGCCTCATCGACCTGACTGCGGGCCCGGACGCCATCCTCGCCGCGGCGACGGGCAGCATCCGCACGATTCACCGCAACCACGCGAAGAAGGGCCTGGAGGTGCGGACGAGCCGCAACCCGGACGACGTCACCATCCTCGCCGCGTTCCTGTCGCAGGCTGCTGGGCACAAGCACATCGTCGTCCGCTCGACCAGCTACCTGCATGCGGTGGCTTCCGCGATGATGCCGGTGGACGCGGCGACCCTCTATTCGACGTGGAAGGACGGCGCCCCGCTGTGCGCCACCCTCGTCTACGACAGCCCCACCCAGCGGCTCTTCGCCCACGCCGCGATGCCCGTGGAGCATCGAAAACTGCGTCCGAACCAGCCCCTCATCACGCGCGCGCTGCTCGACGCCCACGACGCAGGCATTCGGACCGCTGACCTGTTCGGCCTCGCACCACCGGACGAGCCGAACCATCCCTGGGCGGGATTCAGCGCCTTCAAGCGTTCCTTCGGTGGCGAGGACGTCACCCACCTCGGCACCTGGGAACGCGACATCGTGCCCGGAGCGCGACGTGCCCTCGAAGCCCGCGAGCATCTCGCGGAACGTCGTCAGACGCAGCGGGCTCGAGGCCCGGAGGCCACCGCGGACTCGTCGGCGCCCGTGGCGACGACGGTGTCAGCGGAGAACAGCTCGGTGCCGCACTGACGATTGGCCGACGGGTCAACGGCGCGACTGGGGCGTCGTAGGGTCCGCGGGGGGCGACGGGGCAGCGGTGGTGACCACGACATCGCCGATGTGACGAGGATTCGCAGACCGGGACGCGGCTCGCAGAGGTGGACGAAGATCGCGAATTTCGTGCACATTCAGGCACACGACGTATGTCGCTCACAGACGCGCCAGGGGCGACGTCGCTTCAACGAGTGGGAATGCTGGCGCGGTAGATCTCGGAGTGAACGCGTGCTCCGGCATCGCGTTCGTCGCGGCGTTCAGCGACGTCGGCCGGGGCGGCGCTCCCTTGGTCGACGGCGACCAGGATCGTGTCGGCAAGCCTGCGAGCGTCGACGGTGGCGTCCTCACTCGCGGCCGCACCGTCCTCGGCCTCATCGCCCCGGCCCGCGAGATCGTAGAGGACGGGCGCGTGCTGTTCGCCGTAGAACCCGATGTTCGGTGCCACGACGCGCACGCCGAGGTCGTGACACATCTCGATCCACCCCGAGTGGGCGCCCCAGACGTTCGCCATGACGCTGACGTCGAGGCCTCCGACGAACGCGAACAGCGTCGCGTCATCGATCGGCTCGTGCAGGATGAGCGTGATGGCGCCGCGCGTCGCCAGTGCCTCGGCGCGCTCGACGACGCAGGCGTCGTGACCGCGATCGGTCGGGTCCGCAACGGCGCGGTGCATCGTCACGACGATCTCGACGTCAGGCCGCTCATCGGCGACGAGGGCGAGTGCGTCGAGCGCTCCCGCTGCGTCGACGTTCGTGCGAAGACTCTTGAGGTGCTAGCCGATTCGCCGACGATTATTTCGCGCGGGCGCCGCTGTGCTGTCGTCGCTCGACCGCGCGTCGGCGCGGTTCGTCCGAGAGGAAGTGTCATCGAGCAGGAGCGCGGCCATGACGTCCAGCGGCACGATGTGCGGGTGGTGCACGACGACGGCGTCGCGACTCCAGCGAGCCAGGATCGCATCAGCCGCGCCCTGGGTCAGCGTGATGACGGCGTCAGCCGCCGGCACGAGCGCGTCGAGTCGGCTGAGCTGCGCCGCCGGGTCCTTGATGTGCGGGTTGCGCAGGTCGTGCACCGTGACGACGACGCCCTTGCCCAGCTCGTGCGCCACGTCGACGACCTCGCGCAGGTGCTCAGGGCTGAACGACTCGAACCCGAAGTGGACGTGCAGCACGTCGAACTCGCCGGCATGCTCGCGTAGCCAGGCCGGATCGAGGATGCGCGGCGGCCACCAGCGCGTCGAGCCGTCGTCAGCGATGACGGGCGGGTCGGTCAGGCGGATCACCTCGTCGCACCCGTCGCCTGGTGTCTCGCCGGTCGGGGAGAGGTGCGCGACGTAGGGGTGATCGGCCGGAACCGACGCGACACGAATCATGGCTTCTCCTGGACGCGATCTCATCGGCTACGACACTGAGCACGACACAGTGAACGCGACCGAGGGCGGGCGCCGTCACCCTACCCGCAGGCTCGCCCGTTGACGGATCATCGTTGCCCGGATTCGCGTCATGTTCGACGCCAATCCGGGCAACGATCGTCCCTCGGCCTGACAAGTGCATCGCGCATCTGCAGTCAGACGGTGCCGCCGACATGAGCCAGGCCCGGGGGAGGCGGCGCGAGGCAGCCCCGTCTTCATCGGCGCGGGCATGTCAGACGTGCTCCGGTGGACACGCGGCGGCGTGGGCCGTCACAGTGGGCGGGTGAGTGAACCCGAGCGCACCCCGGACGGTCGCTACATCGTCGTGAACGGTCGACGCTGGCGCGCGTCCGACCCTGGCATCCCGCCGAAGCTGCGGCAAGAACTCGTCGACGAACTGATGGCCGCCCGTCGCCTCGTGCGCACGGACGCCGAGCACGCCCGACCGCGCGTGCAGGAGGCCAAGATCGCTCTCGGCGAGCGGGGCTACGAATGGTGGACTACTCCGTCCGACGACGAACGCGACGTCCGCATCGAAGCGACGATCCGCGCGCTGCTGCGTCATCGCGCCGGCAAGAGCATCTGCCCCAGCGACGTCGCGCGCGTGGTCGGCAGCGGCGCGCACACTGACATCCATGGCGACGGTATTTCGAAGGCGAGTGGCCACGAGACGGAGACCCAAGTCGGAGGCGAGTCGACCACCACCGGGGGCAGCGATGCGACGAACGGCGATGACGGGTGGCGCGACCTCATGCCCGCCGTCCGCGCCGTGGCGCATCGAATGCGAGCGGCCGGCGAGGTGCTCGTCACCCAGGAGGGCAAGGCCGTCGACGAGACAGCTCGCGGGCCCGTCAGGATCATCTTTGCCGACGGTGGCGCTGACGATGACATTCGTGCTGACGCTGGGGAGCGCCCCTCGTCGTGATGTTCCCCGACATCGCGTCGCTGCCGACGCGATGTCGGCGAAAATCGCTGACGCTCAGTCTGACGACGGGGCGTATCGCTCGAGATCCGCCGCGACCGTCCCCCGACGCCGCGCTGAGTGCCAGCCTGGCACCACAGGTTGACTTCCACCGTAGATCGCAGCGGGGGGACACCCCACGTCAAGGGCGTCGGGCTGCCGATCTCACTACACGACGTGCGGCAGGACGAACAGCATGAGCATCGACCACGTCAGGTGCGTGACGATCGGCCCCGCGAGCGAGCCCGACTGCTGACGCAGCACGGCGACGACGAAGCCGAGCATCGCCGCGGCGAGTGCGAGCAGCGGAATGCCGGTCAGGGCCGTGACGGCCGTGTAGGCGACCGTCGTCCACAGCACGCGCTTCCTCGGCGACAGCACGCGCCAGAGCCCGCCTCGGTAGAACGCCTCCTCGGCGATGCCGTTGACGGCCGTCGTCAGTGCGACGATCGGCAGGCTGCCCTTGCGGGCATGGTCGAGCAGGTGCGAGACGGGGTCGCGCAGCGCCGGGATGAAGCGCACGAGAAACGCGCCGACGACGAACAACAGCGCCAGCGCGATGCCGATGCCGAACGCCTCGAGCAGTTCGCGTCCGTCAGCGCGCCAGCGCAGCCTGGTCGCGCCGACCCGGCCGGCCGCGAAGATCCCCGCTCCGTAGATGACGGAGACGAGGAACGTCGCCGGGTAGAACAGGGCCTGCCCCGGCTCGAGATTGAGCGACCACGAGAGGGCGACGGCGGCCGCGACGCCCGTCGCGCCGATGATGACCCGCGTCGCCCCGAGACGATGCTCCGGCACGGGATCGGCCCCGGCGTCACGTAGTTCGACGTCGCGTGCCCCTGCGAGCGCGGCGCCGAAGACGTGGCGAGGTGAGCGGTGCGATGTCGCCATCAGCGTCCCGGGTTGCGACGGGCGATGACGGCGCTGAGGACGGTGGCGAACCCCGTCCACGCCGCGTACGGCGCGAGCACGACGCCCTTCTCCGGCGACGCCCTGTGCGCGCGGCGCACGAGGTCGGCCGAACTGGCGGCGAGCACCGCAGCCTCCAGCACCGCCGGACGCAGCTCCTTCGCGGCGAAGAACGTTCCGTTCCAGCCGACGTTGAGGGCCAGGTTCGCGGCGAGCGCCGCGATGTACGCGCGCTGTTCCTTGGTGCGGCCCGTCTCGGCGAGGTCGGCGATCGTCAGGCTCGAGATGAATGCGAGGTCTGTGTAGAGCGCGCTCCACACGATCGGGAACGCGGCGGGCGGCGGCTGGATCTCCGGTTTGCGCAGCGTGCGGTACCACGCCGACTTCGGGTTGGTCAGCAGCGAGCCGGCGACGGCGGTCGCGGCGACGGCGGCGGACGTCAGCCCGAGCGTGCGTACCCAGCGCGAGGTGTCGAGGTCCTTCACGGCCGCGCGCACGGCATCCTCGAACGACGTGTGACCGCCCGGAGGTGCGCCGACGAGGTCGTCGAGGTCGCGTTCGTGGACGACGGTGTCGTGCTGCAGGCTGCCGATGAGCGGCGCCGCCAGGCTGCTGGAGACGGGCGTCACGAGGCCGATCCAGTGCCCGGCGAGTCCGGCCGTCGTCACCGGCGCGGTGCCCACGATGCGCGGCAGCCAGCGCTTCGTCGCCTTCGCGTAGCGCTTCATCATGTCGCCGTACGGCATCGGTTCGGGGCCGCCGATGTCGAAGGTGCGGCTGACGTCGGCGGGCAGGTCGGCGGCACCGACGAGATAGTGCACGGCGTCGGCGACGGCGATCGGCTGGATGCGGTTCTTGATCCACTTCGGCGCGATCGCGCCGGGCAGGCGCTCGCTGAGGTTGCGCAGCATGATGAATGACGAAGACTCGTCGCCGATGACGACGCCCGCCTGCAGCGCCGCCGTCGGAACGCCGGAGTCGATGAGCACGTGGCCCACCTCGACGCGCGAGCGCAGGTGGTCGGACAACTGCTCGACGTCTTCGTCGTCCGGGTGCAGGCCACCGAGGTAGACGATGCGCGAGACGCCGGCGTCGCGGGCGGCGTCGGCGAACGTCGAGGCCATCTCCTTCTCCTCGGAGACGAAGTCGTCGGACGTGCTCATGGAGTGCAGCAGGTACCAGGCGACGTCGACGTCCTCCATGGCGCGCGCGACGTCGGAGGCCTCGGACGCGTCACCCTCGACGACCTCGACGTGCTCGCCCCACGGCAGCGCACGCACCTTCTTCTCGCTGCGGCTGAGCACGCGCACGCGCCATCCCCGCTCGACGAGTTCAGCGGCCACCTGGCCGCCGACGTATCCGGTGGCCCCGGTGACGAGGGCGAGGCGAGAGGTCATGAAGTCCATCCGTTTAATCGAGGAATGCGCGTGGATCACGTTGGAATTTCAGGATAGTCGTACCTGACGCCGGCGTCAGCGGCGCCGGTCACAGCGGGGTTGCTCAGCGCGGGTGTCAGCTGCGCCGTTCATGCGGGCGCACCTGAGCGCCGCGGTGCGTGGGGAACGGCTCGCCGTCATTCCAGCCTGCCGGCGCCCAGAGGGGGCTGGGCGGCTGCGGCCTACACTCCTCGACGTGTCCGAACCTCAGGGCGAGCCCTCGCACCCGCCGCTCCGAGCCGAGCGCCGCTCGGCTCGGCGCGAGCTTTCGGCGGCTGCATTGCTCGTCCTCGGGCTCGTGCTGTGCGTGGGCGCGTACGTCGCGGCGGTGCATGCTCGGGGCGCGTCGTTCTCCTGGCGGCGCGCGATGATCAGCGACCTCGGACGCACGATCTGCCGCGACTGGCACGGATTCTGGGTCTGCTCGCCGCGCGCCGACCTCTTCAACGTCGCCGTCGGCGTCGCAGGAGCCTGCATCCTGACGGCGGGGGTTCTGACGCGCGATCGACTCGGACGATTCGTGACGGCGGCGCTCGTCTGCCTCGGCGTCGGACTCGTGTGGGTCGCGGTCTTTCCCGCTGACGGAGCCATCGGGGTGCACATGGTGGGTGGCGTGCTCGCGCTGCCGGCGCCGTCCGTCCTGTTGCTCGCACATGGGCTGGTGGGGGTGCGGTCGGCCGGCTCACGAGGGGATCGCGATCGGTTCGCGAGAGAGCGCGAGCCCCGTCACACGCTGACGCGCGTGCTCGGGGCGCTGGGTGCCGTGTCGTCGCTCATGAGTCTCGACCACGTCATGCCGGCGCCGGCACCCATCCCGCGCGGGGTGGCGGAGGGCATCTCGTTGCTGGCGCTCGCAGTTGCCCTCGTCGTCGTGGCGTTCGACCTGCTGCGACGCCCGCGCGACATCACCGCACCCTGACACACCCCGCCTCCCTCGATGTTGCCCGGGTGTCACGGCGCTCGCGCCCCAAGAAGCGGGCAACATCGCGGCCTTGGACGCGCGCCGCGCGACACGAGGAGCAGGGGAGTGCGCCTCAACCGCCGAGGCGGCGCAACGTCGGCCAGACGGCGCCCCATCCTCCTCGAGGGTCGGAACATCGCAGCATCGTCGTGCCGTCGAGGCCGAACGGGTCGTGCGGCGCGATGAGCCGCCCGGCGGGGTCGCAGCGCGTGAACGCCGCACGGATGCGGTGCTCGTCCCCGCCGACGGCGAGGACGTCACGCGTGCCCCCGTCGCTGCGTGGCGGCCCGAGGCTCCAGAGCGCGTTGTGCCACGAGGCGACGTCGGCACGCGGCACCCCGAGCGCAGGGCCGTACTGATGTGCAGCTCCCGCGAGGGCATACGAATCGGTGACGATGGCCGCACCCGTCGGACGGGCTGTCGCCATCTGAGCGGCGAGTGACGGCCAGTCGGTCTGGTCGCGCTGCATGGGGTCGAGGGCGGAGACGATGGAGAACGCCGGTGACGAAACGGGCGCGATCGGTAGGCAGATGAGGGCTGCGACGACGGCGTTCGCCGTCACGACGATGGGCGCGCGTCGCCACACGTACTCCTCGTCCGCAGCCGCCCGCGCCCAGCCGACCGCGACAAGCGGCAAGAACACCGCGACCGCGTAGTAGGGCTGCGCAGGGGAGACGAGCGCGAACACAAGGACGATCGCGCCCATGACGGCGAGCACCGGCCCGGTGCGCTGTTGTGGTGGGTCCGGGGCGATGCGGCCGGCGTGACCGTCGTCGGTGGAGAAAAGATCGTTCGTGACGCCGCCGAACGCCTTGACGCGGGCGTCGTCAGCGGGACGGCTGCGCCAGCCGTCCGCCTCGACGTGCCGACCGTCGTCGTCGCCGCCGTCAGCTCCGGGGTGGGCGGCGCGACGACTTCCCGGGCGCCACCACAACCCCCGCCATGCGACCTGGACGAACGGCGGTCCGACGAACACGACGAGCAGCGGCACGACGAGCCATCGGTTGAGCACCCCATGACGGGCGACGAGGTCGGCCGAGACGTCGAGCATCGGCACGCCGTGAACGATCTGCGCCCCCACCTGGAACCCTCCGAGCGCGACGAGCAACGCGGCGCCGCACCAGGCGTCACGGGTGCGCAGCACCCACCGGGCGCACGTGGCGAGCGCGACGAAGGCCGCGGCGACGAGCACGAGGACGAGCAGCTTGTTCCAACATGCCACCCCAGCCGCCGCGCCGGCCCACGTCAGCGCATGGCGACGCCCCGTCAGCGCAGCGACGACACCGAGCACGACGAGCTGCCACGCGAGCAGATCGAGGCTCGCCGTCAGCATGACGTGCCCCATGAGCAGCGGATAGACGGTGAACGCATGCGCCCACGCGGCGATGCGCTGCACCCTCACATCAGCGCCGAGAAGCCGCGGAAACAGCCCCGCGACGAGCGCGCCCGCCCCCGCCGCGAGCGGGGCCGGCAGCCGTTGCACCCACACCGCGTCACTCACCGACGCCGCTGCGTGCGCGAGCCAGACGGTGAGCGGCGGCTGATCGTCGTACCACCACGCGGGCGGCAACATGCGAAAGTACAGCTCGTCGCCGTGAAAACCGTGGCGCGACGCCGTCGCGAGCAGCACGATCATGACGGCCAGCGCTGCCGGAGCACCGGGGCGCCACCACGGCTGCGCCTCGACGAACCGCGCCGACACACGCCACCTCGATGAACTCGACGCGGACGGCGTCACGTCATGCCCCGCCGACGAACTGTTCGATGGCGGCGACGGCCGCGCCCGCGCCGTCCTCGGTCGCCACCTGACGTCCGAGATCCGCTGCACGCTCGCGCATTCCAGCACTCATCGCCGCGCGCAGCCGACGCGTCAGCAACCCCGCGGTGAGCAGTCGGCGCGGCAGCGGCGCGGGTGCGAGGTCGAGCGTGTGGAGGCGGTGCGCCCAGTGGTACTGGTCGGCGAAGTGCGGGACGACGACGCTGGGCGCGCCCGCGGCGAGCGCGGTACCCGTCGTCCCCGACCCGCCGTGGTGGACGACGGCGCGCACCTGCGCGAACAGCGCGTGGTGCGGCTCGTCATCGATGCCGACGACGACGCCATCCGCCTCGCGCGGCGCACCGTCGAGCTGGACGAGCGCGCGCACGCCGAGTCTCCGGCATGCCTCGGTGACGACGTCGACGACGCGGCCCGGTGAGTTCTGGTGCATCGAGCCGAACCCGACGGCGATCCACTCGTCGCCGGAGGCGAGCAGCGCCCGGGTGCGCTCCGACAAGCCCTCGTGCGGCGCCTCGCGCCACCACCCCGTGACGACAGTGCGGGAGTCGTCCACTGGCTCGGCGAGCAGCGGGCTGTACGCGTGCAGCGAGCCAAGAGTCGCCGTCGTCAGGCCCGTGGGGTGGGCGGCGCGCAGGTCGAGTCGGCCGTCGGCCCATCCGCCGTCGACGCCCGCGAAGTACGGTTCGACGCGCCGCAGCGCTCCACGCGCGCGACGCCGCACACCGGTGGGCAGCGTCCATGCGTACGGCAGCAGCGGCATCGGCCCGTCGAGCGTGTCGAACTCGGGCCACAGGTGCGCGCGGACGACGGGGACGTCGGCGCGCATCGCCTCGTCGACGGCGGCGATGGCGAAGCTGGAGGCGACGAGGACGTCGGCGCCCGCGAGCGCCTCACGCGTGGTCGGCCCGAACGACTGCAGGAACTCGGCGAACACGTTGCGCGTGCGGTTGAGCGCGCGCAGATCACCACGCCGCAGTGCGGTGCCCGCCGGGCCGGCGAGGAGGGCACCCGGATCGCTCGCCACCGTCACGACGCGCGGGCCGTCCGGCATGACGTGCGCGAGCGACGCGTGGGTGACGACGGTGACGTCGTGCCCACGGGCGACCAGACGCGCGGCGAGCACCCCGAACGGGACGGCGTCGCCGCGGCTGCCGGCTGCGGCGATGACGACCCTCATGCAGCCCGCTCCGACGGGTGAACGCACGGGGTTTCGGTGCTCGCGTCGCGTTCGCGCGGGCGTCGGAATCGCATGGCACACCTTCGAATAGCCGGACGGGTGCCCTCATCGTAGTGCCGCCACGACGGCGCGAACGGGCCCGCAGAGTCGCCGCGGCACGGTCGCGAACGCCAACCCCCATGGTCGAATTCCGTGATTTTCCAACGCCTCCGGGGCGCTCGCATCGGCGTGTCGGCGGCTATGCTCATGGTTCGGACCCGCGGGCAGGTCACCCTCACCTGCGACCGGCCGATGGACGTTCACACCCCGTCACCCGTGGAGGCACTCGTGACAGACCCCGAGGCCCTCCTCACGCATGGCTACCGCCAGGCGCGCGACATTACCCGCATGTACGGCACGACGTACTACTGGGGGACGCTGTTCCTGCCGCCGCAGCAGCGCCGCGACGTCTACGGCCTGTACGCCCTGTGCCGCCTGGCCGACGACATCGTCGACGAGCCCGACAAGGCCACCGGGCACGGCCTCGACGCATCGTTGCCGCCGGGGGAGCGTCTTGCGCAGTTCGAACAGCGCTTCCAGGCCGACCTCGCCGCGGGGCGCAGCGACGACCCGTTGTTCGCCGCCATCGTCGACACCGCCCGGCGTCTCGACCTCGATTCCGGTTGCTACGACCGCTTCTTCGGCGCCATGCAGCTCGATCTCGTCCGCACGTCGTGGGCGTCGTGGCCTCAGCTGCGCGACGAGTACATGGAGGGCTCGGCAGCCGTCATCGGCGAGATGATGCTGCCTGTGCTGCGCCCGCGCTCGCGGGAGGCCGCGTTCGCGCCGGCCCGCGCGCTGGGGCTCGCGTTCCAGCTGACGAACTTCCTGCGCGATGTCGGCGAAGACCTCGAACGCGGTCGCGTCTACCTGCCCGCCGACGAACTCGCCGCGCACGGCGCCGACCCGCGGCTGCGCCGCGTCACCCCGCAGTGGCGCTCGTTCATGGCCGAGCAGATCGCCCGAAACCGCGCGCTGTTCCACGACGCCGAAGCCGGTCTGCCGCACCTGCCGGCCTCGTCGCGACGGTGCGTCGGCGCGGCGCTCGCGATGTACTCACGCATCCTGTGCCTCATCGAGGCGGCCGACTACGACGTGTTCAGCACGCGCCACCGCGTCTCCGCCGCACGCAAGAGCGCCATCGCGGGCGCCGTCGTCGTCACCGGACGCGCCCGGACCGCGGCGCCGGTCGCGCCCTCGTCACCGGCCGCGGTCGACAGGACAGGCGTGACGTCGTCCGCGTCATGAGCGAGGCGCACCCGACGATGGAGACCGACTCGACCCACCGCACCCCCCTCGCCCACCCAAACTCGCCGAAGGAGCCGCAGATGAGACGCCCGCCCCGCAACCGCGCCGAGCTGCGTGCCGAGATCGCGCGGCGCAACCCGATCCGACGCGTCCCCCAGCCGCCGGAGGAGCAGATCCGCTCGACGTGGCGTCAGGCTGCGGTGCCCCGCATCGAGCGGATGCTGGCGCGCGCCCTCGCCCAGGACGCGGGTGGCTGGCACGTCGCGGCGGCGAGCACGGACGTCGTCGCGGGGCGTTCGACGGTGCGCACGATCCTCGGACGCGAGATCGCGTTGTGGCGCGGCGACGACGGCTCGGCGCTCGCGGGGCCGGGCGCGTGCCCGCACATGGGTGCGCTGCTGGAGAACTGCCACACCGATGACGGCGACGTGCTGTGCCGCTGGCACGGGCTGCGGCTGCCGAGCGAGTGGCCGGGCGAATGGCTCACCTACCCCGCGCACGACGACGGCGTCCTGTTCTGGGTGCGGTTGCCCAGCGACGGTGAGACGCCGAGCGCCGAGCCGGTGCTGCCCGCGCGCGCTCCACTCGACGAGGCGCTCGTCGCGGTCTACACGCGTGAAGCGCGGTGCGAGACGTCCGACGTCATCGCGAACCGTCTCGACCCGTGGCACGGGGCCTGGTTCCACCCTTACGCGTTCAGCCACCTCGTCGTCGACGAGGACGCGAGCGACGACGACTGCCTGGTCACCGACGTGACGTTCCGCCTCAACCACACCTACGGCGTGCCGGTGCGCGCGGCGTTCACGTGCGCCGACAGCCGCACGATCACGATGACGATCATCGACGGCGAGGGCGTCGGCAGCACCGTCGAGACTCACGCGACGTGCGTGCAGCCGGCGAGCGCCGAGCAGCCGGCTCACAGCGTCATTCACGAGGCGACGATCGCGCACTCCGAGCGCCCCGGTTTCCGTGCAGCGCGGGCGTTCGCGCCGCTCATCCGCCCGCTCGTGCTGCGCACGCAGGGCCAGTTGTGGGTCGACGACCTCGAGTACGCGGAGCGTCGCTACGAACTGCGTTCGGGTTTCGCGCGGGACGGGCAGTCGTGACGGCGGCCGACGTCGTGGTGGGGTGGGCGACATGAGCCTGCCCGCGTCCTGGGATCCCTATCAGTACCTGCTGCTCATGGGTGGATGCCTGCTCATCACGCTGCCGCTCGAACTCGTCCTGCGCGCCCGCGTGTACTCACGCCCGCGACGGTTGCTCGCGGCGCTGCTGCCCGTCATCGTGCTGTTCAGTGCGTGGGACATCGTCGGGATCGTGCGCGATCACTGGTCGTACTCGCCGCGGTTCACGTCGGGTTGGGATGTGCCGCTGACACCCATGCCCATCGAGGAACTCGTCTTCTTCGTCGTCATCCCGATCTGCGGGTTGCTGACGTACGGAGCCGTCGGGTTCTGCCTGCGCCTGCTCGCCGCGTGGCGCTCCAGCGGGAGCGCGAGAAGTGCTCTCGCCCGGGTCGATTCGGACGGGCGGGCGGGCGAGGGACGCCATGTGGCGGCTGATGGCTCGTCCGCGCGAGGCGATCATCGCCCGTCGGGGGAGGTGTGACGTGCCCGAGTACACCGTGCTGACCGTCGCGTCGATGATCGGCGTCGTCGCTCTCGAAGGGCGTTGGCGCACCGGCATCTTCACCTCGGCGCGCTACTGGTGCTCGATGGTCATCGTGTTCACGTTCCAGATCCTCGTCGACGGCTGGCTGACAAAGTTGAGCGACCCGATCGTCCTCTACGGGCGTGATCAGTTCCTCGGCATCCGCTTTCCGTGGGACATCCCGATCGAGGACTTCGGCTTCGGTTTCTCGATGGTGACGCTGACGATCCTGCTGTGGGAACACCACGGCCGTCGTCGAAAGGAGAACGCACGATGAGCGCGACGATCGAGGCCTTCACGGCAGGGCTGCGACGAGTGCCGCCGTGGCGCCCCGGACGTGATGCGGCGGCCGAACGGCATGAGCCTGACGGTCGGGGCGGCCCTGCTGCGTCGAGGGTGCCGGACGCCGCGGCCCCCCACGTCGTCGTCGTGGGTGGTGGGATCGCCGGCATCAGCGCTGCCGTCGGGCTGGCCGAGCGCGGCGTGCGCGTCACGCTCATCGAGGCAGAGAGCAGCCTCGGTGGCCGAGTGCGCAGCTGGCCCGTCGACGTGCCGACCCCGGGCGCTGACGCGTCGGGCGCCCCGGACGATCGAGCGACGATGAGCCGCGGGTTTCACGCGTTCTTCCGCCAGTACTACAACCTGCGCGCGCTGCTGCGCCGCGTCGACCCGAGCCTCGAATGCTTGCGCCCCGTCGCGGACTACCCGCTACGTCACGCGGACGGTACGCAGGATTCGTTCACGCAGATCGCGACGCGGCCGCCGCTCAACTTCCTGTCATTCGTCGCCCGCAGCCCCTCGTTCGGTCTGCGCGACCTCACGCGCGTCGACGCCCACCGCGCCCTCGACCTGCTCGACGTCGATTTCCCCGCCACGTATTCGCGCTACGACGGGGTGAGCGCCGCCGACGCCCTCGACGCGCTGCGATTCCCCGAACGCATGCGCTCGCTCGCGCTCGAGGTGTTCGCACGCAGCTTCTTCGCCGACCCGCGCGACTTCTCCGCCGGCGAACTCGTCGCCATGTTCCACATGTACTTCCTCGGTTCCGGCGAGGGGCTGCTGTTCGACGTCAGCCGCGACGACTTCGACACGACGATGTGGCGACCGCTGCGCTCCTACCTCGAAGGCCTCGGCGCGCACGCCGTGACGGGTTGTCGCGTCGAGTCGATCGAGCGCGACGGCGAGGGTTTCCGTATCAGCGCCGGCGCGGCTGCTGCGGGTGCCGACGACGCGAGTCGCGGCCGCATTGACTTCGCCATTGACCGTGACGATGCCCATGGCTCGCTCCGCGCCGACGCCGTCGTCATCGCGACGAGTCGTGACGTGCTGCAGCGTCTCGTCGACGGCACCGACCTCGGCGACGAGGCCTGGCGTGCGTCCGTGCTGACCGGGGAGATGGCGCCTCGTTTCATCGTGCAGCGACTGTGGTTCGACCGCCCCGTCGCGGCGGGCAGCGCGCCGTTCGTCGGCACGGCCGCGTACGGCCATCTCGACAATGTCTCGCTCGTCCACGACCTCGAGGACGGCGCCGCGCAGTGGGCCAAGCGGTGCGGCGGCAGCGTCGTCGAACTGCATGCTTACGCGGTGCCCAACGACGTCACCGATGACGAAGTGCTCGCCGACCTACGACATCAGCTCGACCGCCTGCACCCTGAGCTCACCGGGTGCGAGCCGGTGCACGAGGAGGTGCTCGTCGAGGCCGACTGCCCCCTCGCCGGTACGGACGAGTGGGCCGCGCGCCCGGGCGTCGTCACGCCGCAGCCGAAGCTCGTCCTCGCCGGTGACGGCGTGCGCTGCGAGCTGCCCGTCGCGCTCATGGAGCGGGCGGCGACGACCGGTTTCCAGGCCGCGAACGCGTTGCTGCGCCACTGGGGGCTGCCCGGGCACGAGCTGTGGAGCGTGCCGACGCGGGCGCGGTTCCCGCGCTCGCTGCGCGCCGCCCGTGCGGCGCTGCGCCTGCGCGAGCGTGGCCTCGCGACGGTAGGTCGCGATTCGTCAGGGCGTGGCCGATGAGCGGACGGCAGAACGACGTCGCCCTCGACGCCGGACGTTCCGGGCTCGAAGGACTCGGGCGTGAGCGGCGCGCCGCGGGACGCTGCGACACCGAGAGCCGAGATGGAGGACGCCGCAGCGACGCGTGCCGTCTCACCGATGCCGCCAGCTTTCTCGACGCCGTGCAGGCACGCGTGGCCGAGAGCCTTGCCTTCGCGGCCGACGCCGGCGGTGTGGTGACGGCCGGACTGCCCTCGTCAGCGCTGGTCGAGGCATCGTCGCTCGAGACGCTCGTGCGTGATCTTCTCGCAGCCGGCGGCAAACTCGTGCGGCCCCGGCTCGTCCGCCTCGGGTACCTCGCGGCGCGCGAGTGCACCAACCCCGACGACGACCCCGCGACCACCGACGCTGTCGTTCGTGTCGCTGCGGCGTTCGAGTTGTTGCACCTGTTCGGGTTGCTGCAGGACGACGTCATGGATACCTCCGACACACGACGCGGCGCTCCGACCGCGCACCGCCGGGTGAGAGCCGCCGCAGCTCAGCCCGACGGCCCCGACGCTGCGCGCCTCGGCGACAGCGTCGCCGTCCTCGCCGGTGATCTCGCGTTCGCGCTCGCGAACCGCCTCGTCCGCGCTCTGCCGGAGCACGTGGCCGACGCGTGGGACGCAGCGGTCGTCGAGCTCGTCACCGGGCAGCGGCTCGACCTCGTCTTCGCCGCCGAGGCACGCCTCGACGAGGTGAGCACACGCCGCGTCGCGCACGCAAAGTCGGGCGCGTACACGGTGCAGCGCCCCCTCGAGATCGGCGCGTTGCTCACCGGCGAGAGCGCGCCACCGGCGTGGCTGAGCCGATTCGGTGCCGCGCTCGGTGAGGCGTTCGCGCTCGCCGACGACATTATCGGCCTGTGGGGCGAACCCGCCGTCACGGGCAAACCGGCGGGCGAGGATCTGCGCGAACGCAAGCCGACGACCGTCCTCGGCCTCGCCGACTCGGCCCTCGACGGCGAGCTGACGCGACGCCTGGCGCCGGGTCGCGAACCACTCGACGAGGCCGAGACACACGCCTGGTTGCAGCGCCTCGACGCGGCGGGCGTGCGCGCGCAGGCCGTCGCCCGCATCGCCGAGCGCCACGCTGACGCCCTCGATGCTCTCGCGGCGCTGCCGCAGGGCGCGGTGCGTGACGAACTCACGCGTTTCGCGGACGAACTGGCGGTGCGCGATGCGTGAACGTCATCAGGATCATCCAGCACCTCACGCCGACGACTCGAAAGAAGCACCCCCGATGCGCGAGACGCCGATGATCGACGCACCCGACAAGCCAGCGGAAGCGACGTTCGGTGCCGCGCCCGCCGCTCCTACTACGGGTGTGCCGGCCGCGACCGACGACGTCGTCGTCCTGCTCGACGATGACGGCGCCGCGATCGGCACGTGCCCGCGCGCCGAGGTGCACACCCGTGACACGCCGCTGCATCGCGCCTTCTCGAGCTACCTGCTCGACGACGCGGGTCGCCTGCTGCTCACCCGTCGCGCGCTGACGAAGGTCGCGTGGCCGGGTGTGTGGACGAACACCTGTTGCGGGCATCCGCGCCCCGACGAACCCACGCAGGACGCGGTGAGCCGGCGCGTGCGTGAAGAGCTCGGGCTGGATGTGACGCTGTTGCGTGTCGTCCTGCCGAGCTACCGTTACCGCGCGGTCGACGCGTCCGGCATCGTCGAGCACGAGATCTGCCCGGTGCTCGTCGGGCGCATCGACCCGGCGCAGCTCGAACCGCACCCCGACGAGGTATGCGAGTGGGCCTGGATCGCCTGGCCCGACGCGGTCCACCTCGCGCGTCGCACTCCGGCGCTGCTCAGCCCGTGGGCGGCCGAGCAGATCGTGCTGCTCGCCGAGCAGCTGGGGGAGAACGGACTCTCGCCGCTCGCGCTCCCGCACGATGAGACCGCGCACGAGCACACGCAGCACGAAGAACACGAACCCCTCGATGAGAAGGATCTCGCATGAGTCGCGTCGTCGTCATCGGAGCCGGCCTCGCCGGCCTGGCCGCAGCCTGTCATCTGCGCGGCGCCGGGCACGACGTCGTCATCGTCGAGAAGCAGGCGCAGGCGGGTGGGCGCGGTATCCGCCTCGAGCGGGACGGGTTCACGTTCGACACCGGCCCGACCGTCCTGACGATGATCGATCTCGTCGACGAGGCCCTCGCGCGGATCGGCGTCGGCGTGCACGACGTGCTCGACCTGACGCTGCTCGACCCCGCCTATCGCGCCTGCTACGCGGACGGTTCGACGATCTTCGTCCGTCACGGTCATGAGGCGATGCGCGAGGAGATCGCGCGCGAGTGCGGCGCGAAGGACGCAGCGGCGTTCGATGACTTCGTCGCATGGCTGCGGCGGCTGTACGAGGTCGAGATGCCGCACTTCATCGACGCGAACTTCGACTCACCGCTCGACCTGCTGCGCAACCCGGCCGCAGCCGCGCGGCTCGTGAGGCTCGGCGGGTTCCGTCACCTCGGGCCCGTCATCCGCGAGCGCTTCGACGACGAACGCCTGCACCGCATCTTCTCGTTCCAGGCTATGTACGCGGGCTTGGCACCGGAGAAGGCGCTCGCGCTATACGCCGTCATCACGTACATGGATTCGATCGAGGGCGTGTGGTTCCCGGCCGGCGGCATGCGCGAGGTGCCGGAGGCGATGGCGCGTGCGCTGGGGCGCACAGGCGTCGAACAGCGCTACGACACGACGGTGACGCGCATCCTCACCCGCGCTGACGGCGCCGTCGCCGGGGTCGAGATGTCCGGCCCGAGTGGTGACGAGCGCCTGCCGTGTGACGCGATCGTCTGCACGACCGACCTGCCCATCGCCTACCGGACGCTGCTCGACGACCTCGAACCGCCGGCCGTCCTGAAGCGTGCGACGTACTCGCCGTCCGCGGTCGTCTGGCACCTCGGGGTCGAGGGTGTGCCGAGCGACGTCGCGCACCACAACATCCACTTCGGCACGGCGTGGGAGGAGTCGTTCGACGATCTGCTCGTGCGCGGCACGCGGATGCAGGATCCGTCGCGGCTCGTCACCATTCCGTCTCGTGACGACGCCACCGCCGCGCCGGAGGGTTGTTCGACGTTGTACGTCCTCGAGCCCGCACCCAACCTCGACGTCGGGCGTGTCGACTGGGCGGCCGAGCGGCCGCGCATGAAGGAGGAGCTGCTCGCTTTCCTCGATGACGCCGGCTACCCGACGACGATCGTCACCGACGAGTTCGTCGATCCCACCGACTGGCAGGCGCAGGGTATGGCCGCGGGAACGCCGTTCGCGCTCAGCCACACGTTCCTGCAGACCGGCCCGTTCCGCCCGCCGAACGTCGAACGCCGCCGCCCCGGCGTATTCTTCGCCGGTTCCGGCACCGTGCCGGGTGTCGGCGTGCCGATGGTGCTCGTCAGCGGCAAACTCGCCGCGGCGCGCGTCGAGGCCTACGTCGGGCGCTGACGGCTCGACGCTCAGGCGTCTCAGGGCGCTGGCACGAGGACGCGCAGGGCGTCGGGCAGCGCACGGAACGTCGTCGGCGACGCCTCGAGCAGGTCGCCGTCGGCATAGACATCCCCGACGTGGGGCGTGATGACGCGGATGTCGCGTCCGCGCAGCGCTCGAACACGTACCCCGTCGACATGGGTGCCGCGAAACAGGCGCGGCAGCATCGCCGGGTAGCGCCAGCGTGGGATGTCGGTGACGACGGTGACGTCGAGCAACCCGTCGCTCATCGACGCGTCGGGGTTGACGCGCATCCCGGCGCCGAATCGCCCCGAGTTGCCGATCGCGACGTTCCACCCGGTGAACTCGTGCGTCACCCCGTCGACGACGAGCGTCAACGGTCGCGGCAGCGCGTGCACGAGCGTTCGAGCGCCGCCGTAGGCGTAGACGAGCGAACTCGGCACCGCGCGCGGAGCGTCGTTGGCGTACGTGTTCGCCATCGAGTCGTAGCCGAGCGTCGCCACGCCGAGGAAGACCGTGGCGGTCGACGGGCCGCCGTCGCCGGCCAGTCCGACGTCGAGGCGGCGTTCGCGCGCCACGGCGAGCAGCTGCGCGCCGAGCTCGCCCATCTCGTCAGCGGCCCAGGCGCGGTGGTCGGTGCCGACGGCGTGGTGGTGCGTGATCGTGCCACCGTGCGCCGCGATGACGTCGCTCGCGGCCGTCTTGACGCGGCGCCACTGGGCGAGAGGGTCGCTCTCCTCGCGGCAGAAGAACGTGTAGTAGAGCGAGGCGCCGCCGTCGTAGAGGTGCGAGACGTGGCACTGGACGACGGCGTGCGGGCCGACCTCGGCACTGATCGCATCGCGCACCGCGCGGTAGAGCGTCGGCAGGTTCGCCCACGTCGTCGCCGTCTCGAGCGTCTCGACGAAGATGCCGCGATCCATGAGGTGGTCGCGCTGGTAGGGCCCGCGGAAGCGGTGGCTGATCCAGTGCTCGGCGATCGCCGCGGGCGCACGTCGCGCACCCGACGCGCGCAGCACGCGGTGCGCCTGTCGCCGGCGCCGACGCAGGGTGGTGCGGTCGGTGTCCTCCCAGCGCAGCACCCCGAGCGACGGCTCGCGGGCGCCGCGCGCGGCGAAGGTCGCCATCGCCGCGAGCCCTTGCGCCGACTGGGCCAGGATCGTGCGTGATTCCTCACCGTCGGAGAGGCGGCTGACGTCCGGCATGACGCCGTGGCCGAGATCCTGCGCGAGCGCCCGGAACGCGTCGAACCCGTCGGTGAACGAGTCGAACGCCCAGGTCTCGTAAGCGAACTCGGTCGGTCCCTCGTGCAGCTGCAGCGTCATCTCGGTGATGACGCCGAGCGTGCCCTCGCTGCCGATGAGTACGTCGATGAGCTTCGGCCCGGCGGCCGTCGCCGAGCTGGGAGTGCGCCCGCCGAGCGTCAGCTCGCCCTCGGGCGTGGCGAGGGTGACGGCGACGACGTTCTGCTCGAACCGTCCGTACCCGGAGGACGCCTGCCCGGAGCTGCGCGTCACGAGATATCCGCCGAGCGTTGCCTGTTTCGTAGCTCTGCGGGAAGTGTCCGAGCGTGAGTCCGCGCGGACGCAGCACGGCTTCGAGCTGGGCGCCGCGCAGCCCGGGCTGGAGCGTCGCGGTGCGCGACGTCTCGTCGATGCTGACGACGGCGTCGAGGCGCCGTAGGTCGAGACTGATGGCGCTCGCGAACCGACCGCGCACCGGGTCGACACCGCCGACGACGCTCGTGCCACCGCCGAACGGGACGACGGCGATCTCTCTCTGCGCGGCGAGGCGCAGCACCTCGACGACCTCGCTGCCGTCGGCGGGAAACACGACGGCGTCCGGCGCGTGACTGCCGTCGCCGGTGCGCAGCCGGTACAGGTCGGGGTAGCTCTTGCCCCCGGCGTGCTCGATGCGCTCGCGTCGTTCGACGCTGACGTGCGCGTCGCCGACGAGTGTGCGCAGGGCTGCGAGGTCGTCGTCGTCGTCGAGGGTGGAGGCGGGCAGCTCGACGTCGTCGAGCGCGACGGGCGGAGTGTCCTGCTCAGCCGGTTCGATGCCCTTGGCGAGCTTCAATCTGCGCCAGACGAGTGGGGAGAGTTCTTTCTTGAGCTGCGGGTCTCCCCAGCCGTGCCACACCGAGCGCGGGGCGGTCTCGACGAGGTCCGCGTCATCCCTCGTGGCTCCATCATGCCGTGCGTGAGACACTGAAGCACCATTTGTCTCAATGTTTCATCGTTTCGATGGGCCCGTCGTGGCGGCGACCACACAGCGAGGAGGGCGCATGACTCAGGACGATGCAATCCTGGCCGCAGTGCGGGCGGAGGTCATCACCTACGGTTTTCGCCGCGCGACGATGTCGTCGGTGGCTCGTTGGGTGACCACTTCGGTCGCAAGCGCGTCTACGCCCTCGGTGTCCTCAGCTTCGTCGTCGCCTCCGTCGCGGTGGCCCTCGCGCCAACGATCCACCTGCTCGTGTGCGCCCGCGTCGTCCAGGGTGTCGCCGCCGCGGCCCTGACGCCCGGCAGTCTCGCGATGCTCCAGTCCACCTTCGGCGAGAAGGACCGCCTCGAGGCCATCGGCGCATGGAGCGGCATGCTCGGCATCGCCACCGCCGCGGGGCCAGTCGTCGGTGGCTGGCTCGTCGGCATCGACTGGCGGTACGGCTTCTGGCTCAACGTACCGCTCGGCGCACTTGTCCTGTGGCTGTTGCGCGACGCCCCGGAGAGCAGCGATCCCGACGCGTCGCACCGCTTCGACGTGCCTGCCATTGTCCTCACCGTCACGATGCTCGCCGGGCTCACCTGGGCTCTCACCGACTGGAGGGCCGGCGGGCCCTTCGCCGCTGCCGTCGCGGTGGTCTCGGCCGTTGCTCTCGTCGTTGCCGAGAAGCGCTCGTCGCACCCGATGATCCCGCTCGTCCTGTTCAGGAACCGCATCTTCACCTGGGTCAACGTCGCCACTCTGTTCGTCTACGCGTCGTTCACGGGCAGCATGTTCTTCGTCGCGTTGTTCCTTCAGGTCTCCGCGGGCTGGTCGCCGCTCGAAGCGGGCGCCGCGAGCCTGCCGATCTCTCTCATCATGCTCGTGCTCTCGGGCTACTTCGGGGGCGTCGCGCAGCGCCGCGGCGCGCTCGTGCCGATGGTGGGCGGCATGGCGCTCGTCGCCGTCGGGTTCGCGCTTCTCGCCCTCGCACCTGCGAACCCGACCTACATGCGCGACATCCTGCCCGGCATCAGCATTCAGGGCTTCGGCATGTCGATGCTCGTCTCGCCCCTGACGGGCACCGTCCTTGCCGCCGCGCCGTCCGGACGCTCCGGCCTGGCGAGCGGCATCAACAACGCCGTCTCGCGTACGGCCGGCCTCGTCGCCGTCGCGGCCCTGCCGATGCTCGTCGGTCTCGTTGGCAGCGCCTATCAGGACGGCGAAAGCGTGGCCGAGGCGTTCGGCACCGCCATGTGGTGGTGCGTCAGCTCGGTCCTGCTGGGCGCGATGGCCACCGCCGTCGGCCTGGAGAGCGACGTCAGGCGTCGAGCATCTTCGTCAGCAGAGCACGCAGCTGTTCCTGCTCATCACCCGTGAGGTGGCGGGTGAGCTCGTGGGTCTGCTCCGCGCGGACCGCGCCGATCTCCTGACGTAGCGCGCGCCCGGCGTCCGTCAGCGTCAGCGCCGTGGCGCGTCGGTCGCTGGGGGAGGGGTGACGTTCGACGAGCCCACGCTCCTCGAGGGCGTCAACGACCTCCGTCGCCGAGCGAGCCGAGATGTCGAGTCGTGCCGCGATCGACGAGGGGCGCACCTCGCCGTCGCCGGAAAGCCGCTCGATCATGGCGAGCGCTCGCGACAGCTGGGGCGTGATGCCGTACGGCTCGAGCGAGTCGAGATGGGCTCGGCGCATTCGGCGGGCAGTGAGAGCCAGAAGGCTCGCGAGGTCCGACTCGTGCGTCGGCCGGGAATGAATCGCCATGGCACGATTGTTACATTCCCGGATAGTGAGGCAACCTCACTAAAGCCGAAAGGACGTGATCACCACGACCAGCCAACCGAACCCCCACGGCCCGGGCCCCGGCCACGGCGCCGGCCGCTCCGGCATGCGCGTGAGCAAGGCCGACATCGCCCAGCTCGACGCCCACCCCGTCTCCATGCGCCGCATCACGCGGCTCTTCGCGCCGCACCGCGTGTCCATGGCCGTCGTGCTCGCGATCATCGTTGTCAGCGCCGTCATCGCGCTCGCGCCGCCGTTCCTCACCAAACACCTCATCGACGACGCCATTCCGCACCAGGACGTGCCGCTGTTGCTCACGCTCGTCGGCGGCATCCTGGCCGTCACGATCGTCACGCAGCTTCTCGGCGTCGTGCAGACCTGGCTCGCCACGCGCACCGGCCAGCGCGTCATGCACACGCTGCGCACCGACCTGTTCTCCCACCTGCAGCGCCAGCCCCTCGGGTTCTTCACCCGCACGCGCGGCGGCGAGCTGCAGAGCCGCCTGACCAACGACATCAACGGCATGCAGGGCGTCGTCACGGACGCCGCCACGTCGATCGCGAGCAACGTGACGACCGTCATCGGCACCGGGATCGCCATGGCCGTGCTCAGCTGGAAGCTTTCGCTCATCAGCCTCGTCGTCCTGCCGCCGGCCATCTGGCTGACGCGCCGCGTCGCGCGTCTGCGCCGCGCGGTTCAGTCGAAGGCGCAGGGAACGCTCGCCGACATGCAGACCCAGATCGAGGAGGGCCTGTCCATCAGCGGTGTCGTGCTCGCCAAGACGATGGGCGCGGGCCCGCAACTCAGCAGCCGCTTCACGCGCTCGTCCGCGACGCTCACCGAACTCGAACTCCAGGCCCAGATGGCCGGACGCTGGCGCATGGGCACGATGTCGATCATCTTCGCCGTCATCCCCGCGCTCATCTATCTCGCGGCCGGCCTCCCCGCCACGGGTGGTGGCATGACGATCGGAACGCTCGTGGCCTTCACCGGTCTGCAGTCCGCGCTCTTCCGCCCGCTCATGGGCGTGCTCAACGTCGGCATCCAGCTGACGACGAGCAAGGCGCTGTTCAGCCGCATCTTCGAGTACCTCGACATGCCCGTGGCCATCGCCGACCCGGCCGAGCCGGTTCGCCTCGAGCCTGACGCCGTGCGCGGCGAGGTGCGCTTCGACCACGTCACTCTGCGCTACCCCGGCGCTGACCGACCCGCGCTCGACGACGTCGATCTCACCGTGCCCGCCGGCTCCAACGTGGCCGTCGTCGGCGCCACCGGCTCCGGCAAGTCCACGCTGGCGGCACTCGTCAGCCGGTTGCACGACCCCGACGCGGGCAGCGTGCGGATCGACGGCGTCGACCTGCGCGACATGACGCTCGCCGACGTGAGCGACCTCGTCGGTGTCGTCGTCCAGGAGCCCTACCTGCTCCACGCGACCATCGCCGAGAACCTGCGCTACGCCAAGCCCGACGCCACGGACGACGAGATCGTCGCCGCCGCGAAAGCCGCCGCCATCCACGACGTCGTCGCCGGTCTGCCCGACGGGTACGACACCGTCGTCGGCGCTCGCGGACACCGTTTCTCCGGCGGCGAGAAGCAACGCCTGGCGCTGGCGCGCACTCTGCTGCGCAACCCGCCGATCCTCGTCCTCGACGAGGCGACGAGTGCGCTCGACACCCGTACGGAACGCTCCGTCCAGGACGCTCTGGAGCGCCTGAGCGCGGGCCGCACGACCCTGACGATCGCCCACCGTCTCTCCACCGTCCGCGACGCCGACCGCATCGTCGTCATGGACGCGGGACGGATCGTCGAGGCCGGCACGCATGCCGAACTTCTCGCCCGTGGTGGGCGCTACGCGGAACTCGTTGCGGCAGCCGACCACGAGGAGCAGGCAGCCTGAGGCCGAACGGGTGCCGCCCGTCGCTGTGCGGTCATGCACTGTTCACGTTTGCGGGCGTCGCGCATGAGCCTCGGGGAGGCGGCGCGTGTTAGCGTGATGGTGGTTGCTTTGCAGTACCTCGGTTTTTCCTGTTGTTTCAACCTCAGGCGCCTATGGCATGCACATCAGCCTGAGTTTCAAAAGTTGAAGCTCAACGCAACACGATAGATAGAGGGATTTCCCATGGCACAGGGCACTGTGAAGTGGTTCAACGCTGAAAAGGGCTTCGGCTTCATCGAGCAGGACGGCGGCGGCGCTGACGTCTTCGTTCACTACTCGGCCATCCAGACCAACGGCTACCGCTCGCTCGACGAGGGTCAGCGCGTCGAGTTCGAGATCACGCAGGGCGACAAGGGCCCGCAGGCCTCGAACGTCACCTCTGCCTGATATCAGGTAGACCTCACGAAGGCCCCAGCCGGTTCGGCTGGGGCCTTCGTCGTGCCCGGATATCTCGTCACGTCGGGATCAGCTGTGGAGCGTCCTCGTCGAGGTCGTGCGATCAGCAGGTGGAGGTCGTGTCGCTCACAGGCTCCTCGGTGGTCGAGGTGCTCGTCGAGGGCGTGGTCGAGCTGGACGTCGACGTCTTCTTCGGTGCGGGCTTCTTCGTGGCCTTCGGACGCTCCAAGCCCTTCTTCACGAGCGAGCGCACCTTGTCGTAGTCCGGGTTGCTGTCGCTGATGATCGGGTAGGCCAGATTGACGCTCTTCATCTGGCCCTTCTTCATCGTGTTGGCCAGATCAGCGAGGTCGGGGAGCTGGTCCTGGGGGAGGTCGAGGAGGATGTTCTCCTTGGCCACCTTCATGATGTCGGGGAAGCGCTGGACCATCTGGAACGGGTTCGTCTGGCTGACCAGAGCGTTGACCATGCAGCGCTGACGGCGCATGCGGTCACCGTCGCCCGTCTCGACCCGGCTGCGGGCGTACCAGAGGGCCTGCTGACCGTCGAGGTGCTGCTCACCCTCGGGGATGCGCCCGGTGATGCCCGTCTTCACGCCGTTGACGATCTTGCCACCGATGGCGATACCGCCGGGCGGAATCGTCATGTCCACGCCGCCCATGGCATCGACGAGATCCTGGAAACCCTCGAGGTTGATGACGGTGGAGTAGTCGATCTCGAGGCCGGTGATCTCCGTGACGACATCGCGTGTCGAGTTGAGGCCGGCGTACTGCTGACCCTTGAACAGCTCGGGGTGCTGCACGGTGGCCTCGGTCCACACGGCGTCCATGATGCACTGCTCGCTCGCGCCACGGTCCGGGCAGGTGAATCCGTCCGGGTAGAGGTCGTGCAGCGGGTTGGACGTGGGGAACGGCACCTTCTGCCAGTTGCGCGGGATGCTGATGAGGGTCGTGTCGCCGGTCTTCGTGTCGACGGAGGCGACCATGACGGAGTCGGTACGCACCTCGAAGCGATCCTTGCCCGCATCCGAACCGACGAGGAGGAAATTGACACGTTCGTGCCGCTTGAACGCGTTCTCCTTCGCGCTCTGGCCGCCGCCGTTCTTGATGAAGATCGAACCGAAGGCGTCCTGCGTCACCGTGACGTACCGGACTGCCTCAGCGGCAGGGAGCGTGACCGCGAGGCACATGAGCGCGGTGAAGCCCTTGAAGACGGTCTCGCCGCGGCGCGACCACGCCGTCATGTGTGTCGTGCGCGCCGTCAGCACGATCGAGAACAGCCACAGCAGGACCGCCCCGATCGTGACGGCGAGGGCGATCTTGAGGCCCTTCGCCGTGAGCACGTTCGCCGCACCGGTGATGAGCCCACCACCGACGAGCACGACGGCCAACGTGAGGAGTGCGAGCAACGTGAACGCCGCCAGCAGAATGCCCAGGCGGCGGCGGCGCGTCCACACCAGCCCCAGCCCCGGCAACAGCGTGCTCAGGAAGGTCAACGACAAGCTGCGGCGCAACGACGCCCGACGGCGCTGACGCTCACCCGAGCGAGTTGCCACACGGAGCCCCTCCGGCCCCGAATGGCTCGCGTACGAGTCGTGCGTCATGTGAAGATCCCCAATAGCTGACCGCCCGTCGGAGCCACCGGCCCGGCGAACTTGAAAAGTGCTGCTCACCATGATGAAGGACGAACCTGGAAAAGTCTCAATCCGGTGACGATCAGGTTCTGAGAGTTCGCTGGAGGTGCTGCGCTGGTGTGTCGCGCCTCGGTCTCGTTCCCTGAGGCGGAGGAAGCCGTCGTCCGGGCGCGGGCTCGCTTCGCTCGCGGGCGCCCGGACTCCTCCCAAATCCCCCGTGCTTTCATCAGCGAATGTGAAGGGCCCCTCCCCAGGGCGACTTCGTCGCTGATCCTGGGGAGGGGCCCTTCACATTCGCTGGCGGAGGCGGAGGGATTTGAACCCTCGATGGGGCTATAAACCCCAAACCCGCTTAGCAGGCGGGCGCCATAGACCGGACTAGGCGACGCCTCCTCCACGAGCAGTAAGCACTGCAAGCCCTGAAAGGGTATCGGACAGCCCGGCGCACACCAAACCGCGCCGTCACAGGGGGCTTCGGTCGCTCAGCGCGTGAAGATTCGGCGGAAGACGACGAAGCGCACGACCGTCGCGATCGCGTTGCCGATCGTCACCGTCACCGTGTCCCAGAAGGTGCCCGCGTTCGGCCACAGGTGGTGCTCCAGCGCGAGCGCGCCCGTTGTCACCGCGAGCGTGACCGCTAGGATCGCGAGGCTCTGGACGTGGGCGGCCTTGCCGCCCGAGTGCCCCGCCGCATCGAACGTGAATCGCTGGTTCACCCACGTGTTGAGGACCGTGCACACGAGCAGCGCCGTCACGTTCGCGAGGTGGTGGTTCATGCGCATGTCGAGGAGCATGAAGAGCAGCGTGTAGAGAACCGTCGAGCCCACGCCGACGAGCGCGAAGCGCATGGCGTGCGACACGGTGCCCCGTTCGCCGGCTTCGGTTTCCGGCGCCGCAGACGGGTTCGTCGCGGCGGCGAGCGCCTCGTTCTCGTTCATCGTCACCTCCGGGTGTCGTCCGACATCATGCTCCGGCTGCCTCGGGTGACGCGAGTCGGCCCCTCGGTTCGATGGGCAGACGCACGGTGAACCGGGTGTTCCCGGGTTCGCTCTCGACGCTCACCGTGCCGTGGTGCGCGGTGACGACGGCGTGCACGATTGACAGGCCCAGACCAGTCGAGCCCTCGGTGCGCGTGCGCGCGACGTCTCCGCGGGTGAAGCGTTCGAAGAGGTGCGGCGTGAACTCGGCTGGGACTCCGGGGCCGTTGTCGGTGACGCGGACGATCACGTCGTCGCCCTCGCGCGCGAGCCCGGCCGTCACGACCGTCCCCGGCGGTGTGTGACGGCGCGCGTTGGCGAGCAGGTTGATGACGACCTGACGCAGACGCGCCTCGTCGCCGACGACTTCGGGCACCTCGTCGAGGTCCTCCGGGAGGTCGAGGTGCCAGACGTGGTCGGGCCCGGCCGCGTGGAGGTCGCTCAGGCTCTCGACGACGATGCGGGTGAGGTCGACAGGCTCGCGCTCGAGTTCGCGGCCGGCGTCGAGACGGGCCAGCAGGAGCAGGTCCTCGACGAGCGTCGTCATCCGCCCGGCTTCGGATTCGATGCGCCCGAGAGCGTGGGTCACGGACGGCGGGACGGGCTCGGTCTCGCGGCGCGACAACTCGGCGTAGCCACGGATCGAGGCGAGGGGAGTGCGCAGCTCATGGCTCGCGTCGGCCACGAACTGGCGCACCTGCATCTCGCTCTCCTCGCGAGCGTCGAGGGCGGAGTCGACGTGGTCGAGCAGGTTGTTGAGCGCCAGGCCGACGGTGCCGACCTCGGTGCGCGGGTCGGTGTCGACCGTCGGCACGCGCTCGTCGGTGCGTGCGTCGCCGCGTCCGAGGGGCATCTCCGAGACTCGTTCGGCGGTGGCCGCGACCCGGCGCAACGGACGCAGGTTGCTGCGCACGAGCAGGAAGCTCGCGCCGCCCACGGCGACGAGGCCGAGCAGACCCATGAGCGCGATGTTCCGGGCGAGTTCACCGACGTTCCGGTCGATGGGTTCGAGCGGCATGCCGACGATGGTGACGTCGCCGTTCGAGCGCGAGACGGCGACGAGGCGGTAGGTGCCGAGGCCGCCGCCGACGTCGACGGTCTGAGGGGCGGTGCCGAGCGAACTGTTCCACAGCGTCAGAACCTGGGCCTTCGACAGCGTCGAGATCGAGCCGGGCGTCAGGACGACGTTCTCGCTTGTGCGGATCGTGTTCGCGGTGGAGGAGGCGTCGATCGTCAGGCGCAGCATGCTGCCGCCGAGCCCGGGCGCGGCGCGGTGGTAGCCGTCGGTGTGACCGGGGGCGTCGCCCTCACCGGGGCCGTCGAGGGAGCGCTGTGCGTCGGCGAGTTGGGCGTCCACCTGCGTCATGAGCGAGTTGCGGGTGGTGAGGACGGTCGCCGCGCCGATGATCGCGATGATGACGACGAAGAGGGTGACGATCGAGGCGAGCAGCTTCGTGCGCAGCGGCCACCGGGCGGGATTGAACACGGGGCGGCGGCTCAGGAAGCGGGCTTGAGCACGTAGCCGGCGCCGCGCATCGTGTGGATCATCGGTGCGCGGCCGGCGTCGATCTTCTTGCGCAGGTAGCTGATGTAGAGCTCGACGACGTTGGCCTGGCCGCCGAAGTCGTAGTGCCACACCCGGTCGAGGATCTGAGCCTTGCTCAGTACGCGCTTGGGGTTGCGCATGAGGAAGCGCAGGAGTTCGAACTCCGTTGCGGTGAGGGTGATCTCCTCGTCGCCGCGCATCACCTCGTGGCTGTCCTCGTCGAGGGTGAGGTCGCCGACGCGCAGCAGCGAGCTCTCCTCCTCCTGCAACTGGACCGAGCGGCGCAGCAACGCGCGCACGCGGGCCACGACCTCCTCGAGGCTGAAGGGCTTCGTGACGTAGTCGTCGCCCCCGGCCGTCAGACCGGCCACCCTGTCCTCGACGGCGTCACGCGCGGTGAGGAAGAGGACCGGCAGCGTCGGGTCCTCGTCGCGCATGCGGCGCAGCACCTCGAGGCCGTCGAAGTCGGGCAGCATCATGTCGAGCACGACGGCGTCGGGCTTGAACTCCTTGGCCGTCTTGACGGCCGCGTTGCCGGTGGCGGCGCTCTTGATGTCCCACCCCTCGTAGCGAAGGGCCATCGACAGCAGTTCGGTGAGGTTCGACTCGTCGTCCACGACGAGGACCCGGACGTTCGTGCCGTCGGGGCGCTTCAAAGCGGGGGCAGCGGAGCTCATGTCACTCAGTGTCGCCCCGGCGGCTATGCGGTTCCAAGGTCGTTTCTGTGACGTTCCTGTGCATGGACGGTGGGTCGGCCCGGGCGATGAGCATGGTGAGGTCGTCGAGAACGTCCTCGCGAAGCTGGTCCAGTTCCGCTGGGCCCAACTCGGGGTGGCGACGATCGGCGCGCAGGAGGACTCCGTCCACGAGCAGTTGGACCGATGAGGGGTCCTCGGTGAGATCACCGCGGTATTGCGCGGTGCCGCGGGGCGGCACGCTGCCATCGAGATCGAGCCACAGCGCACGGCCGGGGCGCAGGAAGAGCAGCACAGCGTTGGCAACGCCCGGCACGCGTGAGTACGCGAGCGGACCCTGCCAGGCCTGGTGCGTGAGGGAGCGCACCTCGACGAACTGCGTCAGGCTCAGCACGAGTCCTCGAACGAACACCATGAGCGCCACGAGCCCGACCACGAGGGCGATGTTTCGATGCTCGTCGTAGTGGTGCCAGCACAGGGCCAACGTCGCGAAAGATCCCGCAGGAATCGGATAGAGCCTCATCCGGTTGATCAGCCCCCGAACCCCAGTACCGGCGTGCGAGGGGGTCGTCGAGGGCTGCGGGGCGATGCTCTCCTCGAGGTCGGCGAGTTCGGCCAGCGTCAAGTGCTCCATGGCCGCGATGTCCACGCCCTCGGCGTCGTCCGAGGCGATCGGGAAGGGGATGAGGCTCGTTCGACGGCGCGGTAGGACGGCGCGCCAGAGGCCGGAGACCACTGCGACACCGCCGGCTCCGGCTGCCATGAAGAGACTGCCGAGTGTCGGCTCCGACAAGCCCAAGTCGTCGAGGACGATGGCGTAGTCGCTCGCCGGCAGCGCGACGGCTTCCACCCGCGCGCCCACTCGAGGCTCGTCGACCATGACGCACGACGACACCTGCTCGCCGGCCGCCTTGCCGGCCGCGTCGCTGAGAACGAAGGTGCACAAGGTTTCGTCGATCTCCGGGTCGGCGACGGTCTTGGTCACCGTCACGGTTTCTGTGTGACCGAGAGCGACAACGCCTGCCATCCCCAGCGCAGTCAGCACGAAGGCGCCGGCTAGTGCACCCCAGAATCGGGGGAACAGCAGCCACGCCCAGGTCGTGAGGGGAGCTCGCTGCGCCGTTCGTGAGGCTCGTCGAACGACCGTGGCGAGGCCCTCGCCGCCGAACAGTTCCGGACCGTCGTCACGGCCTTCGAGGTTCCAGCCCCACGGGGCATCGTCCGGTTGTGCAGTTGCGCGACGTGTGGCCGTGTCGGTGGCGGCAGGTGGTGTGGCGATGACGAGTCGCCGTCGGGGCTGCCACAGGACGACTCCTCCCTTGTGGGCGATCGCCCGCACAGCCCTCGGGGGATAACCGTCGAGCCGGCTGACCAACGCGCTGCACCCGCCACTTTCGCAGCCGGAGAAGTCGATGTCGTACCGACGCAGGGCCGCGCGTCCCAGGAGCAGCGTGACGATGAGAGCTGCGAGGAACCCGGCCAGGAAAGCGATGACATCGAGGGGCACGATGCATCGTACGGCCGACTCGCCCCGGAGACCGGCCTCTACACGCCACCGCCCCCACCCGCGGCAGGCGGGAGGGGGCGGAGGGAACCGGTGAGCAGCAGGTCAGCGGGTGGCGAGCACCTTGCGCAGACTCGGGCGCGGGTCGGGAGCCTCGAGGCGCGCGGCGTCGGAGGCCTCGTCGGTCTCGAGCTCCTGCGACTTGCGCTCGGCCTCGACACGCTCGACGTACGAGGTGATCTCGGCGTTCTTCGTCTCGTCCGACCAGCCGAGCAGCGGCGCGATGATGTCGGCGACCTCCTGCGCCGCGTCGGCGCCGCGGTGCTTGGTCTCGATCGACATGCGCGTGCGGCGGGCGAGGACGTCCTCGAGGTGCAGCGCGCCCTCGTTCGTCACGGCGTACGCGATCTCGCAGCGCAGGTACTCGTCGGCGGCCGCGACGGGCGTGAGAAGCGACGCGTCGTCCTGTGCCAGCTCGAGCACCTCGTACAGACGCGAGCCGTAGCGGCCGAGCAGGTGCTCGATGCGCCACTCCGGCAGGCCCGACTCGGCGGCCAGCTCGTGTTTGAGGTTGAGCATCGCGGCGTACCCGTCGGCGCCGACGAGCGGCGTCACCTCCGTGACCGAGTCCTTGATCGGGCCCAGGTCCTCGGCGGCCGCGTTGACGGCGTCCTCCGCCATGACGCGGTAGGTCGTGTACTTGCCGCCGGCGATCGAGATGAGGCCCGGCTGAGGGCGCGCGACGGCGTGCTCACGCGAGAGCGCCGAGGTGTCCTCGCTCTCGCCCGCGAGCAGCGGACGCAGGCCGGCGTACACGCCGAGGATGTCGTCACGCGTGAGCGGCGAGGCGAGCACCGTGTTGACGTGCTCGAGGATGTAGTCGATGTCTTTGCTCGTCGCCGCGGGGTGGGCGACGTCGAGGGCCCAGTCGGTGTCGGTGGTGCCGATGAGCCACTGCTGACCCCACGGGATGACGAACAGCACCGACTTCTCGGTGCGCAGGATGAGGCCCACCTCGCCGGCGATACGGTCGCGCGGCACGAGGATGTGCACGCCCTTCGACGCGCGCACGCGGAAACGGCCACGCCCACCCGTCATCTTCTGGATGTCGTCGGTCCACACACCGGTGCAGTTGATGACGACCTTGGCGCGGACCTCGAGCTTCTCGCCCGTCTCGACGTCACGCACGACGGCACCGACGACACGGTCGGCCTCGGTGACGAGTTCGACGACCTCGGTGGAGTTGCGCACGATGGCGCCGTACTGCGCGGCGGTGCGCGCCACTGTCATCGTGTGACGCGCGTCGTCGGCCTGCGCGTCGAAGTAGCGGATCGAGCCGACCATCGCGTCCGGCTTGAGACCCGGGAACAGCTTCATCGTGCCGCCGCGGGTGAGGTGCTTCTGGCGCGGCACCGAGCGGGCGCCGCCCATCTGGTCGTACATCGCGATACCGCTCGCGACGTACGGGCGCTCCCAGGCGCGGTGGCTCAGCGGGTAGAGGAACGCCACCGGGTGCACGAGGTGGGGAGCGATGCGCGTCAGCATGAGCTCGCGCTCCTTGAGCGCCTCGGCAACGAGAGCGAAGTTGAGCTGCTCGAGGTAGCGCAGGCCGCCGTGGAAGAGCTTCGACGAGCGGCTCGAGGTGCCGCTCGCGAAGTCGCGGGCCTCGACGAGGCCGGTACGCAGGCCGCGCGTGACGGCGTCCAGCGCGACGCCCGCGCCCGTGACACCACCGCCGATGACGAGGACGTCGAGTTCGCGCTCGCCGAGCTCGCGCCACGATTCCTCGCGGGCCTGCGGGCTCATCTTCGCGCTGTAGGGGTGCATCGTCATGGGTACCTCCGAAAGGGGAGCGAGGGGTCTCACGGGCGCCGCGCGGAACGCGGCTTCCCCTCCACCTTAGACCGCTCGAATGGACGTTTCGCGAGTCCGGAGCGTGGGCCTTTCGTCACACGACGAACGGAGAGCGAAGCCTTCGTCGCGCCCGCTGCGGAACCCCCCCCGCGACCTCAGCCCACCGCGTAGGGTGCGAAACGAGCATTCCCGGGGCGCGCCCGTCACGGGATCCTTCACGAACGGAGAACGCATGTCACTCGGACAAGTCTTCCTGAGCGAAGTCGTCGGAACGGCGATCCTCATCGTCCTCGGTGTGGGTGTCGTGGCCAACGTCCTGCTGCCGAAGAACGGCGGCTTCGGCGGCGGCCCTCTCATGATCAACATCGGGTGGGGCTTCGCCGTCTTCTCCGGCGTGTTCGCCGCCTACAAGTCAGGTGCCCACCTCAACCCCGCGGTGACCCTCGGCATGTGGGCGAGTGGCGCCGACACCTACGCCAAGGGCGTCGACATCACGGCCGCCTCGACACTCACCTACATCGCCGCCCAGTTCGTCGGCGGCTTCATCGGCGCCGTCGTCGTGTGGATGGCCTACAAGAAGCAGTTCGACGAGCACGAGGACGCGCCGACGAACGTCTTCTCCACCTCGGCCACCGTCCGATCGCCGTTCTGGAACGTCATGACGGAGGTCGTCGGAACGTTCGTCCTCGTCTTCACGATCCTCGTGTTCGCCAAGACGCCGAGCCAGGCCGGACCGCTCAACGTTGCTTTCCTCGTCGTCGCCATCGGTGTCTCGCTCGGTGGTCCGACGGGCTACGCCATCAACCCGGCACGCGACCTGGCGCCGCGCCTTGCGCACTTCCTCCTTCCCATCCCCAACAAGGACGACTCCAACTGGAGTTACGCATGGGTGCCGGTCGTCGGCCCCGTCATCGGCGGCCTCATCGCAGGCTTCGCCGCCAATCTCTACATCGGCTGACCCGTTCGGGGCAGACTCGACATCAACCGCCAACGCCAACTCGACGCACGAGGAGCAGAACATGGCTGAGAAGAAGTACGTCGCATCCATCGACCAGGGCACGACGAGCACGCGCTGCATGATCTTCGACCGCGACGGCAACGTCGTCGCCGTCGGCCAGATGGAACACGAGCAGATCTTCCCCAAGGCCGGCTGGGTCGAACACGACGCGGCCGAGATCTGGGACAACACGCGCAAGGTCTGTGCCGAGGCGCTCGCCAAGAAGGACCTCGACTCCGACGACATCGCCGCCGTGGGTATCACCAACCAGCGCGAGACGACCGTCGTGTGGGACAAGAAGACGGGCAAGCCGGTCTACAACGCCATCGTCTGGCAGGACACGCGCACCGACCCGATCTGCAAGGAGCTCGCCGGTGACGACGGCGCCGACAAGTACAAGGACGTCGTCGGCCTGCCGCTCGCCACGTACTTCGCCGGCCCGAAGGTCATGTGGATCCTCGAGAACGTCGACGGCGCTCGCGAGAAGGCCGAGGCCGGTGACCTGCTGTTCGGCACGATGGACACGTGGGTCATCTGGAACATGACGGGTGGCACGAACGGCGGCGTGCACGTCACCGACGTCACGAACGCCTCCCGCACCATGCTCATGAACCTTGACACGCTCGAGTGGGACGAGTCCATCGCGAAGGACATGGGCATCCCGATGTCGATGCTCCCGGAGATCCGCAGTTCGTCCGAGGAGTACGGCAAGGTGCGTCACCGCGGCGTCCTGCGCGGTGTGCCGATCGCGGGCGCGCTTGGCGACCAGCAGGCCGCCACGTTCGGTCAGGTCTGCTTCGAGCCGGGTACGGCCAAGAACACCTACGGCACCGGCAACTTCCTCATCCTCAACACCGGTGAGGAGAAGGTGATGAGCAAGAACGGTCTGCTCACCACCGTCTGCTACCGCATCGGTGACCAGAAGCCGGTCTACGCGCTCGAGGGCTCGATCGCCGTCACCGGTTCGCTCGTGCAGTGGCTGCGCGACAACCTCAAGCTCATCAAGGACGCGAAGGAGGTCGAGAAGTACGCCAAGGAGGTCGACGACAACGGTGACGTCTACGTCGTCCCGGCCTTCTCCGGCCTCTTCGCGCCGCACTGGCGCAGCGACGCTCGCGGCGTCGTGGTCGGCCTTACCCGCTTCGCCAACCGCGGGCACCTGTGCCGCGCGGCCCTCGAGGCCGTGGCGTACCAGAGCCAGGAGGTCGTCAAGGCGATGAACGCCGACTCCGACGTCGAGATGACCGAGCTCAAGGTCGACGGCGGCATGGTCGTCAACGAGACGCTCATGCAGTTCCAGAGCGACATCCTCGACGTCGAGGTCATCCGCCCGAAGGTCAACGAGACGACGGCCCTCGGTGCCGCCTACGCGGCCGGCCTCGCCGTCGGGTTCTGGAAGGACCTCGACGACCTGCGTCGTCAGTGGGCCGAGGACAAGCGTTGGAAGCCCTCGATGGAGGACGACGAGCGTCGGCGCCTGCTGGGGCGCTGGAGCCAGGCCGTCGAGCGCACCCTCGACTGGGCGGAGTGACCTGTCGGCGGCGCGGCGTGTCGGGGCACCGCTGCGCCGCGCCCGCCTAGGGTTGAGCCATGGTCGTCATCAGCGTGTGCAGCCTCAAGGGCGGGGTGGGTAAGACCTCCGTCGTCCTCGGGCTCGCCGACGCCGCGATGCGCAAGGGGCTCGCGACGCTCGTCGTCGACCTCGACCCGCAGGGTGACGCCACCTATGCCCTCGGTGCCAAGGCTACCGGCAGTGCGAGTGGTGACGTGCTGGAAAGCCCGAAGCGCAAGGTGCTCGAGCAGACGATCGTCGCCTCGGGCTGGGAGGGTGCGGGGGAGCTTCACGTCCTGCCCGGTGCCCCGTCGACCGCAGCGCTCGATCGCCCGGACGCCGAGGGGGAGAGCCTCCACACGCTGCGCAAGGCGCTCGGCAAGCTCGACTACGATCTCGTCCTCATCGATGCACCGCCGTCGCTGTCCGGCCTGACGCGCAGCGCGCTCGTCGCGAGCGACCGCGCCATCGTCGTCGCCGAACCTGGAGCGTTCGCCGTCAATGCTGCGAACCGACTCTTCGCCGCGATCGACGACCTGCGTCGACGTGAGGCGGGCGGGTTGCAACCGCTTGGCATCGTCGTCAACCGGTCCCGTCCATCGGTCCGCGAACACGCCGAACAGGTGAAGGTACTGGAGCGGACCTTCGGGCCACTCGTCCTCTCACCTGTCCTGGCGGATCGGGCTGTGATTCAGCGGGCTCAGG
This sequence comes from Dermacoccus barathri, assembly GCF_015070805.1. Classification (NCBI taxonomy): domain Bacteria; kingdom Bacillati; phylum Actinomycetota; class Actinomycetes; order Micrococcales; family Dermacoccaceae; genus Dermacoccus; species Dermacoccus barathri. The sequence goes on along the minus strand of NZ_JADCTK010000001.1, from coordinate 355,190 downwards.
GAGCACGCCAGCCTCTCAGCGCCATCGCCGGATCGGCTCCAATGACGGACGCTTACGATGCGCTGCTGTCACGCATCGGACGCACGGCCAAGGCCCTTCGTCGGCGCACGTCCTGAGCCACCTCGGGCATATTTCGTCAGGTGACATGCAACCTGTCGGTCCGGTGTGCGTCTTTTCTGTCATGAGGACGATCGACCGCGCGGGCCAGGCACCCGCTTGCGCGGACACTTGGGTCGATCGGCTTGCCCCGGCCCGCGTTCCTCGCCGACACTGGATGATGGGGCATCGTCCGAATCGCCCTGCAGAACATCGGCGTCGGCATCTGCCGTGTGATGAGGGGAGCGGGCGCATGACTTTCGTCCATGCAGCGCTTCCGCTTCCCCCGGCGCCCTGGTGGGCCATCTCGGAAGGGGCGCGAAGCGCTCGTTCAGAGCGCGCTGCGTCGACCGGTGACGACGCGACCTCGGGGGCGAACACGTCCTCGCAGGGCTGTCCCCCGGACGAGGTCGACCTCGACGCCCTGTACGTCAGTTCGTACCACGACATGGTGCGTTTGGCTCGTCAGCTGGTCGACGACATCGAGTCGGCGCAGGACGTCGTGCACGACGCCTTCCTCGGTCTGCACCGCAACGTCGACTCCCTCGAATCGCCCGCGAACGCCCGCCCGTACCTGCGTGCGTCCGTGCTCAACCACGCCCGCTCGGCGCTACGGCGTCGCCGCACCGCCCGCGAGTACGCCGCTGCTGCCGAACCCGAGGCCGGGCCCGGCTCCGACGAGCCCGTTCTTCTGGCCGACGAGCACCAGCAGGTGCTCGGCCACCTCGACGCGTTGCCCACCCGCATGCGCGAGGTTCTCGTGCTGCGGTACTGGGAGGGGCTGAGCGAGGTCGAGATCGCGTCGACCCTCGGGATCAGCCAGGGCACGGTGAAGTCGCAAGCCTCACGCGCCATGGCCAAGCTCGCCCAAGCGATGCGAGACGCCGATGGCTGATCTTCGACCCGACGAGTTCGCCGCCCTCGAGCAACAGTTGCGTGATGCGCTGTCCGCTCGGGCCGCAACGGTCACTCCGTCCGCCCTCGACGCCGGTAAGGCCGAGGCTTTGCGCGAGGCGCTGAACGACCCGTCCGGGGCCGCCGCCGGATCCGGTGCGGCCGGAGCGCCGGGCGCCGGCGGAACGGTGAGCACTTGGGCCGCCGGCGCCGCGCTCGTGGGCCTTGCCGCAAGCGTGGCGGCCGGCGTCGTCCTGCTGGACGACGGTGCCGCCTCGAGTTCCCGTGGACCGAACTCCTCCTCGAGTGCGCCGGCCGATCCGTCGTCGTCCTCCACGGACACTCCCACCGCGTCGTCGACGGCGTCGGCGACGAGTCAGCCGACCTCGACGTCCACCTGGGCGACGAGCGCCCCCCGCACGAACGAGCGCGCCGCCTTCGAGCGAGGGAACAACGGCCCAGTCGTTCCGTCGGGCTCCTCCGCGGTCACCCTGCCGCGCCTGCCAGGCTTGCCGTCGGCAGGCGGATCCCCGTTGCGCACAACGACGCCGGGCGCCGCAACGCCGACGGGTTCGGCCACCGTGCCGGCGTCCGTGCTGCCGCCGGTGCCGTCCGGTTCGGCGACGGCTCCCGCACCGGGCACTTCGGCGTCGCAGGCTCCCACGTCGACCGCTCCCGCGCCGTCGGATTCGTCGACGAGCGGACCGAGCACGACGCAACCGACGTCGCCGACCACCGAACCCACGTCGAACCCGACGACGCCGACGAGCGAACCGAGCACGGAACCCACGACGCCGACGAGCGAACCGTCGCAGCCGACGACGTCGAACCCGACCACGCCGACCACCGAGCCGACGCGTCCGTCGGAACCGACGAGCCCCTCGCCGTCGACTCCGACGAATGAGCCGACGCAGCCGACACCGTCACCCACGTCGCCGACGACCACACCGACCCCGCCGACGACGTCCTGGCCCAGCACATGCGTGCCCTTTGGATCGCGTGACCTGCTGGGTGACCCGAAGAACGGGCACTCGGTGTGGTGGACGGATCTGCTCGGGATCCGCTGGCACCTGTGGTGTTCCAATGGGGTGATCAGCCCGGGTCGACCTCCAGGACGGTGAGCCCCGCCCACGCGACCATGTTGTGCTCGATGCGGCGGGCGTTCGTCTCGTCCGAGCCGAGAGCGTGCGCTCGAGCGTCCTCCGTGCTGCGCCCGTAGCGCTCGTGACGTTCCACGAGTCGGGTGCGGCGAGTCGATTCGTCGGGCGTCAGGACCCATGCGGTGTCGAAGAAGTTGGCGAGGTTGCGCCACGGGTGCTCGTCGAGCAGCAGGTAGTTGCCCTCGACGACGACGAGACGGTGTTCGGGGCGAATCTCGACGGCGCCGGTGACGGCGTCCTCGATCTCGCGCCGGAACTCGGGCGCCCAAACGGACGGATCCCCGGGCCGCTGCCCCGCGATACGGGCCACCAGGGCGACGAAGCCTTCGGCGTCGAACGTCTGGGGTGCTCCCTTGACCTGCGCGAGGCCGAGTCGTTCCAGTGTTCGGTGCGCGAGATGCCAGCCGTCCATCGGGACGACGATCGCTGACACGTCGCGGTTCTGCGCTTCCGCGAGCAGGAGCTCGCAGACGGTGGACTTGCCTGCGCCGGGTGCGCCTGCCACAGCGAGGACGAGCCGGTCGTGCGGTGACGCGTGCAGCGCCGAGAAGAGCCCCTCGCGGGCCTCGGCGAACGTGATCAGTTGATCGTCACCTTCTGCGTCGAGGACTTGCTCACCGGGCCCGAGTCGCCGCAGAAGTACGTGGTGGTCGTGACGGTGTACGTCCCCGCGGCCGCGTAGGTGTGGGTCTGCGTCGGCAACTTGTCGGCGAATGCAGCGAGGGGCGACTTCGGTGCGCACTGGAGCGCGCCGAGGTCGGCGCCGTCCATGTCGCTGCCGTCACCGAAGTCGATCGTGACGCCACGGCTGTTCGGCGCCGCGATGACCGCGTTGTTGAGCTGCGAACGGTAGAGGTGCTGCTTGCCCGACGCGCTGTACGTATAGGAGAGGGTACGACCGTTCACCGACGTCACGAGACTCTGGGTGGCGACGGCTGCGCCCGTCTGAGGGCCCCCGTCAGGAGTGGTGACGTGTACAGACGACACGGGGGTGTTCTCCAGTGCGGACTTCTTCACCTGCGTCGGGGTGGGCGCCTTCCCCTGTGCTGTGGACGGCGAGACGGACACGTGTCCCACGGCGGAGGGCTGCGAGGAGCTCGATGGGGTGGCCGTGCTCTCGGCCGAGGGCGAGCTCGCCGCGCCGGACGACTGCGTCGAGCCCGATGAGTTGGTGCTCGTGCCGGTGGAACTGCTCGTCGAGGACGACTGCCCGGCCCCCGAGGTGGCGCTCGAGGCCGAAACAGGCGTCGAGGTCGCGGAGGACTGCCCCTCGGCCTCGGGTGACGAATTGCCGCAGGCCGCGAGAGCGAGCGGCAGCGCGAGGGCGGCGGCGGTCAGGGCGAACGAGCGTGACATCGGTTTCCTCGGGGAACGGGGACGTGCGGTTGACTTCGAGCGTACGGGGCGTACCTGCGAACTGTCCGTAGGACGCTCGGTGGGCGGACGGCGGAGATGACGCAACCTCCCGCTCGCGAGCAGCGAACGGGAGGTTGCGTGACCGACGACGGTCAAGTGACGGTCGGCCGGGACCGCCACGTCTGATGGGCTCAGGCGCCGAGGCGCTCCTTGAGGCCGTCGAGCTCGACCTGAAGCTGAACCGGGAGCTGGTCGCCGAACTTGGCGAACCACTCCTCGATCTGCGGGATCTCGGCCTTCCACTCCTCGACGTCGACCGCGAGGGCGGCCTCGAGCTCGGCGTCCGTCATGTCGAGGCCCTCGACGTCGAGCGACCACGGCGTCGGAACGTGACCGATGGGCGTCTCGACCGCAGCGGCCTTGCCCTCGATGCGCTCGATGATCCACTTGAGGACGCGGCTGTTCTCGGAGAAGCCTGGCCACAGGAAGTCACCGTTGTCGTCACGACGGAACCAGTTGACGTAGAAGATCGCGGGCAGCTTGCTCGCGTCCGCGTCCTTGCCGACGTTGACCCAGTGCTGGAAGTAGTCACCGGCGTTGTAGCCGATGAAGGGCAGCATGGCCATCGGGTCGCGGCGCACGACGCCGACCTGGCCGGTCGCGGCGGCCGTCGTCTCGGACGAGAGCGTCGCCCCCATGAACGTGCCGTGCAGCCAGTCGCGAGCCTCGGTGACGAGCGGAACCGTCGTCTTGCGGCGGCCACCGAAGAGGATCGCCGAGATCGGCACACCCTGCGGGTCGTTGTACTCGTCGGCCAGGATGTCGCACTGCTCGATCGGAGTGCAGTAGCGGCTGTTCGGGTGGCTGGACAGCTCGTCGCTGTCGGGCGTCCAGGGGTTGCCCTTCCAGTCCGTGGCCTTGGCCGGCGGGTTCTCGAGACCCTCCCACCAGACGTCGCCGTCCTCGGCGAGCGCGACGTTCGTGAAGACGGAGTTGCCCTTGTTGATCGTCTTCATGGCGTTCGGGTTGGTGTGCTCGTTCGTGCCCGGCGCGACGCCGAAGAAGCCGAACTCCGGGTTGACGGCGTACAGGCGGCCGTCCTTGCCGAAGCGCATCCAGGCGATGTCGTCGCCGAGGGTCTCGACCTTCCAACCCGGAACGGTCGGCTTGAGCATGGCGAGGTTGGTCTTGCCGCAGGCGCTCGGGAAGGCCGCAGCGATGTAGTAGACCTGGTTCTCCGGGGAGATGAGCTTCAGGATGAGCATGTGCTCGGCCAGCCAGCCCTCGTCACGCGCCATGACCGAGGCGATGCGCAGCGAGTAGCACTTCTTGCCGAGCAGGGCGTTGCCGCCGTAGCCGGAGCCGAAGCTCCAGATCGTGCGCTCCTCGGGGAACTGCACGATGTACTTCTCGTCGTTGCACGGCCACGCGACGTCCTTCTCGCCGTCGGCGAGCGGGGCACCGACCGAGTGCAGGGCCGGGACGTAGCGGGCGTCGTCACCGAGCCCCTCGATGCGGTCGAGGATCTTCGTGCCGCAGCGGGCCATGACGCGCATCGACGCGACGACGTACTCGGAATCGGTGATCTCGACACCGAACATCGGCTGCTCGGCCTCCAGGTGACCCATGACGAAGGGGATCACGTACATCGTGCGTCCCTTCATGCAGCCCTTGTAGAGGCCACGCATGATGTCCTTCATCTCGTTCGGGTCCATCCAGTTGTTGGTGGGCCCGGCGTCCTTCTCGTCGACGCTGCAGATGTAGGTACGGTCCTCGACGCGCGCGACGTCCTGCGGGGAGCTGGCGGCGTAGAACGAGTTCGGCTTGATGTCCTCGTTGAGGCGCGTGAACGTGCCCGTCTCGACGAGCTTGTCCGTGATCTGCTTCCACTCCTCGTCCGAACCCGTCACCCACTGGATGCGGTCGGGGGTGGTCATCTCGGCGACCTCGGCAACCCAGGCGGCAAGGCCCTTGTGCGTCGTGCCGCCGATCGTCTCGATGTCAGTCGTAGTCATTGGATCGGCCATCCTTTGTGCGAGCGGGCCCGAACGGGATCTCCGTTCATCACCCGAGTCATCGCTGTCGTCGGTCGTCCCGGCGCGCAACCGACTTCGAGAAGTCGAAGCGTAGCGCCCGGTGGGACTCCTCGAACGTACGGGTATCTCGACGTCGAAATATAAGTGGCCGAGGGTTCCAAGTTGTGACGTGGCTCACAAACGCATGGTGCGCTGTTGGGTTTCTGCCACCAATGTCGGAAATGTTCATTAACGGTTCGAGAATCGAACATTTACCGCCATCGACGTGACCTGCGGCACGGGGTGCCGAGGCGCGACGACGGGTCCCGGGATGGGGTCGGGCGACGAACCCCCGACCTTGGGGGTTTTGCAGTCGAACGGTGTGGTGTTGGCTGCGAAACTCCCAACGTTGGGTGATTCGCCCTAGGAGCCGGTCTTGTCGGCATCCTCGTGGGCTGTGGATAACTTTCGCGGTGGTCGGCGCGCGAAATCGCGACGCTGGAGGTATGGCCCCTTCTGCTTCCGCCTCTTTCCCCTCGTCCGGAGCGCGTCCGTCGCGCCAGAGCGTGGCAGCACGTCGACGTGCTGCCCTGGACAGGCTCGGCGCGCTCCCGTTCACCTCGGACGAGGCCCTCGCAGCAGGGTTGAGTCGGAGCGACCTCGACAGCGCGGACGTACGCCGTCTGTTCCGGGGTGTCTTCGCCGATGCCCGCGTGCCGGTGGGGCACGGGCTCCGCTGCGTCGCAGCGGTGCGACGGTGTGGTGAGGGCGCGCGGATCTCGCGACTCGATGCGGCGCTCCTGTGGGGTCTGCCGGTGCCGTGGCCCGAGGGCGTGTCGGTGAGCATCCCGGCGAGCCGGGACGTGCGCGGTGCGGGACTCGCCGTGCACCGTCACCTCCGAAACTCGAAGACGTCGAGCGTTTGGGTTCCCTCGGTGCGGTTGCGGCTGCCGACTACGGCGCCGGTCGACCTCGTGCGTGAGTGTTTGCCCCGGCTGTCGCTCGTCGACGTCGTCGTGCTCGCGGACGCCGTTCTCAGGCTGCCCGGGGTGGAACCGGAGTCGGCGCGTGCGTCGTGGTCGTCCAGCGGTGCGGGGCCAGGGCGCGCACGAGACCTGGTGAGGCTCGTGGATGCCGGTGCCGAGTCGGCCATGGAGTCGCGGCTACGGGTCCTGCTCGTGTTGGCGGGGTTACCCCAGCCGGTCGCGCAGTTCGAGGTGGTGGCTTGCGGGCGTCGTCGAAGGCTGGATCTCGCGTACCCGGATCTCAAGATCGCGATCGAGTACGACGGGGACCACCACTACGTCACTGAGGCTCAGAAGCATGCGGACATCGAGCGCGAAATGTCCCTGCGCACCGAGGGGTGGGAGGTCATCCGCGTTGTGTCCCACGGCATCTACCGCGACCCGGCCGGAACGGTGAAGGCAGTCGCCGCGGCCCTGGAGCGCCGCGGCCGTTCGGTACGGCTGTCGGACGGTTGGCGCCCCCACTTCCGACAGCTCGCGTAAAACCCCAACCTTGGGGGTTTTGCAGCCGAAGGGATGCTGCGTGGCCGGAAAACTCCCAACGTTGGGCGATCTCAGCGCAGGCGGACCCCGACGTCGGCCGCGACGGCCTCGACCATGCGGGTGAGGCGGACCGTGCGTTCAGGCATCGAATCGCGGTACTCCGCGAGCGTCACGAGGCCCGGGCCCGGGAAGGCCCACGCGCGGGCGCGCGCCGTCGTGGCTTCGTCGGCTGCGGCGGCACGGGTGAACACGGCGCGTGCTGGAGCGTCGAACAGATCCCACGCGTAGAGCAGATCGACGGCAGGGTCGCCCACGCCGAGTGCGCCGAAGTCGATGACGCCGGCCAGGGTGCCGCCGTCCCTGACGAGGACGTTCTCGGCCGAAAGGTCGGTGTGCACCCAGGTCCGGGAGCCGGTCGCGGCCTCCACTTCCCGCAGGCGTGCCCAGGCCAGGCGCACCTGCGTCGGGTCGAAGAGGTCGCTCAGCGTGGCGGCGGCCTCGTCGACCCACGCGTCGGTGGCGTCGGTCACCGGATCGCCGCACCGGTAACCCCAACGCTCGGCGCCGCCGACCTCGCCGTCCGTGTCGACGGCGTGAAGCTCGGCGACGAACTCCCCGAGTGACGACGCGAGCGACCGCTGCGCCGAAGCGTCGAGGTTCGTCGGAGTTCGACCCTCGATCCAGGTGACGACGGCCCAGTGTCGAGGGAATGTCTCGCTCGGCGTTCCGACGAACTCGACGCGCGGGATCGGCGTCCTCACGCCGGCTCCGAGCGTCGGCAGCCAGGTGATCTCGTTGCCCAGATCCGTGGCGTAGTCGTCGGAGCGTGGGAGGCGAAGTGCGAGGTGACCTCCAACGCGAAACACCCAGTTGCTGCTGCCGGAGGCCGGGCTCGGGCGCACGGCAAGCTGGGCGAGGTGCGGTGCCTGCTCGCGCAGGAGCTGCGTGGCCAGCGCGGCGTCGGGTGCACAACTCATGGTGTCGGGAGTTTTACAGCCGGATCCTCGCGCGGCGACCGATTTTCCCCAGCGTCGGGCGAAACGCAGCGTCAGGCACGCAATGCGACGACGGTGATCTCGTGCCGGTTGTGCTGCAGCTGTCGGGCGAAGGTGATGTCGTACGCCTCGCTCAGCATGTTCATCGCCTCGTCGGCCTGCTTGACCGGGTTGTTCGTGCCCAACTTCAGCGTGACGATCGCCGTTGCGCCCGGGTTTAGCATGTCGGACGCCTCGAGCATCGTGTGGGCCGACAGCTGCGGGGGCATCCGCATGTCGTTGACGATGAGGTCGACCCGACGCGGGAAGGTAGCGACGAACTCCCCGGCCGTCGTCCGGTGGTGTTCCACGCCGCCCAGGTCGAGCACGCGCTGGTCGAGACCGGCCGGGTCGACGGCGTGCACGTGGCCGTACCCGCGCGAACGCAGGATGCGTGTCCACCCGCCAGGGCTGGCGCCGAGGTCGACGGCCACGTCCCCCTCGGGCAGGTCGATGTGGGTGAACAGCTCCTCGAGCTTGAACTCCGCGCGGCTGACCTGCTCCTTGCGCGAGGCAAGACGGATGCGTCCACCCGCCCAGTCGGACAGGGCGTAGCGCGAGGGCGTGACACCCGTCGTCACCCGGTCCTCACCGAGGCAGACCGACAACGCGAGGTCGGCGCCGCCGGGCACGACTCGGACGCCCTCGTCCATGAGCATCTCGAGGAGGGGCCGACGCACCTTGCCGGGCGCCCACGGGCCCTGCCCCGAATCCCATGTGTGCAGGGAGATGGCCGAACCGGGCGTGTACTCGCCGGAGTCGGCCAGTGCCTCGAGGCGCGTGGCGATGCCGTCGAAGGCCCACCCGGCGATCTCCTCGGCGTCCTCGTGCTCAAGGGACTTCGTCGTCGCGTGCTTCTCGACGGCGGCGAAGTGCTTGCAGAAGCGCAGGTAGCCGGACGAGGCGAGTTCGTGAAGTCGCTGGATGCCGCCGTTCTTCAACTGGACGAAGCCCGCGTCCTCACCCACGCGCGTCACCTTCTCCACGTCGGCCTCGCGGCGTAGTTCGACGACGGCGAAGCGGTAGTAGTCGGCGGTCGTGGAGAACAGGACGGGAAGGTCGATCACGTCAGTCAGTCTAGGCGTGAGGACGCGTACGGCCGCCGCCCGGGAAAGGTACGGCGGCCGCAGCGCGTGGAACGGGTGAGCGATCAGCTCGTGACGTACTCGTCACCGTCGTCGATGTCGTCGAAGACCGCGGCGTCGATGCGGTTGCGCACGAGGAACCAGCCGCCGACGAGCAGGAGTACGAGGATCGGGCCGCCGAAGCGAACGGCAGCGGCCGACTCGGGGCTGCTGTCCGTCGGGTCGATCGCGATGAGCACGAGAACCGCAGCGAGGAACACGAGCGCGATGATGTTGAGCACCGGCGCACCCTTGAGGCGGAAGTCCGGACGCTCCAGCTCGCCGCGCGCGGCCTTGCGGACCATCATCATGTGCGAGATGAGGATCATCGACCAGACGCCGATGATGCCGAGGGTGGCGGCCTCGAGAGCGATCTCGAAGGCATGCGACGGCCACTTGAAGTTGATGACGACGCCGACCGCACCGAAGGCGGCCGTCGCCAGGATGGCGGCGTAGGGAACCTGGGTGCGGCTCATCTTGCCGAGGATGCGCGGCGCCGTACCGGCCACGGCCATCGAGCGCAGCACGCGGCCGGTCGAGTACAGGCCCGAGTTCATCGACGACGCGACGGCCGAAATGAGGACGACGGTCATGATGTCTGCCATGCGCACGCCACCGACGTGGAAGCCCACGCGGTCGAGCACAGTGACGAAGGGTGACTCGCCCTGCTTGTACTGCGCGGTCGGCAGGAGGAAACACAGAAGCGTGATGGTGCCCACGTAGAAGATGAGGATGCGCCACAGCACCGAGCGGACGGCCTTCGGCATGACCTCACGCGGGTTCTCGGTCTCACCGGCGGCGACGCCGATGAGCTCCATGGCGGCGTAGGCGAAGATGACGCCGGTCAGCAGTGTGAACATCGGCGAGACACCGTTGGGGAAGAAGCCCGAGTCGGTGATGTTGTGAACGCCGGCGCTGGCGGGCTTGCCGCCGCCCGAGAGGTCCTGGCCCACGATGATGAAGTAGATCGAGGCGAGCATGAACAGGATGATCGTGCCGACCTTGATGGCCGAGAACCAGAACTCCATCTCGCCGAACAGCTTGACGCCGATGAGGTTGATGGCCAGGGCGGTCACGAGAGCGATGGCGGCCCAGCCTCCCTGCGGAAGGGCGTCCTTGAGCGGGCTCCAGAAGATGAGGAAGCTCGCGATGACGGTGGAGTCGGCGATGAGCGTGAACGCCCAGTTGGTGAAGTGGAACCATCCCGCTGCGTACGCGCCCTTCTCGCCGATGAACTCGCGGCTGTAGGACACGAAGGCGCCCGAGGAGGGGCGGTAGAGCACCATCTCACCGAGCGCGCGCACCACGATCATGGCGACGGCGCCACAGATGGCGTAGGCGAAGATGAGCGACGGGCCTGCGGAGTGCAGTCGCCCGGCCGAGCCCATGAAGAGGCCGGAGCCGATGGCGCCACCGATACCGATCATCCGGATGTGGCGGTTCTTGAGGTGCTTGGCGTAGCCGGCGTCACCAGAGTCGCCGGAGCCGCGAGGTGCGGCCGGCGGGGCGTCGAGAGTCGAGGACATGCGGAGCCTTTCAAGGAGAAGGGCCTTCCCGCTGACCCCGTGACTCGAGTGGGCGGAAAAGTGCCGTGCGTCACTGTAGGGCTCGCTCAACTCCCGAAAAACGAGACGATGCTGCGTCGCCGCGACCAACCTGTGAGACGGACTGCGCTGCAGCGGTATTCGATCCAACCAGAGGTGTGGCTCACAGCAAGATGAAATCGATCTGTGACCTGTTGAGTGCTTGGTGGACGACTACCGTCAGGTATTGCAGGTCACAATCCGACGCTCGTGCGCAGATCACCTGAGCTGGACACGGCAAGAGGCGCACCTCCCGAATCGGGAGATGCGCCTCTCGTACAAGCGGTGTCAGACACCGAGAACGATCAGTTCTTGAAAGCGTCCTTGATCTTCTCGCCGGCCTGCTTGAGGTTGGCGACGCCCTGGTCGCCCTTACCCTCGGCCTCGAGCTGCTCGTTGTCGGTCGCCTTGCCGTAGGCCTCCTTGGCCTGGCCGAACTTCTCGTCCTTGGCGTTGTCCAGCTTGTCGTCGAAACCCATTGCTGAACTCCTTTCACTCGATGACAGTTGCTTCGACCCTACTCCGGGCCCTTGGCCTTGGCCAGAGGTTTTTCACCGGCTCACCCGGGTGGGTGGAGCTCCAAGCGCTGACCGGCCCAGCGTCGGCGCAGCATCCGGTCGTGGCTCGCGACGACGACCGCCCCGGGGTAATCACCCAGGGCGCGCTCGATGTCTTCGGACAGGAGCAGGGAGAAGTGGTTGGTCGGCTCGTCGAGCAGCAGGACGTCGGGCGGCAGCGCCAACAGGAGGGCGAGGTCGAGTCGGCGCCGTTGCCCGACGCTCAGGCTGTTCACCGGCCGGAGCTCGTCGCGTCCGGCGATCAAACCGAACGTGGCCAGCGGACGTCTGGCAGCGAGTTCGGCGCCGACGAGTTGCTCGTACGTGTCGCGGACGCTGTCGTCACCGCTCACTTCGGCGTCCTGGCCGAGCAGGGCGACGCTCCCGCGCGGGGCGACGGTGACGCTGCCGTCGTCGGGAGCGATGCGCCCCGCAAGAGCCTCGAGCAGTGTCGACTTGCCGCATCCGTTCGGGCCCTCGACGAGCAGACGCTCTCCGGCTGCGAGCGCGAGACTCGTCGGTCGTAACCGATCTCGGAGGGTGACGTTCGACGCCGTGACGAGCGCTCCGCTCGGCAACTCGCCGAGGCGGCGGGCTGCGGCGAGCGACCGATCCGCGTTGAACCGCAGGTGCTTCGGCGGTTTGCGCACCTGCTCGTCCTCGAGGCGCTCGAGGGCGGTGCGGGCATCGTTGACCCGGCGAGCGACGACGGTGGCGTTGCGGTCGGAGTAGAACTTCTTCGCGCCGCGCGCCTCGGTACGCGGCCCGCGCTCGGGGTGTCCGACGCGGTGATCGTCGTGCAGTCGCCCGCGCAGACGGTTCAGTTCGTCCTGCTCGCGCTCGTACTGCTCCTGCCAGCGCGTCAGTTCGTCGGCCCGGGCGACGACGTATTGCGAGTAGGTGCCGGTGAACCGGGTGACGCCGTGGGCGGCGCCTGCGTCGGAGGCGTCGGCGACGCGATCGACCTGACGGTGCGGCATCGGCCGCGGATCGAGGTCGAGCAGGTGGCTGACCGATTCGTCGAGGAAGGCGCGGTCGTGGCTCGCCATGAGCACCGGTCCCGGCCATGTGTGGAGCATGCGTGCGAGCAACTCGGCGCCACGGTCGTCGAGGTGGTTCGTCGGTTCGTCGAGCAGGAGCGTCTCCGGGCGGCGCACGAGCATCCACGCGAGCGAGAAGCGGGCGAGTTGGCCCCCCGAGACCTCGCGGACGGGGCGCTCGCGAGGGATGTCGGCGATACCGAGGCCTTCGACCAACTCGTCGATCGTGTGGTCGAGCTCCCACACGCCGCGGCGTTCGGCCTCGGCGAGGGCGAGCTCGAGTCGAGTACCCGCTCCGGGGTCGTCGGGGTGCGCGGCCAGGTGCTCACCGGCCGACGTCACCTCGTCGCCCAGAGCGCGCAGGGGCGCGGCGGCGTCCCGGAGCACCTCATCGGCGGTGAGATCGAGTGAGAACGGCGGCTGCTGGTGGAACAGGCCGACCTCGCCGGGCGCGCTCACCGTCCCCACGTCGGCGTCCTCGAGGCCCGCGACGATGCGCAGGAGCGTCGACTTGCCGGTGCCGTTCTCCCCGATGAGCGCGGCCCGTTCGCCGGCGGCGACGGCGAAGGAGATGTCGGTCAGGACGCGGCGGTCGGGGTAGCTCTTCGAGATGCCGTCGAGACGAAGGTGTGTGCCGCGGGGTGGGTTCGGATGCATGGGCCTCCTCGGGTCCGGAAGCTCCCACCGTACGAGTGGGGCGCCGTCGTCGGCACCCGATTTTTCGCCGGGCTCAACCGGTCAGCGCGGCTCGTCGATCTCCTCGCGGGTGCGGCCGGTGTCGCGCAGCTTCGTGTCGAGGCTGACGCGCTCGTCGAAGATGAAACACTCACCGTCCCAGTCCTGCTCGGCGTCCGGCATCTGCTGGAAGTAGTTGAGGATGCCGCCCTGCAACTGGAAGACCTCGAGCCCCAGATCCTGCATCCAGGGGCTCGACTTCTCACAGCGGATGCCGCCCGTGCAGTACATCGCGATCTTCGTGCCGTTCTCGCGCCACTCGTCAGCGTGGTCTTCGACGTAGTCGGCGAAGTCGCGGAAGTTCACGACGCCCGGATCGACGGCGTCACGGAAGCGGCCGGCGCCGTATTCGAAGCTGTTGCGGTTGTCGAGGACGACGACATCGTCGCGGCGGATGAGTTCACGCCACTGCTCGGGCGGCACGTCAGTCGCGTGCACGTCGTCCATGCGGTTCGGCATGTCGAGGCCGTCGACGCCGAGGGGCACGATCTCCTTCTTTGCCTTGACGAGCATGCGACGAAACGGCGGGCGCTCGAACGCCGTGCGCTTGACGACGATGCCGTCGAAAGCGTGAGCGACCGTCGCGTCGGCGCTCGCGGTCTCGAGGAAGGCATCGATCTGCTGCGGCGTGCCGGCCAGCATCCCGTTGACGCCTTCGGACGCGACGAGCACCGAACCGCTGAGCCCGTGGGTGAGTGCGCGCAGACGCGCCACGGCGGCGTCGACGTCGTCGAAGGCGACGAATCGGTAGAACGCGATGTGGTCGCCGCGGGTGGGCAGGTCGTTCAACGTCGTCGGGTCGGGACGGCGATCACGCATGCTGCTCATGGCGACCATTGTCGCCCACGGCGCGCTCACAGCGCGGTGACGGGACGTTTGACAGCCTCATCACGGCCGCGGGCCGTTCTCTCGGGCGGTGGGGGTGGCCCGCGTTGTGCGAGCTGCCCTCAACTCCTCATGAGAGAAGGGAAGAAGATGTTGAACAACACGACGAAGATCGTGGCCGGCCTCGGCGCGGCGGGCACGCTGGCCGTCTCCGGAGCAGCGCTGGCGAACTCGCAGTCGCCGGCTCCCACGCCGTCCAGTTCCTCGAGCACGCAGGCTCAGCCCGGTGACGCGGGCAAGGGCGGCCCCGGCGGTCACAAGCACACCGAGGTGACCGGAGCGACGAAGACGAACGTCGTCAACGCCGTCAAGGCCAAGGATGCCGCGGTCTCGATCGAGCGCGTCATGGCCGACCCGGACGGCTCGTACGACGTGCTGGGCACGAAGAGCGGTGCGAAGGTCATGGTCGAGGTGAGCAAGGACCTCAAGACGGTCGAGGTGCGCACCGGCGGTCCGGGCGGCCCCAGTGGGCGTGATGGGCACGGCGGGCCCGGTGGTCACGACGGCAAGCAGCGCCCGGCCGACGTCACCGGCTCGACCCTGACGAGCGTCAAGAGCGCCGTGAAGGCGAAGGATGCTGCTGTCACCATCGAGCACGCGTTCAAGACACCCCAGGGTGGCTACGTCGCGCTCGGCACGAAGTCGGGCCAGCGCGTTGCCTACGCGGTGAGCGCGGACTTCAAGACCGTCACGCTCGACTCCCACGGTCCGCGTGGAGGCCACAGCCCGCACGGCGAGCGCGGTCAGGGCGGGTCGACGCAGCAGTCACCGTCGGCGGGCCAGGGTTCGGCTTCCTCCTCGACCTCGACGGGCGCCGTCAACTCCTGATTTCGCGGCACCCATCGGCTTCGGGGCTGAGCAGCGCCTCACGCGTGGCTCGGCCCCGAATGCGTGGGAGCCCTCAGTCGTCGTCCTCGGCGTCCGCCGTGGGGTCGGAGGCGCCCTCGTCGACAAGGCTCGGGTCGTCCCAGCCGACGAAGCGCCAGTCGCCCGGGCGCCCCTCGAGCGTCACGACCGCGGTGTTGAGCAGGCGCTTGTGCTCGGCGTCCTTGGGCGTGATGCCGGACGCCTGCGACGTCGCCCAGAGGCGGATGACGGCGCCGTGGCTGACGACGGCGACCGCTGCGTCGTCCGCGAGCCCTTCGACGGCGCGCGCGATGGCGGCCTCGTAGCGTTCGAGAACCGAGTGGCCGTCGGGGCCGCCGGGTATCCGCTCGTCGAGCTCGCCCTCGGACCAGTCGAAGACGGTCGTCAGGTAGGTCATGTGTGACTCGTGCGTCGTCATCATCTCGAGATCGCCGGCCCCCACTTCGCCGAAGCCCTCGTCCTGCAGAGGCTCGAGCGCCCGTGCGCGAGTGAGTGGCGCGGCCGTCAGAACGGCGCGGCGGTGCGCTGAGGAGACGACGCGATCGAGGGGTGTGCCGTCGAAGCGGCGCACGAGATCCTCGGCCTGGCGCATGCCGAGATCGGTGAGGCCGGCGCCGGGCAGTGCGGTGTCGAGGGCACCCGCGACGTTGTTCGGAGTCTGTCCGTGCCGAATGAGGTGCAGCGTGGTCATGCCCCGATTGAATCACCGCAGCCGGCACCCGCCGGGAGCGTGTCTCGCGGTCGAGAAGGTGCGGTGACGCCCGACCTTCGCCATGATGAAGCGATGAAGCCTTCCCCCGCCGCCTTGTGCCTCGTCTCCGTCCTCGGGTTGAGTGCCTGCAGCGGCGATCGTGGATCGGACGGTTCGAGGAACGGCGAGTCGCAGGCCTCGACGTCGAGTGCGGGAGCTTCGGCGAACTCCTCGCCGCAGCCGTTCAACGGAAAGACCTCGTGCACGGACGTCGTCTACGTCGGTGACTCGGTGAGTGTCGGCATGGTGAGCCAGGACCAGATTCCGAACCGGGCGGAGCGGCTCGAGGCGCGCTTCGCGAACGTCGGCGTCAAGAACCTGTACGTCAACGCCTCCGGCGGCCGGTCTGTCTTCGAGCGCTTCATGAACCGGCCCAACGTCATGGACGTGCTGACGCCGAAGCTCACCTCGACGTTCAAGGGCTGCTACGTCATCGCCACCGGCACGAACGACGCGGCTAACGACCACATCGGCAGCAACATGAAGATCCGCCAGCGCATCGACACCGTCATGAAGGCGACGAAGGGGCGGCCCGTGTTGTGGCCCCTGCCTGCGACGATCGCGACGAACGGGTCGTACAACGACGCGTACATGCGCGACATGGATGCTCAACTGCGCGACGCGACGAAGCGCTACCCCAATCTGCGGCTCTACGACTGGCGAGCCGAGCGCGAGGAGGAGTGGGTCGAGGGGGATCGGATCCACGACGACCGTCTCGGCTCGCGCTACCGTGCCGCGATGTACGCCAACGCCCTGGCCGTCGCGTTCCCCCAGGGGCGCCCGGCGAACCCGAGCACCGTCGTCGGCTCGGCGTGGGGCAAGAAGCCGTCGCCGGCGAACCGGCCGAAACTGCCGTCGGTCAAGGGGGACGCCGTGGCGTTCTGGGCCGGCGACAAGAAGGCGGTCGAGCTGTACGAGAGCGGTCGCAAACCCTGAGCCATCCGAAAGGGGAGTTGGCTGCGCGCCACTCACTACGTCGGTAGTGTGATCTGCGGCACAAATTCCGAGATCTGGTGGTGACGGTGATGACGACGACTGCAGAGCTCGTCAGTGGCGTGGTGACGAACAGGGTGAAGCCCCTCGTGCGCTGGGGCCTGACGCATGCGGTGCCGAGCCGCGTCCTCAAGGACGGAGCCGACAAGGGTGACCTCCAGGCGCGCCTCACGGTCGAGGCCCAGAACCTCTCGCCCGAGGAGATCGCCGAGCTGTTCAGCCAGATCCGCGCGCAGGGCCCGCTCGTGCGCAGCACGTTCTCCTACGTCAGCGTTGACCACGCCGTCGTCAAGGAGGTGCTCAGCTCCACCCAGTTCCGCACCGGCTTCCCCGGTGACGACCGCCCGGCGATTTCGCGCCTCGTGCAGTGGGCACGGCGCGAGGGCCTGCACCCCGTGGAGCCGCCGTCGATGCTCGTCACCGACGGCGACGATCACACGCGCTACCGCAAGCTCGTCTCGCGGGTGTTCACCGCGCGCGCCGTCGAGGGGCTGCGCGAGCGGACGGAGGCAATCGCTGCCGACCTGCTCGACGAACTCGCGGCCAGGGGCGGGCCGGTCGACCTCGTCGCCGCCTACTGCGAGAAGCTGCCGGTCGCCGTCATCTCGGAGATCCTCGGCGTTCCCGAGAGCGAGCGGGCCAACGTCCTGCGCATGGGCGGACATGCCGCAGCGAGCCTGGACCTCGGCATCGACTGGTCGACGTTCCGCGCCGTCGACGGCGCCCTCGACGAGTTCGACGAATGGCTCGGTAGGCACTTCGACCACCTGCGCGCCAACCCCGGCGACGATCTGTTCTCGACGCTGCTGCACGCCACGGACGACGAGGGGCACCTCAGCGAGCGTGAACTCAAGGCCACCGCCGGCCTCCTGCTCGCCGCCGGGTTCGAGACCACCGTCAACCTGCTGAGCAACGCCATCCGGCTGCTCGTCGAGCACCCCGACCAGTTGGCCGGCCTGCGCGCCGACCCGTCCGGTTGGGGCAACGCCGTCGACGAGGCACTGCGCTACGACCCGCCCGTACTGCTCACCGGCCGCTCGGCGGCCGAAGACACCGAGGTGGCCGGACAGCGCGTGGGTGAGGGCTCGATGACGACGCTCGTGCTCGCCGGCGCGAACCGCGACCCGCAGGTCTTCGACAACCCCGACGCCTTCGACGTCGCGCGCGAGAACGCCCGCGACCACCTGTCCTTCTCCGCGGGCAGGCACTTCTGCCTCGGAGCGGCGCTCGCGCGCATGGAGGGGGAGGTGGGCCTGCGTGCCTTCTTCGACCGCTTCGACGTCGAGTTGCTTCCCGGGGCGGGCCGCCGACCGACACGCATTCTGCGCGGGTACGAGACGCTTCCCGCCCGCCTCGTGCAGCGCTCGAACTGAGTGGCTGCCGGGCCTTGTCACCGCCCGGGGCTAGGGTCGAAACTGAAGGCGACACATCGACGCGGAAGGAGGGCCGACATGGGGTTCTCACCACTCGAATGGCCTGTCCTGCGTCAGGTGCGCTCGGGTGACTTCCTCGGCCGCGGCCCGTCTGTGACGAGCGAGAAGACGCGCACGCTCGAGCCGCGCACGACGACGGCCGACCGCAGCGTCCAGTCGGTGTGCCCCTACTGCGCCGTCGGCTGCGGCCAGCGCGTCTTCGTCAAGGACGAAAAGGTCGTCGCCATCGAGGGCGACAAGGACAGCCCCATCTCGCGAGGCCGCCTGTGCCCCAAGGGTGCGGCGAGCGAGCAGCTCGTCAACAACCCCTCGCGGATCAAGCAGGTGCTCTACCGCAAGCCCGGCGGCACCGACTTCGAGCCGATCGAGCGCGACAGGGCCATCGACATGGTGGTCGAGCGGTTCCTCGACACGCGTCGACGCACCTGGCAGGAGCGTGACGAGAAGGGCAACTTCCTGAGGCGAACGATGGGTATCGCCTCGTTGGGCGGAGCGACGCTCGACAACGAGGAGAACTACCTCATCAAGAAGCTGTTCACCGCAGCCGGGGCCATACAGATCGAGAACCAGGCGCGTATTTGACACAGCGCTACGGTTCCCAGTCTGGGGGCCTCATTTGGGCGTGGTGGAGCCACTAATCCACTGCAGGACATGGCGAATGCCGACCTCATCATCATCGAGGGGTCGAACATGGCCGAGTGTCACCCCGTCGGTTTCCAGTGGGTGACCGAAGCCAAGGCGCGCGGCGCCAAGGTCATCCACATCGACCCGCGCTTCACGCGCACCTCGGCGGTGGCCGACAAGCACGTCACCATCCGTGGTGGCTCCGACATCGTCTTCCTCGGTGCGCTCATCAACCACGTCCTGTCGACGGACGCGTACTTCCACGACTACGTCGTCGCGTATACGAACGCCGCGACGCTCGTCAGTGAGGACTTCGTCGACACCGAAGACCTCGACGGGCTGTTCTCCGGCTACAACCCCGAGACGGGTCAGTACGATCAGAGCTCGTGGCAGTACGCCGACCCCTCCGGCGAGCAGGGCACGTCGAGCGACGAGATGAGCGGTTCGTCCGGGCATCACGCGTCCGGTGGTGCGGAGTCGCACGGTTCCGGCGGTCCCTCGCTCGCCCACGCCGAGGTGCTGCGCGACGAGACGCTGACCGATCCCCGCACGGTCTTTCAGATCCTCAAGCGTCACTACGCGCGCTACACACCCGAGCTCGTCGAGGAGGTCTGCGGCGTCTCGCCGGAGGACTTCCGCTACGTCGCCGATGCCCTCGTCGCGAACTCCGGGCGCGAACGCACCACGATGTTCGCCTACGCCGTCGGCTGGACCCAGCACGTCTCAGGCGCGCAGATGATCCGCTCGGCGGCCATCCTGCAGCTGCTCATGGGCAACGTCGGACGCCCCGGCGCGGGCATCATGGCGCTGCGCGGGCACGCGACGATCCAGGGGTCCACCGACATTCCGACGCTGTTCAACCTGCTGCCGGGTTACCTGCCGATGCCGCGCGTCGCGGAACACGAGACGATGGAGGACTACGTCGACTCCATCGTGTCGAAGGACGCGAAGGGCTACTGGGCCAACGCGGACGCGTACGCCGTCTCGCTGTTCAAGGCCTGGTTCGGCGAGCACGCGACGCCCGAGAACAACTTCGGACTCGACCTCATGCCGCGTCTGACGGGTGCGCACGGCACCTACCAGTCGATGATGGGCATGATCGACGGCGACGTCGAGGGGTTCTTCGTCCTCGGCCAGAACCCGGCCGTCGGGTCTGCGAACGGCAAGCTGCAGCGCAACGGCCTGCGTCACCTCAAGTGGCTCGTCGTGCGCGACTTCCAGCTCATCGAAACGGCCACGTTCTGGAAGGACGCGCCGGAGATCGCGTCCGGCGAGTGGAAGACCGAGGACATCGACACCGAGGTGTTCTTCTTCCCTGCGGCCACGCACGTCGAGAAGGCCGGCTCGTTCACCCAGACGCAGCGCCTCGTGCAGTGGCGCCACAAGGCCGTCAACCCGCCGGGTGACGCGCAGAGCGAACTCGACTTCTTCCACGAGGTGGGCGTGCGCATCCGGGCCCGCCTGGCTGATTCCGATGACCCGCGCGACCTGCCGCTGCAGGCCATGACGTGGGACTACGCGAAGGACGAGCACGGCGAAGTGGTGCCCGAATCCGTCATCGCGGAGATCAACGGCACCGACGCCGAGGGCAAGCCGCTTTCGACGTACGTCGACCTCGCGGCCGACGGCTCGACGTCGTCCGGCTGCTGGCTGTACGCGGGCGTCTACGCCGACGGCGTCAACCAGGCAGCGCGACGCAAGCCCGGGCACGAGCAGGACGAGACGGCCGCCGAGTGGGCGTGGGCGTGGCCGGCGAACCGGCGCACGCTGTACAACCGCGCGTCGGCCGACCGCGACGGCAAGCCGTGGAGCGAGCGCAAGAAGCTCGTGTGGTGGGACGAGGAGGCCGGTCGCTGGGCGGGGCACGACATCCCCGACTTCCCGGCGACGACGGCACCCTCCTACCGGCCGGACAAGGGAGTCGGCGGGCCTGACGGCCTCGCCGGCGACGACCCGTTCATCATGATGGCCGACGGCAAGGCCTGGCTGTATGCGCCGCTCGGCCTCGTCGACGGCCCACTGCCGGCGCACTACGAGCCGGCCGAGTCACCCCTGGCGAACCCGCTGTACCGACAGCAGGCCAACCCGACGCGCGTCGTCTTCGAACGCAAGGACAACCTCAACGCGCCGAGTTTCGGCACGCCCGGCGGCGACGTCTACCCGTTCATGTTCACCGTGAACCGGTTGACCGAGCACCACACCGCCGGCGGCATGAGCCGGTGGCTGCCGTACCTCGCGGAACTGCAGCCGGAGATGTTCGTCGAGGTCTCGCCTCAGCTGGCGCAGGAGCGTGGGCTCGAGAACGGCGGATGGGCTACCGTCGTCTCGGCCCGTGCCGCGATCGAGGCGCGCGTCCTCGTCACGGAGCGAGCGCGACCGCTACGCATCGGCGGACGCACGGTGCACACGATCGGCATGCCGTATCACTGGGGTTCGAGTGAGTTCGCCCAGGTGGCAGGCGATTCCGCGAACGACCTGTTTGGCGTCGTGCTCGATCGCAACACTCAGATCCAGGAGGGCAAGATCGGCATGTGCGACATCCGTGCCGGCAGGCGCCCCGCGGGGGAAGCGCTGGAACGGCTCGTCGCCGAGTACCAGAGCCGCGCAGGCACGACGGTCATGACGGGCAACGACCTCGCCCAGGGTGACGTCGAGGAGAGTGAAGACAACGCATGAGCGCACTGACGAGTTACGTCGCGCGCCAGTTCGGCGGCGCGGGCGACCCGGCCAAGGAAGCCGCGTGGGGTACCCGTGCGGCGACGGAGCGCACGGGCGGGGCCCCGAACGAGCCGCTCGCGGAGCGGGTCGGCTTCTTCACCGACACGTCCATCTGCATCGGCTGCAAGGCGTGCGAGGTGGCTTGCAAGGAGTGGAACCGCAACCCGGAGGACGGGTACGGGCTCACGGGCCACTCGTACGACAACACGGGTGAGCTCGGCTCCGACACGTGGCGTCACGTCGCGTTCGTCGAGCAGTCGGGGGAGCGCATCGCGGCGGCCCGTGAGTCGGGGCGCAAGCTCGTCGACCTCGGTATGCCGAGTGTGCGCAGTGCTGCGTCGACCGAGACGCCCAGTGGCGCGGTCGATGTGCAGCCTGAGACCTCGCTCGACGTCGACGTGTTCGCCCTGGCGTCATCGCCGGAGGGCCTGACGCCGACCGCCGGTAGCGACGTGCCCGATTTCCGCTGGCTCATGTCGTCGGACGTCTGCAAGCACTGCACCCATGCGGGGTGCCTCGACAACTGCCCCACGGGAGCGATCTTCCGCAGCGAGTTCGGCACCGTCGTCATCCAGGCCGACGTGTGCAACGGCTGTGGGTATTGCGTCGGCGGGTGCCCGTTCGGCGTGGTCGAGCGTCGTGAGAAGGACGCCGTCATCAACCACGGCAACGCACAGAAGTGCACGCTCTGCTACGACCGGCTCACCGAGGGGCAGACGCCCGCGTGCGCACAGACGTGCCCCACGACGTCGATCAAGTTCGGGCCGCTGTCGGAAATGACGCGCCTCGCCGAGGAGCGCGTGGCCGAGCTTCACGCCCGCGGCATGACGGAGGCGCGCCTGTACGGCGCGGGCAGTGACGACGGTGTGGGCGGCACCGGCTCGGTGTTCCTGCTCCTCGACGACCCGGAGGTGTACGGGTTGCCGCCCGACCCGGTGGCGCCGTCGCGACACCTCGCGTCGTCGTACAAGCGGATGCTCGCCGCAGCCGGCGGCATGGCGGCTGCGGCTGCCATCGCGTTCGTCGGGGGTGGCGTGTGACCAACCCGCTCGATTCCTACCGTGACCCCGAGGGTCCACGCCGCCGCCGTGGTGGCGGTGACAAGCGTCGCCGTCCGACGGACTGGCTGAACGACCGCCGCGAGGGACGCGGCGAGCGCGCGCTCGTGCCGGACGTGGAGTTCGACTCGTACTACGGGCACAACGTGGTCAAGCCGGTGCCGTGGGAGGCGCCGATTCCGATCTACCTCTTCACCGGTGGGCTCGCGGCGGGATCGCAGCTGCTCGCGGCTGGCGCGTACGTGACGGGGAACGCGCCCTTGCGACGCGTCACGCGCCTGACATCCGGAGTGGCGACGGCGGTCAGCGGCGCTGCGCTCGTCGTGGACCTCGGGCGACCCGAACGGTTCTACAACATGCTGCGGGTGGCGAAACTGAGCTCCCCGATGTCGGTGGGTACGTGGATCTTCTCCGCGTTCGCCGGGGGCGCAGTGCCGCTCGCCGGGTTGGAGGCGCTGCGTCTGCTGCCGCGCAAGAACAGCGGTTCGTTGGCCTCGCTCGTGGGGCGCGCGGAAAACGCCGTTGCCCAGGTCGGTGGTGTGCGCCGCGGGGCGGTGGCGCCTCGGCGCGCCGGCGTTCTCGGCTTCGTCGAAGAGGCACTCGATCTTGTCGAGGCGCCGAGCGCTGCCCTCGGTGCTCTGGCTGCCGGACCACTCGCGACGTACACCGCTGTGCTGCTGTCGAATACGGCGACGCCGACGTGGGCCGAGTCGCATCATCACCTGCCGTTCGTGTTCGCCGGCTCGGCGTCGGCCGCGGCGAGCGGAAACGCGATGGTGTGGACGCCGGTGGCGCACGCGGGGCCGGCCCGTGCACTCGCGCTCATCGGGTCGTCCGTCGACCTCGTGGCTCTCAACCGGCTCGAGAAGCACCTCGACGCCCACGGCGTCGGCGAACCCTTGCACCACGGAACGGCCGGAAGGCTCAACAAGGCGAGTCTGGCGCTCAACGTGGCGGGCTCCGTCGGGACGGCGCTGTTCGCGCGGCGCTCGCGGGTGGCGTCGGTGCTTTCGGGAGCGTGCTTCGTCGCCGGTTCGGTGTGTACCCGCTTTGCCGTGTTCGAAGCGGGAATGGAGTCGGCGAAGGACCCGAAGTACACGATGGCGCCGCAGCGGCGCCGCCTCGACGAGCGCGGCGGGACCGGCAACATCACGACGGGTCCGCGCACGGCCGACGGACGTCGTCCGTTGCCGGGGCCGGACGGTCACCCGGTCCTTCGGGACTGATGGAGAAAAGCGCTGGTTGTGCACGATATTTCGCGCACAACCAGCACTTTCGCGCTCGATCCCTAGCGCACCCGGATGCCAGGTTCACCCTTCACGGTGCGGCCGATGATCGGCGCGCCCGGCACCTCGCCGATGACGAGGAGCCCGCCGGAGGTCTGGGCGTCGGCGAGCAGAAGCAGTTCGTTCTCGTCGACCTCGGACTCGATGTGCGGGGCCACCCAATCGAGGTTGCGGCGTGTGCCGCCGGAGACGTAGCCGTCACGTGCCGCCTCGCGGGCGCCGTCGATGTAGGGAACGGCTGCGGCGTCGATCTCCGCCGCCACGCCCGAAGCGCGCATCATCTTCCACAGGTGGCCGAGCAGGCCGAACCCCGTGACGTCGGTGGCGGCCTTCGCGCCGGCGTCGACCGCGGCGACGGAGGCGTCCCGATTGAGCGTCGTCATCACGTCGACGGCCTGGGCGAAGACCTCACCCGTGCGCTTGTGACGGTTGTTGAGCACGCCCGAGCCGAGCGGTTTCGTCAGCGAGATCGGCAGGCCCGCCTCGGCGGCGTCGTTGCGCAGCAGCTTGGCCGGATCGGCAATGCCGGTGACGGCCATGCCGAACTTGGGCTCCGGGTCGTCGATCGAGTGCCCACCGATGACGGGGCAGTTCGCGGCGCGGCCGATGTCCGCGCCGCCGCGGAGCACCTCGGCCATGACGTCGAGGCCGATGCGTTCACGCGGCCACCCGACGAGGTTGATCGCGACGACAGGGGTGCCGCCCATGGCGTAGATGTCCGACAGCGCATTCGTGGCGGCGATGCGCCCGAAGTCGTACGGGTCGTCGACGACCGGGGTGAAGAAATCGGCAGTCGACAGGACGGCTTGGTCGCCGACACGGACGGCTGCGGCGTCATCACCGTCGTCGAGCCCGACGAGGACGCTCGGGTTCGGCTCACCGACGAGGCCCTTGACCGCCTCCTCCAACTCGCCGGGCGGGATCTTGCACGCGCACCCGCCACCGGAGGCGAACTGCGTCAATCGAATCGGCTCCATGGTCCGACCCTACGCACGGCTCTCACTGGGATGTGATCGGGGCCGGTGCGAACCTGGCGGCCTGAGATGCGCCTGCCGCAGGTCGTGCACGATCGAACCCCGCCACCCGCGACAGCGTGTTCGCTTGGTGAATGGACCAACATTCACTACCGTTGAGCACGGAGGTGTCAGGGTTCCTGGTGGGCCCCCCGGTCCTCAAAACCGGTGAAACCGAGTATCTCGGTTTGGCAGGTTCGATTCCTGTCCACCTCCGCCATTTGATTCTTCGCAAGCTCAGACCCAAATGGCCTGTGTTTTTTTGCCGCGTCTTCCGGCCAGCGGCCTCGCAGGCTCGGCCTCTGGCTCGGTGCGACACGGGCCTTGCTCGCAAGCTCGGAAAGCTCTGGCCTGTTTTGCCGCGTCTTCCGGCCAGCGGCCTCGCAGGCTCGGCCTCTGGCTCGGTGCGACACGGGCCTTCCTCGCAGGCTCGGCCTCTGGCTCGGTGCGACACAGGCCTTCCTCGCGGGCTCGGCCCCGTCTTGGTGCGACACGGCGAGCTTCCTCGCAGGCTCGCCTGAGAGGATGGCCGGGTGAGTGACGACCCGCGCCGCAGCATCCCGCGCACCGACGCACTGCTCGCCGACGCGCGCTTCGCTTCGGCTGTCCGCCGACTCGGCGTCGACGTCGTCAAGGCGTCTGTCGTCGAAGCCCAACGCCGCGCTCGCTCAGGCGAACTCGCGCCCGACGCCGTGGCGACCATCGCCCTCGAAGCGCTTCCCGGATCGGCGACGACGCTGCGCCGGGTCATCAACGCGACCGGAGTCGTCGTACACACCAACATCGGTCGCGCGCCCCTCGGCGATGCTGCCCGCGAGGCGCTGCTCGCCGCAGCAGGTCACGTCGATGTCGAGTTCGACCCCGCCACAGCACGTCGGGCACCGCGTGGCCGCGGCGCCCTCGAAGCTCTTCGCGAACGCGTCCCCGCAGCGGGGGGCGCCCTCGTCGTCAACAATGGTGCCGCCGCGTTGCTCCTGGCCTGCCTGACACTCGCCGAGGGGCGCGAGGTCATCGTCAGCCGCGGCGAACTCGTCGAGATCGGCGACGGTTTCCGTCTGCCCGACCTCCTCCAGTCCGCAGGAATCCGTCTGCGCGAGGTCGGTACGACCAACCGAACGCACCTTCGCGACTACGAGGCTGCGTCGGGGGACGCAGGGGTCATCCTCAAGGTGCACACGAGCAACTATCGCGTCGAGGGTTTCGCCGGTGTGCCGCGCGTTGCTGAACTCGCGACACTGGGCCTGCCCGTCGTCGCGGACGTCGGCAGCGGCCTACTCGCGCCCGAACGGGTCCTGCCCGACGAGCCCGACGCCGCGACGTGGCTCGACGAGGGTGCCACCGTCGTCACTGCGAGCGGCGACAAGCTCCTCGGCGGCCCGCAGGCCGGCCTCGTGCTCGGCGACGCCGACGCGCTCGAGCGCATCCGACGTCATCCTCTCGCTCGTGCTGTGCGCACCGACAAGCTGACGCTCGCAGCCCTCGAGGCAACCCTGCGAGGCCCCGTCCCGCCCGTCCTCACAGCCCTTCGGGAAACGCCGGAGACCCTTCGCGAGCGCACGGAACGACTCGCTCGCCGGGTCGGCGGCGACGTCGTCGAAGTGGACGCCCGCGTCGGTGGTGGTGGGGCCCCCGGTGTGCCGTTGCCGAGTCTCGCGGTTGCCCTCCCCGACAGCTTCGCGGAGCCCTTGCGGCTCGGCGAGCCGTGCGTGGTCGCACGGACAAACGGCGGGCGCACCCTGGTCGACCTTCGCTGTGTGCCAGGCGAATCCGATGACGAGGTGGGGGAGGCCATTCTCGCCGTCGCTGCTGCCGTGGGCCATTGACCATGCGGGTCATCGCCACGGCCGGGCACGTCGACCACGGCAAGAGCACACTCGTTCAGGCGCTCACCGGCACCGACCCCGACCGGTGGGCCGAGGAGAAGCACCGCGGCCTCACGATCGACCTCGGATTCGCGGGTCTGGAGTTGCCGAGCGGTGAGCACGTCGCCTTCGTCGACGTGCCGGGCCACCGAAGGTTCATCGGCAACATGCTGGCCGGTCTCGGGCCCGCTCCCGCCGTCATGCTCGTGGTCGCAGCCGATCAGGGGTGGCAGGCGCAGTCGAGCGAACACCTCGACGCCATCGACGCACTCGGGCTCGAGACGGGTCTGCTCGTCCTCACCCGGTGCGGCCTCGCCGACGCCGACCGCGTCGCCGAAGTGCGCCGCTCTGCTCTCGAGCACATCGCGCAGACCTCCCTCGGCGCCGTGCGCGTCGTCGAGACGGACGCCGTGCAGGGTGACGGCATCGGTGATCTCCGTTCGGCCCTCGACGACCTCGTGGCGGGCATGCCACCGCTCAACGGTGAAGGCTCGGTACGGATGTGGCTCGACCGCTCCTTCTCGATCAAGGGTGCGGGCACCGTCGTCACCGGCACACTCGCCCACGGCACGTTGCGCGTGGGGGACGAGGTGAGCGTCGCGGGCGAGCGCGCGACGATCCGCTCTCTCCAGGTGCTCGGAGAATCGCGTGACGAGGTCGGCCCCGTCTCGCGTTGCGCTGTGGGGTTGCGCGGGATCACCCGGGACGCCGCTCCCCGCGGCAGCGCGCTGCTTCGTCCCGCCGGGGGTCTGGAGTCCACGACGATCGACGTGCGCCGTGAGACGGGTTGCGCGTGGTCGGAGTCCTCGCGTGAGGTCTCCGTGCACGTCGGCACCGCGGCTGTGCCTGCCCGTGTGCGGCCGTTCGACGACGAGACCGCCCGACTGCGGCTCGAATCACCGCTGCCGCTGCGGCTGGGAGATCGCGTCATCGTGCGCGACGACTCGGCCGCGCGCATCCACGCAGGCGCCACCGTGCTCGATCTCGACCCGCCACCGCTCGAGCGGCGCGGTGCTGGAGCCGCCCGCGCCGCGACGTTGGCGGTGTGGGAGAGCGGCCGCGCGTCCGATCTCGTCGTCGACCGGGGGCACGTTTCGGTCGCCTGGCTCGAAGGCGCCGGAGCGACGGGTTGGGGCGACTGGCCACTGGCTCTGCCGAACGGAGACGGCTTCGGGATCGTCGACCGCGTGGCTGTGTCGGCCTCGCAGGTGACCGCGTGGTCGCAGCAACTCGACGAACTCGTGAGCGACGACGCCCGTGACCCGCTGAGCCCTGGTGTCGCTGTTGCAGCGCTCGCGCGCGAACTCGACACGTCCCCCGCCGTCGTCCATCTGCTGGCCGCGGCCTCCGGCCTCGACGTGGACGCCGGACGCGTGCGGGGCACCGAACACCGACGTGACCTGGGCGGAGCGGACACCGCCCTGGCCCAGCTCCGTGAACGCCTGCAGGCGAGCCCCTTCGATGCTCCTGAGGCCGACGACCTCACCGCTTGGAAACTCGGCTCCCGGGAGATCGCTGCCGCGGCCGAGCGGGGACTCGTGCTGCGCCTGCGAGCGCAGCCGGCGGACATCGTCCTGCTGCCGGATGCGCCGGCGCGAGCCATGCGTGAGCTCGCGGCGCTGCCGCAGCCGTTCACGACGAGCGATGCGCGTCAGGCTCTCGGCACGACCCGCCGTGTCGTCATCCCGCTTCTCGAGCACCTCGACGCTCGCGGCTGGACCCGGCGCGACGGTAATACCCGCACGGTTGTGCGGTGAGCGCTACGTCAGTGCAACGCGAGCGATGACGCCCAACGCACTCGTCGTCGCGAGGGCGAAAACGACCCGCTTGAAGCGAGCCTGATCGATACGGTGACGCAACGGCTGGGCCAGCAGCGCGCCGACGGCCAGGAACGGCAGCCACCCGAGGCCGGCCGTCCAGGCGTCGCGAGGTAGCTGACCCCCGACGACGAGACCGGTGAGTGAAAGTAGCGAACCGACGAGGAAGAACGGCGCGAGCGTGGAGCGTGCGCGTTGTGGCGGCTCCTCCTGAAGCGCGAGGCTGAAGAAGGGGCCGCCGATCGACGCAGCCGTCGCCGAGACGCCGGTGAGGGCGCCGGCGACGGACGACGTCACGGCCCCGGCGCGTACCCGCACGCGGGTGAGGGATCCGGCCACTGCGACGAGCACCATGAAGGCCACCCCGAGGGATATGGCGTCGCCAGAGGCGTGCGCCACGACCCAGACGCCGAGCGGCATGGTGAGCGCACGGAAGCCGATGGCCCAGCCGAACGGGCGCCACAGGATGTCTCGCCCGTTGCGCAGGATCTCGACGACAGGCAGGGGCAGGACGACGAGCAGAAGCGCCGCCGGCATGACCTGCGGCGCGAACGTCACGACGAATGGCGCCGCGACGACGGCCAGGCCGAACCCGGCAATGCGCTGGACGAAGGCACCCGCGCAGACGAGGAGCCCGAGCAGGACGAACGTCGTACCGCTCAGGCCCACGTCACGGATCCGGTCAGCAGGATGTCGAGCCGTTCTTGTTCTTCTTGTACGTGCAGACGTGGACGGCCTTGCCGGCAGCGTTGCGCAGGGTGGCGGTTTCACCGCTGTTGTTCCACACGAAGCTGTTGCGGCTCACCGGCTTGAGGCCCTTGACAGCCTGGCCCCAGTAGAGCGTCGTCGAGGAGTTCTTGCCCTGGCCGGAGCGAATGACGACCGACTTCTTGGCCCCGAGCTTGAAGCCCTTCGGGATGACGTAGACGTGCTTGGAGCCCCTGTCCGAAACGCGGTAGCCGCCGATGGTGATCGTCTTCGCGGTCGTGTTGGTGACGGTGATGTACTCCTTGTTGAGGTTGGCAGCCGTCACCTTGTCGGTGCCCGGCAGGTCGACGACCCAGCGCGAGAACTTCACGGCGGGTGCCGCCTGAGCGGCCGGTGCCAGCATCGGGGCGGCGAGCATCATCGTGGCAGTGGCGAGTACGGGCATCGTGCGCATGGAAATGTCCTTCAGGATCAGGCGTGGTCGTGCACCCGACCCTGACGCGTCATCCTGACGTGGACCGCGCCTTGTGGGGCGGGCCGTTGCAGGTGCTCGAGGGGAGGCGCTTCGTGGCTGCGATGACAGCCAGGGTGATTCTACGTTCAACTACCGCCGGAAGTGAGCCGTTCGCCGGGAGAGGTGTGACATCCGGGCGTAGGAGGTTTCGGGAACAAAGCAAGAGACCCTCACCGAAGTGAGGGCCTCTTCCATCTGTCTCAACACAGAGTGCACCCGTAGGGATTCGAACCCCAAACCTTCTGATCCGTAGTCAGATGCTCTATCCGTTGAGCTACGGGTGCGGGCTGCGAGGCGCTTATCGCGCGTTGCAACGAGATAGAACTGTACACATCTGCAGCCCGAAACGCGAATCGGCTCCTGCCACGGGCTGACGGCCTGCTCAGCCGCCGTAGGGGAGCGTCGGCAGACCGATGACACCGGGCGTGCAGGCGAAGAGCGCGCCCGCCTCGGGTTCCGCGTCGTCGGGCAGGTTCTCGCGTGACGTCGTGATGTAGAGAGTGTCGAGGTTGATGCCCCCGAAGGCGGGGCAGGTCACCTGCGACGGGCCGACCTCGACGATCTCGGAGAGCTCGCCGGCGGCGTCGTAGCGGCGCACCGCGGACCCGCCGAACAGTGCCGTCCACACGCCGCCCTCGGCATCGACGGTGAGACCGTCGGGGTAGCCGATGCCGTCCTCGAGCCGGACGAACGGGCGCGGGTTCACGAGGCCGTCCTCGGGGTTCCAGTCGAAGACCTGGATCGTGCGGGTCGGGGTGTCGTTGTAGTAGGCGAGGGTGCCGTCCGGCGACCAGCACAGGCCGTTCGAGATCGTCACGTCGCCGAAGACGTGCGACGGCATGTGGTTGGGGTCGAGGCGCCACATCGACGCGGCGCCTTCGCTCTGGTCGTAGGCCATGGAGCCCATGTAGAAGGAACCGTCGGGGGAGCATCCGCCGTCGTTGAAACGGGTGCGCGGCTCGTGATCGGCGGGCCACAGGTCGTCGATGCGCTCGATGTCGTCGAAGTCGGCGGAGCGTGTGAGCGCGAAGCCGCGCTCCGTGGCGACGATCGCGCCGCCGCCGAGGCGGGGGCGCAGCGCTGCCGCGACGTCGCCGACGTGGAAGCGACGCACGTCGCCGTCGTCCTGCAGTTCGAGGACGTCACCGGCGAGCATGTCGACGTAGCGCAGGGCCGCGTGCCCGTTGCCCCAGTCGTTGTGCCAGATGACACCCTCGCCGTGGTACGTGTGCGGTGTGGAGACAGCCTCGGCTTTCATGGCTCCAGGCTAGCCTCCCGCGAAGATGGTGGGTTCGAGTGCCGGACTAAGCTCAGACGTCCTCGGCCTTCGTGGTGGCCGGGTCCCACTTCGTCAGGCCGTCGTACTGCCAGCCGCGGTCCTTGACGGCCTCGCGCGACTCGAGGCGCATCGTCGGGGTGAGGCGGTCGAGGTAGAGGTAGCCGTCGAGGTGGTCGGTCTCGTGCTGGAGCATGCGGGCGAAGAAGCCATGGCCCTCGAGGACGACTTCGTTGCTGTCGAGGTCGGTACCTGTCACCTTCGCCCAGTCGGCGCGCGCCGTCGGGAAGTGCTCGCCCGGCACCGAGAGGCAGCCCTCGTTGTCGTTCTCCTCGTCGGCCTCGCCGGCGGGCACGCGGCCCTTCTCGAGCTTCGGGTTGATGACGACGCCCTTGCGGTTCTCACCGAGGTCGTCGTCGGGGCAGTCGTAGACGAAGATGCGCTGCTTGACGCCCACCTGGTTCGCCGCGAGGCCGACGCCATTCGCGGCCTCCATCGTCTCGAACATGTCGTCGACGAGGGTGCGGATGTCGTCCGTGATCTCCTTGACCCGCTTCGTCGGGGAGTGCAGAGCCTTGTGGCCGACGATGGTGATGGGGCGGATGGCCATGAACGAACCTCTGGTGTGACGTGGGCGGGTGGCCGCTCCGGGCTCGGGGCGACCAGCCAAGTTTACGCGGCCGTTCAGGTGTCCGAGCCGGGCACGACGAAGGCCCCGCCCCAGCAGATTGCCGGAGCGAGGCCCTCGTGACCCGAAGGTGAGCGTCAGTGGCGCTCGTCGGACGAGTAGCGCTCGTCCTTCGTGAATCCTTCGCCCACCGAGGAGTCGAGGTCGGTGGCGTACACGCCGTCACCGACGCCGCCCTGCAACTGCGGGTTGCGACCGACGCGCGAGTGGCGCTGACCGTAGGCGAAGTAAATGATGAAGCCGATGAGGAGCCAGACGGCGAATCGCAGCCACGTCTCCACCGGCAGGTTGAGCATGAGGTAGAGGCAGATCGCCGCCGACAGCCACGGCAGAACCGGGCTGCCCGGCACCTTGAACGGGCGCTCGAGGTCGGGGCGGGCCTTGCGCATGATCGGCACGGCCAGCGAGACGAGGAAGAACGCCGAGAGGGTACCGATGTTCACCATCTCTTCGAACTCGCCGATCGGGATGGTGGCCGCAGCCACCGCGATGAGGAAGCCCATGACGAGCGTCATCGGCACCGGCGTACCCGTCTTGGGGTTCGTCTTGGCCATGCCGCGCGGCAGGAGGCCATCACGCGACATCGCGTACATGACGCGGGTGGCGCCGATCATGAGGGTCATGACGACGGTGGCCAGACCAGCCACAGCACCTGCGGAGATGATCTGCGCGTAACCGGGGTGCCCCGCGTCTCGGAAGGCTGCAGCGAGCGCTCCCTTCGGGTCGATCTTGTCGTACTTCACCATGCCGGTGATGACGAGGCAGACGGATACGTAAAGGATGGTGCATACGACGAGGGAGCCGATGATGCCGATCGGCAGGTCGCGCTTCGGGTTGCGGGTCTCCTCGGCCGTCGTCGCGACGACGTCGAAGCCGATGTAGGCGAAGAACACGAGGGCAGCACCTGAGATGACGCCCATGACGCCGAAGGCCTGCGGCTCCATGCCCGTGAGAATCTCCCACAGCGGGCGGTGCATCGTCTGCGACTCGCCCTCGAGCGGCTGAGCCGGCGGGATGAAAGGGGTGTAGTTCTTCGAGTCGATGTACTGAATACCCATCACGATGATGAACAGCACGATGAAGACCTTGACAGCCACGAGCGCGAAGTTGATGCGCAGCGACTCCTTGATGCCGACGGCGATGAGGCAGGTCAGCGCGGCGACGAGACCGAAGGCGGCGAGGTCGAAGTGGTCGAACCAGCCGGTTCCTCCCTGCAGCTTCTCGGGCAGCTTGAGGCCCCACTCGCCGAACAGGATGTTGAAGTACGCGCTCCAGCCCTGAGCGACGACGCCGGCGGCGAGGATCAGCTCGAGGAGCAGATCCCAGCCGACGATCCAGGCGATGAGTTCACCCATCGTCGCGTACGAGAACGTGTAGGCCGAACCCGAGACAGGCACGGTCGAGGAGAGCTCGGCGTAGCACAGCGCGGCGAGGCCACAGCAGACGGCGCCGAGCAGGAACGACAGGACGATGGCAGGGCCGGCCATCGTGGCGGCGGCGCTGCCGGTCACCGTGAAAATACCGGCGCCGATGATGACGCCGATACCGAAAACGGTGAGGTCGAGAGCCGAGAGATTCTTCTTCAGCTGGAACTCGGATGCCTCCGAGTCAGCGATCGAAGCCTCGATCGACTTGGTACGCAAAAGGCTCATAGGAGCGACCTTCCACAGGTGAGTTTTAACCGTGTGAGATTACTCGCCGTCTCGCCATGTGGAGGGTGGGTCCGCATACCGAGAGCGTCGGATGGTCTGTGGGGCGGTCGCGTGTTCGCGGCTCACCGACCAAGCCGAGTCATCGTCCGTGTCGTCCGATTCCTCGCCCACGTCACGAAATTCACCGTAAGCACGGTCACGCTCGTCGGCCCAGAGCGGACGGCTGAATGTGACCATTCCGTAAGGATCGGTCTCATCGCTGGAGCGCGGAACCGGTCCGCGGGTGCGACCGGGACGTTCGTCTGTCCCGAATTGCGTGTCGCGCGTGCGAACGCGGACCGGGAGTGTCTTGTTTTCGTCGCGGTACGGGTCAAACACCTCGTCCGAATGATGCGGATGCTGCGAGGGGTGGTCCTCGTCGTCACCGACGCCGAAGATGAGACCGCAGATCTCGCGGTACTTCGAGTCGGGCTCGCTCACGTAGTCGATGACGTTGAGCGCCTGCTCCTGGCCGGCCGACTCGATGACGAACGTGCCGTAACCGAGGATGCGCGCCGCAGGGGAGCGGTTGTACGACATGTCGGTCACCTTGGACAGCGGCATCATCGCGACCTTCTTGAAGAAGAGGCCGTGCAGGAGGATGAGGCGCTTGTTCGTGATGACGAAGGTCTTGTCCCACCACTCGAAGAGGCGCCAGACGAAGTGAAGGAGGAGGACGAACCAGATCCACCAGGCCGCATTGGTCACCGGGCCCATCCAGGCGGGGGCGCTGAGGCCCGCGACGACGACGAGGACGAGGCCGAGCAGACAGGAGCTGAGGGCGGGCAGGAGCTGCGCCCAGTGCTGCTTCATCTCGAGAACGACGTGCTCGTTCCTGGCGAGGTACCCGGCGACGCTCTCGGACGGGCGGGTCGGGCGCAGCGGGCCCATGGCGTCAGCTCTTGCCGAGCAACGCGTCGAAGAACTCGCCCAGGTTGGTGACCGCGTTGCGCAGGACGTTGCCGATGGAGCGGACGACGTCCGCCGACTGACCGGGCGAGCTGAAGATGGCGTAGATGAGGAACGCGAACAACAAGAACTTCAGGATCGATTTGAAGTTGATCTTGTCCATTTCGATGTCTTCTCTCTCGGGTGGGCGACGCGCCCAAAGAGGGACGGGCAACTCGTGCATTCTTCCAGCGCCTGGGGTATGAGCGAAGAAGGCGCGCCGGGGCACGGATCAGTAGGCTCGCGCCTGTGGATCTGTCGATGACGTTGCGTGAAGCCCTCGAGCGCGAGGCCTCGGGGACGGCGCTCAAGCAGTTGACGACGGCCGTCGAGCGGCTGTCGACGCGTTACCGCGCGGTCGCTGCGGCGTCCGACCCCATCCTCGCCAAACCGGTCGATGTCCTGGCCTATGCCCACTACCGGATGCCGGCGACGTTCGGCGCGGTGCGCGCCGCGCTGCGGGCGCTCGCGGCATCGGGGACGTTCGAGGCGGGCTCCGTGCGTTCGCTCGCCGACCTCGGCGGCGGGACGGGGGCCGCGGCCTGGGCGGCCGCTGACGTCTTCGACTCGCTCGAGGAAGTGAGCGTTCTCGATCAGGTGCCCGAAGCACTCGACCTGGGGCAGCGCTTGGCGAAGGCCAGCGGGGTGTCCGCGCTCGCGCGCACCGTATGGCAGGAAGGGCGCGTCGGGTCGTGGAACGTCTCCGTCGGGTCGCCGTCCGCGGGTGGGGCTGACCTCGTCACCGTCTCGTACGTGCTCAGTGAACTGACGAGCGAGCAGGCCGACAAGATCGTCGCCGAGGCGGCTGCTGCGGCGACGCGCGCCATCGTCATCGTCGAACCCGGGACGCCGGACGGCTACCGCCGCATCCTGCGAGCACGCGATCAGTTGCTCGCGGAGACCTGGCAGGTGGCGGCGCCGTGCCCGCACCAAGGCGAGTGCCCCCTGCTGGCGAAGGACGAGCCCGACTGGTGTCACTTCGCGGCCCGGGTGAATCGCTCGTCGGTGCACCGGCAGATCAAGGGCGGCGAATTGTCGCACGAGGACGAGAAGTTCAGCTACGTCGCGATGGTGCGACGACCGGCGCATCTCGCGCAGGGCTTCGCGGCTCCGGCCGCCGACGCGTCAGCCAGTGAGCAGCCGGCGCGTGTCATCCGGCACCCGCGCAAGAACAAGGGCTTTGTCGAACTGCAGGTGTGCGAATCGAACGATGCCTCGAACGCCAGTGGACAGGTGCGCCGCGCCGTCGTGAGCAAGAAGCAGGGCGCGCTCTACAAGCAGGCACGCGACATCGGCTGGGGCGACACGATCGACCTGGGTTGAGCCGTCGCGCCGCCAGTGACGGCGAATCTCAGGCGTCGTTCTTCGCGATGCCGTAGAGGCGGTCACCCGCGTCGCCGAGGCCGGGCACGATGTAGCCGTTTTCGTTGAGCTTCTCGTCCATCGCGCCGGTGACGACGGTGATCGGAACGTTGATGTGCGCCGTGAGCTCGCGCAGCTTCTCGACGCCTTCGGGCGCCGCGATGAGGACGACGGCGGTGATGTCGTCGGCGCCGCGCTCGACGAGGTAGTCGATCGTCGCGGCCAGCGTGCCACCTGTGGCGAGCATCGGGTCGACGACGTAGACCTGGCGGCTCGAGAGGTCGTCGGGCAGGCGGTTGGCGTACGTCGTGGCCTCGAGGGTCTCCTCGTTGCGCACCAGGCCGAGGAAGCCGACCTCCGCCGTCGGCAACAGCCGCACCATGCCGTCGAGCATGCCGAGCCCGGCGCGCAGGATCGGCACGATGAGGGGACGCGGCGTGGCGAGCTTGATGCCGCGCGCTTTCGTCACCGGGGTCTCGACGTCGACCTCTTCGACGCGCACGTCGCGCGTGGCCTCGTACGCGAGCAGCGTGACGAGTTCGTCCGCGAGACGGCGGAACGTGGGGGAGTCGGTGCGCTTGTCCCGCAGCGTCGTGAGCTTGTGCGAGATGAGCGGGTGGTCGGCGACGATGACACGCATGGGACAAACTTAACCCGTGGACCTGCCTGCAGCACCTGCCGTAGAGACGACGTATGCGACGTGGATGGCGGACGCCCTCGCCCGAGCGCGCGAGGCGGCGGCTGCGGGGGACGTTCCGGTGGGGGCGCTCGTCGTCGACGAGAGCGGCGCCGTGATCGGTGTCGGCGCGAACTTGCGTGAGGCGGACGGCGATCCGACCGGGCACGCGGAGATCGTCGCGATGCGGCGGGCCGCGACGTCCCGCGGGAGTTGGCGCCTCGACGGCTGCACGCTCGTCGTCACGCTCGAACCGTGCCTCATGTGCGCCGGTGCAGCTGTCCAGGCGAGATTGCCGCGCATCGTGCTCGGCGCGTGGGATCGCAAGGCCGGCGCGTGCGGTGGGCTGTGGGACGTCGTGCGTGACTCCCGCTCCACGCACCGCATCGAGGTGGTCGGCGGCATCCGGAAAGCAGAGTGCGCCGAGGTGCTCACCGACTTCTTCCACCGCCGCCGCGCCTGACGCAGGAGGCGCCAGAAGTTGGTGACAGTTGGGGTACCTGGTGACGTTCAACCGTCACCAGGTACCCCAACTGCCACCAACTCCGAGTTATCCACAGGGTCGAGATGGCCATGCGTGACAACGTTGCCGAGTCGATCCAGCCTTGAGACATGCCCGCCGCTCCCTTACCGCCGTATCTCGCCCGCCGTCTGGCAGACGGCCTCACCTACGTCACCCGGCGTGATCTCGCCTCCGCAGGGATCGACGTCTCAACGCTGAGGGCGTGGCGTCGCGCAGGCTTCGTGACGCCGTACAGCTACGGGGCGTACGGCATCGTCGATCCGTGCGCCGCGGACATGGACCACTTCGCCGCTCGTCGACTTCACCATGTGCGCCGCTGTGAGGCACTCCTGCAGACGCTCCCGGGGGCGCACCTCATCGGCGGATCCGCCCTCGTGGTTCACCGGCTCGCGGTCCTGCGCTTCCCTGATCGCATCGAAGTGGCGCGCCACCCACGGGTGCAATCGAGGCGCGACGACTTCGTGTGCCGTCGGGCCTGGGGCGAGGCGCCGGAGCAGGTCGATGGGCTGGGTGTGCAGGCTGCCGCTGAGGCCGCCATCGAGGTTGCCGCACACGAAGGTCTGCGGGCGGGTGTCGTGAGTGCCGACTCCTACCTGTTCGAGGGCGGAACCCCGGGGGAGCTCGAATCAGCACTGGTCGCCTACGGTCGCAAGGCCGGTGTCGGGCAGGCTCGTGCAGCGGTCGAGCTCGCCGACGGAGCGATCGAATCCGCCGGCGAATCACTCCTGCGGTTGATCTGCCGGGATGCCGGAATCGCAGTGATTCCGCAGGTGGAGATCTGGGACGACGAGTCGCTCCCGTTCGCCCGCGTTGACTTCCTCGTCGAAGGGACTCGTGTCGTCCTCGAGTTCGACGGCATGGTGAAGTACACGCACCCCGAGGCGCTGCGTGCCGAGAAGCGACGCGAAATGCGACTGCGGCGACTTGGCTACGTCGTGGTGCGCTTCACCTGGAGCGACCTGTCGGCGCCGGTTCGGGTGGTTCGAACGATCCGCGAGGCGATGGCTGTCACGCGAGCGGCGTGAAGCCCCTGGAGAAGTTGGGGACAGTTGGGGTACTTGGTGACGGTTGAACGTCACCAAGTACCCCAACTGTCACCATGTGGGCCGGAGCGTGGTGTCAGCCGCGGGCGAAGGCGTCGAAGAGGCGGGCGCCGTCGGCGAGTGCGTCCTCGTCGAGCAGGAACCCCGGGTGGTGCAGGTCGGTCTCCTCGCCCTTGCCGGAGTGGACGCCGAAGCGTAGGTAGACGCCGGGCACGGAGTCGAGGTACCAGGAGAAGTCGTCGCCGCCGGAGGACTGCTCCGCTGTGCCGACACCCTCCTCACCGAACACCGAGACGACGGCCGCGCGCGCCCGCTCGGCGCACTCCTCGTCGTTGATGACCGGCGGAGGCCCCTGGGTGTACGTGACCTCAGCCTCCACGCCGAACGTGGCCGCGATCGACGCGACGGACGTCGTGACGAGTTCCTCGCCGATCTCCCACACGGCACGCTTCGCGCTGCGCAGCGTGCCCCACATCTCCACCTTCGCGGGGATGACGTTGACCGCACTGCCGCCGTTGATCGAACCGAACGTCAGCACCGCGCCGGCGCGCGGGTCGACGCGGCGGTCGAGCGCCGCCGTCAGCCCGGTGACGATCTGCGCAGCGGCGAAGATCGTGTCGCCCGTTTCGTGCGGACGGGCCGTGTGACCGCCCGACGACGTCACGGTGATGCCGAAGTTGGCGTTCGAGGAGGTGATGGGGCCGGCGATGACTCCGACCTCACCGGTGGGACGGTGTGGGTCACAGTGCAACCCCATGAGCTGCGTCAGACCGTCGGTGACGCCCTCCTCGACGCACTTCTTCGCACCGCCGGGCTGTGTCTCCTCGGCCGGCTGGAAGATGAGGCGCACGGGCTGCGGGGGCGGGTCGGCCACGAGCAGCGACGCGGCGCCGAGCAGCATGGCCGTGTGCGCGTCGTGCCCGCACGCGTGGCTGACGCCCTCGTTGGCGCTCGCGAAGTCGAGCCCCGTGTCCTCCGTCATGGGCAGGGCGTCGATGTCGGCGCGCAGCCCCACGACGTCCTTCGACGAGGCTCCGTCGGCGGCGGGAACGTCACACCACAGACCGGTGCCCATGTCGAAGCGGTGAACCTTGAGGCCCATGTCCTCGAGCACTGAGGCGACGTAATCCGTCGTCTCGTGCTCCTCGTACGAACGCTCGGCGTTCTCGTGAAGCCACCGCCGCCACTCGACGACCTGCGCGGCGAGGTCGCCCCCCGACGCCTTGGAACCTTTGCCTCGACCGAACATCAGCCCAGTACCTCCTCGAGAAATGCGACGACCCGGTCACCGAGCTGGTGCCGGTTGGCTCTCTTGACGAACTCGTGGCCCTCGTCCTCGAACAGGAGCAGGTCGGTGCCCACCCCGTTCGACTCCAGGACGGCGATGGCCTGACGTGTCTCGTTGACGGGCACGTTGGTGTCGTGCGCGCCGTGGACGAAGAGCACGGGAACGATGACCTCTCCCAGCCCGTGGATCGGCGACAACTCCTGCAGCAGTTCGCGCTCCTGCAGGGGGTGGCCGTACTTCGGCAGAGCGGCGACGGCGATCCACGGCTCGGTGTCGCGGTAGAACGTTTCGAGGTCGCTCATGCCGCAGGCTGCGATGGCGCCACGCCACAGCTCGGGGTGACGCACGAGCGTCGCGAGGGTGAGGTAACCGCCGTACGAGCGTCCGCTGACCACCATCTTCTCGGGGTCGGAGATGCCGGTCTTCACGAGGTGGGCGACGGTGTCGGCGACGTCGTCGATGGCTGACAGGCGCGAGTAGCGCTCGTCGGCGTGGCTGAACGCACGCCCCTGGCCGGACGAACCACGCACGTTCGGCGCGACGACGGTGTAGCCCGCGTCGACGGCCTGACGCAGCACGTTGTTGTAGCTCGGCCGCGACTGCCCCTCGGGGCCACCGTGGAAGTAGACCATCGTCGGCGCGGGCTCGTCACCGCAGCGGTAGACCCACGCCGTGAGCTCGAGGCCGTCGCGTGCGGGGTAGCGCACGAGTTCGGGGACGAACGTCGCGCTGCCGGCGTCGACGAGCACGGTGAGGGGACGTGAGTCAGCCTCGTCGGCCTGGGGGTCGGGCGCTGCCGTTTCGCCCTTCGGCTCCGCGCTGTAGCGCGCGAGCGGGCCGGGCGCGCCGATGGGCGGCCTCGGATACTCGGGCGACAGGTTCGCGCCGGGCTCGTCGCCGGTCCACGTGCCGTGCGCGACGTCCCAGAGCACGACGCGCGGTGGGAACTCGGGGCCCTGCACACAGAACGTGAGCAGCCGTCCGTCCGCGGTGAGGGACGGCGACGTGACGACGACCTTCGGCAAGCGCGGCGCGGGGAGTTCGCGGGGTTCGCCGTAGCGCAGGTCGAGGATCTGGATGCGGCTGCGACCGTCGTGGTTCCACAGCAGCGTGGCGGTGGAACCGTCACGGCTGACGGAGAACTCGTCGAGATCGGCGTCCGCCCGGGCGGCGAGTTCACGGACGTCGGTGCCGTCGGGGCCGACGCGCACGTCGAGCAGACGGAAGCGTTCGCCGTGGTGGTCGCTGCGCACGAGGGCTCGCATGACGCCGCTCTCGTGCCCTGCGTCGAGCACGACGCCGGCGTCGGTCGTCGACCCGGGGTCGGGCGGTAGAAGCGGCCACCAGGCGCCGCCGACGTCGACGCGCAGCAATTCGCGGTGGCCACGCGAACCGACGCGGAAGAGCGCCACGCCGTCGCGGACGTGGACGAGTTCGCCGCCGACCCGCCGGTCGACGACGCGCACGTCCTGGGTGACGGCGGACAGGACGCGACCTTCGGCCAGACCCGAGTCGTCGATGGCGGTGAGGGCGAGTTCGACGCCGTCCCAGCAGACGATCTGCACGGTCGCGTCGGTGAACTCGAACGGGTTGACGGCGCTCTGGTCGTCCGGGTCGGTGGTGAACAGCCAGATCTCCTCGCGCTCACCACCGTCGGGGCCGACCTCGCAGGCGATCCAGTGACCGTCGTGGGAGTACGCGACGTTGCGCACCGGGCCCGGCGTCGGGATGGGCACGGTGCGTTCGGGGCCGGCGCCGACGCCGTCGGGCGTGGCGAGCGGACGTTGCACGGCGTGCGGGTAGCCGTCCTCGTCGATGACGACGGCGGCGAGCAGCTTGCCGTCGGGGGACAGGCACGGGTGAAGGGAGTGGCGGACCGACGGCCGGGCGGGCGAGGTCTCGCTCGTTCGGGGGTTGAAGCTCACGACTTGATCCAGGTGTCCTTCCCGCCTCCACCCGCGGAGACGTTGACGATCATCGTGCCCACCGGAGCGACTCGCGTCATCGCGGTGGGCGCCGTCTGGGCGATCGTGCGCGAGGGGTCGTCCGGGTCGGGGCGTTGCATGACGAAGGCTCGCAGATCGACGTGACTGGGCGCGAATGCTCCGTCGGAGAGGGCCGGCAGTGTGGAGAGCGGGATGATGTCCTGCGCGACGAACCGCTCCGGCGTCTCTCGGATTTCGCTGCGTCGCTCCTCGAGTTCGTCCTCAGAGCACTCGGGACCGACGGTGATGCCGGTGCCGCCGTAGCCGTCGATGGGCTTGACGACGAGCTCGTCGAGCCGGTCGAGGACCTCCTCGCGCTGCTTCTCGTCGGAGCACAGCAACGTCGGCACCTGGCCGATGAGGGGTTCCTCGCCGAGGTAGAAATCGATCATGTCGGGCACGAGTGCGTAGACGGCCTTGTCGTCGGCGAGACCGTTGCCGGGGGCGTTGATGATGGTGACGGCACCGGCAGCCATGACGTCGCGCAGTGTTTCCCCGAGCTTGCGCCCGTCGGCGCCCTCGGAGCCGAACAGTTCCTCCTCGCCCATCCGCGGATTGAGGAGGTGGACGCGGCGGCGTTCGTCACCGTCGAGGCGGT
Organism: Dermacoccus barathri; assembly: GCF_015070805.1. NCBI lineage: Bacteria > Bacillati > Actinomycetota > Actinomycetes > Micrococcales > Dermacoccaceae > Dermacoccus > Dermacoccus barathri. Next base: position 313,481 of record NZ_JADCTK010000001.1, on the reverse strand, counting down.
ACAGGATGCCGTCGTCGACGAGCAGCTTGTCGGCGGTGACGAGGGCCGCGCCGATTGCGCCACTTACGAGGTTCTGCTCGTACCACGTGGTGTCGGTTTCACCGGGGGAGACCATGCATAGGCCGAGTTCGTCGTCGGCGTTTGCGCCCTCGACGAGAGCTGCTGCCGCGAGGAAGGCTTCGCGCAGGATGGGGTAGGCCTCGCGGGGGTGACGCAGTTTGCCCGGCGTGGGCAGGATCTCGGCGAAGTGGTCTTCGAGGATGCGCCGGTTGATGTGGCTCATGCCGAGCCCACCGGGCATCCGCAAGTTGTCCTCCAGGACGATCCATTCGCCGGCGGAGGGGGAGACGAGGTCGAGCCCGCACAGGCCGGCGCGGACGAACCCTTCGGGCACCTTGTGGCCGTCCTTGGAGTAGCCGGGCGCGCGGCGCAGGGCCTCGCGGTCGATGCGGCCGGCTTTGAGGATTTCGCCCGGGCCGTAGACGTCACGCAGGAACAGCTCGTGCGCGCGCACGCGCTGTTCGAGGCCGGCGCTGATCTCGGCCCAGCGTTCGGCGGTGATGATGCGGGGCGCGATGTCGATGGGGTAGGGGCGGTTGCCGTCCTTGGAGTTGATCGTGACGCCCAGTTCTTCGAGGTCATCGGCGGTTTCCCGGAGGCGCGCGGTGAGGCGTTCGGAGCCGAGGGCTTCGATGCGGCCGAGGACGGTGCAGTAGTCGGGCCGCATCTTGGCGTCGTCGGTGACGGATTCATCGTGCACACCCTCGGTGGCGGGGATGTAGTCGCGGTACGCGGAGAACGCGCCGGGAACGCCCTCGTGGGGGCCGCTGTTGGTGGGGTTTTCACCCGCGGACGTCGTCGTCATGCGATGACGCTACAGCGCGTCGCGGTGCGGCGGAAGGAACGCGAAAACTCCCGTCATGACGCGTCGTAACACTTCACCCCAAAGGGGGAGAAAAGCCTTGCGGTACGACGATTTGGGCACCGCACGAAGGGAAACGATCAACCCGGCGGGTATGAAGAGCTGGGTACGACAACGGGGCCGCAACACTCTTGAGTGCGCGACCCCGCTGGAAGCGGACTCCCCCGAGTGCTGTCGCACCGAGCGTGACGGCCGAGCCTGCGAGGCCGTCACGCTCGGTGCGACAGCACGAAGGGAATCACTTCATGACGACGACAGGCGCCTGGCTCTTGCCCTTCTTGGCTTCCTTGGCCTCTTCCTCGGCGCGCTTGACGAGCGCCTGCGGCGGGTGGCCGGCGGACTTGGTGTAGTAGTCGGCTGCGCGACGCTCGGCGTACATCTTGGCGGCGGCGAGGGCGCCGGTGGAGATGGCGGCGTAGATGGCGGCTTCGAGGATGCCGGCGTTCGGGTCCTTGGCGCTGCGCGGGCTCTTGCCGGTGGCGGTCTTCCAGCCCTTGGTCGCGACGGTGGTGGCTGCCTTGCTGGCGACGATTCCGGCGCCGAGGCTGAGTACCTTCCAGACGAGGTTGCCCATGTTGTCTCCCCTTCCAAGGGTGGTCAATGTCTTGTGCCCATATTCGCAGGCGGTGTTGTGTGTTCGCCAGTCGTGCGGGCCGATTGGTCGACGTGTAATGTCGCCTGCGAACGACAGGGGAGCGCACGTTGCGCTGAGATCGTGCCGAGGTAGGGCACTAAACCCTCGAACCTGAACCGGTTAGCACCGGCGGAGGAAGTCGAGACTCACCCGTTCGTGCGCGGCTCGTGCCGCTTGCGGGCGTGGTCCCTCACTCGAGGTGAGGAGGACGTCGTGATGAGCAAGTTCCACGTGACCGAGCGGACGGGTGGTTCCCACCCCGTCCCGACGACGGTGGCTGCGCTGGTGGCCGGTGTTGCGGTGTTGGCGACGTCGGCGTGCAGCGTCAGTGACACGAAGACGACGTCGTCGGCGTCAGCGTCGGATGCGAAGAGCAAGACGGTGACGCTCGTGACCCACGAGTCCTGGGCGCCCGACAAAGACGTCATGGACGAGTTCACGAAGCAGACCGGCTACACCGTGAAGGTGTCGAAGTCGGGCGACGCGGGCACCCTGGCCAACAAGTTGGTGCTCGCGAAGAACAATCCGACGGGCGACGTCGTCTTCGGCATCGACAACACGTTCGCGTCGCGGGTGACGAAGGAGGGCGTGCTCGAGCCGTACACGTCGAAGGCTGCCGCTGCGTCGACGTCGACGTACGACCTGCCGGACGGCCAGGGCAAGGGCGTGCTGTCGCCCATCGACACGGCGTCGGTGTGCGTCAACGTCGACGACGCGTGGTTCACGAAGAACAACAAGAAGAAGCCGGCGAGCCTCGACGACCTGACGAAGCCGGAGTACAGGAACCTCATGGTGGCGCCAGGCGCCTCGTCGAGTTCGCCCGGCATGGCGTTCTTCCTCGCCACGGTCGGCAAGTACGGCGAGAACGGCTGGAAGCCGTACTGGACGAAGCTCATGAGCAACGGCCTCAAGCTGACGTCGGGCTGGAGCGACGCCTGGAACGTCGACTACACCGCCGGTGAGGGCAAGGGCAGCCGCCCGATCGTCGTCAGCTACGACAGTTCGCCGGCGTTCACGGTGGACGGTGCGGGCAAGTCGACGACGTCGGCGCTCGGCAACACGTGCTTCCGCTCGAACGAGTACGCGGGCGTCATCAAGGGCGCGAAGAACCCCGAGGGCGCCAAGGCGTTCATCGACTTCATGAACGGCAAGAGCTTCCAGAAGTCGTTGCCGAACTCGATGTACGTCTTCCCGGTCGACTCCTCGGTCGAGCTGCCGCCTGAGTGGGCGAAGACGGTGAAGCCCGCCGAGAAGACGATCGACGTCTCGCCGGCGCAGATCGACGAGAAGCGTCAGACGTGGCTGACGCAGTGGAAGGACGTCACGTCGAAGTGAGCCGTGACGGCGTGGCTGCGCCGGCAGCACGAGCACGCGCGGGAGCCTCGTCGTTCCCGCGCGTGCTCGTGCTCGCGTTGCTCGCCGCGGTGCCGCTCGTCTTCCTCGGCATCTTCTTCGCGTGGCCGGTTCTCGCGATGGCGGTGCGCGGCGTCACGGGCGACGGTGGGGGCGTTGACCTCGCGGGTGCCTGGGACGTCGTCACCCGCCCGCGCACCCTGCGCGTGCTGTGGTTCACGTTGTGGATGGCGGCGCTCGCGACCTGCTGCTCGGTGGCGCTCGGGCTGCCCGTCGCGCACGTGCTCTACCGCTTGCGGGTGCCGCTGGCGGGGCTGTGGCGTGCCCTCGTCGTCCTGCCGTTCGTGTTGCCGACGGTCGTCGTCGGCGTGGCGTTCCGCTCGCTGTTCGCCCCCGGCGGGCCGCTCGCGGCGCTGGGGTGGGACGGAACGTGGCAGCCGGTGCTGCTCGCGATGGTGTTCTTCAACATCTCCGTCGTCGTGCGCACGGTCGGGCCGATGTGGGCCTCCCTCGACCCGCGCACCGCGCAGGCGGCAGCCGGCCTCGGAGCATCGCCCGCCCAGGTCTTCCGGACGGTGACGTGGCCGGCGTTGCGTCCCGCCGTCGTCAGTGCCGCGACGGTCGTGTTCCTCTTCTGTTCGTCGGCGTTCGGCATCGTGCTCATGCTCGGCGGGCTGCGTTACGCGACGCTCGAGACAGAGATCTACTCGCTCACGGTCGAGTTCCTCGACCTGCGCGCCGCCGCGGTGCTCTCGACCGTGCAGTTCGCCCTCGTCGCGCTGTTGCTGCTCGGCGCCGAGCGGGCCCGCTCGGGTCTGCGGCGCAGTGATTCCGTTGTGCGCCGCGGCGTCGCGGTGGCCGACGAGCCGCGCCGAGTCACCCGATCCGACGCCCCGGCGCTCGCTGCCACCCTCTTCGCCTTGGCTCTCGTCGTCACACCTCTCTTCACCCTCGTCCTGCGCTCGCTGCGTGACGGCGACGGCTGGTCCCTCGTGCACTACCGCGCGCTCGGCGGAGAACTGGCCGCCCTGGCCGCCCTCTCGGTTTCGTGGCGCATCGCCCTCGACGCGGCTCTGCTCGCGCTCGCGCTCGGCGTCATGGTGTCGGTCGTCGTCTCGTGGCGGGCTCGCACGCCGCGCGGCCGCCGCGTCATTGCGGGCCTCGACGCTGCGTTCATGCTGCCGCTCGGCGTCTCGGCCGTGACGGTCGGCTTCGGTTTCCTTCTCACCCTCGACCGTCCGCCGCTCGATCTGCGCAGCTCGCCGATCCTCATCCCGATCGCGCAGGCCACCGTCGCGCTGCCGCTCGTCGTGCGCACGCTCGTACCCGTGCTGCGCTCGCTCGACCCGAGGTCGCGTGAAGCCGCGGCCGCCCTCGGCGCGAGCCCGTTGCGCGCCTGGATGACGGCCGACCTGCCACACCTGTGGCGTCCCTTCGTCGCCGCGGCGGGGTTCGCCCTCGCCGTCTCGCTCGGCGAGTTCGGGGCGACGGCGTTTCTCGCCCAGCCCGAGTCGCCGACGCTACCGGTGCTCATCTATCAACTCCTCGGCCGCCCCGGCGCGGGCAACTTCGGCGCCGCGATGGCAGCTTCCGTGTTGCTCGCGACGGTGACGGCCCTCGTCATGGCTGCCGTGGAACGCATCGGCGGCAGCGCCGCGGGAAGGATGGACGGATGACGCAGCCCCAGGATCGGGAGGACGCCGGAGGCCTCGAGGTGACGGACGCCCGCGTCACCTTCGCCGGCAACGCCACACCGGCACTCGACGACGTCTCCCTCACGCTGCCGCGCGGGCGCGTGCTCGCCGTGCTCGGCCCGAGCGGCTGCGGCAAGTCGACGCTCCTGCGCGCCGTCGCCGGTCTGCAGGCGCTCGAGGCCGGGCGCATCGCCTTCGCCGGCACCGACGTGACACGCGTGCCCACCCACAAGCGAGACTTCGCGCTCATGTTCCAGGACGGGCAACTCTTCGGCCACCTCGACGTGGCAGGCAACGTGGCGTACGCGTTGGCGCGACGGGGCGCACCGGCCGCCGAGCGTGATGCCCGCGTGGCCGAACTGCTCGACCTCGTGGGGCTCTCGGGGCTCGAATCACGCCGTCCGGCAACGCTTTCGGGCGGCCAGCAGCAGCGGGTTGCGCTCGCGCGGGCGCTCGCCGCGCGCCCCCGGCTGCTCCTGCTCGACGAGCCGCTGTCGGCTCTCGACCGCTCGCTGCGCGAACGCCTGGCGGGCGATCTGCGCTCCGTTCTGCTCGCCGAGGGTGCGACGGCCCTCTTCGTCACACACGATCACGACGAAGCGCTCACGGTCGCGGACGACATGGCGATCATGCGCGACGGTCGCATCGTTCAGCACGGCTCGACGCGCGAGGTCTGGGCTCACCCGGTGGACGAGGAGACCGCTGACTTCCTCGGGTTCACCACGCACCTCACCCCGGACGAGGCACAGCGACTCGGCCTCGAACGCGCTGCCTGGGCGCTGCGGCGCGGTGGCCTGCGGGTCGTCGGGGTCGACGCCCCCGGCGCTCTGCCCGGAAGGGTCGTGCGCGTGTCGGCGTCGGGCGAGGCGACGCACGTCAGCGTCACCCTCGACGCGCTGCCGGGACGCGAACTGGAGGCGATCGCCTATCCGAGCGATGACGCGCCGACTGCCGCGACGCTCGACGAGGGCGCGCGTGTCGGAGTCCGCGTCAGTTCCTCGGGGGCGGTGCGCTTCGGCTGAGCGCGCACGAGCGGCGAACCTTCGGGCGCCGTCCACGCGCCGCGGGCGACGAGCACCTCACGCAGCAGGTCCGGTCGGTCGGTGATGACGGAGTCGACGCCCGCGTCGAGGTAGCGGGTCATCTGGGCGCTGTCGTTGACGGTCCACGTCACGAGGCGAAGCCCGGCGTCGTGCGTCATGTCGACCAGGCGTGCGGCGGCTCGCGCATCCGCCATCCACGGGATGCCGCCCAGCCGGGTGGCGATGTGGGCGGCGAACGCGCCGTGAAGCACGCGCCGCGGGGCTCGGGTGCCCGTCTTCGCTGCACCCATGAGCGTCAACAGGCCGCGCCAGCCGAGCGAACGCGCGCAGCCGGTCGTCTCGGCGACATCGCGCAGCCAGGTGTCTCGGCCGTCGGCGACGCAGACGCGCTCGGCACTGCGCGTGCGGCGCACGGCGTCGACGAGTGGGGCCGCTGCGCGCACCGTCTTGAGATCGATGAGGAAACTCGCGTCGGGAAAGGCGTCGAGCAGGGTGTCGAGGCGCAGGATCGGCTCACCGCCAACCCGGACGGCGCGCAGTTCCTCCCACGTGAGATCTCGCACGCGCGCGTCGATCCCGGCCGTTCGCGCGAGGGTCGCGTCGTGAAAGGCGAGCGCAACACCGTCCTTCGTCACCTGGACATCGGTCTCGAGCAGGCGCAGGCCGAGGGCGTGCGACATCTCGAACGCGGCGAGGGTGTTCTCGGGCGCGAGGCCGGCGCCGCCCCGGTGGGCGAACGCGATGTCGGTGAGGCTCACGTGCTCACCGTCGCCGACGCCGTCAGCGACACGCCAGGGGCTTCACCGAGAGTTTGCCGGACGTTGCGCGACCCTTCCGCGCGGTGCAACGTGCCCTCCGACCGCAGGGGCCGGAGGGCACGTGGGGAGAGCGACGGATCAGCTGCGCTCGGGGTAGCGCGAGTGCTCCGGGAAGTTGCCGTAGAGCATCTCGCCCTCGGGCCCCTCGGTCACGGCCTGCACGAGCAGTTCGCCGCCGACGAAGCAGCCGAGCCACGAGGCGCCGTACCCACCGAACGGCTCGGCCTTGTCGCCGCGCGAGCGGGGCTTGTTGATGCCGACCTTGAACGCCTGCAGTTCGCGCGCGAGGCGTCGTGCGAGCACCTCGTCGTCACAGGCCAGGCTCGCCACGAGCGCACCGTTCGACGCGTTCATCTGGGCGAGCAGCTCGGCCTCGGTGTCGACGACGACGATCGTGTCGATCGGGCCGAACGGCTCGGCGTGCATGAGCGAGCTGGCCGTTGCGGGCGACAGCAGCGTCGTCGGGGCGACGTAGGCCGAGGTGTCCTGGCCCTCGAGGAAGCGCCCGCGCGCTTCGACGTCGGCACGGTAGATCGGCACGGCGCCGCGGTGCATCGCGTCGTCGACCTGCTCGCTCAGCTCGCGGGCCTTGGAGGCGCTGATCATCGGGCCGAAGTCGAGTTCCGGCAGATCGTCGTCGTCGTTCTCGACGGCCAGCGGGTGGCCGAACTTCAGCTCCGACACGATGGGCAGGTAGATCTCGAGGAACGTGTCGACCAGCTCGCGTTGCACGACGTAGCGCGGGTACGCGGTGCACCGCTGCTTGCCGTACTCGAAGCCCTTCTTGAGGTGGGCGGCCAGGCCCTCCCAGTCGGAGAAGTTCCAGATGCCCCAGGCGTTGAGACCCTCCTGCTCGAGCATGTGGCGCTTGCCGGTGTCGACGAGCTGCGCGGCGATCTTGCCGCCGTTCGAGCGTCCACCGACGAAGGCCATGGCACCGATCTCGGGTGAGCGCACGAGCACCTCGGAGAGGTCGGCGCCGCTGCCGGAGATGAGCGTCGCGGGCAGTCCCTCGCGCGCCATCATCGCGTGCGCGAGCGTCAGGCAGGTCGCGCCGCCCTGCGAGGGCGTCTTCGCGATGACGGCGTTGCCCGCGAGCATCTGCACGAGCTCGGAGTGCACGAGCACCGACATCGGGTAGTTCCAGCTCGCGATGTTGCTCACCGGCCCCTCGAGCGGGCGGCGGCCGTCCATCATCGAGTCGATCTCCTCGACGTACCAGCGCACGCCGTCGAGGGCGCGGTCGACATCGGCGCAGGCCAGGCGCCACGGCTTGCCGATCTCCCAGGCGAGCAGCAGCGCGAGGTCGTCGCGCACCTGGGTCATCGCCTCGACGGCGGCGAGGACGCGCTTCTTGCGCTCGGCCAGCGGAACGTCCTGCCACTCGCGGTGCTGTTGCGTCGCGGCGTGGACTGCGGCCTGAGCCTCCTCGACGGAGAGCTTCGGCAGGTTGATGAGCGAGCTGCCGTCGACGGGGCTCGTCAGCATCTCGTCGGTGCCGTTGGAGAGCCACTCACCACCGACGAGGTTCTTGAGGCGGCCTTCGCCGAAGGCCTCCGGGGCGGCGGTGGCGGCGCGGTCGAGGACCGAACTCCACTCGGTGCCCGGCTTGACGTGCAGGGCGTTGGGCAGGGCGGCGAGCGCTGTGTCGTGCTCGGCGGGCAGGGCAGTCATGGGGACTCCTCACGCGTAAAGGGTGCGCAGGACGGCCACTCGAGCGAGTCACGAAACACGTGATCCGGGTACGCGTGAGCGGCCATCAATTGGGGTTAATCGAACGCCGGGATCGCGGTGGGCGATAAGGGCGGACATCCCGACGAAGGCGGGATGCTCGTCGATCTCCTGGCCAAGTGGGTGCATGACGTTCCGGAGCAATGTCGACGAAGTCGTGCCGGGCGCCTCGAAACGTGGGAGGCGTCGTGCACGGCCTGTGCTTTGCAGTGCCACGACTGTAGCGAGCCGATTCGATTCTGTGTGCCGAATCGCGACAATCGGCGTTGTCGCGCCGATGATGCTGGGGCGGGTCGCCGCAGCAGATCAACCCTTGAATCAGCCCTTGCTCGGCATCTCGCGCACGGTGAGGCTCTGCGCGATGCGCCCGACGGGGCCGTGGATGTCGTGCAGCGTCGTCATCGTCACGCCGAGGCCGCTCTCGCCCATGGCAACCGTCGTGTCGAAGCCGGTGGCCGTCGGGTCGGGCCGGCGGAAGAGGTGGACGGTGAGGTCGACGTTCGGGAACATCCACTCGCGCGGGTCGACTCGGACGGCAATGCCGTTCGCGCCGTCGATGACGCACAGGAAATGCGTCGTGGGGCTGATCTCCTCGCCCAGGACGCTCGGCAGGTCGGTGCGCAGCCACGTGCGGTTGCGGCCCGGCACGTAGCCGGGAGGTGCGTCGAAGCGCTCGACGGAGCGGATGAACCCGCCGGGCCACATCTTCCCCATGTCGACGCGTTCGCACTCCTCGATGGGAGGCAGCGGTTCGAGGCCGGCGCCGGCGACCGGCGAGGAATCTTGAACCGACAGGCGCCACGCGCGCGCCACGATGATGAGGCGCCCGTCGACACTGAACTCGGCCTCGACGAGTTCGATCGTGCGGCCGGGGCGGATCGTGCGCACGCGCACGTGGGTGGGACGCAACGGGATGAAGCCGTAGACGTCGAACGTCACCTTCGCGAGCTGCATCCCCTCACGCGGCTCGTGACGCTCGATCTCGTGCACGATGAGCCCGGCCGACGCCGCGAGGTGCTGCTCGGCCTCGTTCCACGCACCCTGGACGTGGATCGTCGGCTCGAACAGCCGCCCACCGTCGTGCTCGCCCAGCGGGACGAAGTACGCGTCGACGTCCTCGCGGGGCGTGAACTCGGCGGTTTCGGGGGAGGTGCTCGCAGCCATGCTCACACCCTAACCGCCCCCGACGTGGCGCAGACCACACCCCCGGTTCGGCCTCGAACACGCACGAAGCGCGGGTGAGAGGACGCATCCTCTCACCCGCGCTTCACGCGGTGCTCACCTCAGGCGACCCCGAGGTAGGCCTCCTTGATGGCCGGGTCGGCCTTGAGCTCCCGGCCCGTACCGGCCCGCGTGATCGAACCCGTCTCGAGCACGAACGCGCGGTGCGAACGGCTCAGCGCCTGGTTGGCGTTCTGCTCCACGAGCAGAATCGTCGTGCCCTGCGCATTGATCTCCTTGATGATCTTGAAGATCTGACGGATGTACTGCGGCGCGAGACCCATCGAGGGCTCGTCGAGCAGGAGCAGCTTCGGGCGTGCCATGAGCGCACGCGCGATGGCCACCATCTGCTGCTCGCCACCGGACATCGTGCCGCCGAGCTGGCTCTCGCGCTCCTTGAGGCGCGGGAAGAGCTCGAAGACGCGGTCGTAGTCCTCGTCGATGCCGGCCTTGTCCTTACGGCCGAAGGCGCCCATGCCGAGGTTCTCGCGCACCGTCATGCCGGGGAAGACACCGCGACCTTCCGGTGCCTGGCAGATGCCGAGGCCCGGACGCAGATGCGGCTTCACCTTCGTGATGTCCTCACCCTGGAACGTGATGTTGCCCGACGACGGCGACAGCAGACCGGAGATGGTCTTCATCGTCGTCGTCTTGCCCGCACCGTTCGCGCCGATGAGGGAGACGACCTCGCCCTCCTCGACGGTGAACGTCAGGCCGTGAAGTGCCTGGATGCGTCCGTAGTGCACCGAGACATCGTTCAGCTCAAGCAAGCTCATCGTCGTCGTCCTCCTCGTCCTCGCCCAGGTAGGCGGTGATGACCTTTGGGTCACTCGTGACCTCGGCCGGTGTGCCGTCCGCGATCTTGCGCCCGAACTCGAGCACGACGATGCGGTCGGTGACGCCGGTGACGAGCTTCATGTCGTGCTCGATGAGCAGGACGGTGTACCCGTCGGCGCGGATGGTGCGGATCAACTCCATGAGCTGTTCCTTCTCCGCCGGGTTGAAGCCGGCCGCCGGCTCGTCGAGGCACAGCAGCTTCGGCTCCGTGGCGAGGGCTCGCGCGATCTCGAGACGACGCTGGTAGCCGTAGGGCAGGTGCTTCGCGAGACGCTCGGCCGAGTCGGAGATGCCGACGAACTCGAGGAGCGCGGCGGCGTGGTCGACCGCGCTCTTCTCCTCGCGGAAGTGACGCGGCGAGCGGATGAGCGCACCGGGCACCGAGGTGCGGTGACGCGCGTCGAGCCCGACGACCACGTTCTCGAGCGCCGTCATCTCACCGAACAGACGGATGTTCTGGAAGGTTCGGGCGATACCGGCGCGGGTGATCTTGTGCTTGGCCAACCCGTTGAGGCGCGTGTCCTCGAGGATGACGTCGCCGCTCGTCGGCTTGTAGACACCCGTCATCGCGTTGAAGCAGGTTGTCTTGCCGGCACCGTTGGGCCCGATGAGGCCGAGGATCTCACCGCGGTGGATGTCGAACGAGACGTCGTCCAGGGCGGTGAGGCCGCCGAACTTCATCGTCAGGTTCTTCACCTCGACGAGCTTCTCGCCGACACCGACGGCGATGTCACGGTCGGTGGAGATGACCTTGGCGACCTCGAGAGGAACACCGGCCTCGGCGAGGTCGTCGAGCTTGACGCCCTTCTCCCTCACCTTCTCCGTGCTGCTGCCGATGGCTGCGAGCTCTTCCTCGACGGCGGGCGTGTTCTGCTCGTTCGTCATTTCTCGTCAGCCTCCTTCTCGGTTGCGAGGTTCAAGGTCTTGGAATCCCCTGCGAACGGGTTGTCCTCGGACTCGGGGGCAACGATTTCCTTGCCGGTGGCCTTCTGGTACGCGCGCTTGGCGTACGTCAGCAGGTGCATACGAGCCGGCATGAGGCCCTCGCTGCGGAACAGCATGAGCAGGATGAGTGCGATACCGAAGATGAGGTACTTGTACTCGGCGATGCCGGTGAAGCGCACCGGCAGGTACGCGACGATGGCGCCACCGATGGCCGCACCCACCTTGTTGCCGCTACCACCGAGGATGACGGCGGCGACGAACAGCATCGAGGTGACGACGTCGAACTTCGCGTTGTTGACGAAGCCGATCTGACCGGCGAAGAGCGCGCCGGAGAGGCCACCGAGACCGGCGCCGAGCGCGAACGCCCAGACCTTGTACTTGAACGTGGGCACACCCATCGTCTCGGCTGCGTCCTCGTCCTCGCGGATGGCGATCCAGGAGCGGCCGACGCGCGAACGCTCGAGGTTGCCGACGAGGATCATGACGAGCAGAAGCACGGTGAGCGTCAGCCAGTACCAGGGCAGACCGTTGCTGTTCGTGAACAGCGGGGTGCCGTCGGACGCGGTACCGGGGGGAGCGCCGACCTTGCTGAAGCCCTCCTGGCCACGCATGGCCGGGATGATCGTGGCGAGCAGGCGGACGATCTCACCGAAGCCGAGCGTGACGATGGCGAGGTAGTCGCCACGCAGACGCAGCGTAGGAACACCGAGCAGCACGCCGAAGATCATCGTGACGATGACCGCGACCGGAAGCGTCCACAGGTAGGGGATCTTGAGGTAGGGGCTGTCGGGGCTCGTCAGCATGGCCGCGACGTAGTTACCGACCGCGAAGAACGCCACGTACCCGAGGTCGAGCAGACCCGCGTAACCGATGACGATGTTGAGGCCGACCGCGATGAGAGCCATGCGCGCCATGTCGAAGCACGCGATGGAGAAGTCGGAGCCACCGCCGTCGGTGGAGATGATCGGCGGGTTGAGCACCGGCAGGAGGTAGAGCGCGAGCGCGACGACGATGAGCGCCGCCCATTGCTGCCAACGCTCCAGCATGTGCCAGCGCTGCATGAAGGTGACTTTGTCGGTCTTCGTCGTCTCGGACGACTCGGCGACGGTGCTCATGCCTTGCTCCTTCCGAGGGTCTGGCCGAGCAGACCCTGCGGGCGCACGACGAGGACGAGGACGAGGACGGCGAAGACGACGACCTGCGACCAGTTGGAGTCACCGAGCAGGAACGGCGCGTAGTTGCTGATCACGCCGATGACGAGACCGCCGACGAGGGCGCCGCGGATGTTGCCGATACCACCGAGGACGGCTGCGGCGAATGCCTGCAGGCCGAGGAGGAAGCCACCGTTGTAGATGACGCCCGAGGGCACCTTCATGACGTAGAACAGTGCAGCTGCACCGGCGAGGAGACCACCAATGGCGAACGTCGCGAGGATGATGCGCTCGGAGTTGACGCCCATGAGCGTCGAGGTTGCCGGGTCCTGCGCGACGGCGCGGATGCCGCGGCCCGTCTTCGACTTCGCGATGAAGCGATCGACCGCGATCATCATGACGACGGCCGCGATGATGATCGTCAGCTGCTGGCTGTCGATGATGGTGCCGCCCAGGTCGAAGATCGGCTTCGGCGTGAACATCGTGACGGCCGGCTCCGCGTTCTTGCTGTGGAAGGCGAAGATCGCGTACTGGATGACGAAGCTGACGCCGATCGCGGTGATGAGGAAAACGAGGCGGGGCGCGTTGCGCTTGCGCAGCGGCTTGTACGCGAGGCGCTCGACGGCGACGGCTGTCGTACACGACGCGATCATGCCCACGATCATGGCGAGCAACAGGTTGAGGATGATCGGCCCGATGCCGAGGTTCGGCGGTGAACCGTTGAAGCCGAGCGCCGACAGCGTGAAGATCACGCCGTACGCGCCGACGATGAACACCTCGGAGTGGGCGAAGTTGATGAGGTTGAGCACGCCGTAGACGAGCGTGTAACCGAGGGCGACGAGCGCGTAGATGGCACCGAACGTCAGACCGTCGATCGTGGCCGGGCCGAGGTTGGAGATGAGGGCGTTCCAGTCGAAACTGAGCCACTGCGTCGAACCCGACTCTGCCATGGGAAGCAGTGCACTGAGCATGGTGATGCTTTCGTACTCACCGGCAGACGCCGCCCGCACTGGGCCCGATCAGGGCTGGCGGGCGGCGTCGACCGTGGTGGGTGGAGCGGATCAGATCTTGCCGATGGGGACGATCTTGCCGCCCTCGACCTTGTAGCCGTAGACGTCGGGCTTGGCGAGCTCGCCCTTGTCGTCCCACTTGTAGTGCTTGCTCAGGCCGTCCTTGTCGTAGGTCTTGACCCACTCGAGGAGCGACTTGCGGTCCGTCTTGCCGGCGTCGATGCCCGCGAGGAGCACGGTGGCGGCGTCGTAGCCCTCGATGGAGTACGTGCCGGGAGCGGCGTTGTTCGCGGTCTTCTTGTAGGCGTCGTTGAAGTCCTTGATGAGCTCACCCGGGATGCACGGGCAGGTGAAGTACGCGCCGTCCGAGGCCGAACCGGCCTGCTTGATGAACTCGTTGTCCTTCACGCCGTCCGGGCCGACGAAGCTGCCCTTGAAGCCCTTGGCGCGAAGCTGCTGCGCGAACGGCGAGGCCTCCGCGTAGTAGCCGGCGTAGAACACCGCGTCCGGCTTGGCGTTCATGATCTTCGTGACGGTGGCCGAGAAGTCCTTCTGCTTGGTCGTCACCTTGTCGGAGCCGACCTGCTTGTCGCCGAGGGCCTTCGTGGTCTCGCCGCCGAGGCCGACACCGTAGGGCGAGTCGTCCTGCACGACGAAGACCTTCTCGGCCTTGAGCTTCTCGGTCATGAGCTTGGCGGCAGCCGGGCCCTGGACCGAGTCGTTGCCGAGGCCGCGGAAGAAGGTCTTCCAGCCCTTCGTCGTCAGCTCCGGGAGCGTGGCGGCCGGCGTGATGTGCACGAGGCCCTTGCTCTCGAAGATGTTGCCCGTGGCGTTGGACTCACCGGAGAACGGCAGACCGACGACACCGACGACCTGCGACTTGTTGGCCATGGTCGTGACCGGGCCCGGCGCCTTGTCGGGGCTGCCTTCGGTGTCGAGCTTCTCGAACTTGACCTGGCAGTCCTTGTTCGCCTGGTTGTGCTCGTTGATGGCGGTCTGGATGCCGTTGTAGATGTTGACGCCGAGCTGGGCGTTGTCGCCCGTCACAGCGCCGACGTAACCGATCGTGACGTTGGAGCACTTGGCCTTGCCGTCACCCTTGGGCATGACGGGCGACTTGGGGGTGTCGACCGTCTGGACGGCCGGGAGGTTGACGCCCGAGGCGCCACCGCTCTCGGAGGAGTTCGAGGTCTTCGAGCTGTCGTTGGCGCACCCAGTGAGGGCGAGTGCGGCAGCCGCGCCGAGGCCGGCGACACGGTAGGTGAGCTTTGCGTTCACGGTGGTTTCTCCCACGCAGAAGGGGCCGAAAGGCGACCCGCTGATAGTGAGAGGAGACTAGAACGGTTTATGGCCGTGCAACTTCTGATGAATGCTGTTGTGACCTTCTTGTTACGGCCAAGCCCGAGGAAAACGAATTAGTTGCCGAACTATGTTTGTTTTCATTGTGCTTTATTTGGCTGCGCCGCAGTGAAATTGGGTGAATCTGAGCGAGAAATTCCAACGATTAAGATGGAGAATTCCCTCGCTCGAGAAACGTCGCGCGAAGCCTCAGACGCGGGGGTCGGAGAGCGGGAGTGACGGCAACGCGGGAAGGGGTAGCGCTCGGAGCCACGCGTCGAAGAACTCGCCGAGATCCTGACCGGCGACCTGCTCGGCGAGAGCGATGAAGTCGGCCGTCGTCACCGTGGCATACCGGTGCTCGGTCACCCAGCGGCGAAGGAGGCCGAAGAAGGCCTCGTCGCCGAGGAGGGTGCGCAGCGCGTGCAGCGTCAGGGCGCCCCGCTTGTAGACACGGTCGTCGAACATGTCGTCCGGGCCCGGATCCTGCAGGCGCAGATCCTGCGGCAGCCGCGACAGGCGCCCGTGGTGCTCGTGGGCGCGCTGGATGGCCGTCGCGAGCCCCGCCTCCTCGCTCCACAGCCACTCGCTGTAGCAGGCGAAGCCCTCGTGCAACCAGATGTCCTCCCACGCCGATGAGGTGACGGCGTTGCCGAACCACTGATGGGCGAGCTCGTGCGCGATGAGGCGCTGGGCATCCCACGAGCGGTTCGTGAAGCTCGCGCCGAACGTCGAGAGGGTCTGCGACTCGAGCGGGATCTCGAGGTCGTCGTCGGTGATGACGACGGTGTAGCCGTCGAAGGGGTAGTCGCCGAAGCGTGAGGAGAAGAAGTCGATCATGTGCACCTGGTCGGCGTACGCGGTGCGCACGGCCTCGCGCAGGCGCGGCGGGTAGACGAGGCGCACGTCGGACGGCGAGGTGCGCAGCTGCTTCGTTTCGTACTGGCCCATCTGCAGCGTCGCGAGATAGGGCGACATCGGGCTGGGGCACTCGTAGGTCCACGTCGTGCGGCGTCCGGCCTGACGGCGGCGTACGAGCGAGCCGTTGGCGACGACGGCGTAGTCGGAATCGGTCGTCACGACGAAGCGGTACGTGGCCTTGTCCGCGGCGCGGTCGTTGCACGGGAACCACGTCGGCGAGCCGTGGGGCTGCGACGCGACGATGACGCCGTCCGTCAGCTCCTCCCAGCCTGCGTCGCCGTCGAGGCCGCGCATCGGGCCGGGCGAGCCCTTGTAGGCCACCGTCACCGTGAACGGCGTGCCGGCCGCGAGGGGCTGCTCGAAACGGACGAACAGGCGCGAGTGGTCGTGGCCGTACCGTCCGACGCGGGCGCCGGCGACGGCGAGCTTCGTCACCTTGAGTCGGCTGTGCAGGTCGAGCTCGATGCGTGCCACGGGCTCGGTGACGTCATCGGCGATGCGGCACGTCAGCACGGCTTTGGCGTCGAGGTGGTTGCCGGCCGGGGAGTAATCGAGCGTGAGGTCGTAGGCGTCGACCCCGAACGTCGTGTCGCCGTGACCGGGCACGTACGGGTCGGCGCCGCCGGTGGGGGTGTGGTGGCGTCTCATGCTCGTGCGCTCCGTTCACGGGTGGTTTCCGGGGTGTCGTCGTCGTCCTCGAGCCACGGGCCGATGGGGTTACCGAGCCAGCGGGTCTTGTCGGGGACGCTCTCGCCACGCATGACGAGCGACGTCGGCCCCACCGTAGCGTGACGGCCCAGCGCGGCTGCGGGGAGCACAACACTGTTGGGTCCGAGGGTGGCGCCGTCACCGAGGGTGACGGTGTCCATGGCGAGGATGCGGTCGTGGAAGAGGTGGGTCTGCACGACACAGCCCGCGTTGACGCAGGCGCCGTCGCCGAGGCGGATGAGGTCGGCCTCGGGCAGCCAGTACGTCTCGCACCACACGCCGTGGCCGATCTTCGCGCCCATGAGGCGCAGCCAGAGGTTGAGCACCGGCGTGCCCGCGTTCGCGCGGATGAGCCACGGTGCCGCGATGACCTCGGTGAAGGTGTCGGCGAGCTCGTTGCGCCACACGAACGAACTCCACAGCGGGTACTCGGTGACCCGGAGCCGACCGACGAGCAACCACTTCGCGACGACGGCCGAGAGGCCGCCGAGGGCCCCGGCCACGACGAGGACGCAGCCTCCGGTGAGGGCCGCGGCGAGCCAGCTGTAACGGTCGGCGACAGCGAGCATCGTGAGAGCCGACCCGGCGATGAGCGCGGAGTGGAGGCTCTGCGGCACGATGCGCAGCGCCTCGACGACGGCGCGGGCCACACGCAGGCGCTGCGGCGGCGCGGTGGTGCGGCTCGTGTCCGACGCGCCGGCTTCGCGGCGCAGGCGCTGTGGAGGAGAGCCGAGCCAGCTCGTGCCCTTTTTCGCGCTGCCGCGAGCGGGTGCCGCAGAGAGGACCGCGACGAGTCCGCGCTTGGGCACCTTGCGGCCGGGCGCGGCCATACCGGAGTTTCCGAGGAAGGCGCCCTTGCCGACCTTGACCGGCGCGATACGGATCCAACCGCCGCCGAGCTCGTAGTTCGCGACGAGGGTGTCGTCGGCGAGGAACGACCCGGCGCCGATGTCGGCCATCTTCGGGAGCATGAGCACGGTCGAGGCCTCGACCTCCTTGCCGATGCGGGCGCCGAGCGCACGCAGCCAGACGGGCGTGAGGGTGCTCGAGTAGAGCGGGAAGAGCCAGGTGCGGGCCTCGTCGAGGAGGCGGATCGTCGTCCACGCGCGCCAGCCCTGGCCGCCGTGGATCGGGTGGTAGCCCTCGCGCAGACCGTGGCCGAGCAGGCGCACGGCGCCCAGGATGACGAGGGCCGTCGTGACGAATCCGACGAGGGTGGCGGGCACGACGCCGATCGCGGTGATGCGAGCGAGGTCGGCGACCGAGTCGGCGTCCTTCAGCCAGGGCCAGCAGACGGCGATGCCGACTGCGGCCCCGACGGCGGGCACGAGGGAGGCTGCGATACCGGAGGCGGCGTAAGCGCCGAGCCAGATCGGCTTGTTCGGCGGCGCCTCGTCCTCCCACGGGCCGCGTGCCTCGCCGATGTGGACGGCCGGCGCTCCCGACCACAGTTCACCGGCGTGGACGTCGCCGAAGACGCCAGAACCGGGGGCCACCTCGGCACGCTTGCCGATGCGTGCGCCCGGCAGGAGCGTCGAGCGGGTGCCGACCCGGGCGTTCGCGCCCACCTCGATGCGCCCGAGGTGGAAGACGTCGCCGTCGATCCAGTGCCCGCGCAGTTCCACCTCGGGCTCGACCGAGCAGCCCTTGCCGAGCGTGAGCAGGCCGGTGACCGGAGGCAGGCTGTGCAGGTCGACGTGTTTGCGGATGTCGCAGCCGAGCAGTCGTGCGTAGAACTTGACGAGGGGAGCGCCCGCGAGCGTCGTCGCCCCGAGTTCGTCGGCCAGACGCTCGGCGAGCCAGACGCGCAGGTGGGTGCGTCCACCACGGGTGTAGGCGCCGGGCTGCACGCCCCGCAGGATGACGCGGGCGGCGAGCGCGGCGAGGATCATGCGTCCCGGCGGCGCGACGAAGAGCACCCAGCCGAGGGCGATCCAGAACCAGTCGAGCGTCGGAATCCACGCGAGTCCGACGGCGTGGGCGAGGTTCGCGCCCGCTCCGAGCCACGTCAGCCACCGCAGCGCGGAGAACTGCCGGACGGCGAGGGAGGCGACCACCTGCATCGTCTGGGTACTGCGTCGCACCCGGACCACGTCGTCGTTGAGGCGCGTGGTCGGCGAATCCATCGCGTCGATCGCGGCGGCGAGCTCGGCGATCGACTCGTTCTCGTAGACGTCGGCGACCGTGAACTCGGGGTGCGTCTCGCGGACGCGGGTGACGAGTTGGGCGGCGCTGAGCGAACCGCCGCCAAGGTCGAAGAAGTTGTCCTCGGGGGAGGCTGGCGGTGCGCCGAGGATGGCGGTGTAGAGCTCGCGAAGGCGGGCCGCGGTGCCGGTGAAGGCGCCGTCCTCGTCGTCGGAGGCCATCTCGAGCGGCCACGGCAGGGCGTCGCGGTCGATCTTGCCGGAGGTGCGCGTCGGCAGCGTGTCGACGACCGCGAGTTGAGGCACGAGCGCGGCGGGCATGGTCTCGCGCAGATGAGCGGTGGCGGCCTTGCGGTCGAAACCGTCCTCGACGGTGAGGTAGCCGACGAGAAGCTTGTTGCCGGTCTGGGAGGTACGCACTGCAGCGGCTGCGCCGCTCACGCCGGGAAGCTGGAGGAGGTTCGAGTCGATCTCGCCGAGCTCGATGCGCCGGCCGCCGAGCTTGATCTGGTCGTCGGCGCGGCCGTTGAAGACGAGGCCCTGTGGGTCGTTCACGACGATGTCGCCGCTGCGGTAGGCGCGCTCCCAGCCGAGCGTCGGCATGGGGGCGTACTTCTCTGCATCCTTGGCCGGGTCGAGGTAGCGGGCGAGGCCGACGCCGCCGATGATGAGCTCGCCGGGTTCGCCCTCGGGCACGGGGTTGCCCTCGCCGTCGACGACGGCGAGATCCCAGCCGTCGAGCGGCAGGCCGATGCGCACGGGCGGCTCGCCCGTCAGCTGCGCGGCACACGCGACGACGGTGGCCTCGGTGGGGCCGTAGGTGTTCCACACCTCGCGTCGCTCGTTCGCCAGGCGCGCGCCGATCTCGGGCGGGCAGGCCTCTCCACCGAGAATGAGCAGGCGCACTTCGGCCAGCGCCTCGTGCGGCCAGAGCGCGACGAGCGTCGGCACGGTCGAGATGACGGTGATGTCGTTGGCGCTCAGCCACGGGCCGAGATCCATGCCGGACTTCACGAGGCTGCGCGGCGCGGGCACGAGGCAGGCCCCGTGACGCCACGCGAGCCAGATCTCCTCGCAGCTCGCGTCGAACGCCACCGACAGGCCGGCCATGACGCGGTCGCCCGGGCCGATGGGGGCGTCCTGGAGGAAGAGGTTCGCTTCGGCGTCGACGAAGGCCGCGGCGTTGCGGTGCGTCACGGCGACGCCCTTGGGCTTGCCCGTGGAACCCGACGTAAAGATGATCCATGCGTCGTCGGTGAGGCCCGGGTCGCCGGTGTGGGTGGTGTCGCCGTCGTCCGCGTGCTCGTGTTCGCGGGGGCTGATGACGAGGTCCTTGCCCGCGATGGCGGCGACGTCGGCCTCACCGAAGACGGTGTCGGCGCGCTCGTCAGGATCGTCGAAATCGACCGGGACGTAGGCGCATCCAGCGACGAGGGTGCCGGCGATCGCGACGTAGAGGTCGAGCGTTCCGGACGGGATGCGGATGCCGATGCGTTCGCCGGAGCCGATACCCATCTCGTGTAGGGCGTCGGCGAACTGCTCTGCGGCGTCGGCGAACTCGGCGTACGTCATGACGTCGACGCCGTTGTCCACCGCCGGCGCATCCGGGTTGGCGGCCACCGTCTCGCGCAGGATGTCGACGAGCGTTCGTGGCGCGGGCGCCCGGTCGGCCCGCAGCAGCGTACTTTCGGGTGAATCGCTCGTCATGAGGCGCATTGTCCTACCTCCAAATGACCTGGAGGTGACATGAGCCGCACCGGTGAGCCGAATCACTGCGCCAGCCGGTGGCTGGGCGGGGCGTCCGGTGGGAGAGACGCCGGCGCCTCCATTCGTCCCGCCGGGACGAATGCGTGAGACTGGAAGCATGAGCATCGGCATTCTCACCAGCGGGGGCGACTGCCCCGGACTCAACGCCGTCATCCGCGGCGCCGTGATGAAGGGCGACAAGATCTACGAGCAGGAGTTCGTCGGTATCCGGGACGGTTGGCGCGGGCTCATCGTCGACGACATCTCGCCGCTGCCGCGTCGGCGGGTGCGAGGGCTCTCCAAGGAGGGCGGCACGATTCTCGGCACCTCCCGCACGCACCCCTACAACGGCATCGACGGCGTGGGCGGGCCGAAGGCGATCCGTGAGGTCATGGATCGCCACGGCATCGAGGCCGTTATCGCCATCGGCGGCGAGGGCACGCTCTCGGGCGCCGCGCGGCTCGCGATCGACGGGCTCCCCATCGTCGGCGTCCCGAAGACCATCGACAACGACCTGACCGGCACGGACTACACCTTCGGTTTCGACACGGCGGTCTCGATCGCCACGGAGTCGATCGACCGTCTGCGCACGACCACCGAGGCGCACCACCGCTGCATGGTCGTGGAGGTCATGGGCCGTCACGTCGGCTGGATCGCGCTGCACGCCGGTATCGCGAGTGGCGCGCACGCCATCCTCATCCCCGAGGTGTCGGTGACGCTCGAGCAGATCGCCGAGTGGGTGCGCCTGACTCAGGCCCGCGGTCGCGCGCCTGTCGTCGTCGTCTCCGAGGGTTTCCAGCTCAAGAACGACCGCGGCGAGTCGGAGAACATCGTCGCCGAGCGCGGCCTCGATGCCGCCGGGCGTCCGCGTCTGGGTGGTATCGGCGAGGCGCTCGCGCCGCTCATCGAGGCGAAGACCGGCATCGAGACGCGCGCTGCGACGCTCGGCCATCTGCAGCGCGGCGGTGTACCGACGGCGTACGACCGTGTGCTCGCCACCCGGTTCGGGCACGCCGCCATCGACGCGGTGATGCAGCGCAAGTGGGGGCAGATGGTGGCGCTCAAGGGAATCGGCATCGAGACGGTGCCGATGGACGAGGCCACCAAGGAACTCAAGAAGGTCCCGCGTGGGCAGTGGGACGACGTCGCCGTCCTCTTCGGCTGATGGCGTCGAGGTTCGTGCGGACGGCGCTCGCCTACCTCGGAATGGTGGGCGACGAGTCCGCTGAGTCGCGCCAGGTGGGCACCGTTGCCGCTCCGGCCCGTCAGGATCGTTCGCGTTCGGGCGGGTTGGTCGTCGTCGTGGTGTTCGTGCCGCGGGAGGCTGCCGACCGTGTTCGACGGGCGGCGGCCCGTGCCGGCGCCGGGGCGATCGGTAACTACCGGGCCTGCTCGTTCAGCGCGGCAGGTGAAGGGCGATTCGAGCCCCAGGTCGGGGCCCGCCCGACGATCGGTCGGGTCGGTGAGCCCGAGGTCGTCGACGAGATGCGCGTCGAGATGGTCGTGCCTCGGCCTGACGCTCGCCGCGTCGTCGACGCCGTCCTGGCGGCGCACCCGTACGAGGAGCCGGCCTGGCACGCTTACGAGACGCTGGGGCTCGCCGAGCTCTAGCCCTCGGGCGTGAAGATGTCCTCGATGCGGCACGCGAAGACGCGCGCGAGGCTGAAGGCCAGGGGGAGCGAGGCGTCGTAACGCCCCTTCTCGATCGAGATGACGGTCTGCCGCGAGACGCCGAGCTCGTCGGCCAGCCGCTGTTGCGACCATCCGCGCTCGGCGCGCAGCGCGGGAAGGTTGTTCTCCATGTCAGCTCTCGCGTCGCTTGGTGAGCAGGTAGCGCGCGCTCACGTCCGCAGCGGCGAAGACCATGCAGGCGACGAGGGCGTCCGACGCGGTGAGTCCGTCGCGCCACTGCGGCACGACGCTCAGTGCCATCGCGGTGAGACCCATGACGACGAGCAGGTCGTGGAAGGTGCCGCGCGTGGCCCTGTCGTACCACTGCGCTTCGATCGACTCCTCCGGGTTGCGCACCGCGCCCTTCACGGTGCGCCGGTCGACGACGAGGATCCACCCGAGTGCGAGACCCGGCATGAAGGACGCGGCGGCGAGAACGATGCCGTAAACGACACCGTTGGTGCCGCTGGCGAACGCCCAGGCGGCGAGGCCGAGGACGACGGCCACCGCAACGCCGATTCCGATGGCGCCCGGCCAGGGCGAGCGGCCCGAACGTGTGGTGCCCCAGGTGCTCTGCGTGGTCATGATGGCTCCCTTTTGCAATGTCAAAGACGCTTTACTGTGAAGGTTCCTTTACAGTAAAGCGTGTTTGACATCTTGGTCAAGGGTCTACCCGAAGCCGGTGTCGCTCGAGTGCCGAGGATCGTCGGGTGTGGTCCTCGGGTGGGGGATCAGGGCCAGAGCCAGCAGTAGATGTGCTTGCCCTCGTCTTGCGCGCGCAGCGTCAGGGCGACGAACTCGGCGAGGAAGTCGGCGAGATCGAGCGGGCGAGGGTTCCACTCGTCGGCGTCCTCGGGTGCTTCGACGGCGGCCCACTGGGCGGCCAGCCCGTCGAACGGAGCCTCGCGCGTCGACATGAGCGCCACGAACCCCGGATCGACCTGGAGAACGAACTTTTGTTCGTCGGCGCTGACGGCCACCGGTGCGGGCCAGCCCGAGTCGAGGAACTCCTCGACGGGGACTCCCGTGAGCAGCTCGTTGAGGTAGCCGAGCGCGAGGCCCGGGTCGACGTCCTGACTCGCGACGACGTCGTACTCGGGTGCAGCGGAATCGGACTCGTCGTCGAAGGGGAGGGAGCGCAGGCCGGATTCGAGATCGACCGTGCGAGCGGCCTCCTCGTCGGTCGCGGCGGCGAAATAGTCGATCTGAAGGGCCATGCCGTCAGCCTACGGCCGACGGGCCTACTGCGAGCATTACCGCAGGCGTGCCGTGCCGTCGACGAGGAGGCCCAGGGCTGCCGTGTAGGTGGACATGACGATGCCGTCTGCGACGTCGCGGCCACGCCCCTCGGGCAACACCTGCCGCGCCACGATGATCGCGTCGGAGACGAGGAACAGTGGGCCCCCGATGCGGATCGCCGCGAAGGGGCCGGTGCCCGCCGGTGCCCCCTGCGTCAGAGCCGCCATCGAGGCGAGCAGGACGCCGTACCCAGCGACGACGGGGTCGGGTGTGCTGCCGGCGCCGTCGCGACGTGCCGCAAGGCCGTCGACGACGGCGAGGGCGGCCAGCGTGGCGCCCGCTGCGACGCTCGCCTCGCGGCGGAAGCGGTAGCCGGCGCGAGCGAGCACCGTCATGAGGCCGAGCTGCTGCACTGCGAACGCCGACGCGCCACGCCGCAGGTGAGCCCGGGCCGTCGTGCCGGTGGAGCGGGACTCGGCGAGCATGAAGTGATCGCCGAGGGCGGAGCCTGCGAGGGCGGTGAGCAGGGTTGCCGTCGCGGTGCGGCGGTCGGGGCTGAAAGCGCCCGGCTGCGCAGCCAGGTCGAGCATGAGTAGGGGCGCGACGGCGTACTTCGTCGCGGCGTGTACGCGGTCGTTGCCGACGGCGGTGGCTCCGCTCGTCAGGGCTGAGGCCGCGGCGTAGAGCCGGCCGGTCGGGCGTCGGAGGAAGCCGGAGGAGCCGGCGAGTGGGCGCATCACGAGGCGTCCCGCTTCGCGCGACGCTCGACGAGCTTGGGTGCCTGGTCGAAGGCGGCGCTGAGCAGGGCGTCCATGGCGCGGTCCGGCAGGACGCGGCGTGCGGCGACGAGGGGCTTGGCTCCCATGCCGATCGTGTACTTGCTGCGCGGTCGTTTCGCCGTGCACGCCGCGACGACGGCGCGCGCGACGACCTCGGGTTCGGAGGAGTTCGCGTCGCTGCCGCGCAGCATCGTCGCGAGGGTGCGGGCCTGCGTCGCGTAGGGCCCGTGGCCACTGCGCTGCTCGAGCGAGTCGGCGGAGATGCCGGCCCACTCGGACTTGATGCCGCCGGGCTGCACCGTGACGACGTCGATGCCGAACGGTTTGAGTTCGAGGCGCAGGGAATCGGACAGGCCGTTCACGGCGAACTTCGTCGCGTGGTACCAGGAACCGAGCGGTTCGTAGATGTGGGCGGCCATCGACGAGATGTTGACGATGCGTCCGCTGTGCTGGGCGCGCATCGTCGGTGTGACGAGCTGCGTCAGGCGTGCGAGGCCGAAGACGTTGACCTCGAACTGGCGGCGGGCCTCGTCCATCGGCACCTCCTCGAGGGCGCCGTACGAGCCGTAGCCGGCGTTGTTGACGAGGGCATCGATGCGTCCGCACTCGTCCAGGATGCGCTGAACACCCGCGGTCATTGACGCGTCGTCCGTGACGTCCATGCCGAGAACGTGAGCGCCGCGGTCGGCGAGGCCCGCCATGCGATCGACGCGGCGTGCTGCGGCGTACACCGTCCACCCTTCGTCGAGCAGGGCGCGTGCGATGGCCTCACCGATACCGGCAGAGGCTCCTGTGACCAGGGCGATCTTCGTCGTCATGTCGGTGAGGGTAACGCCCGGCCCCGACAACGCACGGGCACTCCACGGATGCCACAGGCACGTGGACGGCCCGGTGCGCGAACTGAAGCGCGCGCACCGGGCCGAACGTCGGGCGTCGGCAGACCTCCTGCCGACTCACCCTTCGCTGATGTCACCGCCGTGCGGCATCGACGCCACGGCTTCGCGCAGACGCTTCTCCTTGGCCTCCGCGATCTCCGACGCGCTCGCGCGGTAGGGGCGGATGCCGTCGGCGGGCACGTGGCCGAGGCGGCCGCGCTGGAAGTCCTCGAACGCCTCGATGACCTCGGCCTTGGTGTTCATGACGAACGGGCCGTACTGCACGACGGGCTCGCGCAGCGGGCGTCCGCCGATGAGGAGCACCTCGAGCGACGGGGTCTCGACGTCCTGACGATCGTCGGCCGTCAGCGTCAGCAGGTCGCCCGGGCCGGTGACGATCGTCTGGCCGGCCTTGATCGGGCGACGGTCGCGGCCGATCGACCCCGAACCGGAGAAGACGAAGACGAGACCGTTGTAGGACGCGTCCCACGGAATGTCGGCGCGGGCGCCGGCGGCGATGGACGCGTGCGCCATCGTGATGGGCGTGCGGGTCGAACCCGGACCGCTGTGGCCGCCGATGGAGCCGGCGATGATGCGGATGAGAGCGCCGCCGTCGTGCGTCGTGATGAGCTCCGAGTCGCCGCCCTCGAGGTTCTGGTAGCGCGGGTCGGCCCACTTCTCGGCCCTGGGCAGGTTGACCCAGAGCTGGACGCCGTGGAAGAAGCCGCCGGAAACGACGAGCTCAGCAGGGGGCGTCTCGATGTGAAGCACGCCCGAACCAGCGGTCATCCACTGCGTGGCGCCGTTCTCGATCATGCCGCCACCGCCGTGGCTGTCCTGGTGCTGGAAGCGGCCGTCCATGATGTAGGTGACCGTCTCGAAGCCGCGGTGCGGGTGCCAGTCGGTGCCGCGCGGCTCGCCCGGCGCGTAGTTGACCGCGCCCATCTCGTCCATGTGGACGAACGGGTCGAGCTCGGCGTGGGTCAGGCCGGCGAAGGCACGGGTGACGGGAAAACCCTCACCCTCGAAGCCCTTCGGCCCGGTGATCTGGCGGCGCACGGAGCGCTCGACGGCCTGCGGGCTCGCCTCGGGCAGGTGCGGCAGCGCGAGCGTGTCTGCGGTGACTGCGGGCATTGGGGGCCTCCTCGGTGGCCGTGAAGTGTTGGCGCTTCCTTCAATGTAGTTGAAGGTTCAACTATTCCGCCAGTCCTGAATGAACGTCAGATGACGATTCGATGCCGATCGCCTCGCAAACGGATTCGAGGGCCGAAACTTCCCGCAAGATGGTCGGGCACCCTCCCCGCGCCTGCGGCGCAGCCGAATCCGAAGGACACCCCCAACCATGTCGAGCTCCCTCGTGCGCCGATCCGCATTCACCGGCGTCCTCGCCCTCGCGTGCGCCGGCACGTTCGCCCCCTCCGCGCTCGCCGCTGCGCCTGTCGACTCCCTCGACGGCGACCTCACGCCTCTGACGCTCCTGGGTACCAACGACTTCCACGGCCACTTCACCAAGGACTTCGCTTGCACCGTGGCGTCGGCGAAGGCCGAGTACCCGGACGCGTCGTTCATCTCCGCGGGCGACAACGTCGGTGGCACGCCGTTCGAGTCGGCCTCGCAGCAGGACAACCCCTCGATCGACTTCCTCAACGCTCTCGGTCTCGAGGCCAGCTCGGTGGGCAACCACGAGTTCGACAAGGGCTTCGACGACCTCACGGGCCGGGTCAGTTCGCGCGCGAGCTGGACCTACCTCGGCGCCAACGTCTACAAGGGCGGCACCACGACACCCGCTCTGCCCGAGTACAAGGTGCTCGATGTCAACGGCGTCAAGGTGGCCGTTGTCGGTGCTGTCACGACGGACACGCCGAACATGGTGGCCGGTGACGGCGTGGCCGGCCTGACCTTCGGCGATCCGGTGGCTGCCGTCAACCGCGTGGCTGCCACGCTCAAGGACGGGAACGCCGCGAACGGTGAGGCCGACGTCGTCGTCGCCGAGTACCACGAAGGTGCGCCGGAGGGCGGCGAGGCGACCCTGTCGTCGATGCAGGCCGCGAGCCCTGTGTTCAACAACATCGTGACGAAGACGAGCGGCGATGTCTCGGCCATCTTCACCGGTCACACCCACCAGCTCTACAGCTGGGACGCGCCCGTTCCCGGCGGTGAAGGAACGCGCCCGATCATCCAGACCGATTTCTACGCGAAGTACCTCGGCGTCCTGCAGCTCGGCTACGACAAGGCGAGCGGCAAGGTGACGCAGTACAAGGTGACGAACCGCCCGGTGAGTGCACCGAGCGACGCGTGCACCTCGCTGCCCGCGTACACGGCGGCTGCCGCTGTCGTCGACTCCGCCAACGCCCGTGCCGAGGAGATCGGTAAGCAGGTCGTCGCCCAGAGCAGCGGTCCGATCACCTCGGCGCTCAAGGCGGACGGTAGCCGCGACGACCGTCTGGCCGAGTCGAACCTGTCGAACCTCATCGCGCAGAGTTACGTCGACTCGCTCAACAAGCCGGGCCGCACCGGCAGCGTCGAGATCGGCCTCATGAACCCCGGCGGCGTGCGCGCCGACCTCGTGCCCGACGCGTCCGGCAACCTCACCTTCGCGCAGGCCGCCGCCGTCATGCCGTTCAACAACACCGTTGCAACCCGTGAGGTCACGGGCGCAACGCTCGTCAAGATTCTCGAGCAGCAGTGGCAGCCGGAGGGCAGCTCGCGCCCGTTCCTCAAGCTCGGCCTGTCGAAGAACGTGACGTACACGTTCGACGAGAACAAGCCCGCCGGTGAGCGCATCACTTCCGTGCTCGTCGACGGCAAGCCGCTGGACGAGTCCACGAGCTACACGGTGGCGTCCAACTCCTTCCTCATCACCGGTGGCGACAACTTCACCGCCCTCAAGGAGGGCGGAGCCGTGAGCGATTCCGGCCTCATCGACCAGGGTCTGTTCGTCGAGTGGCTCAAGGCCGCGAGCCCGCTCTCGCCGAGCTACGCCAAGCAGTCGCTCTCCGTGGTGGACCAGCCGACGAAGCTCACCGCGGGCAAGGAGGCGTCGTTCACCGTCTCCGGCTTCGACATGACCAGCAAGGGCGCGCCCGCCAACAAGAGCGTCGAGGTCTTCGTCGACGGCACGTCCGTGGGCACGTTCCCCATCACGACGAGCTCGTCCACGACACCGCCCTACCCGGCCAACCACGGCACGGCTTCGGTGAAGTTCACGGTGCCGGCCGACGCCTCGGGTGATGCCCTCGTCACCTTCAAGGCTGCGCCGACCGGCACGAGCGGCGGCTTCCCCGTCACGATCGAGGGTGGTGCGCCGACGACGACCCCGACCGGCCCGACCACCGAGCCGACGGACCCGACCACGGGACCCACGGACCCGACGAGCGAGCCGAGCGACCCCTCGAGCACGAGCGAGCCGAGCGACCCGTCCACCACGGACGAGCCGACGGCGTCCCCGACGGACGGTACGAGCACGAGCGGTGGCGGTAACCCGTCATCCTCCAGCACCTCGACCACCGGCCCCAAGGTCGAGACCGACGGGATGAGGAACGAGCAGGCCGTCACTGGCCTCGCGGGCCTCGGCCTCCTGCTCGTCGCCGGCATCGGCGCCGTCGTCGCTCGCCTGCGTCGCACCGTCTGATGTCTCCTGGCGGCTGACGCCGTCGCTCCCCGCCCCGACCTGGCTCACGCCACGGTGGGGCGGAGGCGTGAGCGCAGCGCGCCAGAGTTGGTGGTCGAGTTTCAGCGTGTCGACGCCGAGCAGGCAGGCGGCCCGCGTCATGACCGCAAGGAGCTCCGTCTCCGGTGCGGCGGCCGCACGCCGTCCGAGGTGACGCCGGACGAACCGCCGCGTGAGCGGGCAGACGAGGGGATCGTCCAAGCCCGCGGCCAGCAGCAGATGCCGCCAGGTGAAGCCGCTCGACTGGCCGGTGACGGCACACCACGCTCCGCGCAGCAGCTCGTCCCGAGCGCGTTCGACGAGGTGGTCGGCGGCCCACACGTCGTAGTGGCGCAGCACCTCGGCAGCCTCGGCTACGACGTCGGCCTTGTACGGGGCGTCCTTGCGCGGCACGACCCGATGGCTCGTCAGAACCTCAGTGCGCCACCGCTCGGCCCCGAGCTCGTCCATCGCGCCCCGGAGGACATCGAGGTCGCCGTCACCGAAGCGGTCGACGAACCTCGTGACGGCGTTCTCGACCGTGACGGAGGTGACGCGGGGCGTCATGATCGCGTCGATGACTGAGGAGGCGAGCCCGGCCCGTCGGGGCGCAGCGCGCCATTCGCGGGGGTCGCCTCGCTCCTGGCTGATGCCCGCCGCGAGCAGCAGGGCGTGCCAGTCGAGGTCGTCGTCCAGACAAGCTGAGGTGGCGTGGCGTGCGTCCGGGAGCGCTGGGCTGGTGCGGAGTTCATCCGGGTCGCTGCTCACCAGGACGAGGCGGGAGGTCTCGGTTCTCGGGTCCATGAAAAGGAGCGTGGCCCGAACTGACCAACCACGAAAGGGTCGCGTGGTGCGGCCTGTGGAAGGGCCCGCTCGAGCCGATCGAAGAGCGCGATTCCCGCGCTGCTTGTGGACACCGAGCCTGCAGTGCGCAGCCGCGCTGCGAAGAGTGAGTGTGCCCGGGGCGCATCACACAAAGGGGGGAACGGGAGCACGACCCCGGGCACGTCATTGAACGTACAACTACTTTTTCAGAATTTCTTCTCATGCGACCTGCCGCGGCCAAGGGTGGCCTCGCGCGGTGGGCGACGCCCTACTGTGGACGCATGAGCGCACCGAAAACGCCTCCCCACACGGGTGGCCGAGCACTGCGTGTCCTCGTCGTCGACGACGAGCCCGGGCTCGTCGACTCCCTCACTGCAGGTTTCCGCTTCCAGGGGTGGGACGCCGAGTCGGCGCCCACCGGGGAAGTGGCCGTCGCCAAGTGCCGCATCAGCGAACCCGATGTCGTCGTCCTCGACATCGGTCTTCCCGACATCGACGGCTTCGAGGTGCTCGCTCGGCTGCGTGCGCTGAACCCCGAGGTCGGCGTCATCTTCCTCACGGCGCGGGACGGCGTCGACGATCGCGTTGCCGGCATCCGCCAGGGTGGTGACGACTACCTGACGAAGCCCTTCAGCCTCGAAGAGGTCATTGTGCGAGCCGAGGCCCTCGTGCGCCGTCGCGGCCTCACCGCAGCGGCGCAGGGTGATCACCTCGCCGTCGACGACCTCGTCATCAACACCTCCACCTTCGAGGTGGAGCGTGCGGGCGTGCCCATCAAGCTCACCGCCACGGAGTTCGCGCTCGCCCGGCACCTCGCGGAGAACGCCCGTCGGGTGTGCTCGAAGCAAGAGCTGCTCTCGGCCGTCTGGGGTGAGGACTTCGCCGGCGGCGAGCACGTCGTCGAGCTCTACATCTCGTATCTGCGCAAGAAGATCGATGCCGACGGGCTCCCGCTCATCCGCACCGTGCGGGGCATCGGGTACACGATGCGCCCAGGCGCATGAGAGCACTGCGCAGCTTCTTGCCGCGCACCCTCGAGCGTCGCATCGTCACGCTGATCGTCCTTCTGGTGCTCTTCGTGACGGCTGTCGGCACCAGCGTGTCCGTACTCGTCACCCGCACGGTCATGCACGACTCCATGGACAGGCAGTTGCGTACGGCGGTGTCCCATCCCCAGGCGAGCGTGCAAGAACTCGCGTCCGAACTGCCGGGCGGAAGCCTCGCGTTGTGGCAGACCGGCGACGACGTCGACATCGCGGCCGTCGGTGAGGACCGCACGGTCACTGCGGCCGATCGCGACGAACTCGGGCGTCTCGTGCAGGGGCCGCCGGGGCTTCACTCGGTCACGTTCCCCGACCGGGACGAGATGCGCGTGCTGGTCGCCGTAACACCCGAACGGCGGGTTCTCGTCGCGACCTCCGACGAGACGACCGAGCGTGACCTCGCCAAGCTGGGACTCCTCGAAGGGGTCGTGTGGCTTCTCGCGGGCCTCCTGGCCGCCGGCGTCGGAGCCCTCGGAACGCGTCGGCTCACGCGGCCCCTGCGGGAGATCGCGGCCACGACGTCGGACATCGCGGCCACACCGGTCGGCTCGGTGACGGACGCCGTGCGCCGACGCGTCCCCGAGGGGGAATCGAGTGTCGAGGAGGTCGATGCGGTTGCTCGCTCGGTCAACAACCTCCTTGAGCAGGTCGAGGAGGCTCTGCGACGGCGCGACGAGGGGGAGGCCACCCGGCGCGCCTTCCTTGCGGACGTCAGTCACGAACTCCGGACGCCCATCGCCGTCGTCCGCTCGCACGCGGAACTGTCGGGTTCGATCGTCGACGACTACTACGCCTACATGTCGCACGTGTGGCCTGCGCGCCTGGAGCCCGGCGAGAAACTCACTCCGGCCGAGGCCGATGAACTCTTCGCGGCCATCACGGCGCTCGCCCCGGAGGGCAACCAGCTGCGTCCGTCGCTCGAGCGCATCGAACGCGAGGGGCGGCGCATGGGCCGGCTCGTCGACGATCTGCTCGTGCTTGCGCGCGTCGAGGACGAGCGTCAACTGGACGACGCGGAGGTCGACGTCACGTTCATCGCCCTCGAAGCACTCTCCGACGCCACGCTGCTCGCGCCGGAACACCGGTGGGCGTTCCACGCCGGTGACGAGCCCGCCGTCGTCGTCGGTGACGAGGCGAGCGTGCGTCGCGTCGTGACGAACCTCGTCGCCAATGCTCGGCGGCACACGCCGGCGGGCACCAACGTCGGTGTCACGGTCGACGTGCGAGACGGTGGAGTCGTGGTGCGGGTGGAGGACAACGGTCCGGGCCTGCCCGAAGCCGTGGCCGCCTCTCCTGGAAAGAGATTCGGTAACCGCGACCGCACGAGCGCGACGAGTTCGGGGCTCGGTCTGGCCATCACGACGGCCCTCATGGAATCCGTCGGCGGGCGCCTCACGTTCGATTCGAGCCCGGACGGCCTCACCGTCGAGGCCTGGTTCCCCAACGAGCGTCCGCGCTCAGACCAGCGCGCGCCCGAGCGCCATGCCGACGAGAACCGCAGAGACGCAGACGAGCACTGACGCGAGGACGTAGGCCAGAGCCGTCACGCCGCGGCGCTCGCGCACCAAGCCGATCGCTTCGACGCTGGCCGTCGAGAACGTCGTGAACCCGCCGCACACCCCTGTGACGACGAAGGCGGTCACCGTAGCGCTCGTGTTCAGTGCCGCGACGAGGCCGAGCACGAACGAGCCGACCACGTTGATGCACAGCGTGGCGATCGGCCAGGTGCGGCGGGAGCGCAGCTTGATCTCGCCGTCGGTAACCGAACGCAGCACCGCGCCGAGGGCGCCGCCGATGGCGACGAGAAGCGCCGTCATGCCCGCCGCCTCGAGGTGGCGGCAGCGCCGACGACGGCGCCGAAAGCGGCGGCGACAAGACCGCACGTCACGTGGAGCGCGGCCCAGCCCACCCCGACGCCGAAGCCCCTGTCGAGGGTCACGATGTCGTGCGCGAAGGTGCTGTACGTCGTGAAGGCACCACAGAACCCGGTGCCGAGGACGAGGCGTACGGAGCGGCGTGCTCCGGTGTCGGGTCCGCTGCGGGTCAGCGCTTCGAGCAGACAACCGAGCACGAAGGCACCCGCGATGTTGACGACGAACGTAGCCCACGCAACGTCACCGTAGGCGTGGGGCAGCGCCTCGGCGACGCCGAAGCGGGCCACCGCGCCGAGCGCCCCACCGAGCGCCACGAGAGTCACCGCGCGTGGATGGCGGTGGGCGGGGCGGGCGTCGTCGGGCATCGTGGGTCAGCGTAGAACGTCCATGCTGGCGCGCGGGCGCGGACACGAACGAGCGGCCCGACGCGCACCGTGCGCGCTCGGGCCGCTCGCTCAGACGATCGGTTGCGTCACTTGGCGTACGAGACGATGACCGACGGGCGCGGGAAGGCGTCCGTGTGCGGCCACGTGCTCGTGGGCTTCTCGAACGTGGCGTCGTCCGTCTCACCGGGGTGCTGCACGGCGGTGAAGACCGACAGCTGGTCGGGGGAGACGAGCGGGCCGCAGGTCTCGGCGCCGAAGGGCACGGTGAGGAACTGCTGCACGCGTCCGCGCTCCGGGCCCTCGGTGGGCACCCGGAAGAGGCCGTCGTTCGAGCCGAGGACGTTGCCGTCCGTGGAGATCCACAGGTTGCCCTCGGCGTCGAAGGCGACGTTGTCCGGGCACGAGATCGGGCTGACCTGCTCCTTCGGGAAGCCCGCGAAGTAGGTCTCCTGCGCGGCCGGGTCGCCGCAGATGAGCATGAGATCCCACGTGAACGACGTCGCCGTCTTGCGGCCCTTCTCGGTGATTTCGAGGACGTAGCCGTTGCGATTGCCCGACTTCGCCGTCAGCGGCGCACCGAGCGACTCGCGCACCATCGACGTGCCGAGCGGGTTCGCCTCGTCCGTCGTGAACTTCTTGCCACGGTCGGAGTTGTTCGTCAGCGCGCAGTAGACCTTGCCGTTGACCGGGTTCGGCTCGATGTCCTCGGGGCGGTCCATCTTCGTCGGGCCCACCTTGTCGGCCGCGACGCGCGTGTGGATGAGCACCTCGGCGACGCTCATGCCCGGCACGTAGGACTTTCGGTCGCTCGTGAGCGGGATCCAGGTGCCGGTGCCGTCGTGGAGGCCGTCAGCGGTGCCGTCACCGGTGAACTTACCGACGTAGAGGGTGCCGGCCGACAGCAGCGCCTTGTTGTGGCGGCGCGAGTGCGGCGAACGGTCGCGGCGGTAGCGGTCGCGCGAGACGAACTTGTAGATGTACTCGCCCTTCTCGTCGTCACCGGTGTAGGCGACGACGCGGCCGTCCTCGGCGATCGTGACGTTGCAGCCCTCGTGCTTGAGGCGCCCCAGCATCGTGTGCTTGACCGGCGGCGCGCTCGGGTCGAGCGGGTCGAGTTCGACGACCCAGCCGAAGCGGTTCGGCTCGTTCGGGGCCTTCGTCAGGTCGAAGCGCTCGTCGACGTCCTTCCAGCCCTTGCCCTTGCCGTTGATGCCGTAGCGCGCGTACGCAGCGGACTGCGTCGAGCCGAGCGAACCGGAGGCGTCGAAGTAGCCGTGGAAGTTCTCCTCACCGTGCAGGGTCGTACCCCACGGCGTCGTGCCACCGGAGCAGTTGGCGAACGTTCCGAGGATCGTGCGGCCGCGCGGGTCGGCCTTCGTGCGCAGCATCGGGTGGCCTGCGGCGGGGCCGTCGACCTGGTGCGGCGTGGACGCCGTGACGCGGCGGTTGTAGCGCGAGCGGCGCGGGTCGACCGTGTGCCACGAACCCTTCTTGCGGCCCTTCTCGATGGCGACGACGGCGAGGCCGTGGGCAGCCATCTCCACCTTCTTCTTCGTCAGCTCGTCCATGCCTGCGGGGAACATGAGCTCCGGGTCGGTGTACTCGTGGTTGACCGACAGCAGAGCGCGGCGGCCGTCGAGCGGGATGAGACCGACGTAGTCATTGTTGTAGCCGAACTGCTGGGCCTGAGCCTCCGGCGTCTGCTTGTAGGCGTTGAACCTGGGCGCGCGTGCCGTCACCGGGTCACCCCAGCGGATGACGACGTCGTGCGTGAACTCGGGAGCGTTGACGACGTCGTCCTTGCGGTTGGGCGCGACGGAGGTGAACTCCGTCGTTCCGACCTTCTTCGGACCGCGGTGGCCATGGCCGTGGCCGTGCCCCTTGCCGCCTGCTGCGGCCGGCGAGGCCGCGAGGCCGCCGAGAACCATCGTTCCGGCCGTGGCTTTGAGCACCGAGCGGCGAGCGATGGCGCGACGGGCGAGCGTCGCGAACTCCTCGTTCTCCGACGTGTTCGGCGTCGGGGCGTCGCACTGGTTCGCGCAGCGGTACTCACACGTCTTGTAGCTGCGCGAGCCGTGACGAGTGTTGACGAGGGGAAGCAGCTTCGGGCTCACGGGAGACTCCTGGTGCGTTCGGAAATGGGGCGAGGGCCAGGGGCATCCGCAGACGCCCACGGGGAGCGATCCTGTGGCGTGCAAGCGCTCGGCAAGCGACGTGAGAGCAGACGTGAGGTGAACTGCGCCAAAGCATTCCGTGACTGAGGTTCGCCTAAGACGTGAACCTGAGCGCCTGTCGTGGCAGGGTGGCGAGCATGGACGAAAACCAGCAGGGCGGGCTCGCCGAGCGGCCCGTCGAAGACACCGAATCCGCACGTCAGAACGGTGAGGACGGCGCATCGCCCGACAAGGGCTGGATGGCTGTCGTCACCGATGGGTGCGACGAATGCGGCTTCTCGCCGGACTTCGACGTCCAGACGACCGGGAAGCGCGTTCGCGCGACCATCCCCAAGTGGGAGGCCGTGCTCGACCGCCTCGACGCGCCGCGTCGTCCGGCTCCGGACGTGTGGTCACCGCTCGAGTACGCCTGCCACGTACGTGACATCAACGTGCTGTACCGCGGCCGCCTCGACCTCATGCTCGCGCAGGACGACCCGACGTTCCCGAACTGGGATCCGGATACGGTGGCCGTCGATTCGCGCTACGGCGAGGACGACCCGCAGGGTGTGGCCGAGGCCTACCGCCGTGAGGCGACGCAGACGGCCGACCAGTGGGACGCCGTCAGGGACGATGAGTGGGGTCGGCGAGGCCTGCGGGACAACGGTTCGACCTTCACCGTGGCGACGTTGGCTGTCTACTTCCTCCACGACCTCGAGCATCACCTCAAGGACGTGAGCGCCTGACGGAGGCGTGCTGCGTTCGCCCTACAGGCAGGCGGACGCTCGAACGAGAACGTGAGGAGGCGACGGGAACCGGGCGGTTCCCGTCGCCTCCTCACGTTGGTTCGGCTCGTGACGACGAGCTGATCCGCGGCGATCAGCCGTTGACGCGCGCCCACAGCCGCGGGTAGCGACGCTTCATCTCCTCGTCGTCGTCGAAGTCGAACTCCTCGCCGAGGTCGGGTTCGTCGGGGATGTCGCGATGCAGCGGCATCTGTTCGCCCGTGACCTCCTCGTAGGCGACGAAGGGCGCGCCTTCGAGTTCCTCGCACTCGTAGGCGTTCTCGTCGATCTCGCCGTCGGGCACGAGATCGACGAGCGAATCAGGGTCGTCGATGACGGTGTCGAACGCCTCCCTGCCTTGGAGGATGAGCCAACTGCGGAAGTAGTCGAAGCTGTCGTCGCTGCACCCGCCGAGCAGGAGCGAGATGGCGCCCCAGACGTCCCACGAATAGGCGTCGTGCATGAGTTCGCGATGGCGCAACCACGCGTCGGCGATCTCGTCGGCGCCGTGCTCGGCGAGCGCGGTGACGAAGGCGTCGGCCTTCTCGTCGCAGTCGCCGTCCGGCACGGCGTCACGTGCCTGTTCGATGAGTTCCCAGTACTGCGTCCGGTCCATCGTGTGCTCCCGAGTCGAGGCTTTTCAACAGGCTACGACCGCGCTCGTGCCCGTGGGAAGAGGGTGAGGTGACAGCTCGGTCTCGACTTTGGCGCTGGGTCTGACGGCTTCAGCCGCACGCTGCGGCCGGAGCGTGGGCGTGCTCGTGGTCGAGGAGAAAACGCTTGGCTTCCTCGCCCCCGAGGTAGTTGCCGTAGCCGCCGTCGCTACGCACGACGCGGTGGCACGGCAACACGATGGGCAGCGGGTTGGTGGCGCACGCCGAACCGACGGCGCGCACCGCCTTGGGGCGCCCCGCGTTCGTCGCCACCTGCGCGTAACTCGCGGTGGTGCCGTACGGGATGTCGGCGAGCTTGCTCTGTACCTCCCGCCGGAACGGTGCGCTCGACAGGCGCAGGTCGATGCGCGTCTCGAAGTTCGAGCGCACGCCCGCGAAGTACTCATCGAGCTGACGGCGCAGATCGTCGGCCGGCGCTGCGGCCCGCAGGGTGCGGCGTCCGACGCGCTCCCCGAGGCTCTCGAGCACGACGTCGAACCCTTCGCGCTCGAACGCCACGCGCACCAGGGCATCGTCGGCGAGGGCGAGCAGCAGGGTGCCGACGGGCGAGTCGTGAGTGCACCAGACGATGTCGACGTCGCCCGAGCCACTCGCCGCGAGACGGGTGGCGAGCCTCTCGGTGTCATGGGTTTGCGCGAAGGCCGCGAGGCGCTCCTCGAAAGCGGTTTCTGCCGGTGTGGATGTCATCGGGACTCCTCGGTGGGCGTGTCGGACGGCACGAGGCGAGCTCGCAGGGCGGCGACGGCGTCGGAGCCGCAGCGTCGCGCAGCAGCCGGGCTGCAATCGAGTTCGGCTGCAATCCCACCGAAACTCCACCCCGCCACGTACCGGTGGACGATGACGAACCGTTGCCGCGGCGTGAGCGTCACGACGTGCTCCCACACCTCGTCCGGGAGCGCGAGCTCGTCGGCGCCCGGAGCGTGGTCGCGACCCAGCTCCCCGAGGAGGTCGGCGTCGTCGATCGGCTGCTCTCGCCGACGGCCACGCAGGACGTCGATGCAGCGTCGACCGGCGACCCGCACGAGCCACGCCTCGACGTTCGCTACCCCGTCGAAGGGGTAGGCCCTGAGCGCCGAGACGAAGGTCTCCTGCCACGCGTCTTCGGCGTCGGGGCCGGGGCCCAGGACCGAGGCGCACACGGCGAGCACCGCCGAGGAGTGGGCCTCGACGATCTCGTGGAAGAGCGGTTGGTTCGTCATCACCGGGTAGTCGCGCGACGGGGCCGAAGTGTGAGGTCGCGGCGGAAAGAAAGGTTCGACACGGCGGACGGAGCGATCAGAACAGGCGCGTGGCGCGCTGTTCGTCGCTCTCCTCGTGGGCGAGCAGCCACCGTTTGCGCTCCAGCCCACCCGCGAAGCCGGTGAGCGAACCGTCGGATCCGACGACGCGGTGGCACGGCACGACGACGGAGACCGGGTTGTGCCCCACGGCCTGCCCCACACCCTGGGCGAGCCCCGGCGTGAGTTCACCGTCGTCGCTCAGGGCTGCGGCGATGGCGCCGTACGTCGAGGTGCTTCCCGGTTCGATGAGGAGCAACTGCTGCCACACGCGCTGCTGGAACGTGGTGCCCACCGGCGCGAGCGGCAGGTCGAACGTCAGGCGGTCGCCGGAGAAGTACTCACTCAGCTGTCGCGAGCCCTCCGTGAGGACGTCGTCGCCGGTGCCCGTGACGTCGTCGCCGAACCACGCGGTCTCCGGCTGGTACTTCTGGCCGTCGAAGTAGGCGCCGACAACGGCGTCGGCGCTCGCGACGAGGAGCAGATCGCCGAGCGGCGTCGTGATGCGGGTGTGCCGGCGCGAGGGGCTCATTGGCGCTCCTCGATGGCGCCGGGCGGAGTCGGATCGCCGCCTGCCGCCCGCTCGCCGTGGAAGCGCTCCCACGGAAGCCACTTCCGCTCGAGTGCCGCCTCCGCGTCGATTCCGGCGCGCCCGGCGAAGACGAGCACCATGGCGAGCACGTCGGCGACCTCGCCCTCGAGGTCGGTGCGCAACTCGTCCGGGCTCTTGCCGCGGTTGCGCCCCTGACCACTCAGCGCGAGGTGCGCCTGGGCGAGTTCGCCGACCTCCTCGGTGAGTTTGAGTAGCGTCCACTCGGGCGAGCGCTCGACGCCGTAGTAGTCGCCGTAGCCCGCCGACACGCGTTCGACGCGCTCACTCCACTCACCGAGTTCCATGCCGTCATGCAATCACGCGGAACCGACAAGGCCGGCCCCGTCAGCCGAGGGCGAGTTGGAAGGCGTCCTCGGACCGCTTGTCGAACAGGACGAATCGGACGAGGTCGACGTTCTCGCACGACGCTGCCTGGACGGTACGCACGGCGACGCGAGCGACCTCGTGGACGTCCCAGCCGTACACGCCGGCGCTGATGGCGGGGAAGGCGACGGACCGGCAGCCTGCCTCGTCGGCCACCTGCAGCGATTCGCGGAAGCACGACTCGAGCAGCGCCGGGTCGGTCTGGCCGGCGTGACGGTTCGGGCCGACCGTGTGAACGACGTGACGCGCCGGCATCCGACCGGCCCCCGTGATGACGGCTCGGCCCGTCGGGAGGCCGTCCGGGTAGTCGCTCGCACGCACCCGCCTGCACTCCGCGAGGAGGTCGGGACCGGCTGCGGCATGGATCGCTCCGTCGACACCGCCACCCCCGAGCAGGCTCGAATTGGCGGCGTTGACGACGGCGTCGACGTCCTCCGTCGTGATGTCGCCCAGGGTGATCTCGATGCGTGGTGTGGCCATGGGTTCATCCTGCGCCTGACGGGGTGGTCGTCGTCAACAGTGCGTTGCCCGAGGCGGGTGCGCGAAGGTGATCTGCGCGACACCGGGGAGGGTCGCTGAGAGGCTCGTCACGCGGGTAGCGTGGCAGGGTTGACGTATGGGGTGAGAACCCCGTGAGAGCGAGGGGCGAACGATGACGAACGAATCGGTGTGGGCGGGTTCCTACGCCCCGGGTGTGCCGCTGCACCTCGACTACGGCACCGAGACGCTCGTCGAGCAGTTCGAGCGCGCCGCAGGCAAGTTCAGCGACCGCCCCGCCATCGACTTCATGGGGCAGGTGACCTCGTACGGCGATCTCGCCCGTGACGTCCACCGCGTCGCCGCGGCCCTCGTCGAGATGGGTGTCGAAGCCGGTGACCGCGTCGCCGTGCTCCTTCCCGGCTGCCCCCAGAACATCGTGGCGACGCAGGCGATCATGCGCATCGGCGCCGTCGCCGTGCAGCACAACCCGCTCTACACCCAGGACGAGCTCAAGGCGCCGTTCGCCGATCACGGCGCGCGCATCGTCATCGCGTGGGACAAGATCACGCCGATGATCACCGACCTCGCGCAGACCACCGACATCGACACCATCATCTCCGTCGACGTGACGAAGGCGCTGCCGCTCGCGAAGCGCCTTGCGCTGCGCCTGCCGGTCGCGAAGGCGCGCGCCTCCCGCGAGAAGCTCACCGGCCCCGCGCCCGACGGCGTCATGGCCTGGGAGAACCTGCTCACGTACGGCGACCTGCCGATCTGGCACCCGCGCCCGAGCAAGGACGACGCCGCCGTCATGCTCTACACCTCGGGCACGAGCGGAACGCCGAAGGGTGTGCCGCTCACGCACGCGAACCTCGTGGCCAACTGCCTGCAGGGCAAGGCGTGGGCGCAGCTCGAGGACGGGCGCGAGACGTTCCTCGTCGTGCTGCCGATGTTCCACGCCTACGGCCTGACGATCTCGGTGCTCGCCGGCATCAACCTGGGCGCGTGCCTGCTCGTGCTGCCGGCGCCGGAGGTGCCGCTCATCGTCAAAGCCATCAAGCGCCGCACCCCGACGTTCGCTCCCGGAGTTCCGCCGCTGTACGGGAAGATCATCGAGGAGGCCGAGAAGCGCGGGGTGAGCCTCAAGGGCATCCGCATCGGTCTGTCGGGTGCGATGTCGCTTCCCGTCGACCTCGTCGAGCGTTGGGAGCAGGCCACCGGCGGCCACCTCATCGAGGGCTACGGCCTGACGGAGACGAGCCCCGTCGTCGTCGGCAACCCGATCTCCGCCGACCGCCGCGCCGGCTCGATCGGAGTGCCGTTCCCCGACGTCGAGATCCGCCTCGCCGACCCCGAGGACGTGACGAAGGACGCCCCCGCCGAGGGCCCGGGCGAACTGCTCGTGCGCGGACCCCAGGTGTTCGGCGGCTACTTCGGCCGCGCCGAGGAGACGCGTCAGGCGTTCCACGACGGCTTCTTCCGCACCGGCGACGTCGTCGAGATGGGCGCGGGCGGCTACCTCACCGTTGTCGACCGCATCAAGGAAATGATCGTCACCGGCGGATTCAACGTGTACCCGAGCGAGGTCGAGGGCGCCCTGCGTCAGCACGATTCGGTCGAGGACGTTGCCGTCGTCGGCATGCCTGCTTCGGGTGGTGGCGAGGACGTCGTCGCGGCCGTCGTCTTGGCGGAGGGGCACAGCGATGTCGACACGAAAGCGCTGCGCAGTCACGTCAAGCAGACCCTCACCGCGTACAAGGCACCCCGCCGCTTCGTCGTCGTCGACGAACTGCCGACGAACCAGATGGGCAAGGTCCAGCGCCGCGACGTGGCCAAGCTCGTCGAGGAGAAGGAAAAGGCTGCCGACGCTCGCTGAGCCGGTGATCAGGTTCGGCGCGCGATGACGACAGCCTGAGGCTCGCGCTCGCCGCCGACTGCCGGACGCTCGAGCCGTGCGATCACCTCGAGCCCTACCTCCTCGAGCGCAGCTGACATGTCGTCCGGCGTACGCAGGTACCGAGTGAGGACGATGTCGTGGCCCCGTTCTCGGTAGGCGCCCGAGGCGTCGCGTTCGCCCTCGCCCGCCTGGAAGGCGACGAGGACGCACCCGCCGGCGCGCGTCACCCGCGCGAGCTCGGCGAGCATCGTCGGCAGGTCGCTGTCGGGGTTGTGGATTGTCGAGTACCAGCTGAACGCTCCGTCGAACGACGCAGTGTCGTGGGGGAGCGCGGTCAGCGTCCCGACGCGCGTGGTGAACTGCGCGTGATCACGGTGCGCTCGACGAATCATGGCCGGTGACAGGTCGACGCCCTCGACGTCGGCCCCGAACCGGGCGAGCAGCGGCAGCATCCGGCCAGCTCCGCAGCCTGCGTCGAGCACCCGCGGGCGCGCACGGTCAGCGCTGGTGAGCAGACTGACGAAGTGCTCGATCATGGCCACGTCGACCGGCTGCTCGGCCTCAGTGGCGCGGAAGTGCTCGGCGTAGAGGTCGGCCACGTTGTCGTAGGCGGCCCGTACGCCGTGCTCTTTTGAGGTCACGCGAGCGAGGGTAGCGAGCGTTGGGCAGACTTCGGTGCGGTTGGGCCGAGGCGGGCACTGCCCAGCCGCAGGTGAGTCTGCCCAACGCCACGCGAAACCTCTGAACACGCGCCGCGGGCCCACCCACCGAACAGGTGAGCGGTCCCGCGTCAGGCGAAGCGTGGGCGATCAGACGCCGGCCAGCCTCTTGCCGTCGCCGAGGTCCTCGCCATCGGCTTCGGCTTTCGCGACGTCGTGCGCGTGGAACGGCAGCTCGTCGTGGTCGAGATCCGGGTTGTCGTGCTGGGTCTCGACGAGCTCCTTGGCCTCCTCCTCGCTACCGACCGTCGGCATCGAACCGGGCAGCGGCCTGCGCGCCGATTCCTTCATGCCGATGAGGGCGATGCCGCCGAGGACGGCGAAGAACATCGTGTAGAGCGCCGGCGACGCCTTGCTGCCCGTCAGCTTGACGAGGGACTCACTGATCGTCGGGGCGGTGCCGCCGAAGAGCGAGACGGCGATGTTGTACGACAGGGCCATGCCGCCGAAGCGCGATGCCGTCGGGAACAGCGCCGGAAGCGTCGAAGCCGACATGGCGACGTAGAACGTCACGGAGAACGCCAGCATGAGCATCGAGAGCCACACGAGGCTCTTGTTCTCCATCATGAGGTACGCGGGGTAGGTGAACACCAGGGTGGAGATGATGGCGATCCAGTAGACCGGCTTGCGGCCGATGCTGTCCGACAGCTTCCCCACGAAGGGGACGGCCAGGGACAAGGCGATGAGGGCCGGGATCGTCGCGGTCGCGGCGCCGAGTGTCGTGTAGTCGTGGTTGGACTCGAGATACCCGGGCATGTACGACGTGAGCGAGTAACCCGCCGTGTTCGTGGCGCCGACCAGGGCCATCGCGATGAGCAGGGGGCGCCAGTGGTGCTTGACGATGCCGATGAGGCCGAGCTGCGTCTGCGACTCGTCGATCTCGTCGTGCTTCTCCGCGGCCGCGTTGGCCGCCTGCGTCGATTCGAAGGTCGGGGACTCCTCGATCTTCATTCGGAACCACAGAGCCAGCAGGCCGAACGGGATAGCGAGCAGGAACGGCACACGCCAACCCCAGTCGAGCATTGCGTCGTCGCCGACGCCGAAGCTCAGGGCGGCCACGACGGCGGCACCGATGGCGAAACCGAGGTAGGAGCCGGTGTCGAGGAAGCTCGCGAGGTAGCCGCGCTTCTTGTCGGGGGAGTACTCGGCGACGAAGGTCGTCGCGCCGGAGTACTCACCACCGGTG
The DNA here is from genome assembly GCF_015070805.1 of Dermacoccus barathri. Taxonomy (NCBI): domain Bacteria; kingdom Bacillati; phylum Actinomycetota; class Actinomycetes; order Micrococcales; family Dermacoccaceae; genus Dermacoccus; species Dermacoccus barathri. The sequence continues at coordinate 270,780 of NZ_JADCTK010000001.1, read as the reverse complement.
GAGAAGCCCTGGACCATCTTCAGGACGATGAGCGCTGCGAACGCCCACCAGCCGGCTGTGGCGAAGGACGGCAGGAGCCCGATGAGGCCGGTGCCGAGCGACATCGCGATCATCGTGATGGCGAGCGTCTTCTGGCGGCCGATCTTGTCGCCGAGCGGCCCGAAGAAGATGCCGCCGAAGGGGCGAGCGAGGAAGCTCACCGCGAAGACGGCGTACGTGATGATCATGCCGGTGGTCTGGTCGGTGGTCTCCGGCTGGAACACCTTCGTCATCGTGGCGGCGAGGTAGCCGTAGATGCCGAAGTCGTACCACTCCATGAGGTTGCCCATGGTGGCGCCGGAGATGGCCTTCTTGAGGGGGCCCTTCTCGACGACGGTGACGTGGTTGACCTCGAGTTCGGGGTGTGCGCCGTGAGGTCCGTCCCCCACGGACCCGGCTGCTTGGCGGACGTCAGACATCGTTCCTCCTGCGCACACGCGGCGGACGAACCCGAACCGGGGCGCTGGGATAGCGAGCATTATTCGTTTGAGCGACCGTCAAGCAAACCGGCGGGGTTGCGTCTTGTCCATTCGAAATGGCCTGCGAGGGCGCGAAATTCGTAGCGAGTCCCGCGAGCGACCCAAGGATGCCAACGCAATTCGTGAGTGGTGTGAAGTGCCACACACATAGAGCGACGATGCATCTTTTCGGGTCGATCGCGCGACCGATTCCTCGGCCGACGTCGTTCCGGGTGTTCACCGGCCGTGGCGGTGAGTGACCTGCTTCACTCGCGGTTGTTACCCTTGGCCGATTTCGCGAGAGCGCGGGCTCATGGGCGCGCCCTCGGGGTCGCCGATTTCCACTGTCTACAGGAGCCACCATGTCCACGAGCGTCGATTCGCCGCCCCCGATGCCAGGAGGCGAAGGGAGCCTGCCCGGCGGGGCCGGCGACAACGACCTGCGCCGCGACCTCAAGGCGCGCCACCTCAACATGATCGCCATCGGTGGCGCCATCGGAACGGGCCTGTTCCTCGCCTCCGCCGGCTCGATCAAGGACGCCGGACCCGGCGGCGCGCTCGTCGCCTACGCCGTCATCGGTTTCATGGTGTGGCTGCTCATGCAGAGCCTCGGTGAGATGTCGACGTACCTGCCCCTGGCCAACTCCTTCGAGGCGTACGGCACGCGCTTCGTCAGCCCCAGCTTCGGCTTCGCGCAGGGATGGAACTACTGGATCAACTGGGCCGTGACGGTGGCCGCCGAGATCGCGGCGGCCGGCATCATCGTCAGTTATTGGTGGCCGGACGTCGACCAGAGGTTGGTCGCCATGGTCTTCTTCGCGGTGCTGTTCACGATCAACGCCGTGAGCGTCAAGGCATTCGGGGAGAGCGAGTTCCTCTTCTCCTCGATCAAGGTCCTCACCGTGCTCGTCTTCCTCGTCGTCGGGGTGCTCATGATTTTCGGCATCGTGACCGACGCCCCCGGCACGAAGAACTGGACGACGGGTGACGCGCCGTTCGTCGGGGGCTTCACCGGCCTCATCAGCATTTTCATGATCGCGGGGTTCAGCTTCCAGGGCACCGAGATGATCGGTGTTGCCGCGGGCGAGGCCGACGAACCGGAGAAGACGATCCCCAAGGCGATCCGAGCGGTCTTCTTCCGCATCCTGCTCTTCTACGTCGGCGCCTTCATCGTCATCGGCTTCCTCCTGCCCTACACCGACCCGAAGCTCGCGAAGTCTGCCGACGGCGACATCACGGCGTCCCCGTTCACCCTCATCTTCGAGAAGGCCGGCGTCGTGGGCGCAGCGAGCGTCATGAACGCCGTCATTCTCACGGCGATCCTTTCCGCCGGCTCGTCCGGCCTCTATGTGTCGACGCGCATGCTGTACTCGCTCGCGCAGTCCGGCAAGGCGCCCAAGATCTTCCTGCGCACGAACGAGCGGCACGTGCCGATGCTGGCTCTCCTCGCAACGGCCGGTGTGGCGCTGGCCTGCTACGGCCTCAGCCTCGCGTCGGAGGATGCCTACACCTGGCTGGTCAATGCCTCCGGTCTCGCCGGATTTATCACGTGGTGCGGCATCGCATGGAGTCACCTGAAGTTCCGCCGCGCGTACGTGGCCCAGGGCGGCGACATCGCCGACCTTCCGTTCCGCGCAAAGTGGTTCCCCCTCGGACCCATCGTGGCGCTCGTCATGTGCGCCGTCGTCATCGTTCTGCAGAACTCGGATCTGATCTTCGAGGGAACCGTGGAGCCGGGCGGTCTGCTCGAGAGCTACATCTTCCTGCCGATCTTCCTGGCCGTGTGGGCGGGCCACAAGCTCGTCACGAAGTCGAAGAAGGTCGAGCCCCTGGAGGCCGATCTCACGCGTACGCGCAACCACGACTGACGCTTCCGGTGACCACGAGACCCTCGCCTTCGGGCGGGGGTCTCGTACATGTGGGGCGGTTGCGATCGGCCCACGCACACCCCTGCGGACGTGGTGGGTCGCACTTCGTCGGGGATAGCTTATGAAAAAGGTCACGATCTAAGGTTGCGCCGCCACGAGCAAGTGCTCCCATGAAGTTGGAGGTCCGAATGGCTGACCCGCACACGACCCGAGGCAACGCAGACGAGATCCACCAGGACGTCCGCGACGACGATGTCATGACGACGCAGCAGGGGAGCGTCGTCTACGACGACCAGAACTCGTTGCGCGCAGGGGATCGCGGTCCGACACTCATGCAGGACGCGCACATGCGCGAGAAGAGGGCCCGAACCTGACTTCTGTGCACGCGTCGTCGCCGCGTGCGCGGACGACGCCCTCGTCGTCGGGCGCCGTCGGCACGCCGATCTGAGCGCTTTGGGGCGCGCGGGCGTAGCCGCCTTGGCCGCCGGTGAGCTCGCGGACGACCACCTTCCGCTCCTCGAGGAACCGCAATGGCTGCGTGAGGGTTACGCGCGCACCCGTGACCTCGCCGAAGCGGGCCCTGATGACTGGCGTTACGTCATCAGCGCTGTGCTCGCTGTACCCCGTGCGGTATTCACCGCGCTCGGCGGTTTCGACGCCTCACTCGTCGGCTATGGCGGTGAGGACTGGGATCTCGCGTACCGCGCCTGGAATGCCGGGATTGCGCTGCGTCACGTTCCGAACGCAGTGGCGTGGCACGACGGCCCGGACGCCGCCGGGCGTCAGGGTTTCGCAGAGGCCAAGGAGCACGAACAACTGGCCGTCGCGGAACGCATCCCGCAACCGTCGGTGCGGGGCCACGGTGGCGTGTGGCGTCAACCGCGCACCGTCGTGCGCTGGCAGGTCGGCGAGATGACGTCGAGCGCCCAACACGCCTGTCTGCTCTCGTGGTTGGCCCTCGGAGACGTCGAGGTGCGCCCCGATCGCCGCCTCCACACGCCGCTGGCTCGTGACCCGCGTGTCACCTTCTCGGGCGATGACGCTCTGTTGGCACGGGCGGAGTTCCTCGTCGAGATCGAGGGCGCCATCGAGCTGTGCGAGCCCGCAGAGTCCCTCGCGACACTGGGCGTCGGACCGCACGAGGCGCGGGGTGTGGCCGGTGCACGGACCCGGGACAGGGCACTCGGCGTCGCGGCCCGCCCGTTCGCCGAGGGGATCCTGATGTCACTCGACCCGAGCGCACGTGTCGACCTCGAAGCCCAGGGGCGTCGCCCATGACACGAGTGGACGCCCTCACCGTCGTCATCCCGGCTCGCAACGAGGTGCTCGCCTTACCTGCTTGCCTCGAGGCGCTCCACGCGTCGTTCCAGCTTGCCGGCCCACATGCCGATGTCATCCTGCGCGCGATCGTCGTGCTCGACTCGTGCACGGACGGCAGCGACACCGTCGTGCGCGCCGCCACCCAGGCGTGGCACCAGGCGGGGCGTGCCGCACTCGAATCGATCACCGTCATGGCCGGTGGTGTCGGGTTGGCGCGCGCCATTGGGAACGCGCGAGCGCTCGCACTTCATGCCGGGGCGGGTCACGAACCCGACACACTCTGGCTGGCCTCCACCGACGCCGACACCCTCGTGCCCGGCCACTGGATCTCAACGCATCTTTGCGCTGCCCGAGCCGGTGAGGACGCGCTCGTCGGCACGGTCGAACCGGACGCGACGCTGCCGCTGCACGATCGTGCCCTGTGGCTCGAGCGACACCACCTCGTCGAGGACCACCCCCATGTCCACGGTGCGAACCTGGGGGTACGGGCCTCGGCCTACCTCGCCGTCGGCGGGTACCGCGCTCTGACCCTGCACGAGGACGCCGATCTCGTCGGCCGCCTGCGCGCGGCACCCGGGGTGCGTGTTCGTGCGACCGACGCGCACCGGGTGGTGACGTCGAGTCGGCTCGAGGCACGCGCGAGCGGTGGGTTCGCGACCTACCTGAAGAACCTCACACGGGGGGTCTCATGATGCGCATCGCTGTCCTCGCGACGAACCGCAACCCGCTGGTCGCCCCGTTCGCCGGAGGCCGGGAGGCACTCACCGCCGCCCTCGTCGGGGGTTTTCGCCGACGCGGTCATCACGTCGTCCTGCACGCTGCGCCGGGAACTCCCGCTTCGCTGGCCGACGAGGTGATCACCTACCCCGAGCTGCCACGCCTATCGGAGGTGGCGGCGCTCGACCCCCAGGTGCCGGAGGCGCCCTTCCTCGCCGATCACACACGGATTTCGGGCAGCGCGCCCGGACTGCGGGGGTGTCAATGGCATGGGTCGGGGGAGCCCACGTGGTGCATCAATGGCATCCGAGCGTGATGCCGCCCGTCCACCACCTCGTCGACATCGTGCGCAACGCAGGCGTGTATCGCGAGCGGTGGGGGGCCTGGCCGATGGAGGGGTGGCCGGCGCAGTTCGCTGCGAGCGGCTACGTCGTGTGGAGCGATGCGTCGCTGGAACTCACCGACGCAGGCCGTGCCGCTGCGGCGCAGGCGCGCTCGTAGATCGCGGCGTGAGCGCGAGCGATGTCGAGCCGCTGGGCTCTTCGCTGCTGCGCGGCGGCGCCGGGCGGTCGGGGCTGCGCCAAAGCGCGGGCGACGGCGTCTGCGACCGTGCGGGGGTCGAGCCCGCCGTCTGCACCGAGAGGGTAGAGCGTGGGCTCGTGTTGCTCTCGGTAGAAGCCGATGTCGGGGGCGACGACGCGTACGCCGAGGTCGTGACACATCTCGATCCATCCCGAGTGGGTGCCCCACCGGTAGGGCATGAGGCTGACGTCGAGCGAGCGCAGGTGGGCGTGGAGGGCAGCGTCGTCGTACGGCTCGTGAAGAACGAGATCGATGCGCCCTGCGGCGGCCAGCTCGTGCGCCAACCGGGAGACCTCGGGGTCGTGACTGGGATCCCGCAGGTCGTCCGTGACGGCGTGCATGGTGACGACGGGGTCGGCGAACTCACTCACGAGAGCGAGGGCGTGCAACGCTCCGAGAGCATCGACATTGGCTCGCAAACTTTTGAGGTGCACACCCACGCGCGGACGGGGCGTCGCGGGTACGAACGGGGCGGCCTCTGTTTGTGACAGGTCATCCAGCTCGACGATGTGAGGGTGCGCGACGACGTGCGCTTTTCTCCCCCAACGTTTCTCGATGACGTCTCGAGCACCCTCGGTCAGAGTCACCACGGCGTCCGCTGACGGCACGAGCACGTCCAGCCGCTCGAGTTGAACGCGCTCGTCGGGGATGTGCGGATTGACCAGATCGTGCACGGTGACGACCAGTGCCTTCCCGTGTTCGCGCAACTCGCGCACCACCCGGGCCAGTGCGTGTGGAGTGAACGACTCGAACCCGAAGTGGATGTGCAGGACGTCGAAGTCCGTAGCGTTTCGTGCGACCCAGCCCGGTTGGAGCATCCGCGGCGGCCACCAGCGCACACTGCCGTCCTCACCGACCACGGGTGGGTCGGCGAGGCGCAGGACACGGCGACCGGCATCGGCCTCGTCACCGGGCGGTGGCGCGAGGTGACGGACGTAGGGGTGGTCGGCCGGAACGGAGGCCACCCGCAGGGCTGCAGGTGGCCGTTCTCCGCAGATCACGAGGCGCGCAGATCCTCGTACTCGGGGTGCTTGCTGATCCACGAGTCGACGTACGGGCAGGTGGGCTGCACCTTCTTGCCGCCGGCGCGGATGTCGTCGAGCGCGAACTTGACGATCTGGCCCGCGAAACCGCGGCCTGCGAACTGCTCGGGGACGACGGTGTGCGGCATGTCGACGACGTCGCCGGACTCGCGGTAGTCGGCGATGCCGACGAGCTCGCCGTCGAGGAAGCCCTCGAAGCGGCCGGTCTCGGCGTTCTTCTGGACGGAGATGACATCACTCATGCCCCCACCCTGCCACGCGCAGGCTGCGTTGATGGTGGCTCTCGCTAGGGTGAACGCAGCGACCCGCCGCTCGCCGACGAGCCCTGCCCCACAGGAGGACACCCCGTGCCCAGCACCCTCGATCTGCTCACCGCCCTCATCGACGGTTCGACGAGCCGTTCCGAGGAGCGCGAAGTGCTCGACATCCTGCGCTCCGCGCCCGCCGCCGAGCTCGACGAGGCCATGGAGAAGCTCGACACCGTCGAGTTGTTCGACAGCGTCGACAACCGGCTCATCGGCCGCGATCACCGGGACGACCTCGTGCAGCTTCTGGCCTACGAGCGTCGTGACGACCTCGGCCTGCACGCGCAGGCGTCGATCATCCGCGGTATGCAGGAGGGCCACACGGACGAGGTCATGGAAGCGGCGATCCGCGACATACTGCTCTCGCACGCGGGCAACGACCTGTCGCACCTGAAGAACACGATCAACCTCGCGAAGGGCCGCCACGACCTCGAGGGCCTCGTGTTCTCCGACGTCGATGACGAGGGAATTCGCGAGGAGATCCTCGCCCACTTCGCGGCGAGCTCGTCGCTGGACGGGGAGCGTCAGGCGAAGGCGTTGTCGGACATCGACGACACGGCGCTGGCGAAGATCCACGAGGACCGCCACCCGAAGGGCAGCGTCATCCCCGGCGTGCTCGAGTTCTACGAGGCACTCGACCTGGGCCCGCGCGACGAGCCGATCTCGCGGGGCGACCTCACCTTTGTCACGGCGCGACCCTCGGATGCGCTCGGGCTCATGAAGGGTCACAGCCGCGAGACGCTGACGAAGGCCGGGCTGGCCGACATGTCGATCATGACCGGCAGCATCTTCAACCTCGCGACGCACGACTCGATGGCGGCCAAGAAGGTCGAGAACATCGACCACTACGCCAAGCTCTACCCCGAGTACGACCTCGTCTTCATCGGCGACTCGGGCCAGGGTGACATCGCCGTGGGTGAGGCCATCGTCGAGGCGCACGGCGACGTCGTGCGGGCCGTGTTCATCCACGACGTCGTCGCGATGGCTCCGGCTGAACGAGAGAAATTGGCCGCGAAGAACATCTGGGTGGTCGACACGTACGTGGGCGCCGCGGCGAAGGCGCACGAGCTCGGGCTTGTCTCGCCGGCGGGTGTGAAGCGGGTGATCGCGGAGACGAATCGACTGCTCGACGAGATGGCTTGGGAGACACCGGAGCAGGAGCAGACGATTCGGTCGCTCGTCCAGCGCGACGCTGCCGCAGCAGGTCTCTGACACCTGGAACATACCGATCCGTTCGCAAAATGTATCGAATCGGTATGTGCCGGAGCGTTACAGAACGTTCACCTGTGTTCGGGGTGTTGACCTTTAAAGCGTTGCCCGAAGGTGGCACGGTAGAGGGCATGAGCCTGGAAGAGTCGCTTCTCCTCGTCGTGAGCTCGGTGATCGTGATGTTCGTCCTGATCTTCGTGCTGGCGACGGTGGAGGAGCGGATGTTCGACGCGGTGCTCGTCTCACCCGACGAGGACGAGGCCGTGGATGCCACAGCCGACACCGTGACAGAACTCAGTCGCGCGGCGTAACACCGCCGCCGTCCAGCGCGCCCAGGCCCTCGTCGGGCAGGCGCGTGAACAGATCGATCGCCGTGCGCACCCGCGTCGGCGATCGGTCGATGCTGCACGAGCATCCGATGTCCGTTGTCCCTGTCGGTGTCGGCCACTAGCGTCGAGGCATGGCCAATCGTCTTGCCGCATCCCTGAGCCCGTACCTTCGTCAGCACGCCGACAACCCGGTCGACTGGCGCGAGTGGGACGACGCGGCGTTCGCCGAGGCGCGTGAGCGCGACGTTCCGATCCTGCTCTCCGTCGGGTACGCGGCCTGCCATTGGTGCCACGTCATGGCACACGAGTCGTTCGAAGACCCCGAGGTCGCGGCCGTCGTCAACGCGAACTTCGTCGCCGTCAAGGTCGACCGCGAGGAACGCCCCGACATTGACGCCGTGTACATGAACGTCACGCAGGCGCTCACCGGCCACGGCGGCTGGCCCATGACGGTGTTCCTCACGCCCGACGCTGCACCGCTGTACGCGGGCACGTACTTCCCGCGCGACCACTTCCTCCAGGTGCTCTCCGCCATCGACGACGTCTGGCGCACTGACCGCGAGCGCGCCGAATCGAGTGGCCGCGCCATCGTCGACGCCGTGAGCGGAATGACGGTGAAGACCTCCACCAGCGCTATCGAGTTCGACGACGAAGCGCTCGCCGCGTCGATCACGGCGTTGCGGCGCGAGTTCGACGACGCTCGCGGCGGCTTCGGGGGAGCCCCCAAGTTCCCGCCGTCGATGACGCTCGAACACCTCCTGCGGCACCACGCCCGGACGGGTGACGCCGACGCGCTCGCCATGGCCGAGCGCACCTGCGAGGCGATGGCTCGCGGCGGAATGTACGACCAGCTCGACGGCGGCTTCGCGCGCTACAGCGTCGACGCCGCGTGGGTCGTGCCGCACTTCGAGAAAATGCTGTACGACAACGCCCAGTTGTTGCGCGTCTACGCCCACCTGTGGCGCGCCACGGGTTCCGCGTTGGCCCGTCGCGTCACGGTCGAGACCGCCGAGTTCATGTTGCGTCGGTTGCTCACCGACGAGGGCGCGTTCGCTTCGGCACTCGACGCGGACACCGACGGCGTCGAAGGACTCACCTACGCGTGGACGCCGGCGCAGCTCGTCGAGGTACTCGGCGACGAGGACGGTGCCCGCGCTGCGCGTCTGCTCGAGGTGACGCCGCACGGCACGTTCGAGCACGGCAGTTCGACGCTGCAGCTGCGCCAAGACCCCGGAGACGTGTTCGCCCCGGACGAGGTGGGCGACCCCGACGCGTGGTGGCACGACGTTCGTTCGCGGTTGCTCGCCGCGCGCGACCGGCGGCCTCAGCCGGCCCGCGACGACAAGGTCGTCACCTCCTGGAACGGACTCGCGCTTGCAGCTCTCGCGGAGGCGGCCATGATTCTCGACGAGCCGCGCTGGCTCGACGCGGCGCGCACCGCGGCCGACGTCGTGCTCGAAGCACACGTCGTGGACGGTCGGCTGCGCCGCACCTCGCTCGGCGGTGGGGTGAGCGAGGCGCTCGGCTGTGCCGACGACTACGGCAACCTCGCCGAGGGCCTACTCGTGCTCCACCAGGCCACCGGGGAAGCGTGCTACCTCAGGCACGCCACGGAGCTGTTCGATGCCTCGCGCGACCTCTTCGTCACGGACGGCGTCGTCTACGACACGGGCTCGGACGCCGAACAGCTCTTCACCCGGCCCCGTTCGACAGGCGACAACGCCGAGCCGTGCGGCGCGTCGGCCCTGGCGAACGCGGCGGTCATGGCGTTCGCGCTCACGGGAGAGGCGGCCTACCGCGAGTTCGCGGAGGTGTGTCTCGGGCAGTTGGGTGCCGTCGCGCGTCAGGCGCCCCGGTTCGCCGGGTGGGCGCTCGCTGCAGCCGAGGCGCTCGCGGCGGGGCCGGTTCAGGTGGCGATCGTCAGCGACGGCAATTCGCCCGACACTGACGCCATGGCCACCGGCGCCTGGCAGGCGACGAGCCCTGGCCTCGTGCGAGTGGTGGGCCGTACGGATGCCGAGGGCGTTCCGCTGCTCGCCGACCGCCCGGCCACAGGCGGCCGTGCCACTGCCTACGTCTGCCGGGGATTCGTCTGCGACGCGCCGACGACGGACGTCGGCGAACTCGAGCGGAGCCTGCGGGAGGTCTGACCCGGCCGCCCGACATCAGCTGACGCACTTCGGTGCATCTGACGCGGTTCGAGCTGGTTCAGACGTGCATCACGTGCACCGAACTGCGTCACCTGCGACGGTCCGGGCCAATGTCCGAATCCTGCCTGGCTCGTGCTTCGGCGCTGTTACCGTCACGCGCATGACGAGTGGGGGCGCGGCGAACGGGGTGCGCGCGGACGACGTTCTGCCCACTCGCGTGCGCGCGGGGTACGGCCTGGGATCGGTCGCGACGGGTTCGTTCGGCGCCGTTCCGGGGCTGCTCCTTCTGCCCCTGCTCACGGACAACCTCGGTGTCGCGGCGTGGCTCGCCGGCCTTCTCGTCTTCCTGCCGAAGGCGTGGGACGTCATCTTCAACCCCATCGTCGGCGGCATTAGTGATCTGCGCGGCGCATCATCCCGACGCCCGTTCCTCCTGCGTGGTGGCCTGACGCTCGCCGTCCTGTTCGCTCTGCTCTTCTTCGGGCCGAGCTCGACGACGGCGGGGGCGATCTGGGTCGTCGTTCTCTACTTCGCGTGCGCCAGCGCGTACGCGTTCTTCCAGGTGCCGTACATGGCACTGCCCGCCGAACTCACCTCCAGCTACGACGAACGCACCCGCCTCATGACGTGGCGCGTCGCCGTGCTCGCGCTCGCCATTCTCGTGAGCGGCGGCCTCGCACCCGTCGTGCGTGACGCGGTGGGCTACTGGGCTGTCGGACTGTTCGTCGGCGCCCTGATCGCGGTGGGCACGCTCGCGTCGTGGCGCGGGACAGCCGGCGTCACTCCACGCGTGACGACGAGTTCCGTGGGGTCGCTGCGGGAGCAACTGCGCGTCGTCAGCGCGAATCGTGCCTTCCGAAACCTGGTGTGCACGTGGATCATCCAGGCCCTCGCCACCGGAGCGATGCTCGCCGGCGTCGACTACGTCGCACGCTGGGTTCTGGAGGACGACGGTGCGGCGACCGTCCTGTTCGTCTGCTTCGTCGGGCCGGCGCTCCTCGTCACTCCGCTGTGGCAGCGCTTCGCCGAGCGTCGCGACAAGCGACAGGGCTACGTCGTGGCGTCCCTCGTCTTCGCGGTGGGCGCGCTCACGACGTGGTGGGCCTCGAACGTCGGCATGGCAGCCACAGCCCTGACGCTCGCTGTCGTCGGCGTCGGCTACGCGGGCATTCAGCTCTTCCCCATGGCGATGCTGCCGGACGTGGCGGCCGACGACGCGACGGCGTCGGGCGAGAACCGCATCGGCACGTTCACCGGGGTCTGGACCGCGGGGGAGACACTCGGCCTCGCCCTCGGCCCGTTCCTCTACGCCGCCGTGCTGGCACTCGGTGGGTACGCACCGTCGACCGGAGGCGGCGCGACCCAAACCGGCCAGGCGATCACCGCCGTGGCGCTCGGTTTCACGGTGATGCCGGCCGTGCTCGTCGTCGTGTCGCTGCTGTTCCTGCGCCGCTACCGCTGAGAACCGAGACGGTTCTTCGTCTTCGCGGTGGCGACGTGCGTCGTCGGATCCTCGGGCCACGGGTGCTTGGGGTAGCGCCCGCGCATGTCGGCGCGCACGCCCGCGTACGGCCCGGCCCAGAACGACGCGAGGTCGTCGGTGATCGCGAGCGGACGCCCCGCCGGTGAGAGCAGGTGGAACAGCACCGGGGCGCGGCCGTCGGCCAGGCGCGGGGTCTCATCGAGCCCGAAGCACTCCTGAAGCTTCACCGCGACGACCGGTGGATCGGCCGGGTCCTCGGGGTAACTCACCCGGATGCGCGAGCCGCTCGGTACCTCGAAGCGTTCGGGTGCGAGGTCGTCGAGGCGGGTCGCTTCGGGCCAGGGAAGCAGACGACGTAGCGGGTCGAGCAACCGCACCGACGACGCCTTCGCCCCGCGAGCGAGTGCGTCGAGCTCCGGGCCGAGCCACTCGTCGGCGCGGTCGAGGAGGCTCGTATCGTCCATCGCCGGCCAGAGCTCGCCGAGGTGGTGATGGAGGAAGGCGAGGCGGCGACGCAGAGCCGTCGCTTCGTCGCTCCAAGTGAGCAGGTCAAGGCCGTGCCTGTGCAGAGCGTCATGGACGGCCGCTCGCGCGGCCTCGGGTGTCGGCTTCGTCGGGGTAGCCGAGAACTCGATCGCGCCGAGGGCCTGCACGCGACGCGCGGTGACACGGCCGTCGTCCCAGGTGGCGCGGACTTCGTCGACGAGGAGGTGGCTCGCGGCGCGCTCGGCCAGTTCGCGCGTCAGCGGCGCGGCGAGCCTGACGACGGCGCCCGTGCCCTGCGCGACGCGTCCGTCGGCCCGCGCGGCCGCGGCGACGGCGAGCCATTCGTGGTGGCGCAGGGGCGAATTCGGCGGGAGCGCCGCGCGGGTGCCCGAAGCGAGAAGGTAGACGCCGTCAGTCACCCGCCGAGCCACCCGCTCGGGGTAGGCGAGGGCCACGACGAACCCGTCGGCGCATTCCCCAGGCACGGGCGGCGTTTCGCGTCCCGCTTCGCTCGGGTGGTGTTCAGCAAGGCGGGTGAGGCGGTCGCGTTCCTTCGACCACCGGGCTCGGGCGGGGCCGCTCAGCTCTCGCAAAGCGCGGGCGAGGTCGGCGTCGTTCGCGCGGAGATCGTCGGAGAGGGCCGCCACGACCCCGGCGGCCCGACAGACGTCGACTCCCTCGCCCGCGACGAGCAGCGCCCGCCCCAGGCGCGGGTCGGTCGGCAGGCCCGCGAGGGTGCGACCCAGCGGGGTGAGACGGCCGTCATCCGAACCGTCCAACGCCCCGAGCGCGGTGAGCGACTCGTTCGCCGCCCGCAGCGCGGCAGCGGGTGGCGCCGTCGGCAACCGCAGCCCGACGCCGCCGGGTGTGCCCCACGCGGCGAGCGTCAGCGCTGCGGAGGTGAGGTCGGCCGTCGAGATCTCCGGCGTGACGTGCTCGGGCATCCGCGCGAACGTCCGCTCGTCGTAGCAGCGCACGACGCGTCCCGGCCCCAGACGGGCCGCGCGCCCGGCGCGCTGTTCGGCGGATGCGCGCGAGCACGCCACCGTGACGAGGCCCGCCATGCCGCGTGCCGCATCCCGACGCGGTTCGCGCGCCAGGCCGGCGTCGATGACGAGCCGCACGCCCGGCACGGTGAGTGACGACTCCGCGATCGCCGTCGAGACGATGACGCGCCGCGGCTCGTCTGGCCCGCGCCCGGCCGTGATGCGGTCCTGCTCGCGCGCGTCGACGCGCCCGTGCAATTCGAGCAGGTCACGATCCGGTAGGGCACGGCGGACGGCGTCGGCCACGTGCGACACCTCGCGCACGCCGGGCAGGAGCACCAGAGCGTCGTCGTCGCTGGTGCGAGCAGCGTCGACCGCGACGCGGGCAACGTGGTCGAGGAAGTCACGCGTCACGCCGCGCGCATCGGTGCGTGGTGCGTCGAAGGGCGCCCAGTCGAGCGTCAGCGGGTGCAGCGCCGAGGGGCAGTCGACGAGCGGGGCGACGCCGTCGTCCCTGCCGAGGACGTCGGCGAACGTCGGGGCGTCGAGTGTGGCCGACATTGCGACGAGGGCGAGATCGTCGCGCAGTCCGCGCACGTCGGCGAGCATGCCGACGAGCAGGTCGGAGTCGAGTGAGCGCTCGTGGACCTCGTCGAGCACGACGGCGGCCACACCCGTCAGTTCCGGGTCCGCCAACAGGCGGCGCACGAGCAGTCCCGGCGTGACGAACTCGACGAGCGTTGACGCGCTCGTGCGCGCATCACCGCGCACTGCATATCCGACGTGCTCGCCCAGCGTCGTGCCGGAAAGCTGCGACAGCCGTCGGGCTGCTGCGCGCACCGCGACCCGTCGCGGTTGCGTCACGATCACACGCCCCGCGCCTGCGACGTGGTTCGCCACGAGCGGCGGCGCCAGCGTCGTCTTACCGGTACCCGGCGGTGCCTGAACGACGGCGGCGCCCCGCGTCAGGGCATCGCGCAACGCGTCGAGAGACGCCGCGAAGGGCAGCCCCGCGCCGATGCGGTCGAGGTCGAATTCAGGCACGTTCGCCATCCTTTCGTGCCGGGCGCGACGCACGCCAGCGGCAACCCGAGCGACGCAGCGTCAGGGCGATGACGTGGGTGGCCGCCCGGCCTGCGAGAGTGGACCTCAACACCGTCATTTTGCGAGAAGGAGTCACCGCGTCATGCCCAGGTCAGTGTCGTCGCTTCGAGAACTGCGCGACTCGGGTTGGCCCGGAGTGGTGGCGCTCGCCGTCGGCATCTTCGCGATGGTGACGGTGGAGGAACTGCCGATCGGCGTTCTCACCCTCATCTCCGACGACCTGGATGCGTCGAAGGGCGCCGTGGGTCTCGGTGTGACGCTCGCCGGCGCCGTCGCGGGTGTCATGGGTCTGTCGACGAGCGTCGTCATCGGCACGCTCGACCGGCGCCTCGTGCTCGTGGTTGCTCTGCTCCTCGTCAGTGCCGCGACGGCAGCGACGGCGGCTGCGCAGAACGTGGCCGTCTACCTCGTGGCGCGCCTCATCGCGGGCCTCGGCATCGGCGTGTTCTGGGCGCTCATCGCCATCGTGGCGTCACGCATCGTGCGCCCGGAGCGCGCGGCGCTCGCGACGACGGTCGCGTTCACCGGCGCCGCGGCGGCCACGATTCTCGGCGTTCCGCTCGGCACCTGGCTGGGCACGACGTGGACGTGGCACACGGCCTTTTTCGTCCTCGCCGCCCTGTGCCTCGTGACGGCCGGCGCGCTGTGGGTGCTCGTGCCGCGCGTCCTCGTCACGGAGCGCTTCACGTTCGACGGCTACCGCCACGCGTGGTCGATCGGCCCGGTGCGGTTGGCCCTGTTCGTCACCGCGGTGCTGGTCGTCGCGCAGTTCTGCGCGTACACGTACGCGAGCCCGGCGCTGCAGGAGTTCGCGGGCGTGAGCGAGGCCGGCGTCGGCGGAATGCTGCTGCTCATGGGTGTTGCGGGCCTCATCGGCAACGTCGGCTCGGCGCCGATCATGCGCACGCACCCGATGCTCGCGCTGCTGCTCGTGACCACCGGCATGACCGTCGGCGTGTTCGTTCTCATGATTTCGGGCGCACCCATCGTCGCGGCGATCGCCATGACGATCTGGGGCCTGTTCGGCGGCGCGATGGCCGTCGTGCTTCAGCACTGGGTGCTCACGTCGGCGCGTCAATATGCCGAGCCCGCAGCCGCGCTCGACTCGGGCATCTTCAACTTCGCCATCGCCGGCGGCGCCGCGCTCGGAGCCCTCGTGCTCGACACGAGCAGCATCCACGCGGTCTACGTCGTCGCCGCCATCGGCATGCTGACGGCGACGCTCATGGTCGTCGCCTACCGCCGTCGCATCACCCGCGCAGCCGCGCGCTGATGCGCACGATGTGAGTGTTGGCCCGGTCTGTGACCGGCGCCGCTCACACACTGGGCCAACACTCACAGGTTGTTTTCCCCAGGTATGACGCTCTGACACCCCTTTCCACAGGCGGCGGGCCCGACGTCGGCACGAGGCAGGCGACGCGACGCGACGCTGACGGCATGACCGAACCGCTGAAGCGCCGTCTCGCCGAAGGCCGCCATGACTTCCACCGTTCCGACGCCGATCGGCAGGGCCTGTCGAAACGCACCCTCGCCTCCTGGGTCTCCGCCGGACTACTGGAGTCGTTGGGCGGTGGGGACTACCTCATCGTGGCACCACTCGTTGGCGTCACCGCGTTCGAGCGTGCCCGATGCCTTCACCTTCGACGTTGCGGCAGTCTGTTGGCCGGACGGCCAGACCTGTACCTCGTCGGACGTTCCAGCGCGGTGGCTCACGGCGTGGCCGTCCTGTCCGAACCCGAACGGGTCGAGGTCTCCCGCCGACCTCGCGTGCAGGCTTCACGCGGAGTGCTGCATTCCTTCATGCCGTGGGGCAGCGAGACCGTGGTGATCGAAGGCCTGCGATGTCAGCGGCTCGAGGAGGCCTGCGTTCAGATTGCCGCTGCCCACGGTCCGCGAGCGGGACTGGTGACGGCGGACGCCGCCGCGCACGCGGGCGTGACTAGGTCCAGCCTGCTCCAAGCGTCGCAGGTCTTCGGGAAGCGCCCCGGCGCTCGCGAGGCGCGCCTGGCCGTCTCGTTGGCCGATGGTCGGGTGGAATCGGTCGGCGAGTCACTGGTGCGGTGGGAGGCACACGTGGCCGGGGTGCGACTCGTGCCGCAGGTCGTCGTCCACGACGACGTCGGACGGTTCGTGGCCCGGGTCGACTTCGTCATCGAGGGCACGAACGTCGTCGTCGAGTTCGACGGAATGGGAAAGTACGCCTCACCCGACGACCTCCGCCGCGAGAAACGTCGGGAGATGGCGCTGACTCGCCTCGGATATCGAGTGCTGCGTTTCACGTTCGATGACATGCGTCGCCCCGGATATGTGGGCTCGATGCTGGCGCGAGCTGCGGCGACGGCCGCATAACGATGTGAGCGTTGGCCCGGTCTGTGACCGGCGCCGCTCACACACTGGGCCAACACTCACAGGTGGGGCGGCTGCTCACTTCACACGAGCTTCGTCGCGAACTCGACGGCCATGACGACGCCGAGCGCCACGAGCGCCCACCCGGCGAGGACGACGGCGCGGCGGTAACCGGTGTCCGTGAGTCGGTCGCGCCCGCGGGAGACGAGAACGGCGAGGACGGCCTTCGCGCCGACGAGCATGAGGTAGAACACCGCGACGAACGCGATCGCGGCCGCCGGACTCGAGCGCCACGCGGTCACCGTCAGCGGCCCGAGGAACGTGAGCCAACTGATCCAGGGGTGCGGGCTGACGAGGTTCAGCGCGATGGCGCGGCGCACCTCGTCACGACCCGTGCGGCGTGGGGCGTCGGCGCCGAGCGCCAGGCTTTCCGAACGAGCCTCCCGCATCGTCTGCACGCCGACCGCGGCCACCGCGATACCGCCGACGACACCGAGCCAGGCCAGCCACGACGTCGGCATCCGGCCCAGCGCAAGCAGCGTCACGCCCACGACGACGGCGTCGCTGAGCAACGGCACACAGGCCACGGCGAGACCCCGGCGCAACCCGCCACGCAACGTCGCGGTGACGACGAGCACGAGCAAGGGCCCGGGGCTGACGCCGGCGGCCAGCCCGAGGCCGAGCGCCGTCACCACGGTTGAGATCACCGGGCCATCGTAGGGAACGCTTCGCCGACTGGACGCTCCGTCGTGGCGCCCTCCGCTCTCGGCATACTGGTGAGCATGTCCGAACCACTGCACTTCATCACGACCGACGCGGACCGCTCCCAGACCGAGCCGCTGCGTGACGACATCCGCCTCCTCGGCGGCCTGCTCGGCGACGTCGTGCGTGAGCACGAGGGCGAGCGCGTCTTCGGCCTCGTCGAG
Source organism: Dermacoccus barathri (assembly GCF_015070805.1). NCBI lineage: Bacteria > Bacillati > Actinomycetota > Actinomycetes > Micrococcales > Dermacoccaceae > Dermacoccus > Dermacoccus barathri. The sequence goes on along the minus strand of NZ_JADCTK010000001.1, from coordinate 253,429 downwards.
GACGCCCGCGTGCGCGCGTTCGGCGTGCGTCGTCAGGAGGTGGACCGCGGGTCGTTCGGCGACACGCTCACCGGCCTCGGCACCCGCGACGCCCTCCACGTCATCCGCGCCTTCAGCCACTTCGCGCTGCTCGCGAACATCGCCGAAGATCTGCACCGTGAACGCCGTCGCGCCAGCCATGTCGCGGCGGGCGAGCAGGCCCCGGACGACTCCCTCGCCGCCACCTACCGCAAGCTCGCGGGCGCGAGCATCGACGGTGACCTCGCGGCCGAGCGCCTGGCTGGCGCGAGCGTCGTGCCCGTCATCACGGCCCACCCCACCGAGACGCGCCGCCGCACGGTCTTCGAGGCGCAGAGCCACATCAAGTCCCTCATGCGCGAACGCGAGCGCATGACCCTCGACCAGGTCGAGGACGCGGAGAACCTGCGCCAGATCAAGCTGTGGATCCTCACGCTGTGGCAGACGGCCCTGATCCGCCTGTCGAAGATCACGATCACCGACGAGATCGACGCCGGCCTGCGCTGGTACGACGCGGCGTTCTTCGACGTCATGCCGCAGATCAACGCCGGCCTGCGCACCGCGTTCGACGAGCTGTACCCGGGCAAGGGCATCGGCGAGGAGCCCATGCTGCGCGCCGGCTCGTGGATCGGCGGCGACCGTGACGGCAACCCCAACGTCACGGGCGAGGTCGTCGACTACGCCACGCGGCGCGCGTCCGAGACGGCCGTCGGGCACTACCTCGACGAGCTGGCGCAGCTCGAGAAGAGCCTGTCGATGTCCGTTCGAATGTCGCCGACGAGCGACGACCTCCTCGCCCTCGCCAAGCGCGGCGCCAACGCCGGCGACGCGCGCGACGACGAGCCGTACCGTCAGGCGCTCGCCTGGGTCCGCGCGCGCCTGTCGGTGACGTTCGAGGCCTTCTTCTCCGAGGCGCACGCCAAGGCGATGACGCTCGACGCGACCGCTCCGGCGTACGAGACGCCGGAGGAGCTGCTGGCGGATCTCGACATCGTCGATGCGTCGCTGCGCAGCACCGGCGACAACCTCATCGCCGACGACCGGCTCGCCACCCTGCGTGAGGCCGTGCGCACGTTCGGCTTCCACCTCTACGGCCTCGACATGCGCCAGAACTCCGAGACGCATGAGGCGACGATCGCCGAACTCTTCGCCTGGGCCGGCGTCCACGACGACTACGCCTCGCTCGACGAGGACGCCCGCGTCGAACTCCTCACCGCCGAGCTCGCGTCGAACCGTCCCCTCGCGGGCCCGTCGGCGTCGTTCAGCGAGACGACGCAGAAGGAGCTGGCCATCACGGCGGCCGCCGCCCACGCGGTGCGGACCTTCGGCGAGCAGGCCGTGCCGAACTACGTCATCTCGATGTGCACGAGCGTCTCCGACATGCTCGAGACGGCCGTACTCCTCAAAGAAGCGGGCCTGCTCACCGTCGACGGCGGCACGCCCGTCTGCTCGGTGAACATCGTACCGCTGTTCGAGACGATCGAGGATCTCCAGGTCTCCGCGACGACGCTGCGCGCCGCGCTCGACGTGCCCGCCTACCGGGCGCTCGTCGACGGCAAGCGTGGGCTGCAGGAGATCATGCTCGGCTACAGCGACTCCAACAAGGACGGCGGCTACATGGCCGCCAACTGGGCGCTCTACCGCGCCGAGCTCGACCTCGTCGAGGTGGCCGAGGACGCCGACATCCGGCTGCGCCTGTTCCACGGCCGCGGCGGCACCGTCGGTCGTGGTGGCGGCCCGAGCTACGAAGCGATCCTCGCGCAGCCGCCCGGCGCCGTCCGCGGCTCGCTTCGCCTGACCGAGCAGGGCGAGATCATCGCCGCGAAGTACGCCGAGCCGAAGCTCGCCACGCGCAACCTCGAAGCGCTCGTCTCCGCGACGCTCGAATCGTCCCTGCTCGACGTCGAGGGTCTTGAGCCCGACGAGGTGGAGGCCGCCTACACCGCGATGGACGAGATCGCCGCGCTCGCCCGTGAGGCGTACGGCGACCTCGTGCACCGCACCGACGGCTTCGTGGAGTACTTCAAGACCTCGACGCCCGTGGCCGAGATCGGCGAGCTCAACATCGGCTCGCGCCCCAGCTCACGCAAGGCAACGAACTCCATCGACGATCTGCGCGCCATCCCGTGGGTCATGTCGTGGTCGCTGTGCCGCGTCATGCTGCCGGGTTGGTACGGCACCGGCGCTGCCCTCGAGCGGTGGATCGGTGACGACGAGAAGCGGCTCGAGCAGCTGCGCGGGTACGCGGAGCGGTGGCCGTTCTTCCAGACCGTCATCTCCAACATGGCGCAGGTCATGGCGAAGTCGGATCTCGGTCTGGCCGCCGAGTATGCCGAACTCGTCGAGGACGAGGAGCTGCGTGAGCGCGTCTTCGGCCAGATCCGTGACGAGCACGCGCGCACCCTCGCGATGTACGAGAAGATCACCGGCCACGACGACCTGCTGTGGGACAACGCGGCGCTCAAGCGTTCGGTGTTCAACCGTTTCCCGTACCTCGAACCGCTCAACCACCTCCAGGTCGAGCTGCTGCGTCGCTACCGCGCCGGTGACGACGACCCGCAGCTCAAGCGCGGCATCCTGCTCACGATGAACGGGCTGGCCACGGCGCTGCGCAACTCGGGCTGACGGCTCTCCGCTGCCCACGGTCGTTCGGGCAGTTGGCAGGATGGGGCCATGAGCAACGTCGTCATCGCGCACCAGCACGTCCTTCTGCCCGACCTGACCGAGGAACTGACAACCGAGGACGGCGCGCTGTGCCTGCCCGCCGACGAGAGTGAGCGTCGCAGTTTCCTCGATGAGCACGGCGCCGGCGTGAAGGTTGCCGTGACGTCCTCGTTCGCCGGTTTCGACGCCGACCTCATGGACGCCCTGCCCGATCTCGAACTCATCGCGAACTTCGGCGTCGGCTACGACAGCACCGACGTCAAGGCGGCGAGCGAGCGCGGCATCACCGTCTCGAACACCCCCGACGTCCTCAACGACGGCGTCGCTGACCTCGGCGTCGGGCTCATCATCGACGTGCTGCGCGGGATCAGCGCGTCCGACCGGTTCGCCCGCGCGGGGAAGTGGAAGAACGGCGCGTTCCCGCTCCAGCGCGAGGTGACGGGGCGGCGCGTCGGCATCCTCGGTCTCGGCCGCATCGGCCAGGAGGTGGCGACGAGGCTCGAGGGGTTCCGGTGCGAGATCGGCTACCACAACCGCAACGAGGTCGAGACGAGCTACCGCTACTTCGGCAGCGCCGAAGAGCTTGCCGGCTGGGCCGAGGTGCTCGTCGTCCTGACGCCCGGCGGTGCCGCGACGAAGGCGCTCGTCGACGCCGACGTCCTTGCTGCGCTCGGGCCGGAGGGCTACCTCGTCAACATCGCGCGCGGCACCGTCGTCGACGAGGACGCGCTCGTCCAGGCGTTGAACGACGCCACCATCGCGGGGGCGGGCCTCGACGTCTACCCGAACGAGCCCCACATCAACGAGGCTCTCATGGCGCTCGACAACGTCGTGCTCACGCCGCACATTGCGAGCGGCACCCGCGAAACGCGCCGTGCGATGGCCGACACCGTGCTGGAGAACGTGCGCACGTGGCTCGCCGACGGCCGCGCGGTGACGCCGGTCAACTGATCGCTCCGTCGAGCCGCGACACGACGAAGCCGCCCGTCCCCATGGGGGAGGGCGGCTTCGGTGCGATCTGGGCGCCTGGTGGCGCGACGGATCAGCCCTTCGTCGACAGCAGCGTGATGAGGCCACCGGCAGCGGCGACGTTGCCGAAGAACTTCGTCATCTGCTCGTTGCGCTCCTGCGGGTCCTCGAGGTTCCAGAAGTCGTGCGCAGCGGCCGTCGTCACGCCGATCATGCCGAGCAGGCCGATGGCGGACAGGTTCGGCTTGATGCCGAGCGCGAGGGTCGAACCGAGGGCGACCATGCCGGCGCCGTTGGCCTGGATGAGCTGCTCGGAGGTGGCGGGCACCTTCTCCTTGACGCCGTACGTCTCCTGCGCGTTGTCGATCAGACCCGTGAGGTGCTGACGGTTCACGAGAGCGTTACGGCCTCCGTAGATGAACAGCGCGCCGATGAGTGCGCGGCCGAGGGCCTTGCCGGGGTTGACCATGGAGAATCGGAACCTTTCGGGGAATGTCGGTGGAGGGCAGCGTCGCCCACGTCTGCCAACGCATAAGCCTGCCCGATCGGGCGCTATTCCGCACGGAGCTCATGATGTGACCGATCCGACATCGGCTCGGTGTCATGACGCTGGTGTCTCGATGCCCTCCACGGGGCGACCGTTCTCGAGGTAGAGGCAGTCCGGCGCATCCCACGCGGCGAGGACGCGTCGTCGGACCGGCTTGGAAAGGAGGGCTTTCGCACCCTCTCGATCAACGAAGCGGTGGCTGCGGATCTCGCTCTCCTGCAGCCTGATCGACGCGATCCGCTGGTCTGTGAGCGTGCCGCAGTGGAAGAGGAAGCGCAGGCCGATCGTGCCCGTCTGCTTGTCGGGCCGGGTGTCGACGACGGCGAGGCGCCCCGAGGTGACGACGAGCCCCGTCTCCTCGAGCACCTCACGGCGGCAGGCGTCCCAGGGTGATTCGCCGTCGGCCTCCATCGCGCCGCCGGGGATCGTCCAGCCCTTCTTGTAGGTCGGTTCGAGGACGAGGAGGTTGCCCGCCTCGTCGAAGAGCATGGCGCCCGCGGACGCCGGGATCTCGGGTGGGAACCACGTCATGTCCCCGAAACTACCCCGCGCCTTCGCTGGTTTCGACCCCAAGTCCGGGCGGCCCCGTCTCGTTCCGGTGGGGCCGTGTCCGGGGTTGTCGGTGACGTGTGATGTGATCGGGAACACGTTGAGCGACGGAGCGAGGAGCGAATCATGGAGCTGGCTGGCAAGGTGTGCATCGTCACGGGCGCCGCGGGAGGAATCGGCGCCGCGATGGCGGAGGCCTTCCTCGACCAGGGGGCCAAGGTCGTCATCAGCGACCTCGACGGTGACCGCCTCGAAGCGACGCGGGAGCGCCTCGCACAGACCCACGGGGCCGTCGCCGCGCGGGCGGGCAACGCGGCTGACCCGGCCGACATCGCCGCCATGATCGCGCTGGCCGAGGAGACCTTCGACGGGCCCGTCGACGTCTACGCCGCGAACGCGGGTATCGGCGGTGGAGCAGACCTCGCCGACGAGGCTGCGTGGGCGGCGTCGTTCGACGTCAACGTCATGGCGCACGTGCGCGCAGCGCAGGCGCTCGTGCCGGGGTGGGTCGAGCGCGGCGAGGGCTACTTCGTTTCGACGGCGTCGGCCGCCGGCCTCATCACGCAGCTCGGCTCGGCCACGTACGCCACGACGAAGCACGCCGCCGTCGCGTTCTCCGAGTGGCTCGCCGTCACCTACGGCACGAAGGGTGTGCGTGTGTCGTGCCTGTGCCCCATGGGCGTCGACACGGCGCTGCTCACCGACGTGAGCGAGGGGTCGCGCGTTGCACAGCGCGCCGTCACGGAGTCGGGGCCGGTGCTCAGCCCCGAGCAGGTGGCGCAGGACGTCGTCGATGCCATGCGGGCCGAGACCTTCCTCATCCTCCCGCACGCCAACGTGCTCGACATGCTCCGCGGCAAGACGGCCGACTACGACCGCTGGATCTCGGGCATGCAGCGCTTCGGGGAGCACCTCGCGTCGAGCTGACGGTTCGGCTCGTCGCGGACCGCCGACCGGGCTCAGTGCCCGTGGTGGGCGAACTCGTCGCGTGCCGGCACGCGGTAGCGCAGGCAGGCCAGGGCCAGCAGCGCTGCCATGACGATGGTGGCGACGAAGTAGACGCCAACGGGTGTGTCTGCGCCGAAGTGGTCGATCGCCATGCCGAGGACGAGCACCGGGATGGCGCTGCCGCAGTAGGTGACCACGTACATGAGGCTCACCGAGCGTGCCACCTCGCGCGGCGGCGTCAGCGCGCTCATCGTGGCGAACAGCGTGCGGAACGCGACGCCCTGGCCACCGCCGATGAGGAAGCCTGCGACGACGAGGGCCGGTGCGGTGTGGGCGTGGTCGGCGTAGAAGGCGAGAGCGAGTCCGCCGGTCATGAGGGTGAGGGCCACCGCGGCCTTGTGCGCCCCGCGGATCGGAGCGAGCTGTGCGGCGGCCGAGCTGCCGAGCGCGATCGTCGCGAGCATGCCGGCCATGAGGCGCGAGCCGCCGAGCAGATCGGCGTAGCGACCGGGGGCGATGGCGAGGAAGTAGCCGAACACGGCGAAGGAGAGGAACCCGGTCGCCGCAGCGAGGGTGAAGATGCGACGCGTCGTCGCGGACACGCGCGGCACCGCGGGCATGAGCGTCAGCCAGCGCGGGTGGTCGGCGGGCGGAGGCGCGACGGGCGGGAGCGGCTTCACCGCGATGAGCAGGCCGAGCAGCACGACGACGGCGGCACCGTGGACGAGGTAGGGCGTGTGCATCGGGTCGCCGAACTGCGAGAGCAAACCGCCGATGAACGGGCCGGTTGCCACGCCGCCCGCCGAGCTGAGGAGCGTCAGAGCCGTGGCGAGTTCCGATCGCTCGCGCAGGAGGTCGCGCAGGCTCGCCGCTGCGGTGCCGGTGGCGAGCGCGACGGCCGCGCCGTGCAGAGCGCGGCCGAGCACGAGCGCGCCGAGCGATTGCGCCGTGACGAACGCCGCTGTCCCGAGCAGGGCGACCACCACGGCGACGGCCATGACGGCCCGTCGTCCGTAGTGATCGGACCAGTGACCGACGATCGGTAGCCCGACGACGAGCGGCACGATGTACGCGACGAAGGCGAGCGTCACGTCGCTCGTCGTCAGCCCGAGGCGCGCGGAGAACAGCGGGAACAGTGGCGTGATGAGGTTCGCGCCGACGAGCAGGACGAAGATCGAGGCCGCTGTGAGCGTGATGCGCACGTGCGTCGGAGCGTCCCAGCCCGAGTGGGGGCGGGGAGCCCGCCGCGTCGAAGGGGTCGCTCGGGTCGTGTCGATCTGCGTCACTGGTGTCCTTCGCTGAGGGTGGGCGAGGGTGGAACGCCTGCGTCGGGGTCGCCGTCGCGGGCGGGAGAACTCGCCAAGGATGGACGGTTCTTGTCGACGTGGTCAAAACGAGTGGCGTGGCTCACGTGGGCATCGCATCAGGCCCGCTGGATACCGCGAACACCGTCCTCGATGCGGAAACGGGCCTTCGTCACGGCGTCGGCGCCGGGCTTCGTCACGATGTCGAGCGAACGGAACTCAGCCGTCATCGCCTCCGGGGTGATGCGCGTGGTGACGTAGCCGCGGTCGTCGTTGAAGAACTTCAGGTGGGGGTTGATGCGCTGGTTCGGGCTGGTCGTCGAGTGGGAACCGTCACCGGTCGACGTGATCGACGAGCAGACGAGCTCGGAGCCGACGACGGGGGAATCGGGGTCCGACCAGTCGAGCTTGAGGTCGTTTGCCCAGTGTTTGTGCACGTCCCCGGTGAGGACGACCGGGTTGCGGACGCCCGCCTCGGTCCACCCCTTCGTGAGGCGCGAACGGTTCGCCCGATAGCCGTCCCACGCGTCCATCGAGTACTTCTCGCCGGGGCCGGCGTCGGCATCCTGCGCGGCGAAGAACACCTGCTGTCCGAGAATGTCCCAACGCTGGCGCGAAGCAGTGAACCCGTCGAGCAGCCACTTCTCCTGAGCTTCTCCCGTCATCGAACGTCCGGGCGTGTCGATCTCGGGGCCCTTGGCCTTCCACCCGTCGCCGTAGAGCTGGTCGTCGCGATACTGGCGCGTATCCATCATGTGGAAGGTGGCCAGGCGGCCCCACTGTGTGCGGCGGTAGATCCGGAACGAAGCGCCCTTCGGCTGGGGCAGGCGCAGCGGCATGTTCTCCCAGTAGGCGCGAAAGGCGTCGCGTCGCCGCGCAGCAAACGCCGCGGGCGTACCGTTGTTTTCCTCGGCCTCGGTGTTCTCGGGCACGCCCGCGGCCCAATTGTTGTCGATCTCGTGGTCGTCCCACACGACGAGCCACGGCGCGACGGCGTGTGCGCTCTGCAGGTCTTCGTCGGCCTTGTACTGGGCGTGGCGTTGGCGGTAGCTCGCGAGGTCGCACGTCTCGGGCCCGGCATGGTCGCGCACGTTGCCGTCCGGGGAGACGTAGGTGTTCGCCCTGTACTCGTACTGGTAGTCGCCGAGGTGAAGAACGAGGTCCGGGTGATCCTGTGCGAGTCGCCGGTAGGCCGTGAAGAAGCCGTGTTCGTACTGCGCGCAGCTGGCGAAGGCCATGGCGAGCGAGGCCGGCATCTCGTGAGGGGCGGGTGCCGTGCGGGTGCGGCCGATCGGTGAGAGCCAACGCATCACCTTGAAGCGGTACCAGTACTCGCGTCCAGGCCGCAGCCCTCTGACATCGACGTGGACACTGTGGGCGTTCTCCGGCCTGGCCCTGAAGGTTCCGCGACGTACGACGCGCCGCATGCCGGGATCCTCGGCGACCTGCCACTGCACCGGAACGGTGCGCGCCGGCATGCCGGCGAAACCGCTCTCGTCCAGCGGGTCGACGGCGAGGCGGGTCCAGAGGATGACGGAGTCGGACAGGGGGTCGCCGGAAGCCACTCCCAGAGCGAACGGGTTCTGAGATAGTCGGCCCCCGCCGGGGGAAGCTGTGGCGTTCGCTCCGATGAGCGTCGCGCCGAAGCCGGCTCCGGCGCCGACGACGAAGTGGCGGCGAGAGATGTCGAACATGATGCGTCCTGATGGTCGAGTGCTGTAACACAACGACTTTCGATGATTTTCCGCCGCTGTGAGTGGCCCTGCCGTGAACGTGGAGCGCACGCTGCGTGAAGAGCGTCGCGGAGATCACACTGTTCGGCGAATACCCCGTGGGGGTATGCTGTTGTCCTCACCGAGCGGCTGCGCGCCGCACCCGAGAGGAGAAGACCATGGCTCACGAGAACAGCTACACCGTCACCGGAATGACCTGCGGCCACTGCGCTGCGTCCGTCACCGAAGAGGTCGAGGAGATCGCGGGCGTCCGCGACGTCACGGTCGACCACGAGAGCGGCAGCCTCACCTTCGCCTCCGACGAGCCCGTCTCGCGCGAGGCCGTCGAAGCGGCCGTCACCGAGGCCGGCTACCAGCTCGCCTGATCGGCCGAACGGCGACGGCGAACCGCAGTCGCAGCTGAAGGTGGCTCCCCACGTCCGCGCCGTCTTCAGCCGCGCTCCGCATCGAGTGAGGAAGGACGAGGATGCAGGCGACCACCACCCATGACGAGGTCGAACTCGCGCTCACCGGCATGACGTGCGCGTCGTGTGCCAACCGCATCGAGCGCAAGCTGAACAAGCTCGACGGCGTCGACGCGAGCGTCAACTACGCCACGGAAAAGGCGCACGTCAGCTACCCCGGGGGCACCGACGTCGCCGACCTCCTCGCCACCGTAGAGAAGGCCGGGTACGGCGCGAGCGTCATCGAACCCGAGCCGCTCACCCCTGTGGGCGACGCTGATGCCGATGGTGCTGACGCGCCGCTGTCGGATGCCGAACGGCACGCGGAGGAGTTACGTCAACGCCTCCTCATCAGCGCGGTTCTCACCGTGCCGGTCGTCCTCATGGCGATGGTGCCGCCGTTGCAGTTCACGAACTGGCAGTGGCTGTCGCTGACGCTGGCCGCGCCGGTCGTCGTGTGGGGCGCGTGGCCCTTCCACCGCGCGGCGTGGACGAACGCGCGCCACGGCTCGACGACGATGGACACGCTCGTCTCCGTCGGCGTCCTCGCGGCCTTCGGCTGGTCGCTCTACGCCCTCTTCTTCGGCCACGCCGGCATGCCCGGCCTCAAGCACGGCTTCGAGTTCGCCTCCTCGAGCGGGCACGGCAGCTCGAACATCTACCTCGAGGCCGCCGCAGGCGTGACGACGTTCATCCTGCTCGGCCGCTACATCGAGGCCCGCTCCAAGCGTGCCTCCGGCGCGGCGCTGCGCGCGCTGCTCGACCTCGGGGCCAAGGAGGTCACCGTCCTGCGCGGCTCGGGCGGTTCCGAGCGCGAGGAGCGCATCCCCGTGCGCGCGCTCGCCGTCGGTGATCGCTTCGTCGTGCGCCCCGGCGAGAAGGTGGCGACCGACGGCGTCGTCGAGCACGGCACGTCGGCCATCGACGCGTCCATGCTCACCGGCGAGTCGGTGCCTGTCGACGTCACGGACGGCGACGAGGTCGTCGGGGCCACCCTCAACGCGGGCGGCAGGCTCGTCGTGCGCGCCACCCGCGTCGGCTCCGAGACTCAGCTTGCGCGGATGGCGAAGCTCGTCGAGGACGCCCAGAACGGCAAGGCCGACGCCCAGCGTCTGGCCGACCGGATCTCCGGTGTCTTCGTGCCGGTCGTCATCGCCCTCGCGGTGCTGACGTTCGTGGCGTGGCTCGTGATCGCCGGCGACGTGGAGGGTGCCTTCACCGCCGCTGTCGCCGTGCTCATCATCGCCTGCCCGTGCGCGCTCGGCCTTGCGACGCCCACGGCCCTCATGGTCGGTACGGGTCGCGGCGCGCAGTTGGGCATCCTCATCAAGGGCCCGCAGGTGCTCGAATCGACCCGTCGCGTCGACACCGTCGTGCTCGACAAGACGGGCACCGTGACGAGTGGCGAGATGGGCGTACAGACCGTCGTCGCCGCCGACGGTGAGGCCGACGGCGACGTGCTCACCTACGCCGGCGTGCTCGAGAGCGGTTCGGAACACCCCATCGCCCAGGCCATCGCGCGGGCTGCGCAGGACCGCACGGCGCTGCGCCCGACGCTCGACTCCTTCGAGAACGTGCCCGGTCTGGGCGTCCAGGGCGTCGTGGTCGACGGCGACACGAGCCGCCAGGTCGTCGTCGGTCGACCAGCGCTGCTCGAGGACTGGTCGATGCCGGTTCCCGCTGCCCTCGCCGACGAAGCGGCTCGCCTTCAAGCGGGTGGCGCCACCGTGGTCGCGGTGGGTTGGGACGGCGCGGCGCGCGGCCTCGTCGCGGTCGCCGACACGATCAAGCCCACGAGCGCCCAGGCCGTCGCCGAGCTCAAGGAACTCGGCCTGCGCCCGGTGCTGCTCACCGGCGACAACGAGCGTGTCGCGCACGCCGTGGCTGCCGACGTGGGCATCGCCGATGTCATCGCCGATGTGCTGCCCGCCGACAAGGTCGACGTCGTCACGCGCCTGCAGGGTGAAGGCCGCGTCGTCGCGATGGCGGGCGACGGCGTCAACGACGCTGCCGCGCTCGCGACGGCCGACCTCGGCCTCGCGATGGGCACGGGCACGGATGCTGCCATCGAGGCGGCCGACATCACGCTCGTGCGCGGCGATCTGCGCGTGGCGGCTGACGCCGTCCGCCTCGCCCGTCGCACCCTCGGCACGATCAAGGGCAACCTCTTCTGGGCCTTCGCCTACAACGTGGCGGCCATACCGCTGGCCGCGTTCGGCCTGCTCAATCCGATGATCGCGGGCGCGGCGATGGCGTTCAGCTCCGTGTTCGTCGTCCTCAACAGTCTGCGTCTGCGAGGCTTCGCCGCCTCGTCGTCGAACGGGAAGGACCAGTCATGACCGAAACGCCTTCGGTGGCCGAAACCTGCTGCACGAGTGACGAATCGGCTGAAACGCCCGGCTACCACGACTCGAAGAGGGCGCTCTCGCGACGCCTCAAGCGGATCGAGGGGCAGGTGCGGGGCATCGAGAAGATGGTCGACGAGGACCGCTACTGCATCGACGTGCTCACCCAGATCTCGGCCATCCAGTCCGGCCTCAAGGCCGTCGCGCTCGAACTGCTCGACGACCACATGGCCCACTGCGTCGTCGACGCGGCCCGCGCCGGGGGAGACGAGCAGGAGATCAAGCTCGCCGAGGTGCGCGACGCCATCGGCCGCCTCATTCGCTGACGGTTCTCTCGCCCGCGGCGGCGCCCAAGCGTCCAAGCGGCGCGGCTGAGTGCGCTGGCGCCGCGTAAGCGCTACGCCTTCCGACCGCTCAGCCGTTGAGGCCGCGGGCGGCCACGGCCCACGTGTCGAGGCGCCGCCCGTCCTGCACGACGTCGACCTCGTCCGCGTAGTTGATCGCGTTGCAGCAGTGATTGGGCACGAGGCGCACGGTCGAGCCGAGCGCGGGCAACGACGAACCGCCCATGTCGACGACGGCGTGGTGCTCCGACAGCTGCACGATGCGGGCGTCGGGGTGGTCGAGCAGACGCCCGTGACCGGTGGCCCAGGCCGCCTTGTCGGGGGCGAGCACCTTGCTCCCGGCGTTGACGACGAGGCGTCCTCCCGCGTGACTGACGACGGTGCCGTGCGCGGTGAGGGCGATGTCCTCGGCGGTGCACGCCCCGAGTTCCCACTGCTGAGCGTCGTTGAACACGTAGGCGCCAGGCCGCATTTCGGTGGGCGCCGACGAGGCCGCGTCGGCGGGTGCAGGTTCGCCGACCGTCAACGAGGTAGGTGAGGTTCGCCCCGACGAAGCAGACGGCCCGTCGCTGACGAACGCCATGCTCGGGCTCGACCCGCCGCTTCGCACGCTCGGTTCGACGCCCTTGGCTCGCATGGCCTGGGCAGCCAGTGAGAGAGCGGCGCGCTCGTCCTGGGCGGCGCTGCCGCGCGCCTCACGGGCGTAGGAGTGCCCGGGGAAGGTGAACGCGCCGACGACGTCGAGGCCGAGCCCGGCCACGGCAGCCGCCAACTCGCCCGCGTCGCCCGGCGTCACGCCGCTGCGGTGTTGGCCCGAGTCGACTTCGATGAGCACGCGCAGCGAAGCGGCGCCCGTATGGCGACGCAGGGATCGGGCTGCATCGAGGTTGTCGCACCCCACGGTGATCTGCGCCGACTCGCTCAACCGCGCGAGCCTTGCCCCGTCCTCGGCATCGACCCAGAGCGGGTAGGCGATGAACAGGTCGTCGAAGCCCGCCGCGGCGAAGACCTCGGCCTCACCGATCGTGGCGAGCGTGAAACCCCGGGCGCCGGCGTCGCGTTGCATGGCGGCGATCCGGGGGATCTTGTGTGTCTTGGCGTGCGGCCGAATCGGGAGCCCGGCGCGCCGCCCACGGGCCGCCATCGTCTCGATGTTGCGTTCGAGCACGTCGGGATCGACGACGAGGCGCGGTGCGGCTGACATGGGTGGATCCTTTGATGGGGTGAACGCACCCTAGTGCGCCGGGCCCGCCGTCCGCGAGCGCCGACCGGCCGTGAGGGGAACCGCTCAGGCGCAGCGCTTGGCCGTGGAGACGACCTGGTCGAACAGCATGGTGAGCTCGCCGGCGCGGCGGTCCTCGAGCTTGAGGCCGTTCTCGGTGAACTCGCTGAACAGCAGGAGCGAGACCTGCTGGCGCACGACGATCATGTGGAAGTTGGCGAGGATCTGGCGCCAGTGCTCCACGGCGCGCACGCCGCCGTCGGCGCCGTAGGAGACGAGGCCGACGGGCTTGCTCTGCCACTCCGGGCCGAGGGAGTCGACGGCGTTCTTGAAACCGCCGGGCACGCCGTGGTTGTACTCGGGCGTGACGAAGACGTACGCGTCACACGCGTCGATCGCCTTGCTCCACGCCGTCACCTGCTCGTTGTCGTAGGAGCGGTTCGCCTGGGCCGGGAGGGTGGCACTCGTCAGGAGCGGCACGTCGAACGAGGCGAGGTCGATGAGCTCGAACTCGGCGTCGTCACGTGCGGATGACTGGTCGAGCACCCACTGCGCCACGAGTTCGCCCTTGCGGGTGTCACGGATGGATCCGAGAACGACGCCGATCTTCATACCTGCTCCTTCGAAAGGGGGTGTCGACCCAGGCTATTGAACGTTCAACGAATCACCAAGGGCTGCTGCGACCCCGTGGACAGATGGGGGCGGTCACGGCGCCTCCCACATGCGCGAGATGCCGCGCGAGTGGGGAACCCTTGGGCTCTGACCTCCCCACATGCGCGAGGAGTCGCGCATGTGGGAGAGCCTCGCCCCGGACGGGGAACGCGACGCTCAAGCCGAACGCCTCGCACTCACCAGTTCGCGCGTGTCGTCTCGTGCTGGCCCTCGAGTTCGGTGAAGCCGGCGTCGATGATGCTGACGCGGCCCGCGTCGGCGGCCCAAGCCGCTTCCGTGTCGCGCACGACCCGCACGCGGTGGCCGTCGTTCGCCCAACGGCTGCGCTCGTCGGGCGTCATCGCCTCCCACGCCCGCTGCGCCGCGTGGGCACACTGTGCGGCCGTTTTGCCGCTCGTCATCTCGACGAGGGGGCTGATGCGCACTGTCACCATCGCGTTCTCGGTGGTGCTCTCACCCTCGGGCAGCGCGGTGCCTTCGACCTGCATCTTCGCGAGTTCGGGCGGCAGCGGCTTGACCGGTGCCGGGACGAAGGCGCGCGCCTCGGCGCGGCCCTGCGTGCACGTGAAGCCGGGCACGGTCTGCGCGTCGTCCCAGCGCTTGCCGCGGGCGCGCCGCACGATCTTGCGGATGGCGATGCCGCGCCACGCGTCGACGGCCTCGAGCCACGAGGTGTCCACCACAGCCTCGTCCGATTCAGCGAGCGGGGCGGCGGCCCGGCGCTCCGCTTCGACGATCAGCCCGACGCACGCGCGAGCGGCCGCTTCACAGGCGTCGATGTCGCTCGGTGGGTCGCTCTTCTCCACGCGCAGCGCGATCTGCATGGCCCAGGGGACGTCGCTCGTGTTCACGTCCGGCATTGTCTCAACTCGCGGGTGCGCCCACGAGGCGTGATCACAGGGGCGTGCTGAAGGCGACCGCCGCACCGTCGGCGCCCTGGAGGTCGAAGGTGCCGCTCGTGTCGAGATTCGGTGCGAGCCAGTAGCGGGCCCGGGGGAGTCCCTCGATGTCGACGATCGGTTGGGTCGGCGTCGTGACGGTTCCCGCGAGCAGAGTCATGGCCTTGGCCGACACCATGCCCGCCGACAGGGTGGAGGTGTCGTCGAGCTCGAGTTTCACGTCGCGTGTCGTCGTCTTCGAAAGGGTTGCGACGAAGGAGCACGAGCCGGAGGCGCGCACGTCGTCATCCTTGCGCGGCTGCGCGAGGGCGCGTCCCGCGGCCTTCGTCGAGGGCACCTCACCGTCGCGTCCCGCGACGAGGCCCAGGCAACGGTGCTCACCCTTCGTCGACTGCACGAGTCGCCAACCCCAGTCGCCGCTCATGCCTGTGGCGACGGACGACCACGGTGAGTCGGTCACGGCGGCCTCGGGGGAGCCGCACGCCACGACACTCGCGCTCAACAGCGCGTACAGCGACGCGACGATTTTCTTCATGTCACTCGTCCTCACGAGAGGCGAACGGCTGCGCTGATGCGCCCGTCCGGTACCTCGCAGACTACCCCCGCTGCGAGCCGGGGCCGCCGGGACGAAGGTCCGGCGGCGGCTCCCATGCGGGTGACACGGCGGTGACAGGGGCGCCACAGCGGGCACGGTGACGCTCATTCGCAAGACAACCTCGAAGGAGAGAACCGCCATGACACGAACGCTTCACCGTCATCGCCCCATCCGCACGCTCGCCACGGTCACGCTGACCGTCGCGGCCACGCTCGTCGCCCTCGGAGCAGGGGCTCAAGCGGTCGTCGCGTCGTGGGCCACGGATGCCAGTGCCGCCGCGCGGGCCGAGCTCAGCGACACCGCCACCGCGACGCAGGTGCGCAACGTGACGACGGCCGTCCGCTCGCTCGTCCCGGACGCCACCGTCGAGAACGTGACGAAGGAGGGTGACGCATTCGTCGTCACCGTGACGAAGAACGGCGAGCAACGCGTCTACCGCGTGCCCGCCGATCTCTCGTCCGCCACCCGCATGCTGGGGTAGCGGCCTGCCTCAGTGTGTCTCGTTCTCGACGACGGCCGGGGCCGTCTCCTTCTGATACCAGACGACCGGCAGCACACAGAGGGCGACGACCGCGATCATCGCGCCGGGGGCGGGCTTCCAGTCGGTCATCTCGATGAGGCGCTCGCCGACGAGCGGGGCGAACCCACCGAAGATGGCCGTGGCCGTCGTGAAGCCGAGCGCCATGCCGGACATGCGTGCCTTCGACTTGAACTGCTCGGCGATCGTCGACGCGGCGACGGCGCTCCAGCCACCGGCGACAGCGGCGAGGACGAGTGCTCCGGTGAGCGCTGCGCCTCGGCTGCCGGAGGCCATGAGCTGGAACATCGTCAGCGAGGTCACCGCCGCGAGGACGCCGAACAGGAGCAGGATCGGGCGGCGCCCGAAGCGGTCGGCGGCCATGCCCGCGAAGGGCGTCACGAGGATGACGGCGACCGCGGCTGCGGTACCGAGCCACAGGGCGTCGCTCTCGCTGAACTTGCCGGCGTTCTGCAGGAAGGTCGGCGCATAGCCGATGCCGACGTAGTAGGTGATCGAGCCGAGCGCGGAGATAGCGAAGCCGCGGGCGACGGCGCCGGGCTCGACACGAAGCACCTCGACGAGGGGGTTCGTCGCCTTGTCGTCCTCGTCCTCCTCCTCGAAGACGGGCGACTCGTCCATGCGCGAGCGCATGAGGAGCGTGGCGCCGGCCATGATCGCCCCGATGAAGAACGGGATGCGCCAGCCCCACGAGTCGAGGTCCGGGCCGGTGAAGAACGACGTCGTGAGGGCGGCGAGACCGACAGCCATGAGACCGCCGACCTCACTGGCCGCCGAGGCCAGCGACGTGATGAATCCGCGACGCTTCGGCTCCGCACCTTCGACGAGGTAGGTGATGACGCCGGAGTACTCACCGCCGACGCTGAAGGACATGAGGCAGCGCATCGCCATCATGAGCCAGCCCGCCGTCGCACCGATCGACGCGTAGGTCGGCAGCAGTGCGGTGACGAGCATCGCGACCGTCATGAGCGCCATCGAGATGAGCAGAACCGGCTTGCGCCCGATCCGGTCGCCGATGTGACCGAACACCGCCGCGCCGACCGGGCGCAGCAGGTAGGTGAATGCGAACACGAGCAACGTGGCGGCGGTGCCGCCGGTGCCGCCCCCGAAGAAGACGCGGGAGATCACCGTCGTCATGTAGAGATACAGCGTGAAGTCGTACCACTCGATGATGGTCGACATGCCGGCCACCGTGAGCGAACCACGGCTGATGGGCGGGTGATCGTCCAACCGACGGGCTGGTGTGTGGGCGATGGCGGCCATCGAATTCCCCTTGTGCTGTCGGCGTCCTCGGCACGCGGATCGCGTGCCGTCAGGTTCTTCGGGCGGGCGCGGTGGACGGATTGGTCTGCGTGCAGCCTAGGCACGTGTGCGGTGCGTTGCCCAGCCTATGGGCACACAAGGATGGGGCGCCGACGGCTACGATTCACGCGTCCGGGGTGCCCGGGACGTGAGCGGCGGCACACAGGAGTCTGCCTGTACAGCGCGTAGACTGGCCGTTCGAGCAGGTGGCCGGTCGGCCGGAGGCGACGTTTCTCGCCCGTCGACCCGGTGATCGTGAGAACAACGAGTTCGCCTGCGACGCGAGGTGTTACGCCTCGCGGGTGAATCCATGTGTTCGGAGATTTCTTGACTTCCTTTGCCGATCTCGGCGTGCCCGCCGTCCTGTCGAAGACGCTCGACAAGCTGGGCATCACCACGCCCACCCCCATCCAGGCCGCGACGCTGCCCGACTCCCTCGGTGGCCGTGATGTTCTCGGCCGTGGCCGTACCGGCTCGGGCAAGACGTTCGCGTTCCTCCTGCCGCTCGTCTCTCGCCTCGACGAGACGCGCTACGAAACGCGCACGTACAAGCCGCGTTCGCTCGTCCTCGCACCGACGCGTGAGCTCGCCAACCAGATCGCCGACTCGCTGCGTCCCCTCGCCGAGGCCGCCGGCCTGACCTTCACGACCGTCTTCGGTGGTGTCGGCCAGAACCCGCAGGTCAGGGCGCTCGCCGCCGGGGTCGACGTTCTCGTCGCGTGTCCCGGACGCCTCGAGGACCTCATGGGTCAGGGCTTCTGCAACCTCGAGGACGTCGAGGTCTGCGTGCTCGACGAGGCCGACCACATGGCCGACATGGGCTTCCTGCCCGGCGTCAAGCGCATCCTCTCGAAGGTGCCGAGCGACGCTCAGCACCTGCTGTTCTCGGCGACGCTCGACAACGGCATCGACGTTCTCGTCAAGAAGTTCCTCACGAACCCCGTGACGCACGAAGCCGATTCGGCCAGCTCGCCGGTGGCGACGATGGAGCACCACGTGCTCGCCGTCGACAAGGACACGCGCATGGACGTCCTCACCGACCTCGTCTCCGCGCCGGGGCGCACCGTCGTCTTCACCCGCACCAAGCACGGCGCGAAGAAGCTGTCGAAGCAGCTCGCCGCCCGCGGTGTGCCGTCGGTCGACCTGCACGGCAACCTGTCGCAGAACGCCCGCGTGCGTAACCTCGACGCCTTCCACTCGGGCAGCGTTCGCACGCTCGTGGCCACCGACATCGCGGCGCGCGGTATCCACGTCGACGACGTGTCGCTCGTCGTTCACGCCGACCCGCCGGCCGAGCACAAGGCTTACCTGCACCGTTCGGGACGTACGGCACGCGCCGGCGCGGCGGGCACCGTCATCACGCTCATGACGCCGGATCAGCGCGGCGACGTGAAGTCGCTCCTGCGCGCGGCGAAGATCACCGCGACGACGACGTCGGTCGACAGTGCGCACCCGCTCCTGCAGGAACTCGCGCCCGGTGAGCGTTCGCTCCTCGACGCCAGTGCCGTGGCTGCGGCGATGCCGACGGCGCCCGTCCAGCAGCCCTCGAAGAGGGGCGGCTCATCCTCCGGCGGTCGCAGCCGTGGTGGTCAGGGCGGTTCGGGGCGTTCCGGCGGCCAGGGCGCGCAGGGTGGCCAGCGCGGTTCGGGCCAGAAGCGCGGCGGTTCCGGTCGCGGTGCGTCGCAGGGTTCGAGCGAACGCGGCGGCCAGGGCGGCGGAGCCCGCGGCGGCTCGCGCCGTAACGGGTCGGCCACGGGTGGCCGCAGCGGTGGGGGAGCGGCGTCGTTCTCCGCTAACTCGCGCAGCGGCCGACGCTGACGCGGCAACGTTTCTTCCGAACGACGGACGGCCGGTGAGGTTCACTCCTCACCGGCCGTTCGTCGTCTGGGGGCCGTCTGGAGCGGGTCAGTGGGGCCCGTGCGAGGCTTCCGAGGTGGAGGAGCGCGCGACGTCTGCCTCGTCGAGCAGATCGGCCATGATGCGCCGGCCGTCCTCGACGGCGCGGCGCTGAACGTCCTCAGCCCGGCCGACGACGGAGATGCGCGCCACGTCGGCGGGTGGTGAGACCTGCAGGATGCGCGGGTCGTCGTACATGAGCGACTCGAGCTCCACCTTGCGTTCCGCGCGACGCTTCCACGCGCCGGCCGAACCGGGCGCGTGCCGCGTCATCCACCGCGCCACGAGCTGACGTTCGATGCGCTTGTCGGGGGAGATCTCCAGGGACGGCGCCTTCGTACGAAGCACCAGCACGTGCGTCGCACCCTGCTCGAGGGCGGTCTCGATCGGCACGTTCTCGCTGATGCCGCCGTCGATGTACAACTCCCCGTCGATCTCGACGGGCGGCCCGCCCAACACGGGCAGACGGGCCGTGGCCCGCATGGCGTTCTGCAAACTCGCCTTGTCGTGGATCGTGTTCACGAGGTCGACCGATTCGCCCGTCGCTGCGGCCGTGGCGATGGGGTGGTACTCGACGTCGCTGGCGAGAATCTCCTCGAAGCCCATGGGCGTGACGTTCTCGTACAGGTCGTAGACGATGACGTCGGTGTCGACGACCGGCTTTCCGCGCAACGCGTTTCGCGGTCGGATGGTGGCGTTCATGCTCTCGGGAGCCCACCAGCCGTGGATGTTGGCTCGCGCGCGGCCGCACACGAGCCAGGCCCCGTTGAGCGCTCCGGCGGACGTTCCGTAGACGGCGTCGACGGCCGGGAGGAGGTCACGCTCCTCCATCTCGGCCACCATGCCGCCGCCGTACGCGGCACGTGAGCTGCCGCCCTCGAGGACGACAGCGAGGCGTGCGTCGTCGTCACGCGAGCCGGGCGTGGAGCCGGCCGCCAGTCGCCGCCGGAGGAGATCGAGTACGTCATGCACCGGCTCATTGTGACGACCTCGTCCGTGCCTCACAAACGGGGAATCTTGTGGCGCGCGTCCATCGGTGTTCAATGGTCTCGTGGATCTCACCGTGACGACGCTCGCTGCCGTCACCTGCGCCATCCTCATCGGTGCTGTGCTGCAACGACTCTCGGGTTCCGGCATGGGTCTCGTCCTCGCCCCGACGCTCACCCTCGTCATGGGAGCGGCTACCGGCGTCCTGCTCGCGAACGCGACGACGACCGTCTCGGGGCTGCTGCTCACCCTCACCCTGCGCCGCCAGGTGGATTGGCGCCGCGCCGCCGTCATCTGTGCGTGTGTCGTGCCCGGCGCGGTCGTGGGCGCGCTCGTCGTGAGGGCGGCGTCGGCCGCGTGGCTGCAGGTCGTCGTGGGTGCGGCGGTGCTGGGCGCCATCGCGTTCACCGCGCTCGCCGATCGCCTCGGCCGCCTGCCCCACGTCACCCGCGCCTGGCCGACGCCCGTGGCCGGCGTTGTCGGCGGCTTCTTCAACACGGTCAGCGGGGTGTCCGCGCCGGTGCTCGTCATTCACTCGCGCCTGACGCGCTGGGAGCACACGTCGTTCGCGGCCACGCTCCAGCCGATCTTCATGACGATGGGTGCCGTCTCGGTGGCCGCGAAGGTGCTCCTCGGCTCGACGGGCGTCCACGAGTTGCCGCCGCTGTGGCTGCTGCCGTACGTGGTCGTGCTCGTGCTCGTCGGTATCGGGATGGGAAGCGGGCTCGCACGCCACGTTCCGACGGAGCGGGCCAAGGCGCTCGCCATGCTCCTGGCCGGCATCGGCGGCGCGAGCGCGCTCGTGCGCGGCCTGATCTCGCTCTGACGGAGCCGCTCACGAATCCGGCAGACTTGGTTCCGTGGACGAACGCCCGGTGCTCATGGCCTACCTCGAGAAGCAGCGCGGCCACGTGCGTGGCTGCCTCGAGGGACTCGACGACAACGCTGCCCGCAAGACCCCGCTTCCCTCGGGCTGGAGCCTCCTGGGTGCCGTCCACCACCTCGCGCTCGACGTCGAACGCTTCTGGTTCCGCTGGGTCATGGCCGGTGAAGGGGTTCGACTCGCTGACGACGCGTGGCAGGTTCCCGAGCGCGAAACGCCCGGGACCGTCCTCGACTTGTACGAGCGCGAGTGCCGCGCGGCCGACGCCGTCATCGCCGGCATGTCACTGGAAGCACGTCCACTGCAGTGGCGCGACGCGTGGGGCCCCTGCCACGTCGAGAACCTGCGCGATGCGCTGCTGCACGTCATCACGGAGACAGCCACTCACGCGGGCCATCTCGATGCCGCCCGCGAACTGATCGACGGACGTCAGCACCTCGTGCTCGAGTGACGCCTGAGACGATGCAGACATGACGATCCTGCGCTCCGTCGCCCTGTTCGCCCTCGCCGCGCTCACCGAGATCGGCGGCGCTTGGCTCGTGTGGCAGGGCGTGCGCGAACACCGCGGTTGGGCGTGGATCGGCGCGGGTGTCGTCTCGCTCGGCATCTACGGATTCGTGGCCACCTTGCAGCAGGACGCGAACTTCGGGCGCATCCTCGCGGCCTACGGCGGGGTCTTCGTCGCGGGCTCGCTGCTGTGGGCGATGGCGCTCGACGGCTTCCGCCCCGACCGCTACGACATCGTCGGCGCGCTCGTCTGCCTCGTGGGCGTCGCCGTCATCATGTACGCGCCCCGCGGCTGAACGGGAGGTTGCGAACGCGTCTCGACGCCGCGTGGCGTGTGATTGGGACGTTCGTGCGTGTCATGATCGCCTCGTCGCACGCACAGGAGACGAGGTAGGCATGACGCTGGTGGAGCGCTACGGTGCCGACCCCGTCGCCGAACGACTCTGGACCCCGGCAACGGTCATCACGTTCGTGCGTACCATCGCCTCCCTCGCGGTGGCGGCGCTCGCCGTGGTCAGACGTGACGAGCACCTCCTGTGGGCGGCGCTCGGCATCTACTGGGTCGGCGACATCCTCGACGGTGCTGTTGCTCGCAAACTCGGATGCGAGACGCGCATCGGCGCGGTGCTCGACATCCTGTGCGACCGCGTCAACTGCGCGCCCGTCTACCTCGGCCTCGCGTGGCTGCACCACGATTTCGTCGTGCCGATCTTCATCTACCTCTTCCAGTTCATGACGATCGACGCGTTCCTGTCGATCGCGTTCCTCGCCTGGTGGGTGCGTTCGCCGAACTACTTCTTCCAGGTCGACCGGACGATTTTCACGTGGAACTGGTCAAAGCCCGCGAAGGCGGTCAACTCTGCGGCTGTCGTCGTCCTCATGCTCCTCACCGGGTCGATGTGGGTGGGCCTCGTCATCGCGCTCGCGCTGGTCGTGCTCAAGGTCGTGTCGTTGCGCCGACTCCTCGCGATCGGCCTGCCGATTCCGCCGTTCACCGGCGCAGCGCACTCGGCGCCAGAGACCGGAACCACCGGAACCAATGGAGCTGCCGTAACGAGTGATCGGTGACGGCGCTGCTCCTGGCCTTCGGGGTCGGTGTCGCGTCGGCGCTGCTGCCGTTCTTCAACGTCGAGGCGTATCTGCCCGTCATCGGGCTGCGCTCCGACCCTGCGCTGACGGTAGGGCTCGCCCTCGTCGCCGCTGCCGGTCAGACACTCGGGAAGGTCGTCTGGTACGTGCTCGGTGCACGGGGCACCGAGTCGACGTGGCTGCAGAAGAAGCTCTACAAGGGCAAGCGTCGGGAGACGTACGAGCGGTGGTCGATCCGGCTCACGCAGCAGCCGCTGCTGTCGACCGGAATCATGCTGGCGTCGTCGTTCGTCGGGTTGCCGCCGCTGCTCGTCATGGCGGTCGTCGCGGGCAGCGTGCGCATGAGCATGACGATCTTCCTCTCCACCGTCCTCGTGGGACGATTCGCACGTTTCTGGCTGCTGCTCGAGGGCGCTTCCGCCCTGTGGCACCTCGACCTGTTCGGCTGACGAGGCCCGTCCCGCCCACCGAAATCGAACGGACGCCACCTTTCGTCGACCGCTTGCGAGTAGTCGAATAGAGCCATGACGACTTACGAACTGGCAGGCCATTCCGTCGCTCGCGTCGGGTACGGCGCCATGCAGTTGCCCGGCCCCGGCGTGTTCGGGCCGCCACGAGACCACGACGAAGCCATCGCCGTGCTCAAGCGCGCGGTCGAGCTCGGCGTCAACCACATCGACACGTCGCAGTTCTACGGGCCGAACGTCTCCAACGAGCTCATCCGTGAGGCGCTGCACCCCTACGCCGACGACCTCGTCCTCGTGTCCAAGATCGGTGCCCGCCGCGACGAGCAGGGCAACTGGCTGCCCGATCAACACCCCGACGCCCTCAAGGCAGCGGTTCGCGAGAACCTCGACACCCTCGGCGTGGAGCGCCTCCCCGTCGTCAACCTGCGCGTCATGCCGAAGGACGAGATGAGCGACCCGGGCACCGAGTACTGCCCGCTCGACGACCAGCTCGCCGCCATGCAGGAACTGGTCGACGACGGCCTCCTCGAGCACTTCGGCGTGAGCAACGTGACGAGGGACGAGGCCGCCCGGGGCATCGACGCCGGCGCCGTCTGCGTGCAGAACCCCTACAGCCTGCTCGCCCGCGACGACGAAGCCACCCTCACGCTGTGCGCCGAGCGAGGCGTGGCCTACGTGCCGTTCTTCCCGCTCGGTTCGGCCTTCCCGGGCATGCCGAAGGTGACGGAGAACGAGACCGTCAAGGCTATCGCCGAGGAGCGCGGCATCACGCCTTCGCAGGTCGGCCTCGCGTGGCTGCTCGGGCGCTCCGAGAACGTCCTGCTCATTCCGGGCACCTCGTCGGTGGCGCACCTCGAGGAGAACTGCGGTGCGGGCGACGTCACGCTCGAGCCCGGCGACATCGACGCGCTCAACGCCATCGGCGCCTGACCGGTCTTCCGGGCGCCACGTGAGCGACCGCGTCGGGGGACACCCGGCGCGGTCGTCCACGTTTCCGTGACATTTCCCCTAACTGATCGCACGTCCGGGATAACCTGTGCGGGTCGTTGACGTGTCGTGCGTCACAGAGGAAGGCGAACGGAATGCAGAAGCAGAGCAAGCGGGTCTCGGCGCTCGCGATGATGGGCGCTCTCGCCGTCACGGCGGGTTCGCTCGCCGGGGCTCCGGCGGCGTCGGCCGAGACGAACGCCCCGTACCTCGTGGGTGCGGGCATCTACGACATCACCGGCGCGGTGGCCGAGACCGGTGCTTTCGGATACGCGGCCAACCAGGAGATGAACGGCCTCCAGGAGCGCCTGTACTCGCACGCCTACGTCATGGGGGACCCGAAGACGGGCAAGCGCGTCGTCTTCGTCAGCGCCGACGCCGGTGCCATGTTCCAGTCGGTGAAGCTGGGCGTCGTCAACAAGCTCAAGGCCAAGTACGGCAGCCGCTACGACGACTCGAACGTCATGCTCTCGGCCACGCACACCCACGTCGCCAACTCCGGCCAGTCGCACGACAAGCTCTACCAGATCGCCGGGGCCGACAAGTCGGGCTCCGGCTACGACCAGCGCAACTTCGATGCCATGGTCAACGGCATCGTCGCCTCCATCGAGCGCGCGGACGCCAACGTCGAGCCGGGCAACATCTCCGTGACGAGCGGCAACCTCTCGGGCGCGACGAAGAACCGCTCCGCGAAGGCGTACGAGGCGAACAAGGACGCCGGTTCCTTCGACTCGAACGTCAACGAGACGATGACGGTGCTCAAGCTGACGTCCGCGTCGGGTCAGCCGGTCGGAATGATCAACTGGTTCTCGACGCACCCGACGCAGTTCTCGAAGGACACGACGCACATCAGTGGCGACACGAAGGGCCGCGCGCAGTACGAGTTCGAGAAGAAGATGAAGTCCGACCCGACGAAGGCCAAGACCTTCGTCGCGGCGTTCGCCAGCTCGGACGAGGGCGACGTCGTCTCCACGCAGGGCAACTCGAAGTCGGCGCCCGGCTTCGGTGGTTCGAGCGACGACTTCGTCAACACCGAGATCGACGGAATGCGCCAGTACACGCGGGGCGAGCAGCTGTGGAACGGCCCGTCGACCCCGGTAACTGGTCCCATCGATTCCCGTGGGCGTTGGGCCAACTTCGGCGACTACACGGTCAAGGGCGAGTACACGCAGGGCGCCGGTGAAAAGAAGCTGTGCAAGCCCGCTCGCGGTTGGTCGTTCGCGGCCGGCGCCGAGAACGGCCCGTCCGACATCCCCGGCATCTACGAGGGCATGACGAAGGGCAGCTTCAGCGTCACCGACAAGTACAACAAGATCGACACCTCGGCCCTCGGTGGGCTCACACGCTTCGCGCTGGCGTCGCTCACGACGATCCTCGGTGCCGACGACGCGTGCCAGGAGGAGAAAGCCGTGCTCCTGCCGGACGGCAAGCTCGGTATGGCCCCGACGGCGGCTCCGGTGCAGATCCTGCGCATCGGCAACGTCGCGCTCGTCGGTGTTCCCGCCGAGGCCACGACGATGAGCGGTCGCCGTATCCGGGCCGAGGTGAGCAAGCAGCTCGCCGGTACGGGCGTCGACAACGTCGTCGTCGCAGGCCTGACGAACTCCTACATGGGCTACCTCACGACGCGTGAGGAGTACGCAAAGCAGCACTACGAGGGTGCCTCGACGGAGTTCGGCCCGAACCAGCTCGGTGCCTTCCTCCAGGAGTACTCGGGCCTGGCCAAGGCCATGCGTGACGGGACGAGCGTGAGCAACCAGGTCACGCCGACGACGAAGTCCGGTGGCGCGTCGCGCGCCGGTGTCGTGCTCGACGACAAGCCGCTCAGCCAGTCGTTCGGCCAGGTGCTCACCCAGCCGAAGGCCTCCTACTCGCGTGGCGAGACGGCGACGGCGGTCTTCCGCGGCGGTCACCCGAAGAACGACTTCCGCACGCAGCGCAGCTTCCTCGAGGTGCAGCGCAAGGAGGGCTCGCAGTGGGTCACCTACCTCACCGACCGCGACTGGGACACGTCCTACACGTGGAAGCGCGAGGGCGCCTCGTACTCGCGCACGACGGTGGACTGGCGCATCCGGGGCGACGTCCCCGCAGGCACCTACCGCCTCGTGCAGACGGGTGACTGGACGAACGGCTGGAACGGCAAGGTCTCGCCCTACACCGGTACCTCGCAGGAGTTCACGGTCAACTGACCTGTGGACGCACCTCGGCCCCGCAACGTTCGCCGTTGCGGGGCCGAGCTGTGTTGGTGCGGCTGGTTCAGTCGGCCATGTCGGTGGCGTGGCGCTGGGTGACGATGCCGCGCGCGATGAGCGCGTCGTCGCCGCGCACCATGCCGGCGACGTTCATCGCGACGCCGCGCACCCGCATGGCGGGGTGGCGCGGTTTGCTCGGCGGCTCGAGCTCGCGCACGGCTTCTTCGCCCCCGTCGTGGAGCAGGCAGAGCTTCGCCACCTCGTGCGCGTGGCGGTACATGACGGAGTGCGCGGCGTTGTCGACCTCGACGGCTCGGCCGCGAGGAACGAGCTCGACGAGGCGCTCGGCCCACTCGCGAGGGCAGTTCGCGTCGTGGTCGCCGCGCACGATGAGCGTGTCGGCCTGCACGGCGCCGATGCGCTCCTCGATGCGGTAGCGCATCATGCGAGGCAGGGTCTTGAGGATCCAGCGCGGGCCGCACATCGCGTACGACATCCCGACGAGCACCCGCACCGCGCCCGGTTCGTAGAGCGCGGAGTGCGCGAGGCGAAGGATCTGCTGGGGGATGGTGCGGGCGTCGGCGTCGATGACAGGGCCGATGAGGACGAGCGAGGTGAGCTCGGGGCGGCGGGCGGCGAGTTCCGTGGCTACCTGAGCGCCCATCGAGTGACCAATGACGACGGGGTCGTCGAGGCCGAGGTCGTCGATGACGGCGCCCGCGATCTCGGCGAAGTCGCCGATGTCGAGCGCGCGGTCGCGGTGACGCACCCCGCCGAACCCGGGCAGGTCGATGGCGTGGACCGAACCGGTGGTGTTGAGGTCCGCCGCGAGGCGTACGTAGTAGTTCGAGGCGACGCCGATGCCGGCGAGCAGGACGAAGTCCCGGCCTGCCGGACCCTTGAGCGTGGTGACGCGGGCCTGGGTCGTGCCGCGGCGCACGCGACGGACGGTAACGTTCTCGCCCTGCACCTTCTCGTCGGCAGCAACGGCCTGTGCGCTCACGTGTTCGTCACCCTCTGCATGTCGTCTCGATGGGGTGGGCTTGCCGATCGCCCCACTGCCCGAAGAGCCTACCCGGCGGTAATCAGTGCGGCCGGTGACGGCATAACCGCACGATCGGCGGCGTTCTCGTGTGCGTGATCCACGATTCCCTCGTCATCGGAGCCGGTCAGGGTGGCCTGGCGTCGTCCTATGCGCTGAAGCGGCGGGGCATCGAGCACGTCGTGCTCGACCGCGATTCCGGCCCGGGCGGGGCGTGGCAGCACCGCTGGGACGCGCTCACGATGGACGACGTCCACGGAGTCGCCGACCTGCCCGACTCAACCGCGCCCGGGCGCTCACCGGAGCGGGCGAACGTCGTCATTCCGGAGTACTTCGGTGAGTACGAGAGCGAACACGACCTGCCGGTCGAACGGCCCGTCAAGGTGACGCGCGTGGAGGCGGAGGACGGGGCGCGGCAGGGCCCGCTCGTCCTCACGGCCGACGACGGCCGTACTTGGCGGACGCGGACGCTCGTCAACGCGACGGGCACGTGGACGCGACCGTTCGTTCCTGCGTACCCGGGCGCGTCGAGCTTCGCGGGCGAGCAGTTCCACACCGTCACCTACCCCGGCCCGGAGCACTTCCGCGGCAAGCGGGTGGCCGTCATCGGCGGGGGAGCGTCGGCGGTGCAGTTCATCGGTCAGATCGCCCCGATCGCCGACATCGTGTGGGTGACGCGGCGCGAGCCTGTCTGGCGCGACGGGTTCGACGGCCTCGAGGTCGTCACCGGCATCGAGGAGCGCGCGGTGCAGGGGTTGCCGACGCAGAGCGTCGTCTCGGGTACTGCGCTCAGCCTGCGGCCACAGGAGTACGAGGCGTCGCGGCTGGGCGCCTACGACGGGCGGCTGCCGATGTTCGAGGGCATCGAGCCCGAGGGCTTGCGGTGGGCTGACGGCCGGTTCGAGCGGGTCGACATCATTTTGTGGGCCACGGGTTTCCGGCCCGCGATCGACCACCTCGCGCCGTTGCACCTGCGCTCGTCAGCCGGTGGCATCGCGCTCGAGCGGGTGCCGGGCAACATTCAGGGCGCGACGACGGCCGCGCTCGACCCGCGGATCCACTTCGTCGGCTACGGGCCGTCGGCGAGCACGATCGGAGCCTCCCGCGCTGCTCGTCAGGCGGCCCGGGCGGTGGAGACGTACCTCGCCGAGGACCGATCGCGAGACTGACGCCCGCGTGCTGCGTTTCGCCCGATCTTGGGAGTTGTTCAGCCGACCGGCCCGCCCCGCCGTCCCGCCGAAAAATTGTAGGTTCCCGCTCGGCTTGTCCGAGCGACAGGGCCTCTGACCTGCGGTGGGACAACTTTGTGGGACGCGTTCCGTCCCACTAAGTTGTCCCGTTCTTTGCCTTGCCTGCCGAGTTGAGCCGAGCGGTGAGGTGTTGCCTGGCGGGTGCCGCAGCGCCATGCTGAGCCGATGGTCAGCAGATTGGGCTACGACACGGACGCAGACTTTGAGTTGCTGCGTCACACATTGGCGGTCACGGAGTCGTACAAGCCGATGCTCGACGCCTTGACGTGGCCTTCGCATGAGAGTTCGGAGTTGGCGCGGATCGACTCGCTGGTGGGCAGCAACATCACGGTGACCGAAACGTGCATCACGGGACAACGCACTGCCGTTGGGTGCGTCTTACACCTGGCTGAACTTTTCCGTCAGGGTATTGAGCCCCGAGCTTCAGTTGCGGTGTCACTCTCGCGTACGGCCTTGGTCAGCAGCGCGCACATCGTCTATGTGCTCGGGGCTCCCGATCCGGACATCCGGGTTGCGAATGCCAGAACGGTACTGCGACGCCAAGCGGGCAGCCATCTGTCGTCAACCCGGGAGTTCGCGGAGTTCGAGAGTCTGATCGGTCTGCGCCCGCCGGCCGATCTGGTGCTCACGCTGGAGACAGCACGCCGCAATATCGGGGGATCTGGCGCTGGTGAGGGGGCGATGGTCCTGGAAATGGCTGACAGCATGGCGCGAGTGCTGGTTGGCTCCGAGTACCAAGAGTCCGGAGACCTTGGCGCGCTGCGTGAACACCTCGCATGGGTGTGGCATGTCTGGTCCGGCACGGCACACGGATGGGCCTGGCCAAAGCACGTGCCGGGCCTCGACGATGACGATCACGACGTGGCCCCGGGCCATTGGGCGACTGACTTCTTCCAGTTAGCCGTGATCGTGCAGCACGCAGTTCGGCTGGTCGTGGACGGCCTGACTTCACGTGAGTGACAAGGGAGCTGCTCTCGTCAGGCCTGCTGTTGTGATTGCTTTCGTACGTCCGCGAAGACGCGCGGCTTGCCGTCGGTGACCAACAGCACCTCGTAGGGGTCGAACTGATCTCCATGCTCCATGCCTGGGCTGCCCGTAGGCATCGCTGGCACGCTGAGGCCACGGCTGCCCTTCGGTGGGTCAGCCAAGTACTCCAGCACGAAGCGTGCCGGGACGTGCCCAACGAAGACCTCGCCATTTGAGTTGAGGGCCAGGTGGCATGACTGAAGGTCCAGGGGGATGTCGTGGCGCGCCCACACCTCGTGGAGGGCCGTGGATTGCTCGGTGGTGATGGAGAACCCGTTGTTCTCAGCATGCTCGACCCAGCCGCCGCAGCATCCACACGAGGGGTCCTTGTAGACGGTCATCGACAACCGCGTCGGGTTAACGCCATGGCCGGCCGATTTCGCCGGGGGTGAGGTCGTCTCCCTTGCGGAGGACGTTGAACGGTCATCTGCGCAAGCGGTCAGTAGTGACACCGACCCTGCGCCGGTCAGGAGGAAGAGTGTCCGGCGGCTGAGCTGGCGACCGGCTGTGGATGTTTCGGGAGGCATCGATCAGAACTTTCTGTGTCGTTGCCAGTGGGCCGGCAAGCCATGCTCGGCCGGGCCCACTGGCAGGGGCTGATCAGAGGGAGGCGCGCAGCTCGCGCATCTCCTTGATCTCTGCGTTCTGGTCGCGGATGACGTCGGCCGACAGTTGCATGGCGTCCGAGTTCTTGCCGTCCTTACGGTGCTCCTTGGCCATCTTCACGGCCCCTCGGTGGTGCTCGATCATCTGGTCGAGGAAGAGCTTGGAAGCCTGTTCGCCGTTGGCATCCTTCAGCTTCGTCAGGTCCTTGGGACTCAGCATCCCGTCATGGTCCATGCCCATGCCGTCGGAGCCGCCGTGGTCCATGGTGGAGCCGTCTTGGCCCCAGTCCTTGAGCCAGGACTGCATTTCTTTGATCTCGGGGCCCTGGGCCTTCTTGATCTGCTTGGCCAGCTTCACGACGTCGGGGTCTATTCCCGACTTCTCGAGGATGATGTCGGACATCTCGACGGCCTGCTCGTGGTGCATCGTCATGCCCTTGGCGTATTGGACGTCGGCGTCGTTGAACTGTGCCGAGGGCTTACTGCTGGTACTGGTGGCGTCGTGTCCGTCGTGCGAGCCGCCTGCGCCGTTGGAGCAGCCGGTGACGACGAGCGCGGCCGCAGCGGCGGTCGTCAGTGCCTTGATCGTGGTGTTCTTGCGCATGTGTCATCGTTCCTTGTCTTGAGTTCCGATTGAGTGGGCAGGAGTGCTCCGCTTGATGTCGCGAGGTGCGTCATCAAGCGGAGATCAATGCCTCACGTTCGGCTTGTGCACAAACGGATCAATGACACGCCTGCCATGGTTCCCGGCCGGAGCCACGGATGATCGGTCCCTGCGCGTAGCCACGAGGGACGCCAGCGCCACGGGGAGCCACGTCGTCCGCGCATCACGAACGTCAAGAACAGCAGCATGAATATGCACATCGCAGCCATGGCGCCGGGGCCATCGCAGGCGAGGGGCGGGCAGTGCTCGCCTCCCGTATTGGCGGGCGGCGACTCTGCCGCGTGGTCGATCGATGCACTTGCGTGCTGCTCGGATCCGACGACCGGGGAATGGTGGCCGATGGAGAACCCGTGCATAGCGAGCAGGCCAGCAATAACCGCGGTCGCCAATGCCACCAGAACCAGGGCTCACCGGCCCGACAGTGTGCGGCCACCCTGCGGGTGAACGCGACACTGCTGTCGGGGAGCATGCCCACCAGTCTAGGAACTGCGCCGTCGGGCACGCAAGGTAGGTATCGCCATAGGGTCAGGCGTGGTCGGTGTCCACGGTGTAACCGGCTCATTTGATCGCCGTGTGGACGGCGTCATCGGTCACCGGCGCGTCGGTGGTCACCATCAGACTCCCTGTGGAGGTGTCGACGGCGACATCAGTAACGCCGTCGATCTGCTCGACGTGGTCGGTGACCTTGCTCGCGCAGCTTCCGCAGGTTATGCCGGAGACGGTGTAGGTGCTGTTGGTGGCCATGGGATGGCCTCATTTCTCTGTGGTTTCCGGGACACTTCGTCCCGGAGGGTTCGGGTGCGCTTGCGAGATGGATGGTCAGGCGCGGATTGGGGTGCGCGGGTCGCCGCTGGCGCTGGTTGCTGGCTCTGCGGCATCCCCGGGCAGCTCTGCCGGGTCATGAGTCGGTGTGAAACCGCGCAGGCGCAGGCTGTTGGTGACGACGAAGACCGAGGAGAAGGCCATCGCGGCGCCGGCGAGCATCGGGTTGAGCAGCCCGGCCGCGGCCAGAGGCAGGGCGGCCACGTTGTAGGCGAACGCCCAGAACAGGTTGCCCTTGATCGTGCCTAGGGTGCGCCGGGAGAGGCGGATCGCATCGGCCGCGGCGCGCAGATCGCCGCGTACCAGGGTGATGTCGGAGGCTCGTGTGCGGGCTGGCAGGCAGCGGGCAGGTCCTGCTGTCCGGCCGGGTCGGACAGGGGGTGGGTGCCGCGCTGCTCTCGCCCGCGGCAACTGTCGGTGGTCGTTCGCCTCTTCGAGGGCCAGGAGCGCAACCGCGCCCTGGGGATCTGGTCGGCCCTTGGTGGCGGCGGGGCGGCGATCGGTGTGCTCCTTGGGGGGCTGATCGCCGCCGGACCGGGGTGGCAGTGGGTCTTCTTCGTCAATATCCCGGTCGGCCTGGTCATCCTCGTCGCGCTCGTCCTGCTGTTGCCCGCCATGCCGCGCGCTACGCAGGAGCGGGCTCGTCTGGATGTGCTGGGCGCTGTGCTGGTCACCGCGGCAACGGCCTCGCTCATCTATGGCTTGGTGCGTGCGGGTGAGCCCGGGGGCGCTGGTGCTGCCGGTGGCTTCGTGGCTGGTTCCGTCGTGCTCTACCTCGCCTTCGCCGTGTGGCAGCGCACGACGAGCAGTCCGCTCATGGATCTCGCCCTGATCGGTCGCCGCTCAGTGGCCGCAGGGGTCTTCGTCATCCTCATCGGCACGGCCCTGATGGTCGCGGTGTTCTTCCTGGGGACGTTCTACTTCCAGGGTCGAGAAGGTCACGGGCCTCTGATCACCGGGCTGCTGTTCCTGCCGATCGCGCTGACCACGATGCTCGGCGCAAACCTCGCTGGCCGTCTCATCGCGACCGTGGGCGCTCGGCGGCCCGGCGTGGCCGGACTGGGCGTCGCTGCCGCAGGGCTCCTCGTCCCTGCTGTGTGGTCCACCACGCTGGCCACCGTCCTCGGGGTCTCCGTCGGCGCCCTGGGCATCGGCGCCATCTTCGTCGTCGCCGCGGCCACCGCCCTGAGCCAGGTTGATCCCAGCGAGGCCGGCGTCGCCTCCGGCCTGCTGAGCACCTTCCACGAGTTCGGCGCCTCCATCGGAGTGGCCACCGTCTCCAGCGTGGCCGCTGCCAGCCTTGCCGGCACCGACGCGTCTGGATTTCAGACGGCCTTCCTCGTCGCTGCGGTCGCGGCTCTGGTTGGCGCAGTTGTCGCTGGCGTGGTGATTCCCCGCGCACGTCAGTAGCTGCACCAAGCCATGTTCACCCGACCCGCTCCCCGGTGGCGACCGCCGTCGGGGAGCGGGATACCGCGCGTTGACTTATACCCCTAGGGGGTATAACTTCCACGTATGAGCTCGAGCCATGACCACATGTCAGCACCGGGATTAGACGAGCGCGAGAAGCGCAACTCGCACCAAGCGGACAGTCCCGGGCACACACACGCGGGCCATCAGAATCACGACACAGGCCATAGCCAAGCTGATCACGGCGGGCATGCAGGTCACGGTGACCATGTCGGGCAGTTCCGTCGCCTGTTTTGGATCATGCTCGTCCTGGCAGTCCCGGTCGTCGGCTTTAACGACATGTTTGCCGACCTCGTCGGTTATGACCTCCCCAGTTGGGAAGGGGTTCGTTGGGTCTCGCCCGTGCTCGGCACCGTTATGTACCTCTGGGGTGGTTGGCCCTTCCTGACCGGCGCCGTCAGCGAAATCCGCAGCCGCAAGCCGGGGATGATGCTGCTCATCGGACTGGCCATCACCGTGGCCTTCATCTCCTCCTGGGGCGCCAGCCTGAACGTCCTCCACCACGAGCTGAACTTCTGGTGGGAGCTGGCCCTGCTGGTGGTGATCATGCTCCTGGGTCACTGGATCGAGATGCGGTCCCTAGCCCAGACGACCTCGGCTCTGGATTCTCTGGCAGCGCTCCTGCCCGACGAGGCCGAGCGTCTTGAGGGCGACGACGTGGTCACGGTCGACCCTGCCGAGCTGGTGGTCGGTGACGTCGTGATCGTTCGTCCCGGTGCAGCTGTGCCTGCTGACGGACGGATCGTCGATGGTTCCGCGAGCATGGACGAGTCGATGGTCACGGGCGAGTCCAAGACCGTGCGCCGCGGCAAGGGCGAGAGCGTCGTGGCGGGCACGGTGGCCACCGACTCCGGTCTGCGCGTGGAGGTGACAGCGACCGGCGAAGACACCGCCCTGGCCGGGATCCAAAAGCTTGTGGCCGACGCCCAGGCGTCTTCCTCCCGCGCTCAGCGCATCGCCGACACCGCGGCCGGGTGGCTGTTCTGG
Source organism: Dermacoccus barathri (assembly GCF_015070805.1). NCBI lineage: Bacteria > Bacillati > Actinomycetota > Actinomycetes > Micrococcales > Dermacoccaceae > Dermacoccus > Dermacoccus barathri. The sequence goes on along the minus strand of NZ_JADCTK010000001.1, from coordinate 219,463 downwards.
TTTGCCCTCGGCGCCGCAGCGATCACCGCCGTTGTCTGGTCGCTGCTCGGCATGCCCGATGACGCGGTGGTGCGCACTATCACCGTCCTGGTCATCGCCTGCCCCCACGCGCTCGGCTTGGCGATCCCGCTCGTGGTCTCCATCGCGACCGAACGTGCCGCCCGTGGCGGTGTTCTCATCAAGGATCGGTTGGCGCTGGAGTCCATGCGCACCGTCGATGCCGTTCTGTTCGACAAGACCGGCACGCTGACCAAGGGCGAGCCCACCGTCACCGCCATCCAGGCGTTTGAGGGTCGCGACGACGACGAGGTGCTCGCCTTGGCCGCGGCCGCCGAGAGTGACAGCGAGCACCCGCTGGCCCGCGCCATCGTCAGCGCCGCTCGCGCCCATGAGCTCGAGGTCCCGCGAGCAGGTGACTTTTCCTCCTCACCCGCGGTGGGGGTGCGGGCCATCGTGGACGGGAAGACAGTTGAAGTTGGTGGCCCCCACCTCCTGGAGCAGCACGGCCTCGACGAGCTCCCCGTCGCGGACGCCTGGCGCGAGGAGGGCGCGATCATCCTGCACGTCGTGGCGGACGGCGCAGTCATCGGCGCACTGCGCCTGGCCGATGAGATCCGGCCCGAGTCCCGCGTTGCCGTCGACGCCCTCCACGCTGCCGGCGCCCAGGTCGTGATGATCACCGGGGACGCTGAGGCCGTGGCCCAGACCGTCGCCGCCGAGCTGGGCATCGACCGCGTGTTCGCCGGCGTCCGTCCAGAGGACAAGGCCGCCAAGGTCGCCGCGCTCCAGGACGAAGGGAGGAAGGTCGCGATGGTCGGCGACGGCGTCAACGACGCCCCGGCCTTGGCTCAAGCCGATGTCGGCATCGCCATCGGCGCTGGCACCGACGTGGCCATCGGCTCCGCAGGGGTGATCCTCGCCAGCTCGGATCCACGCTCCGTGCTCTCGGTCATCGACCTCTCCCGCTCTTCCTACCGCAAGATGAAGCAGAACCTGTGGTGGGCCGCCGGCTACAACCTGATCTCCGTGCCCCTGGCAGCAGGCGTCCTCGCCCCCATCGGATTCGTTCTCCCAATGAGCGTCGGAGCGATCCTCATGTCCGCCTCTACCGTCGTTGTCGCGCTCAATGCCCAGCTCCTACGCCGCCTCGACCTGTCACCGGCCACCAGTACCGCGAAGTTCATCGACGACGAGAGTGCAGCCTGCGCCGGAGACTCTGGACAGGCCAGGGAGTCGGATGCTGGCTGACGCCTCAACCGACTGTCCGCGGGAATTCGCCTGCAAGGCGGCGGGGGAGAGGTTCGTATGGGAACAGATCGTCGGGGGTGAGGTTCCAGGTCGTCCGGAGGTTTTGTCGGGGAACTGCGCCGTTGAGGTCCTCCAGTTTCGAGAGCGGCCCGCAGGTGTGGATGAGCGCTTCGCGCAAGTCGTTGCGTTGACTACTCCAAGTCAATCGCTGGTGGGCCCATCCGTCTTCTCGCAGGTTCGTCGCTGGGTCCATGACCCCAAGGTCCTGCTCGCGTCCATTCGCGGAAATGATGGGAACCAGACGGCTGATCAGTTGTCGGACGTTCTGGCAGTACGGGTCATGGTCGCGGCCTGCGCTGCGTCTGCTGGGTAGTCCCGGGCGACTCTTCAAGGCGGCGTCCAGGTGAGGGGGCCATCGACGGTGTTCCCGTGATGACCGATTAGGCGTTCGTGGTACTGCCGAAATAGGACGTCGTGTGCGTCGTCGAGGTGCTGCCTTTGTGCGACATGTTCCAGATGCGCTGAGGTTCCTCCTGGCGTCCCCAGCGGATGGGGGGCCAAGCGGATGTCGCCTCCCGTGAACACCTCCCAGAATCGGCGAAGGCCAGCGAGATCATCATCGCGGTGCGCGCCGACCACCTTCGCAAGTTCGGCCACGCTGTGAGCAGCGCGCCGCCGTGCGCTGTAGTTGATCGGCGGCGGTGCCTGTCGCAACTGGGTGAAGAGATCCTCCATGTCCTGCAGGACATTTGGCCAACGATGATGGTGGAGGGACCGGAGTCGGGTTCCGGCGGAGCGTTGGAATGTGGCGGGCAGTCCGAGTTCGAGTGCGATGTGGCTCCATGGCGTAGTCCGCCCTAGTCGCAGCAAGATCATGGATAGCACGGGCCCGTCGTCTTCTTGGACGTCGTGGGCGCGTAGGGCGATAGTCCAGAGAGACTGCGGGACCCAGCTTGCGGGCGGCAGGAGGGGCTCTGTCTGGTGTTCTTGGAGGATGTGCTGCCCGTGGTCCCGAGGTGAGGTCCACTCCGGTGGGTGGGCGGCCCATGCGCGGGCTGTTCGGAAGGTGAGTCGGGAGCTCGGTGGGATGGCGGATGCGATGTTGCGAATCCCGGCGGCGACCAGGATGGGGCCGAGGTCACTGCGGAGCGCCTGTGATCGGGGTCCGAGTAGCCCGGTGGTCTGGTGGTCCGAGAGCATGAGGTTGATGGTCGGTCCGCTGCCGTCGGTCTGGTTGAGATCGTCAAATGCCGCGCTGGCTCGGGCGAGGTGGTCGGCCCAGGAGGAGGCTGAGCGGGCCTGAGCGACGGACAGTCGCAGGAGTGCGCAAAACGTGTGTAGGTGCTGACTGGCGGTGGCTGACCACGGCCCAAGGCTCCTTGGGCCGCCCGGGTCCCGGTGCGCCGCGTCCACGAGAACGAGGAGTCGTTGCTGGGCGTGCAGGGCCGCATCGTGAACCGGGATCTGGGCTGCGTCGCCGAGGTTGCCGTTGCACCAGGGACGGATGCTCCGTTGCGATGTGCCGCCCTTGGGCCTGGGCTCACGTTCGGTGCAGCACGCTTGGCCAGCCAAGCGTCCGCCCCAAGACGATGACGACCACGGCCGCTGACCGCAGGATGGACAGGTTGCGATGAGGGCGATGTGGTGGTGGGGGCATGCGAATGTCCAGGGCTGCTGCCAGAGTGTCGACCAACCGAACCCTGACGCGAGGCATTCGGGGCAGTATCTGCTGGAGGTGTTCTTGGGCACCGACTCTGAGAGACGCCCGTCGTCGATCAGCGGGATCTTCACGGGCTCGGGTGGCTCGGTGCCGAGCACGGCATAAAATCCCGAACGCTTGTCGAGCAGTACTCGCTCTAGGCCGCTCCCTGGGGGATTGCCGGGGATGTGCATTGCAGTGAGGAACTGGCGCGGGGTGAGCCCGTACCGGTGGCTCGCTCTGACCAGCCAACTGCGTGGCTGTTCGTTCGGCTGGGGCGGGACGCATATCGGCCACTGCGAGCGGTGAGTGGCCGGGACAAGATCTCGGAGGTATTCTGTGGCCGGGTCAGCCCGTACTGGCGTCCTCGGCGGCGTTGTCGACGACGACGGAAGCGAGGATTCGCGAGTCAATGGTTTCGGCTCCTGTGCTGATCGCGAGACTGCAAGCACGGTCGATCAAGTTGGTGACAGAGACCATGTAGCCCTGGGTGCGGCGGAGGATCTCTTGCGCCTGCTCGGTGAGACAACCGGGCTGGGCGTCTGCGAGCTTGATGCGACCCTCAAAGACCTGAAGCATCGCTACCCAGGCCCGCATCCCACCGTCGGTCTTGATGTTGAAGGGGGGCCATCGTGCACCGCGTAGCCCGGCGACTCGTCTGGGCGTAGGCCGCCTCGCTGTGGTGCAGTCCTTCGTCGAAGAACTGCTTCTGGGAGAGCCCGACGCCGACGTAGACGAAGGTGGCTGGCATCTCGTTGGCGAGCCACTTGAGGTGGTTGCTCAGGTCCATCCCGTTGCGATGGTTGAAGTTGATGAAGTGCAGGTCATCCAGGATGATCAAGCGGGTCTCGGCCGTGGCAACGCAGTCCACCGCGAGGTCTCCCAATTCGGCGCGGGTAGCGCGTCCTGCTGCTGGGTGGTCGTAGAAGCGCAGCAGTTTCTGGTTGAGGTTCTTCAGGGACATGTTCGCCGTGAGGGCGATGAACGCGACAGGCAGACGCGGGCTCCCGTAGGCTGTGAGATGCCCGTAGCGACGGCGCTGTCGACGATCAAAGGTGCGACCGAAGCGCGTGGCAGCGGTCGTCTTTCCGAGGCCCGGGAGCGAGTCTAACAACACCGACCCGCGCAGGCTGTCCCCGTCACGATGCGATGACGCCAAGACCTGCTCGAAGATGCCGTTCACACGCTGAAGTTGTGGCGTCTTGATCACGGGTGCGTTGGCGTGCCACACGCCTCGGACCTCGTTGTAGTCCACCAAGGACTCGCCGTCGAGCTCATCCATCTCAGAGCGCGAAAGAGTGGCGAAGTCCTCGCGGGGGGCGCCGTTCACGAAGTCAATCCAGCCGCGCTTCGTGCCGAGGCTGTACCTGGAGGTGCCGTGCAGCGTCAGCCATTCAGCCCACGGGTTCGCCGAAGAGGCATCATCTCCTCCGTCCTCGTGGGTCCGCCGTTCCAGCGAGCCCACGGGGATGGGGGAGGGCTGGTCCTTGCTCATTCGTCGAACACCTCCAGGCCGCCGTCGTTCGGGCGCTCCTCGTAGTACCGCTCGAAGACGTCCAGGTCGGAAGGGTGGTCATGTCGATCCCGGTCGCGCTCGGCTCGTCGGGTCATGAAGTCGATGACGTCCGGTGACTGGCTGTCTGTCTGTGTCGGGAGCCTGGATTCGACGTCCTCTTGGGCCGCTAGGCGCTGGGCCAGGACCTTCTCGCGCCGCCCGAGCACCTCGTCGCGTTGCCACCGCACCAGCAGGTCCTGGACGGCCTGCTGCGGGTCGACGTGCCGGTTGGCGCGGACACTGACCCGGCGGGTGTAGTCCGCAGCGTCCTTGCTGAACGGGGCTGTAATGCCCGGGGCCAGACGCCACTGCAACGGGTGCCAGGCCTTGTCCTCGGGGTCTTGGAAGTAGACCTTGCGGATGTCGTCGACATCGACGTGGAAGGGCCACTTGCCGGCATGCGCGCCGCCGTGGTCGGAACGGCGTCCGCGGTAAAGGTTCAATGCCTCGCCGTCGTAACGGCGTCCGTCGATGTCGATGCCGTAGTGGTGGATCTGGCGCCACGCCACCTCCAGCAGCTCGTAGCGCAGATCCTCCGCCGCCGGTAGCCGCAATAACCCGGAGACCTCGATCCCGCGGTTGAACATCTCCTCCGGTGACAGGTCAACCTTCGGCAGCAGGGGGTCTCGTAGCCCCCGGTGCGCGGTGCGGTGGTAGACCTCCCCGATCCACTCGCGGATGAGCTGTTCCAGCTCGCTGACGTAGTAGAACGCGCCCTTCTCCACGTCCTTGCCCCGCTCGTACACGTTGGGGCCCTTGTAGCCCTCCAGCTGGTCCAGCAGGGACAGGCGAAGGGTGCGGAAAAATCGTTCCAGTGCGGGTTTGTCGGTCGGCTTGTTCGGGATGGCCGGCTGGATCGAGATCCCCAGACGGCGGCACACCCCGAACGTGTGCTGCGACATGTACACCTTGCCGTGATCGATCACGATCGTGTCCGGGAAGACCCCTTCCGAGCCCAAGACGACGTGCTCCGGGACACCGCTGAACGGACCCTTGGCCGCCTCTGCGCCTCGACCCCAGACCTGCGGGGTCAGGCACTGGAAGAGCACGCTGGCCACGTCCGCCGACTTCGCAGCCACGGGACGCAGCCGGATGCCCTTGATCGACCGGTCGTACAGGTCCATCGCCACCGTCAGCTCGGTGTTGACCCACCGCATCGTCACCGGCTCCATCGCGAACACATCCAGCCTGTAGCCGTCCATCAGGATGTACTCACCCGGACGCTTGGGCCGCAGCTGCCCCAGCACCCCCTGCGGGCGCTTCGACACCGACCGTCGCTGCTTCGCCTCACCGAAGGTGTACCGCCCCTTGTCGAGTTCTGCGACCCGCACGTAGGCGACCGACTGGCTGGGCGTGCGCCCGTCAGGCACTTGTTCAAGGAACGCCGAATTGGCGCGCCGGATGACGGTCTGGCGTGAAGGGTTGGCGCGGTTCGTGAAGTCATCGAGCACGGCGATGCAGGCCTCGTCCCAGCGAGGGTCAACAGAGGTGCGTCTCTGATTGATCAGACGTTCATCCAGCAGGCCGGCCGGGCCCAACTGACGCAGCCGTTCCAGGCGCCTCCGGACCGTGCGCGTGGAAATACGAAGTCGGGCGGCGGCTTCGTCCAGTCCTTCGATGCGTCCGCTGTCCTCATGCGCGGCTAGAAGTGGGCCGAGTACCTCGAACTGCTCCTCGATGGCCTGTCGCTGCTTGGTCGTCAGCGAGGCAAGTGTCGTCGAGGACAACGTCTCGTCTCGGGCAGGCGGCGTGGCGCTGGGGTCGTCGATGCCGTGTGCGTGATGCATCAGATCATCGATAGCGACCGTCCGATACTGGCCGTCGTCTGTGAGCTGCACGGTCGCCCCGCTCAGGCGGCACACCGTCCAGACAGCGCCGTCGAACCACAGGCGTGAACCCACCCGAACGTCCAGTACGTCGCCACTCATGCTGGCTCCTCGATCTGGCTGATGATGGCCTCGTGCGTGAGTGGCACGGAAAGGTCGATCACCCACTCCTGGAGCCACAGCAGACGCAGCAACGCAGCGCGCAAAAGGCCGGGCGAGGCGGCACCTTGACGCATTGCCCGGGCCAAGGTCGCCTTCAAGGACAGGCCCACCAGCCCTGACTCGCGGAGCGCGCAGAGCGCTTCCTCGTCGACCTGGGAACGGCGCCCCTGGGCGAGAAAGCGCAGATTTTCGAGGAGCCGTGGATCTTCCCCGCTCCATATCTCGTAGCGCCATCCCCGTTGCGCTATGACTGTTGCCGTCCATTCCATGATCTCGCTGACTTCCGGTCGGTCGAGCAGTCGAGCCGGCTTGACGTCGACGACCGTTGGATCGTCCGTCCCTACCAAGAGGTAGTCAGGCACGTGTCGACGCTCGCTGCCGGACACCAGTCCGGTGATGCCGAAAGGCTGGCTCGCGATGCCCTTCACGGCTGGATCGAAGTCTGCGACGAGTAATCGGTCTCGCTCCAGCAGGCTCTCGTAGCCCACCAGGTCCTTGTTGGTTGAGGACCACCACCAGCCGGGGTAGTGGCGCATCCCGGCGTAGGAGCCGAACCGCCGCACTGGCATGCCTTGGACGATGGCCGTTGCCGAGGCATCTGCCAAGGCAGTTCCGATCGGCGCCCCGTCGGCGGGCGCGAACTCGACGATCACGTCAACGTCACGTGCTGTGACCACGCCCACAGCATCCTCTGGTGACAACTTGGCAGGAACGTGACACGCCGTGACAAGAAGATAGGAGAATGACAAGTTACGCCGGAACCCACAAAATTTTCTTGAAAAAGATCCTTCGGCACCCGGGAATGATCCACCGCTCACGAAAGTTGAGTCAGATAAGAGCAACTTTGGTGAGTCTGGGATTGACACTGCAGACCAACCGGAGTTGAGTCAGCATCAGTCAACCTGACGGCTCGGGTCATGCGGCCCGGCGTCGTCGTGAGCAACACGAAGGAGCATCCCTCATGGGTCGCGCAGTAGGTATTGACCTCGGTACCACCAACTCGGCCGTTGCCGTCCTCGAAGGTAACGAGCCCAAGATCATCGCGAACGCCGAAGGCGCTCGCACCACCCCGTCGGTCGTCGCGTTCTCCAAGGGCGGCGAGATTCTCGTCGGCGAGATCGCCAAGCGTCAGGCCGTGACGAACGTCGACCGCACCATCCGTTCCGTCAAGCGCCACATGGGCACGGACTGGACGACGGAGATCGACGGCAAGAAGTACACGCCGCAGGAGATCTCGGCCCGCACGCTCATGAAGCTCAAGCGCGACGCGGAGTCCTACCTCGGTGAGGACGTCACGGACGCCGTCATCACGGTTCCGGCGTACTTCGACGACGCCGAGCGTCAGGCCACGAAGGAGGCCGGCGAGATCGCGGGCCTCAACGTCCTGCGCATCGTCAACGAGCCCACCGCTGCTGCTCTGGCCTACGGCCTCGACAAGGGCAAGGAAGACGAGCTCATCCTGGTCTTCGACCTCGGTGGCGGTACGTTCGACGTCTCCCTCCTCGAGGTCGGCAAGGACGAGGAGGACGGCTTTGCCACCATCCAGGTGCGCGCCACCTCCGGTGACAACAAGCTCGGCGGTGACGACTGGGACCAGCGCATCGTCGACCACCTCGTCAACAAGGTGAAGAGCGAGTCGGGCGTCGACCTGTCCAAGGACAAGATCGCCATGCAGCGTCTGCGTGACGCCGCGGAGCAGGCCAAGAAGGAACTGTCGAGCTCCAGCTCGACGAACGTCTCCCTCCAGTACCTGTCGATGGGCGAGAACGGCCCGATCCACGCGGAGGAGACCATCACCCGCGCGCAGTTCGAGAAGATGACCTCGGACCTGCTCGAGCGGACGAAGCAGCCATTCGAGAACGTCCTCAAGGACGCGGGCGTCAAGGTCGGCGAGATCGACCACGTCGTGCTCGTCGGTGGTTCCACGCGTATGCCGGCCGTCACGGAGCTCGTGACGAAGCTGTGCGACGGCAAGGAGCCGAACAAGGGCGTCAACCCGGACGAGGTCGTCGCCGTCGGCGCTGCCCTGCAGGCCGGTGTGCTCAAGGGTGAGCGCAAGGACGTCCTCCTCATCGACGTCACGCCGCTGAGCCTCGGCATCGAGACGAAGGGTGGCCTGTTCACCAAGCTCATCGAGCGCAACACGGCCATCCCGACGAAGCGCACCGAGGTGTTCTCCACGGCTGAGGACAACCAGCCGTCGGTCGACATCCAGGTGTTCCAGGGTGAGCGTGAGATCGCCAAGGCCAACAAGCCGCTCGGTAACTTCGAGCTCACCGGTATCGCCCCGGCTCCCCGTGGCGTGCCGCAGATCGAGGTCACGTTCGACATCGACGCCAACGGCATCGTCCACGTCTCCGCGAAGGACCGTGGCACGAACAAGGAGCAGTCGATGACGATCTCCGGTGGCTCCGCGCTGCCGAAGGAAGACATCGAGCGCATGGTCAAGGAGGCCGAGGAGCACGCCGCCGAGGACGCGAAGCGTCGCGAGGAGGCTGAGGCTCGCAACACGGGTGAGGCTCTCGTCTACTCGACGGAGAAGTTCCTCGAGGAGAACGGCGACAAGGTGCCTGCTGACGAGAAGTCCGCCACGGAGAGCGCCCTCGCCGAGCTCAAGGAGGCCCTGAAGCCGGAGTCGTCCGCGACGCCGGAGGACATCAACGCCAAGGCCACGGCGCTGTCCGAGGCCAGCCAGAAGATGGGCGCTGCGATGTACGCCGCGAGCGCCGAGGCCGGCGACGCCGGTGCTGAGGGTGCTGCCGGGGAGCAGCCCCAGTCCGGTGGCGACGACGACGTCGTGGACGCCGAGGTCGTCGACGACGAGGACGACACCAAGAAGTGATGCGGTGACGGGTGGAGGCCGGTGACGGTCTCCACCCGGGCCCTCACATCGTCGAGCCATGGCTCGGCACGACACGGATCTGCACGGCCGGTGGGCTGCCCACAGGCAGCTCACCGGCCGCTGTGCCACCCGGATCACCCGCGTGGCAGGAAGGAGTCCGACATGACGGACGCACAGAACAACCCCGCACCGGGCGAGGGTGACAACTCGTTCGCCGGCGGTGTCGGCGACGACCTGCCCGGCGGCAAGAACACGAAGAACGTCAAGGCGTCCGCGCAGGACGCGGCCGGCGAGAACCTTCAGCAGCAGGCCGACGAGGCCGAATCGGCGTCGACGCCGGACGAGGTCGCGGGCGAGTCCAGCGAGAGCGTCGAGGAGAACGAGCACCCCGACACCAAGCTCGCGGCCGAGCGCCTGGCCGACCTGCAGCGTCTGCAGGCCGAGTACGTCAACTACCGCAACCGCGTCGAGCGTGACCGGGCCCGCGAGAAGGAGACGACGATCGGTTCGGTCGTCGAATCCCTCATCCCGGTGCTCGACGACATCGAGCTCGCCCGCCAGCACGGCGACCTCACCGACGGCCCGATGAGCAAGATCGCCTCCAAGCTGGAGACGACGCTCGACCGCTACGGTGTCGCTCGCTTCGGCGAGGCCGGTGAAGCGTTCGACCCGAACGTCCACGAGGCCCTCATGCACGTCGAGGCCGAGGCACCCGAGGGCGTCGACGGAACGTTCGTCGTCCAGGTGCTGCAGCCCGGCTACAAGGTGGGTGAGCGCGTCGTGCGCGCCGCCCGCGTCTCGGTGGCAGGCTGACGCCGAACCACGTCGGCGTGGGGCCGCACGAACCGTTCGGTCCCACGCCACCACGGGTGAGCGACTCGCTCACCTCGACCACATTCATCTTTCGCACGCGCACGCGATACGCGCCCCCAGCGTCCCGGACGCCGGACGACGCGCCATCACACAGATCAGGAGGTGCGCATGGCCAGTCAGGACTGGTTCGAGAAGGACTTCTACGCCACTCTCGGTGTCGCGCAGGACGCGAGCGAGGACGAGATCAAGAAGGCCTACCGCAAGCTCGCCCGCACGTGGCACCCGGACAAGAACCCCGGTGACGCTGCCGCGGAGCAGAAGTTCAAGGACATCGGCGAGGCTCACCAGGTGCTCGCCGACCCCGAGCAGCGTCAGCAGTACGACGCCGTTCGCCAGATGGCGCGCGGCGGTGCCCGCTTCGGCGGCGGCGCCGGGGGAGCCGGCGGCTTCGAGGACGTTTTCTCCTCGATGTTCGGTGGCGGCGGTGGTGGCGCCCGCACGTATTCGGCGGGTGGCGCCGGTCAGCAGGGCCTCAACCTCGAGGATCTGCTCGCACAGTTCGGCGGAGCCGGTGGTGGCTTCTCCGGCGGAGGGTTCCCCGGTGGGGGCGGCTACCAGCGTCAGGCGCAGCCGCGCGGTGGCCAGGATGTCGAGGCGCGCGCCTCGATCACGTTCCGTCAGGCCGTCGAGGGCAGCGAGGTGCGCATCAGCGACGCCGATGGCCAGAGCTTCACCGCGCGCATTCCGGCCGGGGTGAAGGACGGGCAGAAGATCCGGTTGCGCGGCAAGGGCCGTGCCGGCTTCGGCGGTGGCCCGAACGGCGACATGATCCTGCACGTCAGCGTCGGCACCGACCCGATCTTCGGCCGCGACGGTGACAACCTCACCGTCGAGCTGCCCGTGACGTTCGCCGAGGCGACCCTCGGCGCCACGGTGCAGGTGCCCACCTTCGACGGCAAGAGCGTCAAGGTCCGCGTCGCGCCCGGCACGCCCTCGGGCCGCAGCCTGCGCGTCAAGGGCCGTGGCGTGAAGACGAAGAAGGCGACCGGCGACCTCATCGCGAAGGTTCACGTCGTCGTGCCGAAGGAGCTCACCGACGAGCAGCGTCAGGCTGTCGAGACCCTCGCGGCGGGCGAAGCCGACCCGCGCGAAGAGCTGCTCGCTAAGGCGCGTCAGGCCGCGTCGTGACACCGCGCGAGAGCGGTGGTTTCCGCTCCGGGCAGGCCGACTTCGTGCGTGCCGACCCGTCCAAGCCGGTCTACGTCATCTCGGTGGCGGCCGAACTGGCGGGCATGCACGCGCAGACGTTGCGCCAGTACGACCGTCTGGGGCTTGTCACCCCCGAACGCACGGGTGGCGGCGGTCGCCGCTACTCGATGCGCGACATCGCGCAGTTGCGTCAGGTGCAGGAGTTGTCGTCGGAGGGCGTCTCGCTCGCCGGCATCCAGCGCATCATGGAGCTTGAGCACCAGGTCGCGGCGCTGCGGGCGCGGATCGAGGAGCTGAGCGAACAGAACGCGCAGTACCGCGACGCGCTCGAATCGCGCTCTCACACGCGCGTCTTCGCGGCCGGGCGCGACGGCATCGTCGCGCTGCGGCCCGGCGAACGACCGCGCCCGCGCTCGACCGGGCGTTCGCTCGTGCCGTACGGCACCCGCTGAGCCCGAGCTCGTCAGACGCACGTCGCACCCTCCGGAGCGCGCGACGCAGCGCCACACCGTCGTCGTACAACACCTGCATGGCCGATGCCCTCATCCCCGACTCGGGATGAGGGCCTCGGCGCGCGATGCGGGCGTCAGGTCGCCGTCACAGGATGCCGTGCTCGCGCAGCAGCACGCCGATCTCGGTGGAGTCGAGCCCCTTCGCGATCTTGCGGCGCAGTACGGCGGGGCCGGGCAGCTCGGTCTTCTCGCCGTCTTTGAGGCGCGCCGAGGCGTCGAGCAGCGTCCGCACGTCGTAGGTCGAGTTGAACACATCGGGAACACCGCGCTCGACGCCGAACAACTGGTAGGTGGCTTCCATGCCGGTGCGCACCGAGTACTCGGTCGTGAAGATGCAGTCGCGGCTCGTCTCGGCGAACTGGCCGATGAAGGCGAAGTTCTCCGCGCCCTCCGGCACGACGTCAGGGCGGTCACCGGCCTTGCGGGGCATGAAGAACGACGTCACGTACGGCATCATGACCGGTACGCACTTCGCGCCCGTCGCCGCGAGTTCGGGAATGTCAGCCTCGGGCACACCGAGGTGGTAGAGCCACTCGGCGGTGATCTCCTCGCCGGTGCACTCGCTCATCGGCTTCTTGACGTAGTCGCCGGGCGTGTCGACGAACAGGCTGTAGACCCACACGACGATCTGGTCCTTCGGCTGCTTCTTGAAGTGCGGCTGGCGGTTCACCGTCCAGCTCATGAGCCAGCTTGAATCCTTGACGGTGACGATGCCGCCCGTCACGACCCGTCCGCTGAAGGGGTCGCGCTTGGCGATGCGCCGGATGTACTCGGGGATGCGCTCATCGAGCGTCGTGACGGTCGCCGACTCCCACTTCGTCTCGTCGATGGAGCTGCAGAACACCTCGGGGCGCCCGAACGACAAATCCTTGCGCGCGATCTTCTTCCACAGGTCCCACGCCGACGCAGGGCCGCGGTTCAGCGTCGCGGCGGTGTGGTGGTCACCCTCGTCGGAGTTGTCGACGAGTGAGCCGATCGTCATCAGGACGTAATCGTCTTCCCCGAGGTCGACGCCCGTGTCACCGGCGTGCTCACCGGTGCGGGTCCACTCGATGCGGGTCGCGCGCTTGGCCGACGCCGTCAGGTCGAACTCGACGTCCGTCACCTCCGTGCCGTACTGGAAACGCACGCCCTGCTCGCTCAGCCACTTCGTCATCGGCAGCACGAGCGACTCGTACTGGTTGTACTTGGTGAACTTGAGCGCCGAGAAGTCCGGCAGTCCGCCGATGTGGTGGATGAAGCGGTGCAGGTACAGCTTCATCTCGAGTGCGCTGTGCCATTCCTCGAACGCGAACATCGTGCGCCAGTAGAGCCAGAAGTTGCTGTCGAGGAAGTCGCGGCCGAACACCTCGTCGATGCGCTTGTTCTCCATCTCCTCGCGCGTCGCGAGGAACACCTTGACGAGGTCCTTCTGCGCCTTCTTGTTCAGCGTGAACAACCCGTCGGTGTGCGCGTCCTGGCCGCGTTCGACGGTGGCGCGCTGCAGCGAGTAGTTCGGGTCGTCCTTGTTGAGCCAGTAGAACTCGTCGAGCACGGACGCGCCCTCGACCTCGAGGCTGGGGATCGTGCGGAAGCAATCCCACAGGCACTCGAAGTGGTTCTCCATCTCGCGTCCACCGCGGATGACGAACCCCTTCTCGGGCTCCTCGATCCCGTCGAGGGCGCCACCGGCGAGGGAGCCCTTCTCGAGGATCGTGATGTTCTCGCCGGGGACGGCGGCGTCACGGATCATGAAGACGGCCGCCGCGAGGCCCGCGAGGCCGCTGCCGACGATCCAGGCGTGCTTGCTCGCGGCGTCCTTCGGCGGGCGGGGACGGGCGAAGGCTTCGTAGTTTCCACTGCTGTAGTACATGGGACCTCCTCGAGGTCGGGTGCGCGAGATCATCGCGCCGGACGATGGGTGAGCGGACGGCTGCGTGCGCCGTCAGGGCTGCAGGATGAAACGGATCGGGTTGCCGTCCTTGCGCGCAAGCCGCTCGAGCACCTCGGGCGCTTCCTCGAGCGGGAAGACCCCGCTGATCGACGCCGACAGGTCGAGCCGCTTCGTGCGGGTCAACGCGACGAGCTGGTGGACGTCCGTTCCCTCGCTGCCGTAGTGACCGCGCAGCGTCAGCTGCTTGTAGGCGAATGCGGTGTCGGACGGAATCTCGACGGGCCGCCCGGCGAGGCCGACGATGACGAGACGTCCCTGCGGCGCAAGGGAGGCCATCGCCTGGGCCCGCACGGGGGCCACGCCCGCGAAGTCGAACGCGACGTCGAGACCGCGGGGCGAGAGCTGACGGACGGCGTCCTCCGCGTCTTCAGGGGCGCACGCCACGTCGGCGCCGACGGCGAGCGCCCGTTCGCGGGCGGCCTCGAGCGGGTCGATCGCGACGATGGGGGAGGCGCCGATGAGACGCAGCAACTGCACGGCGTGAATGCCCAGCCCGCCGAGGCCCCAGACGCCGACGGCCTCCCCGGCGCGCACGCGCCCGCTCGTCTGGATGGCTGCCCACGGCGTCGAGACGGCGTCGGGGATGATGGCGGCCTGCTCGAACGGGAGGTCACCGGGGATCGGGACGAGCGTCTCGGCCTGCGCGACGGCGTATTCGGCGTACCCGCCGTCGTAGTCGACACCGCGCGTCAGGATGCGGCCGTTCGGGAGGCGGTGGCCGGCCTGCAGCAGGACGCGGCTGCCCACCTCGATGCCGGGCAGTGTCGGCACGCCGTCACCGAGGGCGGTGACGATGCCCGCGACCTCGTGACCGAGCGTCACCTTCTCGCTGTCGAGGAACTGCGGCGCGATGAGCCCTTCGAGCAGGTGCACGTCCGACAGGCAGACGCCCGCCGCCTTCACCTCGATGACGGCTTGGCCCGGCCCTGGCGTCGGGACGGGTACCTCCTCGACGTTCAGGGTGTGGTGCCTGACGTCGAGGCGTGCGGCCTTCATGGTGTCCATGGTGTCTCCTTCGTTTCCGATATTTTTGACTGTACTCATTTTTTGCGGCGCCACCAGGGCCTTTCGGCCCGGGTAATGTTTCGATCCATGACGCTTCCCCTCAGCGCCACGGCCGCGTCCGCGACACCGTCGGCCGATTCGACGGCACCGATGAGGACGGCCCCCACGCCGGGTACGCCTGACGCCACGGTCGTGACCCGCCGACGTCCCGTCGCGAGCGGCGCGGACCAGCAGGGTCGTCGCGCACGCAACAAGGCCGACAAGCGGGCCCGCATCCTCGCGGCTGCCGAGAGCCTGCTCGGTGAGGTGGGGTACGAGCGCATGACGACGGCCGAGGTGGCCAAGCGCGCCAACGTCGCCGCCGGCACCGTGTTCCAGTACGCCCCGACGAAGGCGGAACTGCTCATGATGGTCGTCGAACACGAGTGGCGTGATCTCGTCGACGATCACCTGCCCGACGACGCCGGTGACGGTGGGGTGCGCGAGCACGTCCTGCGTCTGCTCGAACCGTTCGCGCAGCAGGCCCGTGACTACCCCGAGAACGCGATGGTCGTCGGACGGGAGGTGCTGTTCGGTGCGCCCGGGCCGTATCGCGAGAAGGTCGTCGCGCTGGTCGCCGGTCTCGAGGACGCCATCGCGGCGCTGCTCGTCGCAGCGGGGGGTGACGCGGAGCGCAGCGTCGTCGCCGCGGGCCTCATCGTCTCCGGTGGGGTGCTCGAGCTGAACCGCACGCGTACCGGACGCGCCGAGGTCGAATCCGTGGCGCGCCGCCTCGGGGATCTCGTCGACGTCGCGGTGCGCGGCGCGGGCGTCTGATCGCCCGTGAGCGTGACGCGGGCGCTCAGCCGGCGTGGCGTTCACCTGCGCGTGCCCTGACCTCGACGGCGTCACCCGCGCGCGCACGGGCCAGTCGCTTCATGCCGTCCGCGGGGCGGATCGGTTCGGGCCACTTCGGGGGGAGCGAATCGCCCTCACGGACGCCGTTGATGCGGCGCCGGAAGAGGGGGATCACCTCGGTGGCGAGCCATCGGCTCTCGGTGCGGATGCTCTCGCGCCAGTGCGGCGCCTCGAACGGAGGCAGCTCCGGCAGTTTGAGCGTGTGGGGGATGCCGAGTTCGGCGAGCACGTAGGCGGCGAGGTGCTTGTGCCCGAGCCGGCTCATGTGGATGCGGTCGAACGCCCACATGCGCGGGTCGTCGAACTCGCGAAACTGGGTGTGATCGACGAGCAGGCAGCCGTACTGGCGGGCCAGTTCGCGCACGGAGTCGTTGTAGAAGACGATGCGCCGCCGCAGCGGCTCGAGCGCCGTCGAGATTTTCACGTCGAACGTCGTGAACAGCAGCACCTGCGCGCCCGATCCGACGAGGCGCTGCAGCGCGGCCTCGTAACGCTCCATGATGGCGGGCATATCGGAGCGGACGGCGAGGATGTCGTTGCCGCCTGCGTAGAAGGAGATGAGCGTCGGGTTCAACGCGAGTGCGGCGTCGAACTGGTCGTCGACGATCTCGTCGAGGCGTTTACTGCGGATGGCGAAGTTCGCGTACTCCCACGTCGCGTCCGCGCGCCCCATCTGGCGGGCCATACGATCGGCCCACCCGCGCACGCCGTTGGGGTACATGAGGTTCGCGTCACCGACGCCCTCGGTGAACGAGTCACCCACCGCCACATAACGTCCGTTCATCGCCGCGAACCTAGAGCCGACGGCCGACGTCGTCGTGGCGCCCCGACGACCGGCGTGCGACGACGTCGTGAAAGCCGGGTGAACCGAGCCGTCGTCACATCTGCGGGTTGTTCCTCGCGATGACCTCGACGGCGCTCTTGCTCTCGACGAGACCGAGCCCGGTGGCCTTGCGGTACACCGCGATCGCCTCGACCTCGCGGCCGTTGTTCACGAGGTAGCTGACGCGCTGGGAGATGTCCTGGCCGCTGCGCAGATCGGTCACCTCCTGCTCGAGCTGGCGCACGCGCTTCTGCAGCGCGAAGTTGCTCAGCGCGACGAGCACGAGAAGGATCAGCGCGATGACGAACGCCCAAGTCATTCGGGGGACTCCTTGAGTGGGGGAACGCCGCCCAATCTACCGGCGGCGCGTCCTGTGGCAATCGGCGAGCTCGCTTGGCACAGTGGTGGCATGACCGAGTACCTCATGATCTTCCCCGAACGCGAGATCGCCGACGAGATCGCTGAAGACCTGCTTGAGGAGGACGACTTCACCGAGGTGCGCGTCGTCCGCGAGGCGCTCGCCGGTGAAGAGGACGACGAAGACCACGACTGGGGCGTCTACGTGCGTCAGGCGACGATCGACGACGCCGCCTCCGCCGTCGCGCAGGCGCTCGCCGAGCGCTTCGAGAAACTGGCCGAGGAGCACGGCGGCTGGCTCGACGACAACCCCGCGCAGCAGCCCACCCGCTGACCGACGCCCGCTGACCGACGCGACGAAGCGCCGCACCCCCTTTCGGGCGTGCGGCGCTTCGCCTTGTGCGCTTCAGGCGTCAGCTTGCGGCCAGCTCGGAGAGCTTCTGCAGGCTCTCCTCGAGCGCGTGCTCCTGGACGAGCGGGAAGTGCACCTTCTTGAGCAGTTCCTTGTCGGTGACCTTGCTCCAGTCGTACGTGAGGGTCACCTCGGTCTCGTTCGGGCCCTTGGCGTCGAGCTCGTACATCCACTCCCAGCCCTTCGGCTCGGTGCCGGCCGGCGCCGTCTGCCAGGCGACGAGCTTGTCGTCGACGTAACCGGTGACGTGGTTGTCGGTCTGGTATTCGCCGCCCATGTGCTCGCCCTCCATGTTCATGGTGAACACCTGGC
Source organism: Dermacoccus barathri (assembly GCF_015070805.1). Taxonomy (NCBI): domain Bacteria; kingdom Bacillati; phylum Actinomycetota; class Actinomycetes; order Micrococcales; family Dermacoccaceae; genus Dermacoccus; species Dermacoccus barathri. Next base: position 201,858 of record NZ_JADCTK010000001.1, on the reverse strand, counting down.
CGACCTTATGGATGCGGTCGCCGTGGTCGACGCTGCGGATGAAGCCGGAGCCGTCGAGCTTCACGTGCTCGGCCGGGTTGGTGAGCACGTTGAACACGCTCTGGGCCGGAGCCTCGATCGTGCGGGTAACGGTGATCTTCTGGTTGTCAGTCATGCCTTCACCTTTTCTCACTCGGCAGCGCTCCGCAAGGGGTGGCCGCAGGGGAGCGTGCCTTCGACCGCTCCGGTAGCGTGAACGTGAAACCGGGTGGCGCACCGCGCCACGGACGAAGGAGTCACAGATGAGCGACCAGCGAGGCGTCGAGCGCCCCTTCGACGGGCGCCGCGACGAGGCGGACGGCATGGTGCTGCACGAGGAGCGCCTGACGCCCGGCGTCGAACGCTACGAGGTGGGGCGGGTCGAGGTGCGCAAGCGCATCATCGTCGAGGAACTGACGGTGACGCTGCCCGTGCGCCGTGAGGTGGCTGACCTCGTGCGGGTCTACGACGACGGCAGCGAGGAGGTGCTCGATCTGCCTCCGTCGTACTGGGAGCCGCGCATCGAGGACCGCACCGGCGGCATGCCGTACGGCTCGAAGGAGACCCCCGCCGGCGCCTACGGCGAGGCCGAAGGCCGGGACGACGATGCCATTGACGGCGTGCGCTCCGACTCACGCGACGAGGTTTACGACGGCCAGCGCGACGAACGCGAGCGCTCCGGAGCCCGCCGTTCGGCAGAGGCCGACAGTTACGACGTCGTGCTGCACGAGGAGCGCCCGGTCATCAGCACCGAGGTGTACGCCGTCGAGCGGCTGCGTCTGAGCGTCGATCGCGAGACGCAGAACATGACCTACACCGACACGGTGCGCCGAGAAGTCGTCGACTTCGACCTCGACGGCGACACCTACCCCGACGTCACCCGCTGACACGGAGGACGGGAGGCGGTGGTCCACGATTGCGCCTCGTCGTCCGTCGCCCCGCACGGCGGGAACGTGGTCGCACGTGAGCGGCGCGCCCTCGACGGGAAGCATCGCACCCAGCACGAACAGGGCATCATGCGCCGAGGTACTGCTGGAATAGTTCAGCGCGAGAGGCGTTGAGCCTGAGCAGGATTCAACCTGATCTGGAGGTCACACCATGTCCGAGTCCAAAAAGCCCCAGGCCGACGAGGCCGAGCACGGCGCGTACTTCCCCTCGGTGTACTCCCTGGGCCAGTACGTCCCGGCGAAGAGCGATTTCGACGGCGGTGAGAAGCGCACCGTGACCGAGGGGCCGAAGAAGATCCTCGCCGTCATGGTCGATGAACGTTACCTGCCCGTCGAGGGAGAGGCGCTGTTCAGCACCGGCAACCACCCGATCGAGACGCTCGTACCCCTCATGCACCTGAGCGAGGCGGGGTACGAGATCGAGATCGCGACGCCGTCCGGGCTCATGGGCAAGTTCGAGTACTGGGCGTTCCCCAAGGAGGACGACGCCGTCAAGGACGCGTTCGAGACCCTGTTGCCCAAGATCCGCAACCCGAAGAACCTCGCGGACGTCGTGAAGAACGAGCTGGGCGCCGACAGCGAGTACGTGGCCATCTTCATTCCGGGCGGTCACGGTGCGATGATTTCGCTTCAGGATGACGAGAACGTCGGCGCGGTGCTGCGCTGGGCATTGGACGTCGACCGCTACGTCATCACCCTCTGCCACGGTCCGGCTGCGCTGCTCGCGGCCGGCGAGAACGGCTCCTCACCGTTCGACGGCTACTCGATCGCGGTGTTCCCCGACTCTCTCGACGAGGGCGTCAACGTCGAGATCGGCTACCTGCCGGGCAAGCTCACCTGGGCGCTCGGTGAAGCGTTGCGCGGTCAAGGCATCACGCTCGTCAACGACGACATGACCGGTGCCGTTCACGCAGACCGCAAGCTGCTCACGGGGGACAGCCCGCTGGCCGCGAATGCGCTGGGCCGTCTCGCCGTCGAGCACCTCACCGGCACGGTCTCCTGACGCGATCGTCTGCGCCCGGCTTGGGTGGCGGAATCCTCGCTTCGCTCCGGTCCCACCACCCAAGCCGTTCTTGTCAGCCCGCGATCACATGACGCGGTTGCCTGCGCCCGGAGCCAGCGCGGACATCCTCGCTCCGCTGCGGTGCCCACGCAGGCTCCGTTCTTGTCAGCCGGCGATGTCGTATTCCTTGAGGCGCTTCTTGTCGGTCTTGCGCCCCGAGGCCTGCAGGGCCAAAAGCTCCGCATAGATGCCGCCGGAGACGGCGAGTTCCTCAGGGGGCCCGATCTCGTCGATGCGCCCGTCACGCAGCGTGACGATGCGGTCGACCGTGCTGATCGTCGAGAGGCGGTGCGCGATGATGAGCGACGTGCGCCCCTCCATCAGCTCGTCGAGGCCGGCCTGCACGAGGCGCTCCGACTTCGTGTCGAGCGCGCTCGTCGCCTCGTCGAGAATGAGGATCGGGGCGTCCTTGAGCATCGCTCGCGCCACGGCGATGCGCTGCTTCTGCCCACCCGAGAGCTTGAGACCGCGTTCGCCGATCGTCGTGTCGTAGCCGTCGTCGAAACGGCGGATGAAGATGTCGGCGTTTGCGCGCTTCGCGGCGTCGACGATCTCTTCCTCGCTCGCGTCGGGCCGCCCGTACGCGATGTTCTCCCGGATGGTTCCGCTGAACAGCGAGCTGTCCTGGAAGACCACGCCGAAGTCCGAGCGCAGCTGCGCGAGCGGCGTCTCGTCGACGTCGCGACCGAAGACGCTGAGGCGGCCCTCGCGCAGGCGGTAGAGGCCGAGCAGCAGGCTGATGAGCGTCGTCTTGCCGCCGCCCGACTCGCCGACGAACGCGATGCGCTCACCGTGTCGGATGGAGAGGTCGATGTGCTCGAGCACCGCGCGATCGTCGTCGTAGCCGAAGGTCGCGTCGTCGAACTCGATCACGGTGTCGTCGCGGCCGTCGACGCTCCCACGAGCCGTCGCGCTGCTCTCCCGCGACGCCGGCGCATCGTCGGCAGCGAGGGCGGCGATGTCACGCTCGGGCATTTCGTCGAGCACCTTGAAGTAGTCGCGGCTGCCCGCGACGGCGCGCTGGCCCGAGTCGACGAGGTAACTCATCATCATGACGGGCTGGCGGGCCATGTTGACGAGCTGGATGAGCAGCACCATGTCGCCGATGGTGAAGACGCCGCGCACGGTCTGTACGAACACGATGGCGTACACGCCGAAGAAGATGACGTTGAGCGAGCCGCGGCGGGCGGCGTCCATGAGGTGCCAGTAGCGCGACTGCACGCGCGTGGTCGCGACGGTGCTGGCGTACCGGTCGTCGAACGACGTGAGCTCGCGCTTTTCCTGGCCGAAGCTCTTGACGACGCGGATCTGCCCGACGACCTCCGCGAAGCGGCCGCCGGCGATGTCGAACTGCTCGTTCTTCTGTTGCTCGAGCACCTGCCACTTCTTGCTCGTGAGCGTCGTCAGGTACATGTAGACCGGGAAGACGATGAGCAGCAAGAGCGCGAGTGGCCACGAGTAGACCGCCGAGATGATGAGTACCGCGAACGTCGTGAGCAACATCGGCAGGAAGTTGTTCGCGAACATGTTGAGGAACTGCGTCGTCTCGGAGATGTTGCGCGACAACCGGTTGATGATCGTGCCGGTCAGTTCACGGTCGAAGTAGCTCTGCGGCAGCGTGAGCAGCTTCTCGAAGTAACGCGTCGACAGGATGCGGCGCATGCGTACCGCGGCGACGTCACCGATGTACCCGCCGATGTTGCTGATGAACGTGTTCGCGAGGTCAGCGACGAGTAGCGCGACGGCGAACCACACGATCGTCTTCACATGCCCGTCGGTGTGCCCACCCGCCTTGACGACATCGACGACCTCGTCGGTGGCACCCGAGATGATGAACGGCATGAGCAACGCCGTTGCGGTGATGAGCACCGAGGTGAAGAGGATGGCGACGTAGGAGGGCCACAACACGCGTGTGGAGGAGAGGATCTTGCCGAGACTGCGCACAGTTCAGAGTCTCACCGGGGTGTGACAACCCGAAATCGCGTCAATCGTCCGGCGCGAGCCGCGAGGATGGTTGCGGGGGCTCGCGGGCTCCGATCAGGCGTCGCCTCCCGGACTCGTCGAGGTCCGCATCTCGCAGCAGCGAACCGGCAGCGACGTCGGTGACCGTGTCGTTGGTGGAGAAACGCCGCACTGGCGACAGCCTTGAGTGGAATAGGCTCAACTTTCCTGTCGTTGACGATGACAAGCAGTGTTGCACCCAGTAGAACTGTTCCCAGTGACACGGTGAAAGCAGCACGCATCGCACACGTTTCAAGGGCAAGGAGTCAGCCAATGGATCTTCAACTAACCACGAAGGCGCAGGAGGCCCTCTCCGGCGCCGTCACCGCAGCGCAGACGGCGGGCAACCCGTCGATCGAGCCTGCCCACATGCTCAAGGCGCTCGTCGAGCAGACCGACACGACGACGCGTCCCCTGCTCGAGGCCTCGGCATCGAGCCCGGCCGCCGTCACGGCGGAGGCCGACCGCGTGCTCGCCACGTACCCCAGCTCGAGCGGCGCCAGCGTCGGACAGCCGGGCATGAGCCGCGAACTGCTCAACATCCTCGAGCAGGCGCGCACGATCATGTCGTCGATGGGTGACTCGTTCACCTCCACCGACCACATCCTTCTCGCGCTCGCGCGCACCGGCCGTTTCTCGTCGCTCGACGCCGAGGGCATCGAGGCTGCGATCCCGGGCACACGTGGCGGGCGCAAGGTGACGAACGCCGACCCGGAGGGCACCTTCGAGGCGCTCGAGAAGTTCGGTACCGACCTCACCGCCGTCGCCCGCGAGGGCAAGCTCGACCCGGTTATCGGCCGCGACAGCGAGATCCGTCGCGTCGTGCAGGTGCTCAGCCGCCGAACGAAGAACAACCCGGTGCTCATCGGTGAGCCCGGCGTCGGCAAGACGGCCGTCGTCGAGGGCCTCGCACAGCGCATCGTCGCCGGTGACGTGCCGGAGAGCTTGCGCGACAAGCGCCTCATTTCGCTCGACCTCGGCGCCATGGTCGCCGGAGCCAAGTACCGCGGCGAGTTCGAGGAGCGCCTCAAGGCCGTTCTCGAGGAGATCAAGAGCTCCGACGGCGAGATCGTCACCTTCATCGACGAGATCCACACGGTCGTCGGCGCGGGCGCCGGCGGCGACTCGTCGATGGACGCGGGCAACATGCTCAAGCCGATGCTCGCGCGCGGCGAACTGCGCCTCGTCGGCGCGACGACGCTCGACGAGTACCGCGAGAACATCGAGAAGGACCCGGCGCTCGAGCGTCGCTTCCAGCAGGTGTTCGTCGGTGAGCCGAGCGTCGAGGACACGATCGCCATCCTGCGCGGGCTCAAGGAGCGCTACGAGGCGCACCACAAGGTGGCCATCGCGGACCAGGCGCTCGTCGCCGCGGCGTCGCTGAGCGACCGCTACATCACGAGCCGTCAGCTGCCCGACAAGGCCATCGACCTCATCGACGAGGCCGCATCGCGCTTGCGCATGGAGATCGACTCCTCGCCGGTCGAGATCGACCAGCTGCGCCGTAGCGTCGACCGTCTCAAGATGGAGGAGCTGCACCTCGAGAACGAGACCGACCCGGCGTCCGTCGACCGGCTCAAGAAGCTGCGGGCCGACCTCGCCGACACCGAGGAGCAACTCGCCGCGCTGACGGCGCGCTGGGAGGCGGAGAAGGCCGGCCTCAACAAGGTGGGTGACCTCAAGGCTCAGATCGACGACCTGCGCACGCAGGCCGAGCGGCTGCAGCGCGAGGGCGACTACGCGTCGGCGTCGAAGCTGCTCTACGGCGACATCCCGACGCTCGAGAAGCAGCTCGAGGAGGCCCAGGCGGCCGAGGCCACCAGCTCGACGGCCGGTGGCGAGGCGCCGATGGTCTCCGAGGAGGTCGGAGCCGACGACATCGCCGAGGTCATCGCGGCCTGGACCGGTATCCCCGCGGGCCGCCTGCTCGAGGGCGAGACCGAGAAGCTCCTGCGCATGGAGGACTTCCTCGGTGAGCGTCTCATCGGCCAGCGTGATGCCGTGGAGGCTGTGTCCGACGCCGTGCGCCGTTCGCGCTCCGGCATCGCCGACCCCGATCGTCCGACCGGTTCGTTCCTCTTCCTCGGCCCGACGGGTGTGGGTAAGACGGAACTCGCGAAGTCGCTCGCCGACTTCCTCTTCGACGACGAGCGCGCCATGGTGCGCATCGACATGTCGGAGTACTCGGAGCGTCACGCGGTGGCTCGCCTCATCGGCTCGCCGCCCGGATACGTCGGGTACGAAGAGGGCGGACAGCTCACCGAGGCCGTGCGTCGTCGCCCGTACTCGGTCGTGCTGCTCGACGAGGTGGAGAAGGCTCACCCCGAGACCTTCGACATCCTGCTGCAGGTGCTCGACGACGGACGCCTCACGGACGGTCAGGGCCGCACGGTCGACTTCCGCAACGTCATCCTCGTCATGACCTCGAACCTGGGCAGCCAGTACCTCGTCGACCCGACGATGAGCCCGGACGCGAAGCGTGACGCCGTCATGGGTGCGGTGCGCGGGCAGTTCAAGCCCGAGTTCCTCAACCGTCTCGACGAGGTCGTCATCTTCGATCCGCTGACGCAGGACGAGCTCTCGCACATCGTCGAACTGCAGGTGGCGTCGCTCAGCCGCCGCCTCGCCGACCGCCGCATCACGCTCGACGTGACGCCGGCCGCGCGCGAGTGGCTCGCGGCGACGGGTTACGACCCGGCCTACGGCGCACGTCCGCTGCGCCGACTCGTGCAGAAGGAGATCGGCGACCGCCTCGCGCGTGCGCTGCTCGGCGGCGAGGTGCTCGACGGGCAGAACGTCGTCATCGACGTCGAGCGCGGCGAGGCGCTGAAGATGCCCGAGGGTGTCGAGGCGCCGGCGGGTATGGAGGCTCCGGTCACGGGCCTCAAGGTCGTGCCCGGTGCCGTGAGCTGACACGTTCCCTCACGAGAGGCGGCGGTTCCCCTGGGAGCCGCCGCCTCTCTTCGTGCCGGCCACGGTTTCTCGTTCAGGGGAGCACCCTTGGGAGGGGACCAATCTCACCCGACGGGCGGTAAGTTCGACTCATGGCAAACAACGACTCTGCAGTGCCCGCGGGCGGCTCCCGCTACCTCGTCGCCTGGGGTGGCGACAAGCGCTCCCAGGACGCCCTCAAGCTGGGCTCCGTGCTGGCGCGCACCTTCGACGCCACACTCGACATCGTCTACGTCGTGCACCACCCCACGCACACGGCGACGCTGGCCATCGGCGACACGAGCTTCGAGAAGGGGGTGGAGAAGGAGGCCCGCGGCTGGCTGAAGAAGGCCGCGAAGTCGGTCGACAAGGACGTCAACGTCGAGACGCACGTCGCGCACGACACGTCGATCACGCAGGGCATCCTGCGCACCGCCGAGCAGCTCGGCTCGGCCATGATCGTCATCGGTGCCGGTTCCGGCCCCGGTCAGGCCGTGGCGACGAACCCCATCGTCGGGGGTCTGCTCCACGCGAGCCCCGTTCCGGTGGCGATGGCGCCGCGTAACTACCGCAAGTCGAAGTTCGACACCCTCGCGTCGCTGTCGGCGGCCATCGGCCCGCGCCCGGGCGCGCAAGAGATCGTGCTCGAGGCAGCCGAGGGTGTTGCCCGCGTCGGCCTGCCGCTCGACCTCGTCTCGCTCAAGGACGACAAGCAGCTGCACGTCGACGGCTTCGACGAGGCCGAGCGCGTGCTCGCTAACGCGGCGAAGCGCATCGGTGCGCGCGCCGACGTCACGACGCGCGTCGGCAAGGGCCGCTCGCTCAAGCACGCCGTCAAGAAGATGGACTGGGACGAGCGCACCGCCCTCATGGTCGGCTCCTCGCGCCTGGCGCGCGGGCGCACGACGTTCCTCGGCACGTCGGCCACGCGCATGCTCGCCGCTCTGCCGGTGCCGATGATCATCGTTCCCCGCAGCGACGCCCGCTGAGGCTGACGCCTGGTTGACCGCGAAAAGTGGAGGTTGTGCACGATATTTCGTGCACAACCTCCACTTTCTGCATCACTGGGGTTCGGGGCCACCGCTCACGCGGCGGGCGCGCCACAGCAGGAGGGCCGCGCCGACGGCCGTGGCCGAGCAGATCGCCCAGACGGCGAGGTAGCCGCCCAGCGGCGCGTGGTCGCCCACGTCCTCCGTCTGCCCGGCCGAGGCCAGGCACAGGGCGAAGATGCTGGACGCGATCGCGCCGCCCACCGTCTTCGCCATGTTCGTCAGCCCCGTCATCTGGCCCGTGTGCGACGCCGGTGCCGCACCGGCGGCGGCCACCGGGAGCGCCGCCACGAGGGCGCCGCTTCCGATTCCGGCGATCATCATGTTGACGAGCAGGCCGACGACCGAACCGTGACTGACGACGTTGAGCCCGTACCCGAGCGCCACGAGGCACGCGGCCACCGCCAGCGCGCCGAACTCGCCGAGCCGCTTCGCGAGCGCGGGCGCCGTCACGGCACCGAGCCCCATGGACAGCACGTAGCCGCCGATGAGCATCGAGACCCCACCCGCGCTGGCGCCGAGGCCGTAGCCCGTGACGTCCGGGTCGGTGCGGGCGAACGTCGACAGCGGGATTTGGGCGCCGAGCACGCTGAAGCCGAACAGGCCGGTGGCCAGCTGCACCGACAACTGACGGCGCTCACGCAGGAGGCGTACGTCGATGACCGGGTCGGGGTGGCGCATCTCGTGGCGCACGAACGGCACGACAAGGCCGGCTCCGACGACGAGGGCCAACCACGGCCACGGGCTTCCCGGCCCGACGAAGCGCACGAGCATCAGCCCGGCCATGACGGCGAGCAACAACCCGCACAGCAGCGCGGCACCCGGCAGGTCGAGGCGGTGCGAGCCCGTCGGGGGCGTCTCGGGCACCCCGAACCAGATGACGACGAAGCACGCCGTGATCGCGACTGCCGGGATGGCGAGCAGACCCGTCATGCCGATCACCGGTTGGAGGGCGCCTGACGTCAGCGCTCCTGCGATGACGCCGACCTCGAGCGCGAGGACGAGCACGGCAGCAGCCGTCCGGGTGCGCGAGCTATCGCCCTTCGTGCGCCGGTGAACGAGCGCGATCTCGAGCGGCAGCCACACGACGTACGGCCCCATGAGCGCCCAGGCGATGAGGAAGAGCCAGAAGTTCGGCGCGAAGGCGACGCCCCATGCGGCGCACGCCGTGATCGCACTGGAGAGCAGGAGCACGCGTTTGTGCCCGACGATGTCGCCGAGGCGCGCCAACACCGGCACCGTGACCGCGGAGACGAGCAACTGCGCCGCCTCGAACCAGTTCACATCGGCGTCGTGGATGCCCAGATGCCGCGCGATATCGGTGTAGAGCGGCGTGAAGTAGCCCTGGATGACGCCGGACGTCAGTTCCACCACGACGAGGAAGCCGACGACGGCGGCGATCTTCGGAACGACGTCGCCGCCCGATCGCGTGCTCAGCTCCACGGGAATCAGGCCTCCTCGACGAGACGCTCGTACCAGCGCACGCCCTCGAGCCACGAGGCCCGCGTGATGCGCTCGTCGACGTTGTGCAGACTCTCGCGCTGCGCTTTCGACATATGGAACGGGGTGAAGCGATAGACGTGCGGCCACACGGCGTGGAAGTGACGGGCGTCCGTGGCCTGGTTCATGACGTAGGGAGCGACGTGGGCGTCGGCCAGCACCTCGCGTGTCACGCGGCGCAGCGTCTGGAACGCGGGGTGATCGACGGGCGCCACCTGCGTCGGCCCGCTGCCGCCGATGAGCTCGACCTGTGCGTGGGGCCTGACGGCCCGCTCGACGGCGTGCACCGCTTCGTCGAGGCTCTCGCCGACACTGATGCGCATGTTGACGCCGGCTGTCGCGGTGGTCGCGATGACGTTCTGGGCCTTCGAGCCCTCGAGCATCGTGACGGCCCGCGTCGTGCGGACGATCGCGGCGGTCTCGGGGCCGAGGCGCGTGAGAATCCGGGCGAAGAGGCCGCTCGCCGACCCGATCCGGCCCAGGACGAGCGAGAGGGGTCGGGCCGCGACCTCGGCGACAGCCTCGAACATCGCGACGGCGGTCGGCGTCAGCCGCGCGGGGGCGGGGTTGGCGTCGAGTGCCGAGATGGCGCGGGCCAGTTTCGCCGTGGCGCCGCCCGTCTTCGGGGTCGAGGCGTGCCCGCCGTCGCCGTGTGCGACGAGCCGGAGATCGGCCGTGCCCTTCTCGGCGACGCCGATCATCGCGACGGGCTTCGTCACGCCGGGGAAGACCTCGGAGGCCACGGCGCCGCCCTCGTCGAGCACGAGGAACGGCGTGACGCCGCGCGCCCGCAATGCCTCGACGGCGGCCGCGGCGTGATGACCCATGACTTCCTCGTCGGCGCCGAAGGAGAGCCAGACGTCGCGACGGGGCGTGACCCCGCGGCCGAGCAACCGCTCGATCGCCACGCAGATGGCGACGAGGGAACCCTTGTCGTCGAGTGTTCCCCGGCCCCAGAGGAACTCCCCGTCGTCATGGGCGTCGAAGGGCGGGTGCGTCCACGTGTCGCTCGGTTCGATCGGGACGACGTCCTGGTGAGCCATGAGGACGAGCGGATCGGCGTCGGTGGTTCCGCCGACGCGCAGAAGCAGAGCGTCGCCCGGCACCTCGACCGACTCCGCCGCGGCGAACAGCAAGGGGAATGACGAGCGCAGCGTCTCGTGAAACGCGCTGAACACCGCGGCGTCGTAGGCGCTTCCGGCGACGGTCGGGTGGCGCAACGCGGCACGGAAAGCGGCCACCGCGTCGTCGTCCGTCATCGCCTGGGCAGGGTCGTGGTTCGACATGGGCTCACGCTACGACCGAGGCCCGGCGCCCCGTGCCGAAACCGCCCCACCCCATGACGATGTTGAGCGGTGAGCGCGGCATCGGTGTCGCGCTCACCGCTCAACATCGTGAGAGGGGGGCGTGGCTCAGTGCTCGTCGGTGGCCTTCGAGTCCGTGAGGGAGCGGGCGCCCAGGGCTACGAAGCCGGCGACGACGACGGCCATCATGGCGAAGCTGATCTGCTCGGCGTGGATGAAGTTGTCGACGAGCGCCTGCGGCCACTGGCCACCGGGAAGGTTGATGCCGACGACGATGGCCATGACGGTGCCGATGATGGCGACGCCGACCGAGTTACCGAGCTCCTGCACGGTGTCGTTGAGCGCGGCACCGAAGGACGTCTGGTCCTCGGGCAGGTCGTTCATGAGGGCGAGGGCGGCGCTGCTCATGGTGCAGCGGACGCCGACGACGAGGATCATCGTGGCTGCCGCGATGGCGATGAAGTTCTGCGCGACGGCGAACGTCATGACGACGAGGCCGAGCACCGCCATCGAGCCGCCGAAGACCGACGTCTTGCGCTGACCGATCGTCGCGATGAGCTTGTCGGCCAAGGGCGACGCGGCGAGCATCGCGAAGACGAACGGCAGGTTGGCGAAACCGGCCTCGACCGGGCTCCAACCCCAGGCGAACTGGAACTGCTGCGAGGTGCCGTACATCGTGCCGACCATGGCGAGCATGACGGCGGTCTGGATAAGGGCGCTGCCGCGGACGGCGGGGCGAGCGAGCAGGTTGAGGTCGACCATCGGGTTGGCGGCGCTGCGCTCACGAAGGTAGAAGCCGATGCCTGCGGCGACGGCGACGGCGAAGCAGGTGAGCGTCGTCGTCGAGGCCCAGCCGTTCTGGAGGCCGCTGGTGAAGGAGTAGAGGCCGACGGCGAGCGTCGTGATGGAGAAGAAGGCGCCGACGGTGTCGAGGCTGCCGGTGCGAAGTTCGCTCTTCTCGTCGGCCGGGATGCCCCAGGCAACACCGAGCACGGCGATGAGGGCGACGGGCGCGTTGAGCAGGAGCAGGACGTGCCAGCTCATGTGCTCGACGGCGAGGCCCGAGAGCACCGGGCCGATGGCGAAGCCGATCATCGCGACGGTGACGATGAGGCCGATCGCCTTGCCAAGCAGGGCGCGGATGGCGGCGAGCTGCCACGCCGCGTCGATGAAGAGGACGCCGAGGCTGACGGCGCCAAAGGCGCTGAGACCGAGGAGGAGGCTGCGGCGGCAACCGAACATGTCGCCAAGCGTTCCGCCAGGCGCGCCCGTGGACGGCGGCGCACTTCATGCACGACATGGAGCTGCAGGAGAACCCACTCGTGTTCTGGGAGGGCATCGGCCAACACCTGTTGCGCCTCGACCTCACGGATCGGCACCGCTTCCAGGCCGTTTCGGTCGTCGTCAACTACGTCGTCGGCATGGGCGCGCAGATGGCGATCGAGCAGGCACCCGAACCCGAGCCGGGGGAGAACCCCGACGAGATGCGCGAGCGCTATCTCGGCGAGTGGGCCGACACGTGGATGCAGCGCGACCCCAAGGTGTTTCCCTTCGCACACTCGATGGCGCCGATCTTCCGCGACCACGACGACGTCGAGCAGTTCGTCGCCGGCCTCGACCTCATCCTCGCGGGGCTGGAGCGTCAGGCAGGGCTCGCCTGACGGCAAGCCGCCCCGAGAAGTTGCCTGGGAAACGCGGGACCGGTGCCCCGGTGGCCGCTCAGGATCGGAGGATGGCGGCGGCCACCTCGTCGGGCGCCTCGTAGGTGAGCATGTGCCCCTTGCCCTCGAGGAACTGAGCGTCGGCGTCCGGCAGTGCCTCGGCGAGCGCCTTGGCGTGCCGCGGCGGGGTGAGCATGTCGCGCGTGCCGACGAGAATCGTCACCGGGGTGTCCTTGAGTGACTCAAGGGCCGCGAGCTCGTCGTGGGCCATGAGGGCCTTGTAGTAGCTGCCGGTCGTCGACAGGCGGGTGCCGCGCATCTGGGCGCGCGCGGCGATGACGTCCTCCTTGCGGGCCTCCTGGCCGAACGCGATGCGCTGCGAACGCGTCGTCGCGAAAACGCCCGGGCGCCACGGGATGTGGCTCAGGGCCCGCATGGCGAGTGCTTCGCCGGGGATGCGCAGGCCGCGCAGCTGCCCGGCGGACGTCGCCACGAGGACGACGGACGTGACGCGCTCGCGCACGACGTCGGGGTGCATGCCCGCGAACGCCATGATCGTCATACCGCCCATCGAGTGGCCCGCCAGGATGATCGGTGAGCCCGCCGGAACGGCCTTCTCGATGACGAGGGCGAGGTCGTCCCCGAGCGCGTGGACGCTCGCCTCCCCGCCACGTCGTGCGCCACCGGCGACGCTTGAGCCGCCGTGTCCGCGCTGATCCCACGCCACGATGCGACGCCCGCCCTCGGCGGCGAGCCGCTCGGCGACGGGCTCCCAGGAGCGGTGATCCAGCGTCCACCCGTGCGCCATGACGATCGTCGTCGCGTCCGGGGCGAGACCGGCCGGTTCGTGGACGAAGACGGCAAGTCGGGCGCCGTCGGGCGCAGTCACTTCGCGGGTGTTCCAGTCGATGCGGGCCATGAACACACCCAAACACACGCTGCCGCCGACAGGTGGGCGGAACCGGGAAGGCTTCGGCGAGCGTCTCAATCGGGAAACGCCAATGCGCACAAATGGGGCGCTCGCGCGCCCCCGATGGATAGGTTGACCGCATGACCGCACAGTTGCCCTCCCGCCGCATCGCGCTCGCCGGAGCTTTCGCCACGCTCGCCCTCGCCGGGTGCTCGTCGACGAAGAAGTCCGACACGTCGGACGACAGCGACGCCAGCACGCGCCTCAAGGCCGCGCAGGACGTCATGGCGAAGACGGCGGGTTACCACGTCAAGCTCACCTCCTCGGGGACGCCGGACCAGGAGTCGTCCCTGAAGTCCGGTGAGGGCGACGTCGTCAACTCGCCGCAGTCGTTCAAGGGCACGGTCACCGCGAACACCGGCGGCAGCGACGTCAAGGCCGAGGTCATCAGCATCGAGAAGGAGAGCTGGGTCAAGCCCGGCTTCTCGTCGAAGTACATCGCCGTCAACCTCGACGACATGGGTGTGCCGCTGCCGTCGTCGCTGTTCAACGCCTCGAAGGGCCTCCCGGCACTGCCGGTGCTGAGCAAGGACATGAAGAAGACGGGCGAGAAGCTCGTCGGCGGCGAGAAGGTGACCCTGTTCAAGGGCACGGTCGACGGACCCACCGCCACGAAGGCCATGGGCTTCGGGCGCACGCGTAAGAACTACACGGTCGAGGTCGGTCTCAACGACAAGAACGAGATGCGTTCGATGGCGATCAACGGTTCGTTCTTCGACTCGTCCGACGCCACGTACAACCTCGAGATGTCGAAGTTCGGGCAGAAGGCAACGATCTCCAAGCCCGCATGAGCACGGACGCCACCGTGACGCCCGCCGTGAGCGAGCCGACGCCCCGATCGAAGACGCTGCTCGCCACGGCAGCGCTCGCCGTCCTGTTGACGGCTGCCGACACCTACGTCGTCGTCCTCGCGCTCGAGGAGATGATGTCGGGCGTCGGGCTCGGTATCGACCAGCTGCAGCGTGCCGCGCCGATCGTCTCGGGTTTCCTGCTCGGCTACATCGCGGTGCTTCCCCTCATCGGGCGGCTGTCCGACCTCGTGTCACGCCAGCGCGTGCTCCTGTGGTGCCTCGTGCTCTTCGGCCTCGGAAGCGTCGTGACGGCGCTCGCCGTGGACCTCCCGGTCATCGTTGGAGGCCGTGTCATTCAGGGCATTGGCGGTGGCGGCCTCGTGCCCGCCACGCTCGCCCTGGTGGCCGATCTCCTGCCGCGCGGACGCCGCGGCGTCGCCCTCGGCATGGTCTCGGCCGTGCAGGAGATCGGTGCCGTCATCGGCCCGCTGCTCGGCGCAGCCGTCCTCGCGTTCTGGTCCTGGCGGGCCATCTTCTGGCTCAACGCCGGCGCGGCGGTCGTCCTGGCCCTCGTCATCGCCGTGCTCGGCCGCGGCGCGCCGACCGGTGAACCGCTGCGTCTCGGCGCTCGCTGGGTCGCACGCGTCGGCTGGATCGCCGGAGCGCTCGGCACGGCCGTCGTCATGTTCGCGCTGTGGGCGCCGGAGAAGCTGACGTCCAACGTCACTTACGGCCCGCCGTTCGTGCCGTACGAGGGCTACACGTCCCGCCTCATCACGCCGATCGGGTTCTGGGGTCTCGGCCTGCTCGCCGGCTTCGTCGTGCTCACGGCTCCGGTGTGGTGGCCGCGCCTTCGGGCGGTCGACGTGTTCGGTGCTGCCCTGCTCACCGGCGCGCTGGCGTGTGTCGTGTGGACGTTCGCCACCGCCGACTCCTCGAAGCAGGTCATGAGCGACTCGGGTGTCTGGCTGCTGCCGGTCGCCGGGGTGTCGCTCGTCGGCTACGTCGTGCGGCACCTGACGGCGAAGCAGCCGCTCATCGAGCGCGGCGTGCTCACCGGACGTGTGCCTGCGGCGCTGCTCGTGTCATTCCTCGTCGGGACGGCCCTCGTGGCGGTCGTCGTCGAGATCCCGGTGCTCGCGCGCCTCACGATGACGAACTCGCAGACGACGGCAGCCTTCGTCCTGCTGCGCTTCCTCGTCGCCGTGCCGATCGGTGCGCTCGTCGGCGGTCTCCTGCTGCGCCGCATCGGCCCGGCGTTCGTCGCGGCTCCCGGGCTCGTGCTCGCGGGCGGGGCCATCGTCGTCATGTCGGGGTGGCGCAGCGGAGCCCTCTCCGATCTCGTCATCTCGACGCTCGTGCTCCTCGTCGCGGGCTTCGGCATCGGTCTCGCCATCGCCCCCGTCAACGACGCGGCGCTCGCCGACGCCCCGGAGAGCGCACACGGCGTGACGTCCGCGCTCGTCGTCGTCGGCCGCATGATGGGCATGGTCGTCGGACTCGCGCTGCTCACGGCCGTCGGTCTTCACCGCTTCTCGACGGAGATGCAGAAGGTCGACCGGCCCAACGCCCAGACGGTGCGCGACGCCGGCGTCGTCCAGGTGCACACCGTCTTCATCGGCGCCGGCGTCGCGGCACTCGTGGCTGCCGCGATCGCACTGTTCTTCCTCGGCCGCTCGGTCATCGCCGCGCGCGACGTGGCGGATCCGCTGGAGAGCTGATCGATGTCGGCTCAGGTCCGACAACGTGAAGGAGGTAGGCACCCCAGCCAGGTGCCTGCCTTCTTCACGTTCGCTCGGAACTCAGCGCTCGCGCTGCATGAGCCGCGAGACGATGTAGAACGGGAGCGCCACGAGCAGGGCGCCGCCGATGAAGTTGCCGAGCGTCGTCGTCGCGAGGTTACGCAGCATGCCGTGATCGCCGAAGTCCCACGTGATGGGCGTGGCGGGCGCGGCGTCGGGGTGGAACGCGTGGAGCAGCCACGGGAAACCGATGAAGCCGATGTTCGCGATGACGTGCTGCGTGCCGCCGACGACGAAGGCGAACGGGCCGTAGAACGCTAACGCCATCCGGGTGCCTTCATTGCGTGCCTTGAAGAACATGAACATGGCGGTCTGCAGGAACCAGGTGCACAGGACGGCGAGCAGGATGGCCGAGAACGTGCCCTCACCGCTCTTCGCGACGCCGACCTTGAGCGCCTGCTCGGTGAACGGCTTCGCGAGATAGGGCCCACCGGCGAGGGCGGCCACCGTGACGAAGAAGAGGGTGCCGAGCAGGTTTCCCACGAGCCCGAGCCCGAGGAACCGGGCGTACGCGCCGACTCTGATCTGGCGGCGCAGCAGGAGGATGAGGCCCGCGGCCATGTCGGCGGTGATGAGCGAGACGCCCGAGACGAGGATGAGGACGAACGACATCCCGAAGGCCAGGCCCACAACGGGGGATTTGAGGCCGGGCGTCGACACGTTGGTTGCCACCGTCAGGGAGAGCAGGACGCCGAAGGCGACGAAGACGCCGCCGATGAGGGAGCGCACGAAGTGCGACAGCGGATGGCTCGCCTTCTCCAGGGCTCCCGAAGCGACGCGGTCGACCATCTCGGGGATGGTCGAGAACTCGGAGACGGGTCGCGCGGCGGGCGTCGGGCTCGTGCCGGACGAGCGGTGCGCAGGCACGTGCTCGTCGCTGTTCTGGGCGTCCGAGGCGCTGTCGCCCGGGCGCTCGAGGGTGTCGGTCATGGTGGTCCTTCTGGTTTCGGTGGAGCGTCAGATCTCGTAGGTGAGGGCTGCTTCGTTCCAGTCGTGCATCGTGCCGGAGTGGTAGAGCAAGGGGCCCTTGTCGTTGCGCTGCATCTCCTCGATGTGGGTGAGGAGGATGACGTGGTCGCCCGCGTCGTAGATGCGCTCGACGAAGCCGCTCACCCACGCCGAGGTGCCGGCGAGCAGGGGCGAGCCGTTGGCCGAGCTGGAGTAATCGAGTCCGGCGAACCGGTCCTCGCTGCGTCCGGCGAACAACCGCGCGACGCTCTCCTGGTCACGCCCGAGCACGTTGACGGCCATGTGCTTGCCGACGCGGAACGCCGGCAGGCTGCCGGCCGTCCGCGCCACGCAGACCAGGAGCAACGGTGGCTTGAGCGAGACCGAGGTGAACGAACTCACGGTGAGGCCGACGGGTGTCGTCCCTCCGGTCGTCGTCGTGATGACGGTGACGCCCGTGGGGAACGCGCCCATCGTGTTGCGCAGGGCGACCGGGTCGATGTAGCCGGGGTCGGTCCAGTTGTCGTCCATGCCCGGCCTCAGTTCGCCTGGGAGAGCTCCCAGCGCAGCTGACCTTCGCTGGGGCTCTGAACGGGAATGAAGGTCGCCTCGCGGAAGCGGCGCGACGCCGGGGTGGCGCTCGCGTAGCCCTTGCCGCCGGCGGTGCGGATCTCGAGACCGGCAGTGGCCGTCGCGACCTCTGCGGCGGCGAGGCGCATCGAAAGCAGTTCCTTCGGGCGCGGAGCCTCCTCGGTGCCGACGGAGGCGGCGAGGCGACGCGTCGTCGTCTCGATGAGAGCGTGGCGGCCGCCCGTCGTGTCGACCTCGGCGGTGAAGACGGAGTTCACACCGACGAGACCTTCCCGGGCCTCCTCGAGGCTCTTGCTCGCGAGGCCGACGCACATCGCCGTCTGCAGGGTGAGGAACGTGGGGCGGATGCCGCGCAGGAACGTCTCGAAGTTGCGGGAGAGCACCTCGTCGTTGCTGACGAACACCTCGTCGAGCGTGACGAAGGACGACGCCGTCGACCCGAGGCCGAGCAGGCCGAACGGCTTGCCGAGGCTCACGCCGTCACGCTCGAGGGGGAGGGCGAAGGCGAACTTCGAACCGTCGCCGGCGCGGGCCGCGCTCACCATGAGGGAGTCGTCGTAGAGGTTGCTCGCCCAGCGCAGCGAACCGCTGATCGTGTAGCCGCCGTCGACCTCGGTGGCCGACAGGTCGACGGAGCCGCAGCCGGCGACGTCCTTCATCGCGGACGCCATGCCGGTCACGCCGAGGCGGTTGCTGGTGGCGAGCTCGTCGGCCCAGCGCGAGGCGGTGTCGGTGCCGGCCGCGCGCAGGTACTCGATCGTCATGCGCGTGGCCCACAGCGCGAACGCGCTGCTCATGCACTCGCGGGCGACGGCGCGGATGACGTCGACCTGGGCGGGCAGGTTGCCGCCGGAGTTGTGCGGAGCGCCGAGATCGAGCAGGCCGCGCTCGCCGAGCTTTGGGAAGGAGCGGCGAGCCTGCTCCTCACCGCGGTCGAGGGCGCTCGCGTGCTCACGGATGTCCTCGAGCAGGGCCTCGTCGATCGTGGGGACGGAGGTCTGGGGTGCGCGGGTCGCGGTGGTGGTCATGGTTCCTCCGGGTGGTCGGGCAGCGCGCCGTGGGCGGCGCGTCGAGTGGGTCGGCGTCGGTGCGTGGGCCGTCGGCGGCGCACAGGGACGACGCGAACGGCCCCGCACCGGGGTTGGCGCGGGGCCGTTCGAGGGGTGCGATCAGGCTTCGATCGTGAGGTCGGAGTCGACCTTCACGTTGCGCGTGTAGGTGCCGACGACCGGCGACCACTTGACCGCGTTGTCGTGGATCTCCTGCAGGACGGCGTCGTCGGCGTCACCGGCGAGCGTCACCTTGATGCGGACGTCGGAGAAGCCCGTCTGCTTGTCGTCCGGCACGTCGCCGACGCCCCAGACGGCCGAGATGTCGATGTCGCCCTCCATCTCGACAATGATCTTGTCGAGCGTGACGCCGCGGTGCGTCGCGTTGGCGAGCAGGCCGACGGAGACGCAGGAGCCGAGGGCGGCGAGGGCCATCTCGCTCGGGTTCGGCGCGGAGTCGTCGCCGAGGAGTGCCGGCGGCTCGCCGACGAGCACCGGCTTGAGGTCGCGCACGTACGTCATGTTGCGGAAGCCGGCCTCGCACTCGGTGCGTGCCTTGAGCGTCTTGCGACGGGTCGAGGGGTCGTCCTTGGCGTTGCAGGACAGCTTGTCGATGGCCGCGGCGTCGATGCCTTCGAGCTTGGCGTTGACCGTGGTCGTGGATTACCTCCTGGTCGAGATCGAGGTTCCGGCGTAGCAATAACCAGGGGTTTCTCTAATCCCAACATCTTGCTCGTCGATGTGGACGCAGGCTGCGACGAAGCCCCGGCGTCACCGGTGGGGCGACGTCGGGGCTTCCGATGTGAGTGATTGGACGGCGTCAGTTCTCCGCGCGCCGCAGGATCTGCTGGGCCTGCTTGAACACCGGCCCGTCGACCATCTGACCCTCGTACGTGAAGACGCCGCGCTCGCCCTCGGCGGCTGCGAGGAGGCCCTCGGCCCAGGCGACCTGCTCGTCGGTGGGCGCGTAGGCGTCGCGGATGACCGCGACCTGCTTGGGATGGATGGCGACCTTCGCGTCGAAGCCGATGTTCACCGCGTCGTCGGTCTCCGCGGCGAGGGCGTCGAGATCGCCGATGTCCATGAAGACCGAGTCGAGGGCGAAGCAGCCGTGGGCCTTGGCGGCGAGCAGGACGCTGCCGCGCACCTGCGTCACGATCGGGTGATAGCTGCCGTCGGCGAGGCGGCTACGGCGCCCGCCGAGCCCTGCGGTGAGGTCTTCCGAACCCCACATGAAGCCGACGACGTTCTCGGCCGCTGCGATCTGGGAGGCGTTCACCGCGCCGAGCGGCGACTCGACGAGGGCGATGACCTCGTACCCGTCGAGCTTGTCGACGTCGGCGCGCGTCTCCGTCTTCGCGAGCATGACGCGCCGGTATGGCGTCTTCTCGAGCGCGGCGAGGTCGTCGGCGAACTCGTCCGTGGTGGCCGCGTTGACGCGCACGACCGTGCGCTCGACGTCCTGCAGGTCATCGATGATCGACTGACGCGCTCCCGCCTTGGCGTCCGGGCTCACCGCGTCCTCGAGGTCGAGGATGACGACGTCCGCGGCTGCCGCGGCCTTCGCGTAACGCTCAGGGCGGTCGGCGGGGCAGAAGAGCCAGCCGGGGCCGGGCATCGTCCACGAGGTTGCAGTGTCCATCGGTTCCTCCGGGTCGAAAACGGTGACGGTTGGGGTACGTGGTGACGGTCAGACATCACCACTTACCCCAACCGTCACCAGGTGCTGGTCATGAGGTCGGCTGGTTCAGGAAGCCGGTGCGCACTTCACGAGCGTCTGACGCACCGCCACCGCGACGACGTCGCCGTGCTGGTTGCGCCCGGTGTGGCGCAGCGTGACGATGCCCTGGCCTGGGCGCGATTTCGACTCGCGCTTGTCCTCGACGGTCGTCTCCGCGTAGAGCGTGTCACCGGCCTTCATCGGCGCCGGGAACGAGATCTCGCTGAAGCCGAGATTCGCGACGATGGTGCCCATCGTCAGCTGCGCGACGCTGAGGCCGACGAGGGTCGAGAGTGTCCACATCGAGTTGACGAGGCGCTCGCCGAACTCCGTCTCGGCGCCGTAGGCGGCGTCGAGGTGCAGGGCCTGCGTGTTCATCGTCAGCGTCGTGAACAGAGTGTTGTCGGCTTCGGTCGCCGTGCGTCCGGGGCGGTGCAGGTACGTCGTACCCACCTCGTACTCCTCGAACCACAGGCCGCGCTGCTCGACGGTCTTGCCCTGCGTGACGTCGTCCGGCGTCTCGGGGATGGGGGTCATGGGAGTGTCCTCACTCGTGGGTGTGGCGTGTTCAGGAACATTTTCATGGGGACTCTTCGGTCACTCGTTCCGGTCCGGTGCTCGCTGCGCTGCGCTCCGATCCTCACGAGTGATTCAGAGTCATCGTTTTTCTTGGGACTCGTCGGTCACTCGTTCCGGTCCGGTGCTCGCTGCGCTGCGCTCCGATCCTCGGGAGTGATTCAGAGTCATCGTTTTTCTTGGGACTCTTCGGTCACTCGCTCCGGTCCGGTGCTCGCTGCGCTGAGCTCCGATCCTCAGGAGTGATTCAGAGTCAGCCTTTGTGGGGACTCTTCGGTCACTCGTTCCGGTCCGGTGCTCGCTGCGCTGCGCTCCGATCCTCACGAGTGATTCAGAGTCCCAGTTCCCGGGCGATGAGCATGAGCTGCACCTCGGTGGTGCCCTCGCCGATCTCGAGGATCTTCGAGTCGCGGTAGTGGCGCGAGACCGTGTACTCGTTCATGAAGCCGTAGCCGCCGTGCACCTGCGTGGCGTCGCGGGCGTTGTCCATCGCGGCCTCGGAGGCCACCATCTTCGCGACGGACGCGGCCTTCTTGAACGGCTTGCCGGCCAGCATGAGCGCTGCGGCGTTGTAGTAGGCCGAACGCGCGGCGTGGGCGCGGGCCTCCATGCGGGCGATCTTGAACTGGATGGCCTGATAGGCGCCGATGTTCTGCCCGAACGCCTGACGCTCCTTCGCGTACTTCACCGACTCGTCGACGCAGCCCTGCGCGGCACCGACGGCCAGCGCCGCGATGGCGATGCGGCCCTCGTCGAGGATGCGCAGGAAGTTGGCGTAGCCACGGCCGCGCTCACCGAGAAGGTTGGCCTTCGGCACGCGCACGTCGTCGAAGCTGAGGGGGTGCGTGTCGGAGGCGTTCCAGCCCACCTTGTCGTAGGCCGGTTCTGCGGTGAAGCCCGGCGTGGAGGTCGGGACGATGATCGTCGAGATCTCCTTCTTCGTGCGGCCGTCACTCGTCTGCGACTCACCCGTGACGGCGGTGACCGTGACGAGCTTCGTGATGTCCGTGCCGGAGTTGGTGATGAACTGCTTCGAGCCGTTGATGACCCACTCGTCGCCGTCCTCGCGGGCCGTCGTCTTCGTGCCCGACGCGTCGGAACCGGCACCGGCCTCCGTCAGACCGAAGCCACCGAGGGCCTCACCCGAGGCGAGCTGCGGCAGCCACTCGCTCTTCTGCTCCTCGTTGCCGAAACGGAAGATCGGCATGGCGCCGAGGCCGACGCCGGCCTCGAGCGTGATGGCGACGCTCTGGTCGACCTTCGCGAGCTCCTCGAGGGCGAGGCACAGGGCGAAGTAGTCGCCGTCCATGCCGCCGTACTCCTCGGGGAACGGCAGCCCGAACAGGCCCATCTCGGCCATGCCCTTGACGACCTCGTACGGGAACGTGTGGTTCTTGTCGTGCTCGGCGGAGACGGGTGCGACGACCTTCTGGCTGAAGTCGCGCACCATCTTCTGCAGGTCGGCGTACTCGTCGGGCAGGTTGTCGGCCGCGAGGAACGACGTGTCCATGGGTTTCTCCTTCGGTCGGGAGGAAGTCGGTGAGCTGGTATCGGCGCGCGTGACGCGCCGCGGGTGATCGGTCAGGTGGCATCGGGTGGGGTGATGCGGGCGAGCACCTCGTCGACGGCCACCTGGGTGCCGGCGGGGGCGAGGATCTCGACGGTGCCGTCGATGGGCGCGGTGAGCGAGTGCTCCATCTTCATGGCCTCGACGATGACGATCGTCTGGCCCGCGCTCACCTCGTCGCCGTTCTCCACCTGCACCGCGATGACAGCGCCCGGCATCGGGCTCTTGATGTCGCCGCCCGCAGCGGCAGCCGCGTCTCCGTGGAGGCTGACGTGCTTGGCCTCCTTGACCGCAAACGTGCCCTCGGGCGAGCCGACCCACACGGTGCGCACACCCTGCTTGTCGGTGACGACCTCGGTGGTGAACGAGCGGCGCAGCCCCGCAGTCGTCACGGCGAGACGGCCCGAGCCGTCACGGCGCGTGATCGTGGCGCGCGTGGCGTCACTGCTCGCGGCGTCGGCCTGCGGCTGGCTCGCCTGCTGGGGCGGCAGGCCGCGGCGCAGCGTGACGTCCTCGCCGCCGTCCTTCGTCGAGACGAGAGCGACCTCGGTGACGCTCGTGCCCGATTCGCTCTCGGCGTCGGCCACCTCGAAGCGCACCGTCCGTGCGCTGCGGCGTCCGCCGACGCGCCAGCCGTCGATGCCCTGCCACACGGCCTGGGCGCCCGTCGGTTCGGCCTCGGCTTCGGAAGGCTCGAGAAGCGTTGCCGCAGCGGCGACGAGCACGTCGTCGGGGGCCGGGGTTGCGACGTAGTCGCCGACGCGGGCATCGAGCAGGCCGGTGTCGAGTCGACCCGCCTGCACGTCGTCGTCGGCGAGGAGGAAGCGGACGAAGTCGATGTTCGTCGTCACGCCGAGCACGTGGGTCTTCGCCAGGCCCTCGTCGAGCGAGGCAAGAGCAGCGGTGCGGTCTTCGCCGTAGCCGATGACCTTGCTCAGCATGGGGTCGTAGTCGGAGCCGACGACGGTGCCACGGGCGATGCCGGAGTCGATGCGCAGGTTCGCGGCCTGCGGCTCGTCAAGCCCGACGACCGTGCCACCGGTGGGCAGGAAGCCGCGGGCCGGGTCCTCGGCGTACACGCGCGCCTCGACCGCGTGGCCGGTGAGCGTGACGTCGTCCTGGGTGAACGGCAGTTCCTCACCGGCGGCCACGCGCACCATGAGCTCGACGAGGTCGAGGCCCGTGACGAGCTCCGTGACGGGGTGTTCGACCTGCAGGCGGGTGTTCATCTCCATGAAGAAGAACTCGTCCGGCGCGTCGGCCGAGACGATGAACTCAACCGTTCCCGCACCGACGTAGTCGACGGATCGTGCTGTGTTGCAGGCTGCTTCGCCGATTCGAGCACGCGTTTCGGCGTCGAGCAGGGCCGAGGGCGCCTCCTCGATGACCTTCTGGTGCCGGCGCTGCAGCGAGCACTCGCGCTCACCGAGGTGGATCACGTTGCCGTGCTTGTCCGCGATGACTTGCACCTCGATGTGGCGCGGGCGCAGGACGAAGCGTTCGAGGAAGAGCGTGTCGTCGCCGAAGCTCGTCGCGGCCTCGCGGCGGGCGCGGGCCACGGCGTCGGCCATGTCCTCGGCGCGCTCGACGACATGCATGCCCTTGCCGCCACCGCCGGCGCTCGGCTTGATGAGCACCGGGAAGCCGACGTCGGACGCTGCGGCGACGAGTTCGTCGTCGGTGAGACCCGGGCGCGCGATGCCCGGCACGACCGGCACGTCGAACGCCATGACGGCGTTCTTCGCGGTGATCTTGTCGCCCATCGTCTCGATCGCGTGCGCGCTCGGGCCGAGGAAGGCGATGCCGTTCTCCTCGCACGCGGCCGCGAAGGCCGTGTTCTCGGAGAGGAAGCCGTAACCGGGGTGGACGCCGTCGGCGCCCGTGAGGCGGCACGCGGCGATGACGCGGTCGATGTCGAGGTACGGGTTCTTGGGCCGGCCGTCGGGGTAGCGCTCGTCGGAGGCTCCCTCGAGCAGTTCGGGGGAGGCGAGGCGGACGGCGTCGTCGGCCTCGCGCACGTGCAAGGCACCTGCGTCGGCGTCGGAGTAAACCGCGATCGAGCGGATGCCCATGTGTCGCAGCGTGCGGATGACGCGCACCGCGATCTCGCCGCGGTTGGCGATGAGGACGCTCGTGATGGCGCGCTGCTCGGGCGCCTGGGCCGTGGTCGTCGTGCTCTCGTTCATCTCAGATCACATCCGGAAAACGCCGTAGGAAACATCGTCGAGCGGGGCCTGGGCGCACGCGCCGAGGGCCAGGCCGACGATGTCGCGCGTGTCGGCCGGGTCGATGACGCCGTCGTCCCACAGGCGCGCGGTGGAGTAGTAGGGGTTGCCCTGGTCTTCGTACTGCTGACGGATAGGCTCCTTGAAGGCGTCGGCGTCCTCGTCGCTCCACGGCGTGCCGGCCGCTTCGAGCTGGTCGCCGCGAACCGTCGCGAGCACCGAGGCCGCCTGCTCGCCGCCCATGACGGAGATGCGGGCGTTCGGCCACATGAACAGGAAACGCGGCGAGTACGCGCGACCGCACATCGAGTAGTTGCCGGCTCCGTACGAGCCGCCGATGACGACGGTGAGCTCGGGCACGCGGGCGCACGCGACGGCGGTGACCATCTTCGCGCCGTGCTTCGCGATGCCGCCGGCCTCGTACTCGCGCCCGACCATGAAGCCGGTGATGTTCTGCAGGAACAGCAGCGGCGTCTTGCGCTTGTCGGCGAGTTCGATGAAGTGCGCGCCCTTCTGGGCGCTCTCGCCGAAGAGAACACCGTTGTTCGCGATGATCGCGACGGGGTGGCCGTGGATGTGCGCGAAGCCCGTGACGAGCGTCTTGCCGTACTCGGCCTTGAACTCGTGGAACTCGCCGTCGTCGACGATGGTGTCGATGACGTCGTGCACGTCGTAGGGCGTGCGCAGGTCGACCGGCACGACGTCGTAGAGGCGCTCCTGGGCGTGCTTCGCGGGGCGCGGCTCCACCATGCGCCACGGAACCTCGGCCTTCGGGCCCAGGGTGCGCACGATGCTGCGCACGCGACGCAGCGCGTCGTGGTCGTCGTCGGCGAGGTGGTCGGTGACGCCGGAGGTTTTGGAGTGCAGGTCCCCACCGCCGAGATCCTCGGCCGTGACCACTTCACCCGTGGCTGCCTTCACGAGCGGCGGACCGCCGAGGAAGATCGTGCCCTGATTGCGCACGATGACGGTCTCGTCGCTCATCGCCGGAACGTAGGCACCACCGGCGGTGCACGATCCCATGACGGAGGCGATCTGCGGGATGCCCTTCGCCGAGAGGGTGGCCTGGTTGTAGAAGATGCGGCCGAAGTGCTCGCGGTCGGGGAACACCTCGTCCTGCTTGGGCAGGAACGCGCCGCCGGAGTCGACGAGATAGATGCACGGCAGGTGGTTGTCGCGGGCGATCTCCTGCGCGCGCAGGTGCTTCTTCACCGTCATCGGGTAGTACGTGCCGCCCTTGACGGTGGCGTCGTTGGCCACGATGACGCATTCGCGGCCCTCGACGCGTCCGATGCCGCCGATGACACCGGCGCCGGGGCACTCGTCGCCGTACATGCCGTCGGCGGCGAGCGGGGCGATCTCGAGGAACGGGCTGCCCGGGTCGAGGAGGGTTTCGACGCGGTCGCGCGGCAGCAGCTTGCCGCGGCTGACGTGACGCTCGCGGGCCTTGTCGCTGCCACCGCGTGCTGCGGTGCGGAGTTTGCCGTCGAGCTCCTCGAGCAGGCGCTGGTGCTCTGCTCGGTTCGCGGCGTGATCGAGGGCCATGCGTTCGCTCCCGGAAGTCGGTGGGTCGGAAGGCGGTTCGTGGCGAGTGACGTCACATCGCGCTCGTGCGCGCCGTTGAGCACCGCGTGACGTGAGTCACTCGCAAACTCAGTTAATCACAATTAACTGAAATGTGGGACTCTGCGCGAATGTCGGCTTCACGGGCATGTGAAACGGCCCCGAACCGTCAAGGTTCGGGGCCGTCGTGATCGCAGCGAAGCCGGGGCGAAAGAGGCACCCGCCTGTGCACGCGCTCGGGGAAGCGAACTGAAGTGGTGTGGTCGACTCAGCCGCCCGGGAAGCGCTGGAGGGGTTCAGCCGTAGTAGCTGATGCTGCTTCCCTCGCCCTGACGGGTGCTCGCCGGCCCCGTGCCGCCACCTGGTCCGAAGTGGACGGTGACGGGGTGATCCTCTTCGAGGAAGCGCTGTTCGGCGTGGTTGCCGAAGCCGTCTGGGCTGGAGCGAATCGCGCGGCGCTTGTGGTCCTTGTTCCATGCGAGCGCGAGCGCGATCACGATGGCGGCGATGACGATTGACCAGAACACCATGGTGTGGGCCTTTCCTCGTGTCCGGTACCACGACCGGCTCTTGAGGGGAGCGTAACGCCGTCGCGATCGGGGCGGAACGGTTCGAGTGGTCACGGTTTTGTGTCGCCATGTGCGCGTTGTCGAGGCTCGGAGCCGCGCGGCGACGCGGTGCGAGGAAGGCCGCCGCTCGTGGAGCTGTCGCTCCGGCCCCGTCCAGCAGCATCGGTAGAACGTGGTGTGATGCCCACGTGGACATCGACATTCGCAAAGAGACTTCGTCGGACGCCTCTGTGCGCGCGTAACGGCGAACCAGTCGTATGCGCTCAGGGTGGCCGGTCGCTTGCCGCCTCGTCAGGGTGACGCTGCCGTCGTCGGTGGCCGTGACGACGAACTCCTCCGTTGACCGCTTGCCCGGCGGGGGTGAGCAGGCGTCGGAGACTGTGGCGAGGGCGACCACGTGATCGGGGTCGCGCAAGGGCTTGCCCTCTCGTTCCACGACGAGGAGTTCGTCGTCACGTTGGACGAACGCCTTCTTGTGTGAGCAGTCGACGTATGTCACGAGCGTGGTGTCCTGCGAGAGAGCATCGTCGCGATACATCTTCGTCGTCGTGACGGTCCCGGCCCGCCGGGCAGCCGCCGCGTCGAGCCGATCGAGTTGGTCCACGGTGAACACATCCCCCTTGCGCACCTTGCTCAGGTCCAAAAGCCGGCCTGCGACGCCCGGGCCGGACGATGCGTGTGCTGACAGCCTCGTCGATCCCTCGGTGGGAGTGTGCCCCTTGGGGGCTCGCGGCTGCCCGTCGCTGCTCGCTGCGGCGCAACTCGTCAGGGCCAGGGTCGTTGCCACGAGTTCGACCGTGCGGGCCGCCGCTGTTCTCTTGGTCGTCGCCGAGGACGATCGATGTGTCAGGGCCATGGTCCGCCGCCTTCCGTGCGCTCGCGTGCTTCGTGAAACAACCTCTTCGCGCCCCCGCAACGGCGTTCGGCGCCCCTGGGCGCGCGCTGGAGTGTCCACGGTTCACATGTCGTTTCGGTTAACTGTGCTTAACTGAAATCTCCAGCGACCGAGAGCGAGACGGCTATGACGGCGACCGACGCGGCGGCGGACACGCGCACCGCCCGCGAACGCAGCAAGGCCGAGCGTCGTCAGCAGATCCTCGACGCCGCGGCCGAACTCATCGCCGACCGTGGTCTCGCCGGCGTCCGGCTCGAAGACCTCGGCAAGGCCGTCGGCATCAGTGGCCCGGCGGTCTACCGACACTTCGCCAACAAGGAAGCCGTTCTCGAGGAGCTCCTTGTCGGCATCAGTGAGTACCTCCTCACCCACGGCTCCGCGGTCGTCGAGGCAGCACCAACGCCGCAGGCCGCGCTCGAATCGCTCGTCGACTTCCACATCGACTTCTCCCTGACGAAGCCCGCACTCATCCGGGTGCAGGGGCGCGACCTCGCGAGCCTCGACGCCGACGCCCGCCACACGGTGCGTCAGCTGCAGCGCCGCTATGTCGAGATCTGGGTGCGCGTTCTGTGCGATCTCGACCCCGAACTCTCCGTCGAGAGCGCACGCATCAAAGCGCACGCCGGGTTCGGCGCCCTCAACTCGACACCGCATTCCAGTGGCCGCACGACCCCCCTCGCCGCGGCTCAGGGGGAGCGTACCCGCGGCGTCCTGCGTCAGATGGCGCTCGCCGCGCTCACGCCGTCGCGCTGAGACAGCCGAAGAATTTCGGTTAACAACCATTAACTGAACCCTTGTGATGTGGTTCACTGGCCGGACCGACCTGTGACCCCAGTCACCGTGCGCGCAGCCCGGACGCCGCGCCGAAAGGGAGCTGACGATGACCGAAAAGCTGGACGCCGCACTCAGCCACACGCGCGGTGAGACGGACACCCCGCTGATCGAGCAGACGATCGGCGACAACCTCGACGCCACCGTCGAGACCTATGCCGATCACGAGGCGCTCGTCGACATCGAGAGCGGCCGTCGCTGGACCTACGGCGAGTTGCTCGCCGACGTCGAGACGCTCGCTGCGGGCCTGCTCGAAGCCGGCGTCGAGAAGGGCGATCGCGTCGGTATCTGGGCGCCCAACTGTCCCGAATGGACCTTGACGCAGTACGCCACCGCGAAGATCGGCGCCGTCCTCGTCAACATCAACCCGGCCTACCGCAGCCACGAACTCAAGTACGTGCTCGAGCAGGCGGGCATCTCCACCCTCATCTCGATGCCGAAGTTCAAGACGAGCAACTACGCGCGCATGATCGAGCAGGTCAAGGACGACTGCGAGCAGTTGGCGCGCATCGTTTTCATCGGTAAGCAGACCTGGGACGAACTGTTCGCCGCCGGACGCGACGCGGGGGAGCGCGGCGTCGCGGCCGTTCGCGAGATCCAGGCCGGTCTCGACAACGGCGAGGCCATCAACATCCAGTACACGAGCGGCACGACGGGCTTCCCCAAGGGCGCGACGCTGAGCCACCGCAACATTCTCAACAACGGCTTCTTCGTCGGCGAGCTGTGCAGCTACACAGCCGACGACCGCGTCTGCATCCCGGTGCCCTTCTACCACTGCTTCGGCATGGTCATGGGCAACCTCGCGTGCACGACGCACGGCGCCGCCATGATCATCCCCGCGCCCGGTTTCGACCCCGTCAGCTCCCTGCGAACCGTCGAGGCCGAGCGCTGCACGAGCCTCTACGGCGTCCCGACGATGTTCATCGCCGAACTGGCCCTCGACAACTTCGACGAGTTCGACCTCACGAGCCTGCGCACCGGCATCATGGCCGGCTCGCCGTGCCCGGAGCACACGATGCGCCAGGTGATGGAGAAGATGCACATGGAGGAGGTCTCCATCTGTTACGGCATGACGGAGACCTCGCCGGTGTCGCTGCAGACGCGCAAGAACGACACCGTCGCCCAGCGCACGCAGACGGTCGGCCGCGTCGGCCCGCACCTCGAGGTGAGCATCGTCGACCCCGTGACCAACGAGGTCGTCGGCCGCGGCGAGCCCGGCGAGCTGTGCACCAAGGGCTACTCGGTGATGCTCGGCTACTGGGAGCAGGACGACAAGACGGCCGAGGCGATCGTCGACGGCTGGATGCACACCGGCGACCTCGGCGTCATGGACGAGGACGGCTACGTCGCCATCACCGGGCGCATCAAAGACATGGTGATCCGCGGCGGCGAGAACATCTACCCGCGTGAGATCGAGGAGTTCCTCTACAACCACCCGGACATCGTCGACGCGCAGGTCATCGGCGTGCCCGACGAGCGCTTCGGCGAGGAACTCATGGCGTGCGTGCGCCTGCGGGACGGCGCCGAGGAGCTCACAGCGGAGTCGCTACGCGAGTACTGCAGCGGCAAGCTCGCCCACTACAAGGTGCCCCGCTACGTGCGTGTCATGGAGGAGTTCCCCATGACGGTGACGGGCAAGATCCGCAAGATCGAGCTGCGCGAGCAGGCCTCGGAGTACATGAAGTGACGCCGGTCGCCGGCGCGCGAGCAGCCCTTGGGTTCGCTCGCGCGCCGGCATCCGTTAGGTTCGCCGCGTGCAGATCGTCCTCGTTCACCCGCAGATCGCGCCCAACACGGGCAACGTCATCCGGCTTGCGGCGAACGTCGGGGCGAGCCTGCACCTCGTCGAGCCGCTGGGCTTCTCGATGGACCACCGTCTCCTGCGCCGCGGCGGGCTCGACTACCACGAGCTGACGGAGGTGCACGTTCATGTCGACCTCGATTCAGCCCGCGAGGCGTGCCCGGGACGGTGGTTGGCGCTCACCTCCCGTGGCGCTCGTCGGTATGACGAGGTCGACTACCGCAGCGACGACGTTCTCGTCTTCGGCTGTGAGGCAACCGGTTTGCCTGACGAAGTGCTCGCGACCTTCGCTACGGACGAGCGTGTGCACCTGCCGATGGCGCCGGGTAACCGAAGCCTCAACCTCGCAAATGCCGTCGCCGTCGTCGCCTACGAGGCGTGGCGTCACCTCGGCTTCGAGGGAGCGGGCGGGGCGGCGACGAGCATCGAGGCGATTGCGGCGCAGCCCCTCGACTGAGGCTGTCACGACTCGCGTCGCCCACCCCGGCGAGTGGTTGTGAACGCCGGTGGCGCCCGGCAGGATTGGCGCATGGCCGACTCGATGCCCCTGCCCCGCGCACCCAAGGTGCTCGCCATCGTCCAAGCCGGCGGAAAGGGCTCCCGCATGGGAGCGCTCACCGCCGACCGCGCGAAGCCGGCTCTGCCTTTCGGAGGTACTCACCAACTCATCGACATCACCCTGTCGAACATCGCCAACTCGGGCATCGGCTCGGTGTGGGTTTCAGTGCAGTACCAGGCCGGTTCACTCGACGAGCACCTCCAGCACGGGCGGCCGTGGGATCTCGACCGCAACGTCGGCGGCTTCCGGCGCGTCGTGCCCGACGAGGTCGACGCCGTGCGCACCGGTGGTTTCGCAGCGGGTAACGCGGACGACCTCTACCGCATCCGCCGGGAGATCGAGCGCGAGGACGCCGACGTCGTCGTTGTCCTGAGCGCCGACCAGATCTTCGCCCTCGACCTGCGCGACGTCATCGCGGCTCACCTCGAGACCGGGGCCGCCTGCACCATCGTCACCACGCAGGTGTCGCGCTCGCAGGCCTCCGACAAGGCCGTCGTCATCACGGACGCCACCGGCAAGGTGACGCGCGTCGAGGAGAAGCCCGAGAACCCGGAGAGCACGACCATCTCGGCGGAGATCTTCGTGTACGAGAAGGACGCCCTCCTCTCGGGCCTCAACAAGGCCGAGAAGGCCACCCGCCCTGACGACGGGAAGGGTGACGACGCCGTCGACGAGACGGGCCTCGGTGACTTCGCGGAGCACCTGCTGCCGCAGATCATCGCGGACGGCCTGGTGCGCACGTACCCGCTCGAGGGGTACTGGAAGGACATGGGGCGTCCGGAGTTGTACCTCGCGGCGCACCGTGACCTCGTGCGCGGCGTCGTGCGTGTCTTCGACGACGTCGACTGGCCGATGCGGACGCTCGCGACGAACAGGGGCGCCGCGCGGGTCCGTGCGGGGGCCGTGGTCGAGGAGAGCGTCATCTCGCCCGGATGCGACATCGCGGGAACGGTGCGGGGTTCGACGCTCGGCCCCGGCGTCGTCGTACGCGAAGGCGCCGTGGTCGAGGACAGTGTCATCTTCGACGCGTGCGTCATCGAGCGTGATGCCGTGGTGAGCACGTCCATCCTCGACGCGAACGTCGCCGTTCGCGCGGGCGTTCGCGTGGGAACGTCGAGCGCCGGTAAGCGAGCGCATGACGACGCGATCGCCGTTGTGGGGCACGACAGTGTGGTGCGATCCGATGTCGTGGCAGGGAGCCAGATCGACCCGGGAAGCACCGTCGCCTGAGGCGCTGACATTGCCGCTCACCTGTGGACAGCGACGCCTGCGCAGTGTTGTCCACAGGCCCGAAGGCTGCTCTCGGCAGCGACGAACCGCGTCGCTCTAGCGTCGGACCATGACGCTCCTCGACGACACCCAGATCCAGGAGGGCGGCGCCGACTTCATTGTGTTCGGTGTGCTCTTCCTCGCCCCCGTCGTGCTGTTCGGCGGCCTGACGCTCTGGCTCATCACGTCACATCCTGCGATGACGAGCCTGCACAAACGGCCGAGGCTTCTCGTCGACACGTTCGACGGGTGGCGCCGCTGGCGCACGCTCGTCTGGGCACTGCCGGTGCTGGGCCCGCTCGTCTACTTCGTCGCCTGGGTGTCTCGTCGCTCGCAGCTGATGCCCGAGCAGTTCGAGGCAGCGCGTGAGCCGTTTCCGGAGATGCCGCCGATCCGCGGCTTCGTGCCGCCAATACTGATGCAGCCGCCACCGGGGTACGTTCCGCGCCCTGGCTCCGTTCCACCAGCACCGAACGACCCGTGGCAGCCGCCCGGCGACGGAAGCCAGGTCAGGTGAAGAGGAAGTCGATCGCGTCGGGCCGTGTGAGGCGCTGTTCGTACTCGCCGACGCCCCCGGGCCACAAGGTGCGGTTCTCGCCGTCGTCATCGAGGTACCAGGACGTGCAGCCGCCTTGACGCCACACGGATCGTTCGCTGCGCTCGCGCATCTCGCGGGTGAAGGCGGGCACGAGTTCGGGGCGCACCTCGACGGATGACGCTCCGCGGCGGTCGCGCTCGTCGAGCAACCGCATGACGTGGGCGATCTGCGCTTCGACCATGAGCAGAACGCTCGTGTGACCGAGGCCCGTGTTCGGCCCGAGCAGCATGAAGAGGTTGGGGAAGCCCGCCATCGTCACGCCGAGGTAGGACTCGACGCCGCTCTGCCACTCCTCGGCGAACGAACGACCGTCACGTCCGGCGATCTGCAGGTGCGCGTAGGAACCCTTGGGGTCGAAGCCGGTGGCGAGCACGAGCGCGTCGAGTTCGTGGACGGTGCCTTCTTCGGTGACGACGCCGTCGGGCATGACGGCGACGATCGGCTCGGTGACGACGCTGACGTCCTCGCGCACGAGAGCGGGGTAGTAGGTGTCGGAGAGGACCACGCGCTTGCACCCCATGGTGTAATCGGGGGTGAGTTTGCGGCGCAGGTCCGGGTCCTTCACCTGGTTCTTGAGGTGTCGTGACGCTTCGCGCGAGGCGATCTCGAGCAGCTTGGGGTGGCTGTCGAACGCGACGGCGCGCAGATCGTTCTTGCGGCGTAACGCCTCACGGTGAACGCGCATGAGGGCGGGGTGGCGGCGGAAACGGTCGATCGTCGCGTCGGAGTACTCGTCGTTGTTCTGCGGCATGATCCACGGCGCGCTGCGCTGGAAGACGGTGAGGTGCTCGGCGTCCTCGGCGAGCGGCGGGATGCACTGCACGGCAGACGCGCCGGTTCCGATGATGCCGACGCAGCGGCCGAACATCGACGTCTCCTGCGGCCATGACGCGGTGTGGATGAGTTCGCCGCCGAAGGTGTGCAGACCGTCGATGAGCGGGATGTGCGGCATGTGCAGGGCTCCGACGCCGAGCACGAGGGCGCGGGCCGTGACGACGGAGACGGAGCCGTCGCTTCCCATCGAGGTGACCTGCCACGTGCCGGAGGCGTCGTCGTAGGCCGCGGCCTGCATCCACGAGTCGAACCGCACGTGCTCACGCAGGCCGTGCTTCTCGACGACCGAAAGCAGGTAATCCTGGATGACGTCGCCGCTCGAGTACGTGTGTGACCAGTACGGGTTGAGGTCGAAGCTGAACGAGTACAGGTGGCTGGGCACGTCGCAGGCGACGCCGGGGTAGCGGTTCTCACGCCACGTGCCGCCGATCTCGTCACCCTTCTCGAGGATGACGAAGCTGCGTCCGGCGGCCTTCAGCGCAACGGCCATGCCGATGCCGGAGAACCCGCTCCCGACGACGACGACATCCACTTCGGCCACTGCACTCACGCATTCCAACCTAACGGTCTGTGCGCGCCGGGGACGGTACCGACACTGCCCGGTGGCCGCCCGATGTGTGCGGCGTCAGTCGAGATCGACGATGACAGGCGCGTGGTCGCTCGCGCCCTTGCCCTTGCGCTCGTCACGGTCGATCTGCGCGCCCTCGACGCGCTCGGAGAGCGCGGGGGAGCACAAGGCGAAGTCGATGCGCATGCCCTGCTTCTTCGGGAAGCGGAGCTGCGTGTAGTCCCAGTACGTGTAGGTGCCCGGGCCGGGGGTGAAGGGGCGCACGACGTCGCTGAAGCCCGCGTCGATCATGGCCTGGAACGCGTCCCGCTCGGGCGGTGTGACGTGGGTCTTGCCTTCGAAGAAGCCAATGTCCCACACGTCCTCGTCGGTGGGGGCGATGTTCCAGTCGCCCATGAGCGCGATCTGGGCCAACGGGTCCTCGGCGAGCCACTTCGCACCGTCGAGACGGAGCCGTTCGAGCCACTCAAGTTTGTAGGAGTAGTGCGGGTGGTCGATCTCGCGGCCGTTGGGCACGTAGAGCGACCAGGCGCGCACGCCGCCGCAGGTCGCGCCGATTGCGCGGGCCTCGGCCGCGATCGGGTCACCGAAACCCGGCATGTCCTCGAAGCCGATCGAGATGTCCTCGAGCCCGACGCGGGAGGCGATGGCGACGCCGTTCCACTGGTTGAGGCCGTGGTGCGCCACCTCGTAACCCGCCTCTTCAAAGCGCGCCATGGGGAACTGCTCGTCCTTGCACTTCGTCTCCTGCATGGCGAGCACGTCGACGTCGTGACGCTCGAGGAAGGCGACGACGCGGTCGACGCGGGTGCGGATGGAGTTGACGTTCCACGTGGCGATTCGCATGCCCCAACCCTAGAACGCGCCGCCGACAACCCCCGAAAAGCAGGTGTCCTACAGGTACTCCGTCCAATCCGCCCCATCGACCGTGACGGGGAGGCTCTCCTGGAAATAGGTGAGAGGATGCACGGCAAACGCTCCCTTTCGGGGATCCCGGATGCGCACTGGGCGGTTGTGGATCCACGGGCCGTACACGTGCTCCCCACCTCGATCGGGGTGTCGATCCAGGGGCGGTTCTTGCAAGAGGTGTCGCCAAGCAATCAGTGTTGCCCAGGCGTCCTGTGGGGTGAAGGGGCACAAGGGAATGTCGGCCCAAACGGTGAGTCGCCACGAGCGAGCTGCGTTCGGGGTCAGATACATGTCACCGACTCCTGCGCAACGCACCTCATGGGGAGATCGGCGGATGGCCGCAAGGCAGCCCGTCACCTTTGCCGCCTCGACGACGAAGGTGGACAGGGAGATGTCCGTGACGCCAATGGTGAGCAGTGCTCCCGTCGGAGACTTGTGCGGCTGGTAGTCCCCGAGATCGTCAAGGTCGGTCACTTGGTCTGGCATCTTCCCTCCGGGTGGTTTCCTCGGCTTCCTCCCCGCCACCCAAGGGCCTCGATCCAAGGTGGGAAGCCGCGGGCATGCCGCTCAATGACCTTTCATGTGATCTGCGTCATGTGCGAAGTCTAGGGTTCGGCATGACCCGAATTGACCCGCTGCGCTCGCCTCTCGCATGTCAGAGTGAAGCCATGACAACAGCACTCGTCACGGGAGCCAGCGCCGGGATCGGCCGGGAATTCTGCGAACAACTCGCCGCACGTGGGCACGACCTCGTCGTCGTGGCCCGACGGGCCGAGCGGCTCGAGGAGATCAAGGCCGAGATCGAGGCCCGCCACGGCGTGAAGGTCGAGGTGCTCGCAGCCGACCTCGCCGTCGCGGACAACCTGCGCCGCGTCGCCGAGCGCGTGGGTCGACGTGACGAACCCGTCGACGTCCTCGTCAACAACGCAGGCTTCGGCGTGAAAACCTCGTTCCTCGACACTCCGGTCGAGAAGGAGATCGAGTCGGTCGACGTCATGGTCAAGGCCGTCGTCGTGCTCACCCATGCCGCGGCGGGCGCGATGGTCGAGCGTCGACGTGGCACCGTCATCAACGTGTCGTCGGTCGCGAGCTTCATGGCGAGCGGCACGTACTCGGCCGCCAAGTCGTACGTCACCGTGTTCAGCGAGTCCATCGCGGCGCAGCTGCACGGCACGGGTGTCACCGTCACCGCGCTGTGCCCCGGCTTCACACACACGGAGTTCCACGAGCGCGGCGAGATCCCCGTCGACAAGACCAGCCCGCTGGCCAAGCGGCTGTGGCTCGACGTCGATCGGCTCGTGCGCGACGGTCTCGCCGACGTCGACGCCGGCAAGGTCGTCTCCGTACCCGGCCGCCAGTACAAGGCCATCACCGGCCTGCTGCGCGTCGTGCCGCGCCCGCTCGTGCGCAGCCCGCGTCTGAGCAACCGCCACCGCCCTCGCGAGTGACGTTTTCTAGAATCGCTGCCATGACGAACATCGACGCCGATCGCGCCGCGCTGCTGCAGCTCATCAAGGACCAGGCCATCGTCCACGGAAAGGTGACGCTGAGCTCCGGCAAGGAGGCCGACTACTACGTCGACCTGCGCCGCATCTCGCTCTCCGGCGAAGCCGCGCCCCTCGTGGGTCGCGTCATGCGCGACCTGACGTCCGACTTCGACTACGTCGCCGTCGGTGGCCTGACGCTCGGCGCCGACCCGGTCGCCACGTCGATGCTCCACGCCGCGGCCGCCGCAGGTGAGCGTGTCGACGCGTTCGTCGTCCGCAAGGCGGGCAAGGCGCACGGTCTCCAGCAGCGCATCGAAGGCCCGTCGATCAAGGGTCGTCGCGTGCTCGTCGTCGAGGACACGACGACGACCGGCGCTTCGCCACTCGAAGCCGTTGCCGCGTGCCGCGAGGAAGGCGCCGAGGTCGTCGGCGTCGCCACGATCGCCGACCGCGCCACCGGCTCCAAGGAGAAGATCGAGGCCGAGGGCCTCACCTACGTCAGCGCGTTCTCGATGGAGGACCTCGGCCTCGCCTGATCGCGTCGCTGAACGCCACACCCCGGATGGCGGGTTTGGCTGAAGATGGAGGCAACGTCCGTTGCATCTTCAGCCAAACCCGCCATCTTCGTGCCCGCCGGGGCAACCCACGCCGGGCACAATGGCCGAATGGCCATCCTCATCGATCCGCCGCGCTGGCCCGCATGGGGCACGATCTTCAGCCACCTCGTCTCCGATGCGTCGCTCGAGGAACTGCACGAGTTCGCCGCAGCCAACGGCGTCCCTCGCGCGGCCTTCGATCACGACCACTACGACGTGCCCGAGCGTATGTACGACGCCCTCGTGGCCGCCGGAGCCGAGGCGGTGCGCGAGACGGAACTCATCCGTCGCCTCATCAAGGGCGGGATGCGGGTGCGCGCCACCGAGCGCACCCCGAAGCGCAAGGCCGCGACGACGCGGGCGCGCGACGCGTGGCCGAAGCTCCTGCCCGGCGCGCCGCAGGTCGGCGCCGACCTCATCGAGCGCTGGAGCGAGCCGCACCGGCACTACCACGACGTGCGTCACCTCGTCGGGACGCTCGACGCTCTCACCCGCCTGGGCTGCGACGACCGCAGCGTCCTGCTCGCCGCCTGGTTCCACGACGCGGTGTACGACGGCGCCCCGGGCCAGGACGAGGAGGCGTCCGCTCAGCTGGCCCGCGAGCAGCTCACGCCGCTCCTTCCCGCCGACGAGGTCGCGGAGGTCGAGCGACTCGTACGCCTCACGATCACCCACGACCCGGCCGACGGCGACGAGCGCGGAGCGCTCCTGAGTGACGCCGACCTCGCCGTCCTCGGCGCCAATGCCGGGCGCTACGACGTCTACGCCCGCGACGTGCGCCTCGACTTCGACCACCTCGACGACGCCACGTTCCGCGCCGGTCGCATCGAGGTTCTCGAAGGCCTCCTACACGCGAAGCGGCTGTTCCGCACGGAACTCGGCCACGACCTCTGGGAGGACGCCGCCCGCGCGAACCTCGAGCGGGAACTGGCTTCGTTGCACCGCCACAGCGCCTGAAGAGTTGTCAGACACGCCACACGGTCGCTCAAGGACGGGCGGAATGGCGAGGAAGGATCCGATCTGCGGAACGCTCGGAAGCGCCGCGCCCACCTCGTCTAGCGTCGAAGGCCCATTCGAGGCGGTGAACCGCCCGACGCGACGAAGGAGTGATGGCCATGGCGGGCAAGGTCGTCCTCGTCGGCGGTGGGCCGGGTGCGCTCGATCTCCTCACGCTGCGCGCGGTTCGCGAGCTCGAGCGCGCCGACGTCATCGTCGCCGATAGGCTCGGTCCGCGTGACGAACTGGGCAGCCTCGACCTCTCGGCGCGTATCATCGACGTCGGCAAGTCGCCGCACCATCACCCCGTGCCGCAAGACGAGATCAACGCGACCCTGGTGCGCGAGGCGCGGGCCGGCCGGTACGTCGTGCGTCTCAAGGGCGGCGACCCCTATCTGCTCGGCCGCGGTGGCGAGGAGTACCTCCACTGTCGGGCACACGACATCGAGGTCGACGTCGTTCCGGGCGTGACGAGTGCTGTCTCTGCGCCGCTAGCGGGCGGAATCCCCGTGACGCACCGGGGCGTTTCGGCCGGCGTACTCGTCTTGTCCGGTCACGATGACCTGTCACTCCCGGCCCTGGCCGCATGGCCCCACACCATCGTCGTCCTCATGGGCATGGGACGTCTCGCGGAGCTCGCTGCGGGGCTCGTCGATGCGGGCAAGAGCCCCGCGACGCCTGCGGGCGTCGTGCATCGGGCGTGGACGCCGGCTCAACGCGTCGTCAAGGCGACGCTCGCCGACATCGCCGCACGTTGCGCTGAGCACGGCATCGGAAACCCGAGTGTCATCGTCATCGGTGACGTCGTCGACGCGCTCGGTGACGAGCAGATCGCAGCCCTCAGCCACAACATCGAAGGGGAGCGCGCATGACGCAGGATCTCGCCGGACGCCGCATCGTCCTCACCGCCCAGCGCCGGGCCGAGGAATTCGCCGGAGCACTCGAACGACGTGGCGCCGAGGTGATCCACGCGCCGACCATGTCGCACGTCCCCCACGTCGATGATGCCGAACTCAACGCTCGGACAAGGGAACTCGTCGACAAGAAGCCTGATCTCGTCGTTGTCACGACGGCGATCGGTTTTCGCGGGTGGCTCGAGGCAGCCGAGGCGGCCGGGCAACGCGAAGCGCTCGTCGAAGCTCTCGCCGGCGCTCGCATCCTCACCCGCGGACCCAAGGCCCGCGGTGCCGTTCAGGGCGCCGGGCTCGAGGTCTCCTGGAGTGCCGAAAGTGAAACAGCAGACGAGGTGAAGCTGCATCTGGCGACCCTCGATCTGCGCGGCACGCGTGTAGCCGTGCAGCACCACGGCGCAGGGTCCGACGGCATCGACGAGCAACTGCGCGACTCGGGTGCCGACGTCGTCTCGCTCGTCGTCTACCGCTGGGGTCCGGCGCCGGACCCGCGGGCCGTCGAGCGTGCCGTCCACCTTGTCGCTCGCGGCGAGGTGGACGCCATTGCCTTCACGGCAGCCCCCGGCGCGGATGCCTTCTTCACCGCAGCGCACCTCGCGGGGGTTCGGGACGAGGTCGTCGCCGCACTGCGGGAGGGGCGTGTCCGCGCAGCCGCCGTGGGCGACACGACGGCCGCGCCACTGCGTGCCTACGGCATCGAACCGCTCGTACCGGAGCGCTTCCGCCTGGGAGCGCTCGTCAAACTCGTCATCGCCGAACTCGGTCGGGACGCCTCGTGACGACGAACTCGAGCGCCGGCGAAGCAGTACCGACGAGCAGCGAATCGACCCGATGTGCCGTCATCCTCGTCGCCCACGGGACGGCGAACGAACGGGGCCGGCAGGTCGTTCTCGACCTCGTCACCGCCGTGCAGAACCGACGGCCGGAACTCGATGTCACCGACGCTTACGTCGACGTGCAGGAGCCACCCGTCGCCGACGTTGTCGCTCAACTCGCCCCCCGCTACGACGAGGTCGTCGTCGTGCCGCTGCTCTTCTGCGGCGGGTACCACGTCCGTGTCGACGTGGCGAAGGCCGTCGATGCGTGGCCGAACGCCCGCTCGACCGGCGCCCTGGGTCCGTCGCGCCGAATCGCCGATTTGCTCGTCCAACGCCTGACCGAAGCAGGCGTCGAGCGCCGGGATTCTGTTGTCATGGCCGCCGCCGGTTCCAGCCGGCTCGAGGCCGCGGCCGACGCCCGCGCTCAGGCGCGCCTGCTCGCCGAGGCGTGGGGTGCCGAGGTCGATGTCGCGTTCGGTTCGGCCGGCACGCCCGCAGTGCCCGACGCGGTCAACGCCAACCGCGACCGGCCCGGTGCTCGCGTCGCCGTCGCCTCGCTCCTGCTCGGGGAGGGGCACTTCTCCGAGAAGCTGCGCCGATCGGGTGCTGACATCGTCACCGAGCCGCTGGGCGCCGCCCCCGAGGTGGTCGAGCAGATCCTCGCGCGTCTCGACGAGGCCTGAGCCCGCAGCCGAGCAGCACGCCCTACGATCGTCGCCATGAAGCATCCCGCCGCAGTTCCCCTTCTGGCCGTGGCCGCCGTCCTGTTCTGGGCGTGGTCGATCTACGGTTTCGTCGCCGGTGTGCTCAACGGCTACGGCGACGGATCGGGCGGCAATGCCGGGCGTCTGGGCGCCGCCGCAGGCGTCCTCATGACGGGCCTGGTCGCCCTCGCGGCGACGATCTACCTCGTCAAAGCGCTCAAGGTGCGCCGCGGTCGGTGAACCGGGCCGCCCCGCACAGCGTGATCGGTGCGCACTGTTCGGCTAGGGTCGAACCAACC
The DNA here is from genome assembly GCF_015070805.1 of Dermacoccus barathri. NCBI lineage: Bacteria > Bacillati > Actinomycetota > Actinomycetes > Micrococcales > Dermacoccaceae > Dermacoccus > Dermacoccus barathri. Next base: position 160,938 of record NZ_JADCTK010000001.1, on the reverse strand, counting down.
AAGCTGATACTCCGGCACACACGTTCAATTGGAGCCTTGTCATGACGTGGGTCATCATCCTTCTTCTCATCATCGTCGCGCTCGCCGTGGCTGCCGTTGTCATGTACAACGGCCTCGTCAAGCAGCGCAACACGGTGCAGGAGGCGTGGCACCAGATCGATGTCGAACTGACGCGCCGCCACGACCTCATCCCGAACCTCGTCGAGACGGTCAAGGGCTACGCGCAGCACGAGGCCAAGACGCTCGACGACGTCATCCGCGCTCGCGGCGCTGCCGTCAACACGCACGGTTCGCCCGACCACGCCGCTGACGCGGCCGCTGCGGAAGGCGAGCTGACGCAGGCCCTCGGTCGCCTCATCTCGGTCTCCGAGGCCTACCCGGACCTCAAGGCCAACCAGAACTACCAGCAGCTCATGGGCGAGCTGTCGGCCACCGAGGACCGCATCGCCTCCGCGCGTCGCTACTACAACGCCTGCGTGCGTGACCTGAACTCGAAGGTCGACTCGATCCCGACGAAGTTCATGGCCGGCCCCGCCGGTGTGACGAAGGCCGAGTACTACGAGGCCGACGAGGCCACGAAGGGCGCGCCGCAGGTCAACATGACGAACGCGGAGGCTCCGTCGGTGCAGTTCGACGCCCCGCAGAGCCAGCAGCGTCCGTACAACGAGCAGCCGCAGCTGCCGCCGTCGCAGATGCCGTACCCGACGCAGGGTGGCCAGTCGAACACGTTCCAGGCTCCTGGTCAGCAGGGCTACGGGGTGGAGTACCCCGAGCAGCGCAAGTGATCCGATCCAGACGACGCCCCGAATCGCAGCAGCGGTTCGGGGCGTCGCCCGTTTCCGCTTCCCGGCTGCGGATGATGAGCCGGACGAGCGAGGCCGAGGCCCAGCAGGCGGCCTCCGACGACCCGATGAAGTACCTGTGGGCCACCGAGGGTGCCTTCCGGATGCTCACCCTCGCGTACTCGCTCTTCATCCACACGGGCGCCGTCGATCACTACACGCGCCCGCACCTCGCGACGGCGCTCATCGCCGTGCAGTGCATCTGGTCGGGTGTCGTGGCCCTCGCACTCTTCGCACGCCCGCGGTGGCGTTCCTGGCTCGTCGCGGGCGACATCGTCGTGACGCTCGGACTCATGTACGCGACGTGGATCGTCGCCGACGCGAGCTGGTGGGACCACAACCAGAGCCTGCCGACGACGATGTGGGCCACGAACGCCGTGCTGGCCGCCGGCATGCAGTGGGGCGTGACGGCGGGCTTCCTCGCCGGCGTCGGTATTTCCCTCGCAAGCCTTCACATCGGCGACGATCTGTCGTGGATGGTGCGTTCGCCGACGATGCCGATTCTCGTGAGTTCCGGCATCGCAGCCGGTGTCGGGGGTGTCGGTGCGCGACGCTCACACGCTCAACTCGTCGCCGCTCTCGAGCTGCGTACCCGTGCGGCCGAGCGAGAGCGGCTCGCGCGAGAGGTGCACGACGGCGTGCTACAGGTGCTCGCGCTCATGGGGCGTAAGGGCCCGTCGTTCGGTGCGGAGGGCGCGGCCCTCGGGCAGTTGGCCACCGAACAGGAACGGGCGCTGCGCACCCTCATCGCCGACGTCGACGAAGCGCCGATCGCAGCGGCTCGAGCGACCTCCGAGCCGTCCGGCGGATCGATGGACGATGCACCGGTCGACTTACGCCGTGAGCTCCTCGCACTGGCCGATGACCGCGTTCGCGTCTCGGCAGGTTCGGCGCCCGTGCTCCTCGACGCCGCTCGAGCTGGGGAACTGCTCGCCGCGACGAAGCAGGCACTCGCCAACACCGAGCGGCACGCGGGGGAGAGCGCCACCGCCTTCGTCCTCCTCGAAGACCTCGACGACGAGGTGACGCTCACGGTCCGCGACGACGGCCCCGGCATTCCTGACGGCCGCCTGGCCGAAGCCAAGGCCCAGGGGCGAATGGGGGTGAGCCGGTCGATCGTCGGACGCGTCGAGTCGATCGGTGGCCGAGCCCACCTCGAAGCAGCACCGGGGGAGGGTGTCGAGTGGGAGTTCACGCTGCAGCGTTGAGACACATCGCCGATGGCCCGCGCGAGAGGATGGGTCCATGACTTCCGACGGTGCCGCCCCCACCACGCGACTCATGGTGGTCGACGACCACCCGATGTGGCGCGACGCCGTCGCGCGTGACCTGCGCGAGCACGGCTACGACGTCGTCGCGACGGCCGGCTCCGTGCGCGAGGCCGTGGATCGCGCCAAGGCGACCTCGCCCGAGCTCGTCCTCATGGACATGAACCTGCCCGACGGCAACGGCACCGATGCCACGAGGGCCATTCGCGCGGTTTTCGACGACGTCAAGATCCTCGTGCTGTCCGCGTCCTCCGAGCGCACGGACGTGCTCGACGCCGTCCGGGCCGGAGCGTCCGGCTACCTCCTCAAGAGCGCCGGCGCCGCGGAACTGCTCACGGCCGTCCACGACACGGCGCAGGGACGCGCCGTTTTCACCCCGGAACTGGCCGGCCTCGTCCTCGCCGAACTGCGCGGACGCGAGCGCGAGGAAAGCCCCGATCCCACTGCCGTGCTCACACCCCGCGAGACGGAGGTGCTGCGCATGGTCGCCAAGGGCCTGGCATCGAAGCAGATCGCCACCCGCCTCGGCCTGAGCCACCGCACCGTCGACAACCACATCGCCTCGACGCTGCGGAAGCTGCAACTGGGCAACCGCGTCGAGCTCACCCGTTTCGCGTTGGAGAACGGGCTCGACTGACGCTGCTGTTCACTCGGGTGAGCGTGCACAGATCACCCAGGCCACCTGAGTAGCACTACTCAGGCCCGCGAGCCCCGTCGTCGCGAGGCTTGATGCATGAACACACAGCAGCCGTACGGCACCCCCCAGGCCCCCCGTCCCGACCACCCCACGTCCTTCCCGCCGCCGCAGCCCATGAACGTTGCGGCGGCGCCGTCACGTCCGTCGCACACCGAGTACCCGCAGCACGCGCAGACCCCCATCAGCAACAACGCGGACGCTGCCGCACGCGGAAGCCAGGGTCCGTGGAGCGTCCCGATCCCGCCTCAGGGCGCTCAGCAGTACGTCCCGCCGTTCCAGGGCGGCCACTCCGGCGGTCCGATGTCCCCCGGCGGTCCCGGTGGCGCCGGCTTCGCCGGCCGGCCGCCCTACGATCAGACGCCGACTCCTCCGGCTCCGCGTGAGCCGCGCTTCAGCCGCGAGCAGATGGTGGCCGCGCTTCTCGCGGCCGCCGGTATCGCAGTGACGCTCATCGGCGTCGTCCTTCTGCTCGCAATGGCCGCTCGTGAGGGCTTCCGCACCCCGCCGGTCCGTGTCGGTGGAGGCGCCGTTCTCGTCGGTGCTCTCGCCGCTGCCGCGCAGTGGGTTCGGCCCCGTCCGGGAGGTCGCATCGGTTCCGTCGCTCTCCTCACGACTGCGGTCGCCGGAGCCTTCTTCGACGTCGTCGCCGTGACGCGCATCTACGACTGGATCCCGCTCACGGCCGGCCTCGGTCTCGCGCTCGTCGTCGCAGCGGCAGCTAGCTTCCAGGCTCTGCGCTGGGACGAGAAGTGGCTCTTCATCGCTGTGACGATCGGCGTCGCGGCGCTTGCGCCCTACCTCACGGGCGGCATCACGGCGACGTTGGTCGGATTCCTCGCCGTGCTCCAGATCGCCGGTGCCATTCCCGAGATCACCAAGGGCTGGGACGAAACGGCGCTCGCCCGCACGATCCCCGTGTCGTTCGCCGGCATGTTCTGGGTGGCGCTCGAGGCGTCATCGACCCGCACGCTCGTCTTCGGTGCGTCGACGATCGCGGCCGTCGGCCTGCTCACCGCGGTTCAGGCCGGTCTCACGCGTCGTGACGCCATCGGTGCTCCGGTGGCACTGGCCGCCTCGTGGATTCCGCTGTGGGTCTTCGCCGGCTTCGAAACCGGAATGCGTTCGGCCCTCGTCGCCTCGATCATGGCCGTCGTGGCGCTCGGCGGCTTCGCCGTCCTGCGGACGAGCGGTTCCACCGTTCGGATCGCGACGCTCGTGCTCGCCGGTGTCAGCGCCGTCATCGCCGGTGTCTCTGCCGCCCAGGCCGACTGGTTCGCGATGCCGTTCCTCGTCATCGCCGTCGTGCTCATGGCCGTGCACGCTCGCGTTCCCGGCCCGATCGTCGGAGGTGGCGCCGTCATCGCGTTCTTCCTCGGATTCATGGCGCAGGGGACGGTCACCGCGTACGTGGACTTCTTCTACCGCAGCCGCGTCACCGACATGACGATGCAGACGCTCGTCACCGGGCTGATGTTCGTTGTCTTCGCAGCACTCACGGTTCCCGCCGTGCGTGGACGCAAGCTCGACGCCACGTATGCCCAGTTCCTGCTCGTCGTCGGCGGTTTCGCCGGGATCGTCGGCACGGCCATGACGATGCTGAGCGTCTTCGGTAAGGCACCGACGGGCTTCTTCCTCGTGCACCTCGCCATCACGGTGATGTCGCTGGCGCTCGCGGCCCTCGTCCTCACGTCCGGTCTGAGCCGGCCGCGTCACCTGACTGCGTCGATGGGCTGGGGTCTGGCGCTCGTCGGCTGCGCGCTCGTGAAGCTGTTCATCTTCGACCTGCAGTACATGGGCTCGATGACGAAGGCGTTCACCTTCATGGCCGCGGGCCTCGTTCTTCTCGCCGCGGGTACGAAGTACGCCCGGATCTACGGCGAGGCAGCCGCCGAGCGCAAGCGCGGCGAGCAGGCCGGACCGCAGGAGTTCGGCACTCACGCACCGGCGTCGTTCTGAGAAAGGAGCCGTGCGGCGCAGCCGGTGCGCGAAGGGCGGGTGAGGTGGCCAGGGGGCTCCTCACCCGCCCTTCGTCATGTCGGGCGGCGTCGTTCGTCAGTTGGCGACGGCGAAAGCCTTGCCCGAGGAACTCGTGCACGACGAGGCGCGCTTGCCGTTGAACTCGCCGGTGGAGCACTGGTACTTCTCACCCTTGTACTCGACCGATTCGTTGGAGGCCTGGTCGCTCTTGCCACCGAACGCGTTCCACACGCCCTTCGCGTCGTCGCAGCTCATGCCGATGACGGAGGTCGTGGCTTCCTTGCCGTCGACCGAGATCTTGCAGTCGCCACCGGCCTGCGACTGCATCGACTCGAGACTCTTGGACGCCGAGGCCAGCTGGTCGTCGGCGTTGGCACTCGTGTCGCCGCCGGCACTCGTGGCCGCGGAACTCGCGCTGGAGGCGGCCTTGCTGGCCGTCGTCGCGGCGTCCTTCGCCTTCTCCTTGTCGTCCGACGAACAGCCGGTGACAGCGAGCATGCCGATCAGGGCCGTGGCTGCCAGAGCGGAGCGTGTGTTCTTCATCGAGATCTCCCCCCTCGTGGTGTCGTGAGTGTTTTGATCATGGCATCCACAGGGGTGAGCGCGGGGGAAGCACCGCATGACATCGCGGGTAGCGTGAAGCGCATGTCCGACCTGTTCTGCCCGGCCCGCTTCTTCGTCGCGCGTCACGGTGACGCTGCCTACGAGACTCCGCGCGGTGTCATCACGGAGGCCGGCGGGTGGCTCACGCCGCTGGGCCTTTCGCAGGCGCGGGAGCTGGGGGAGAGCCTGCGGACCGAGAACATCGCGACGGTGGTGTGCTCCAACGTCGCCCGGGCGCAGGAGACGGCCCGCGTCGCCGCCGAGATGCTGGGCGTCGACTGGACGAGCCTGCCCGGCTTCGAGGAGTACCGCGTCGGGGAGCTCGTCGGTCAGCGGTTCGGTGACGCCGGCATGCAGCGCGTGCTCGCCGCCTGGATGGACGGTGACCTCGACGCCGCCTTTCCCGGAGGGGAATCGGGCCTCGACGTGGTGAACCGGTACCGAGAAGCCTTGCGGGACCTCGCCGATCAGTACCGCGGCGAGAGCGTGCTCGTCATCAGCCACGGCGGCGTGATGTCGCTCGCGCTACCGCGTCTGTCGACGAACGTGCGCAACGACCTCGCGCGGCGTCAGTACATTCCGAACGCCGTGCCCGCCGAGGTGCTCGTCGACGCCGATAGCTTCCGCATCGAGCACTGGCCCGGGAAGGCGGACAAGAGCGTCATCTGACGCTGCCACTGCACGGTAAAGGCGGGTTGGCGCAGCGCCTTCAGGACCCGAGCTGTCCGGCCCATCCGCGCGGGAGGTCGAGCCAGGTGGCCATCGTCGCGAGTTCTCGCTCCAGGGCGCCGGCCGCTTCCGGGTGGCGCGTGAGCGCACCCGGCTCCCAGTGCACCGCGTGGGCCCGGAGGACGCCGTTGGCCCGGTCCGCCTTGAGGTCGACACGGGCCACGAGGTGCTCGCCGAAGAGGAACGGCAGCACGTAGTAGCCGTACTGACGCTTCTCGGCGGGTGTGTAGATCTCGAGCCGGTAGCGGAAGTTCCACAACGCCTCGGTACGTTCGCGCTGCCACACCAGCGAGTCGAACGGCGACAGGAGCGCCTCTGCCTCGACGCGCCGCGGAGTTTTCGCATCGACGTGGCGCCACGCCGGCTTGTCGAAGCACTCGACGTCGACGGGCTCGAGTTCGCCGGCGCGCACGAGATGGTCGATGGCCGGCACGACCTGTGCCGTCTTGAGTCGGAAGTAGTCGCGCAGGCACAACACCGTGCCCACGCCGTGCGCGATCGCGCTGCGGCGCACGAGGTCGACGACGTCGTCGAAGAAGTCGACGTCGTCGCCGGCCGGCGGGGCGAGAAGCGGTTCGGGGGAGAAGAAATCCTCCGCGACGGCGCTCGCGGCGATCTCACGGGGTAGGACGCGCTCGAGGCTCGCGTACCGGCGCTCGAACTGACGGGTGCGCCCTGCCGACGTGATGCGCCCGGCCCAGAACAGGTGCTCCAGCGCAGCCTTGACGAGGGACCAGTTCCAGCCCCAGTGCTCGCGTGAAAGTTCCTCGTCGTGCGCGAGTTCCGCCTCGATCGTCTTCGCCGTGGCGGGAGCGTGCGTCGTCACGTACTCGTAGACGCGCTCCACGAGCTCCGGGTGGTCCGCCGCGACGCGACGCATGCCGCCCCACGCGTCGGAGTGAGCGCGCGCCATGCGGTGACGCAGCAGCGGCCACACCTGCGGGGAGACGAGGCTGGCCTCGTGCGCCCAGTACTCGACGAGACGGCGCGGCGCGCGATCGCGCAGAGCGTCGAGGGCGGCCGGGTCGTAGGGACCGAGACGGCTGAAGAACGGCAGGTAGTGGCTGCGCGTGAGCACGTTGACGCTGTCGATCTGCACGACCTGAAGTCGCGCCGCGGTCGCGCTCAGGTGGCGGGTGGTGACCTCGTCAGGACGCGGGCGCGCGAAGCCCTGCGCCGCGAGGGCGATGCGACGAGCCTGGGAGGCACTGATGCGACGCGGCGAACTCATGCCCGGAGCCTAGCGGCGACCACCGACACCGGTCGTCACGGCAGAAAATGCGCCGCGGGGCATCGTGGGGTGCGGCGGGCGTTTCTATTACCGCGCCCCGCGTCGGTACCGTGAACGCATGGACGAGGTGAGGCGCCACGCGCGCAAGAACATGATCCGCGGCGCCGTGATGCTGTGGATCGTCGCGCCGCTCTTCATCGGTGGCGGCATCGCGCTCATCACCAACCTCGCGAACGACGGCCACCGGGGCGCCCTCGTCATTACCGGCGTCGTCATTTGGGCGATCCTCTCGCTCATCGTTCTGCTCGGCGGGTTCGGCTCCCTCCTCATCGGTGTCTTCCTGTGGTGGAAGGCGCGCCAGGAGCGTCCGGTCGTGACGACGAACGTGTCGCGCTCGGAGCGCGACGAGGTGCTGCGAGACCTTCGCGGCGGAGCGCGCAGCGCGGAACCCACGCCGCCGGCGGACGATTCGCTGGAGCCCGGCGCGCGCCGGTAAACTTCGCAAGTTATGTGCACGCGGGGGTGCGGGACGGCTCGTCGTCCGGCACCCGGCAATTCGAACGAGGTGTGACGTGCCGGTCGGCAAGGTCAGGTTCTTCAACGCCGAAAAGGGTTTCGGCTTCGTCTCCGGCGACGACGGCGACGACGTCTTCCTGCCCGCGAGCGCGCTCCCAGCGGGCGTCACCCAGCTGCGTGGCGGCACGCGCGTCGAGTACAGCGTCGCCCAGGGCCGCAAGGGCGCTCAGGCCATGCACGTCGAGGTGCTCGACAAGATGCCCTCCATCGCCGAGCGCAAGCGCAAGCCCGCCGAGCAGATGAGCGTTATCGTCGAAGACGTGATCCGTCTGCTCGACGACCTGTCCTCCGGTCTGCAGAAGGGGCGCTACCCCGACCGGTCCCATTCGAACAAGATCGCGGCGGTGCTGCGCGCCGTCGCCGACGACCTCGAGGTCTGAGACCCATGACTGAACCCGCAGTGGCCGAACCGGAGCGCGTCGAGGACTTCGCCGCCGACGCCGAGGTGACCGCACCGACGTCCGAGGCACCTCGTGCGACGCGCGCTCGCCGCGCCAAGGCCGTCAAGCACGACGCCGTTCTCGCGAGCGAGGCGGCGCAGAAGCTCGCGCTCGAGGCCGTCACCGCCATCGCCGATCCGGGCGCCGTCGGCGAGCACGTCGACTTCGTCATGGACGCGGAGCGTCTCGGAACGCACTACTTCGCGAGCAACGCCAAGGGCTACCCCGACTGGCGCTGGGCCGTCACGGTGGCCCGCGCGCCGCGTGCCAAGGCGGCCACGGTCTGCGAGACCAACCTCATGCCGTCCAAGACGTCGGTGCTCGCGCCCGAGTGGGTGCCGTGGGCCGACCGCCTCGCGCCGGGCGACCTTAGCGCTGGTGACGTCCTTCCCTACAAGGAGGACGACCCGCGCCTCGAGGCAGGCTTCGAGGCCACCGGCGACGAGGACGTCGACCAGGTCGCGTTCTTCGAGCTCGGCCTCGGCCGCAAGCGTGTGCTCTCGGCCGAGGGCCGTGACGAAGCAGCGCAGCGTTGGTACGACGGCGATCACGGCCCGAGCGCCGAGGTGGCCCGCAAGGCCCCCGCGCAGTGCGGTTCGTGCGGCTACTTCGTGCCGATGGCGGGCGTGCTGCGTCAGCAGTTCGGCGTCTGCGCCAACGACTGGTCGCCCGCCGACGGCAAGGTCGTTGCGCTCGACTTCGGCTGCGGTGCGCACTCCGAGGTGGAGATGGAAGCCCCCGAGGCCCACGACCACCAGGACGCTCCGGTGCTCGACGAGTTCGACGCCGACCTCGAGGTCGAGAACGCCGAGACCGACGCCTCGGATGCGACGAGTGACAAGGCGAACGAGAGCGAGTCGCCGAAGGCCTGAGCCCGCCTCGTGGCACCGAGGGCGGATTTCTTCCCTTGTGGTGCCCAAGGCCGTCGCTTACGCACACGACGGGAAGGTTTCTTCCCTTCTTGTGTCCGAGAACCCGGCCCATGACGAAGGCCGCTCACCTCGTGAGGTGAGCGGCCTTCGTCATGCTCGCACGGTGCGTCAGACGGTGGGCTCGCGCCACTTGCGCTCGAACGGCAGACGCCAGCCCCGGGGTGCGATGAGCTGGTGGATCTGGTTGGGGCCGTAAGTGCCCGGGTCGTACGGGCGCACCGGCGGCGGGTTGTCGAGCAGCAGCTGGCTGACCTCCCACAGGCGCTCGATGCCGTCGGCCGTCGTGAACAGGGTGTGGTCGCCGCGGATGGCGTCGTAGATGAGACGCTCGTACGCCTCGAGTGCGCCTCCAGCCCAGTCGGTGTCGCCCATGGCGAACTGCATCGACAGCTTGTCGAGGCGGAAGCCCGGCCCGGGGCGCTTGCCGTAAAAGCTGAGCGACATGCGGGCCTTGTCGGCGAGGTCGAACGTCAGGTGGTCGGGGCCGTGCTGACCGACGCCCGATCCGCTCGGGAACATCGACTTCGGGGGCTCCTTGAAGGCGATCGAGATGATGCGTGCGCCCTCGGCCATCTTCTTGCCGGTCCGCAGGTAGAACGGCACGCCGGCCCAACGCCAGTTGTCGATGTAGCACTTGAGCGCGATGAACGTCTCGGTCTCGCTCTCGGGGCCGACGCCCTTCATGTCACGGTAGCCGAGGTACTGCCCGCGCACGACATCCTCGGGGTTGAGCGGCATCATCGAGCGGAAGACCTTGTTCTTCTCCTCGGTGATGGCATCAGGCTCGAGTGACGTCGGCGGTTCCATCGCGGTGAACGCGAGCACCTGGAAGAGGTGCGTGACGACCATGTCGCGGTAGGCGCCGGTGGACTCGTAGAACTCGGCACGCGTCTCGAGGCCGAGCGTCTCGGGCACGTCGATCTGCACGTGGTCGATGTTGTTGCGGTGCCAGATCGGCTCGAACAGGCCGTTCGCGAAGCGGAAAGCCAGGATGTTGAGCGCCGCCTCCTTGCCGAGGAAGTGGTCGATGCGGAAGATCTGGCTCTCGTCGAAGTACTCGTGAACCGCGGCGTTGAGCTTCTTCGCGCTCGCGAGGTCGGTGCCGAAGGGCTTTTCCATGATGACGCGGCTGCGCTCGACGAGCCCCGCCTGGTGCAGCTCGGCGAGGACGGAGAGGGCGGCCTTCGGCGGGACGCTGAGGTAGTGCAGGCGCTGGCTGCCCTGCGGGAAGTGCGACTCGGCCTCTTCGACGGCCTTGCGTAGGGCGTCCGGGCCTGCGTCGGAGCGGACGAAGGTGAGGCGGTCGTCGAAGTCGTCCCACTGCTGGTCGGTGACCGGGTGGGAGGAGAACTCGGCGATGGCGGTGCGCGCGAACTCGCGGAACGACTCCGTGTCGAAATCCTCGAGCGACGTCCCGACGACGCGCAGGTCGTCACACAGGTCGCTAGCGAACAGGTGGAGCAGCCCGGGAAGGAGCTTGCGTCGAGCGAGGTCGCCGGTGGCGCCGAACAGGACGACGGTGGTTGCTGGTGCTGGCATGGCCCCAGCATTGCCGCTGGGCGGGCAAAAGGGAAGGTGCGCTCATCGGTGTGCGCGCGGCGCGTGAAGGCCGTGGCTCACGTGCGATGAGCCACGGCCTTCACGCGCAGGAGTGCGCCGTCATGCGAGGCCGAGGCCGCGGCGTCCGATCTCGTTGAGCTCTGCTTCGGTGAAGCGTCCCTCCCAGTCGACCTCGTAGTTCTCGTCGGGGAAATCGCTCGGGCTGGCGCCCGTTGCGAAGGCCTCGCGAACACTGGCGCTGTACGCCTCGTTGCGCGGGCACCACGGGGCGGCGGGGATGTACATGACGTTGCCCCAGCCCTCCTGGTTGGTCACGTCTTCGACGGCGTGCACCATGTCGCAGTGCCACCAGACCGAGTCGCCGGCTTCGACGTCGGGGATGACCGACAGAGCCTCCATGAGGTGAGGGTGCCACTTCCAGTTGCACGGGAAGACCTGACCGACGGTGACGCCGCACATGTCGTCGTCAGGTACGTCCTCGACGAGCGGTCGAAGCATGAGGTAAGCCATCGCCTCGGGGATGGGCACGCTCTGCAGGACGCCCTGGTCGTTCTTCATGTCCGACAGCGCCGTCCAGCCCTGGAACGTGCGGAAGGCCGAGCACATCGTCGAACCGGGGTACTGCGGCCCCGACGTGCGGTGAGCGGCGTCCCAGGGATCGTATTCCTCGGGGCGACCGTCGAAGAGTGGCGCGAAGTGCCTCTGGTACTCCTCGGTCATCCACAGGTCGAGCGTTCCCGGGTCGAGGTGTGCTCCGAGGCCGGCGGAGTCCGCGCCCGGAGGGCGACGGCGGATGCGGTCCGGGTAGAGCGAATCGCGGTTCGGGTCGAACCACTGCTGCCCGTCGGACTCGCTGGTCCAGACGCTGTTGAGGAAGGCTTGGACGGTTGCCATCCGTTCACTCTGGCGGGCTTGCATCTGCGGCTTGCCCCAGTAGATCGGGTAGATCTCAGGCTTCGAACCGACAGTGCCGAAGAAGTCGTCCCCGGGGCCGCGGTAGTTCTCGAAGAAGGCGTTCTTCTCGACGTAGTCGACGATCTCGGCATCCCACTCCAGGGCCTGTTCACGGGGGAAGTGCCCCTTGATCACGGCGCACCCGCGGCGGCGGATCTGCTCGCGCAGGGTGTCGCGCTTCGAATCGTCGAGGAGGTCTTCGTACCGCACGACCGGCCATGGGTTCTCGCCGCGCGCCTTCATCTCCTTGAGTTCTTCGACCTGGTCCGCGACGCGCTTCTCGACGACCTCGAAGACCTCTTCGACCGTGCGTCCCGACGCCTCGACGCGTGCGCGCAGTGCGGCCTTGATCTCTTTGATCGCCCCACGCAGGTCGTCGGGCGTGGACTGCCAGTGGGGAAGCTCCCTGGCCTCGGGGGCAGGCGACATCGTCACCGCGATCCTTTCGTAAAGGAGGTTTACAAACTAGGTGTCGTCAATCTAAGGCGCCCCCCTCGCTTTTGTAAAGAGGGTTTACGATTCAGGGGTGACTGACACCGGCCCCCACCTCGTCCGAGCGTCGACCGATCGTCGAGTGCTCACGGTGTTGGTGCACGAGCGGGAGGCGACGCGTGCGTCACTGGCCGAATCCGCGGGCCTCTCACGCCCCACCGCCGCGACGTCGGTGTCACGTCTCGTCGCTGCGGGCCTGGTCGAGGAAACGGGGGAACGCACGTCCGGGCGCGGACGGTCGACGGCGATCGTGCGTCTCGCGCCGCAGGTGGGGGCGGCGCTCGCGCTCGTCGTGGCGCCGGTCGGGGTCAGTGGCGCCGTGGTCGACATCCACGGTGACGAAATTGCCCGTGCCCGCTCCGTCGACGGCCCACACGAGCAGCGACTGACTCGAGTGGCCAAGGATCTCTTGGCCCAAGTTTCGCGAGACGGCCTCGTACCCGTGCGGTGCGCTGCCGTCTCGGTGGCTGATCCTGTCGACCGGCACACTGGGCGGGCGGTGCAGCTCCCCGACGAGCCGTTCCTTGTTGGCGAACTCGACGCTCGCGCGGCGCTGGCTGACCTGTGTGACGACGTCATCGTCGACAACGACGTCAACTGGGCCGCGAACACGCTCGTCGAGGAAGGGTGTGTCGGGCTCATCCATCTCGGTGAGGGGCTGGGCGCTGCGATCGTCGAGGACGGCCGTGTGTTGCGAGGCGGTCGCGGTCTCGCCGGGGAGATCGGGCACATGGTCGTCCCGGGGCCGGACGGCCCGGCGATCCCCTTCACCGAGGTGTTCGCGCGGCTCGGGCTGCGTCAGCCTGGTTCGAGCGCTGTCGATGTGGAGCGTCTGCTCGAGGTGACGGCATCGGATGGCTCGGTGCTTCAGGCACTCGCAGTGGCTGTGTCGGCCGTGGTGGCCTCGCTCGTCGGGTGGGCTGATCCGTCGAAGGTCGTCGTGACCGGACCGTGGGCGAAGCAGGTGGCCGCTGCCGTGCGCGCCGAAGTGGCGCGAAGCGCGCGACCGGTCGATGTCGTCACGGCGCTCGACGACGATGCCACGGCACGAGGAGTGCGGCTCGCGGCCGTCGAGCGCTTGCAGGCCACCGTCCTGGGGGTAGCGGTCAGTAACCTCGGCAGAGAATAGGTGGGTGCGCGTCCCGGACGTATCGAACCCGCGACCTCCTAGCTTGAGGTCGCGGGTCCGATTGCTGGTCGGAGGCTCAGCTCACGCCGAGCAACTGCTTGATCGGGTCGATGGCGAAGTAGACGACGAACATCGCGGCCACGACGTACATGAGCGGGTGCACGTCCTTCGGCTTGCCCTTGACGAGCTTGATGAGCACGTAGCTGATGAAGCCTGCTCCGATACCCACCGCGATGGAGTACGTGAACGGCATGAGCGCCATCGTGAGGAAGGCCGGCAGGCCAATCTCCATGTTCTTCCAGTCGATGTCGGTGGCCTGCGTCATCATGAGGTAGCCGACGATGACCAGCGCCGGGGCCGCAGCCTCCGACGGCACCATCCCGACGACCGGCGACAGGAACGTCGCGAGCAGGAACATCGTGCCCGTCACGATGGATGCGAGACCCGTACGGGCACCCTCGCCCACACCCGAGGCCGACTCGATGAACGCCGTGTTCGAACTGATCGAACCCGCACCACCGGCCATCGCGGCGATCGAGTCGACCACCATGATGCGCTCGGAGTGCTCCGGAACGCCGTTCTCGTCGAGCAGGTCACCTTCCGCGCCGACCGCGTACATCGCTCCCATGAGGTCGAAGAACGCGCCGAGCACGAGCGTGAAGATGATGAGGATGGCGGAGATGGCGCCGACCTTCGCGAACGCACCCGTCAGGGAGAAGTCGCCGATGATCGAGAAGTCGGGGGCCGTGAGCAGATCCTTCGGCATCGACGGAATGGTGAGCGACCAGCCCGTCGGGTTCTTCTCACCCTTCGCGCCCAGGTCCGCGACGCCCTCGATGACGAGCGCCAGCGCCGTCATAGCGATGATGCCGATGAGCATGGCACCGTGCACGCGACGCGCCATGAGCGCCGCGATGAGGAGCACGCCGATGATGAAGACGAGCACCGGCCAGCCCTGCAGGTTGCCCGTCGGGCCGAGCTGGAGGAAGCCGCCACCGGCGGAGTTGAAGCCCGCGTCATGAAGCGCGACGAGGCAGATGAACAGGCCGATACCCACCGAGATGGCGGTCTTGAGCGAACGGGGGATGGCGGCGAACAGCGCCTTGCGGAACCCGCTCACGACGAGCAGGAAGATGATGAATCCCTCGATGACGACGAGGCCCATCGCGTCGTTCCATGTCATGCCGGGGATCTTGGCGACGGAGAACGCGAGGAACGCGTTGAGGCCGAGGCCGGTGGCGATGGCGATGGGGAACTTGGCGACGCTGCCCATGAGGATGCTCATGAGGCCGGCGACGAGGGCCGTCACGGCGGCGACGGCGGCGAGGTTCGGCTCGGTGCCGCCTCCGATGTAGTGACCCGTCGAGTCGGCCTGGGTGCCGATGATGAGCGGGTTGAGCACGATGATGTAAGCCATCGTGAAGAACGTGACCAGACCGCCGCGGATCTCGCGACCGACGGTGGAACCGCGCTCGGTGATCTTGAAGTAGCGGTCCAGTGCGCCGGACGGTGCGCCCCCGGGCTGGGCAGTCATGGGTGTGCTCGACATGGCACTGATGGTATTTCGTGCGGCAGCGTGCCCGTGTTCGGCGCCGAGGGGTGGGCGCTCCAGGCCGTGAACTAGGCTGGACGCCGTGACACCAGACCCCTCCCGTCGTGCGCGCGAACCGCGCCCGGACGGCGCGACGCCCCGTTCGGTGGAGCGCGCGCGGGAGATGCGCGAGCGCGCCGAGGTCTCCATGTCGTACGAGGCCGGCGTCCGTCTGCCGCAGGAGGGTGCGCCCCCGCCTGAGGAGTCGCCCTACGAGCGGTTCTTCACCGGCGGCGACACCGTCATTCCGAAGCCGCAACCGCTTCACCTCGACACCGCCCGGGTCATCCTCGGTGGCATCGCCGTGTGGGCGCTCGCGCTCGTCGTGACGCTGCTCGTGCCGGCCCTTCATGAGGGCGACCGGCACTGGTGGCCGTGGACCTGCGTCGCCGGCATCGTGCTCGGCTTCATGGGTTGGGCGTACGTGCGTCGCGGGCGAGGGAACGCCGAAGCGGCCTGACCCCTGCGTCAGTTGATGCGGAAAAGTGCAGGTTGTGCATGAAATATCGTGCACAACCTGCACTTTCGGCGTCAGGCAGCTGACGGGCCGAAGAGCGCGTCGGCGTGACGGATGGCGTCGCGCAGGAGCGCGCCCACCCGGCCGGCGTCGATGTCTCTCGCCATGATCCTCACGACGACCCACCCGAGACGTTCCAGGTCGCTCTGACGAAGCGTCTCCGCCCGTAGGTCGCCGTCGTGACGGTACTTGCCCAACCCGTCGACCTCGACGATGACGCGATGCCCGCGCACGACGAAGTCCGCTCGGGCGACGAACCCTCCGCGTTCGTCGAGGACTCGCAGTTGCGGGTCGAGGGCGATGCCTTCGAGCGCAGCCGCCCACGCGACCCGTGTCTCGAGCACCGACTCGCGTCGACCGTCCGCGAGGGCCAATGCCGCTCGGGCGTGGGCGCTGCCCCTGCGTCGGCCCCAGGCGTCGAGGAGCGCATCGGTGTCGAGCAGGAGGCCGCGGCGTGCGGCGACGTCGGCGGGAACGAGACCGGCCAACGTCCCCTCGAGTGCCGCGACCTCGATGACGGCCGCCGTCGCCTGCTGCGTCATGAGGCCGTCGACCGGCTCGACGGAATGCGGCCACGGACGACGCGAAACGACGCCCGCTCGGTTCGAGTGGAGCTGTCGCTCCCGGGACAGATGAATGGCTGACGGTGGGTTCAGCAGCGGGAGATTTTGTGCCAGACAGGCGCTCGGGCCGACGAGATACGTGCCGGGGAGTGCCGCCATGAGGGCGCCCGCCCGCTGGAGGTACTGCCTCCGCTGTTCGGCGAACGTCGCAGGCGCAGCTTCGGCGACGACATAGACGCCGTGGGTGATGCGTCGCAGCTGCCCACTGGAACAGAGGCGTCGGCGCGCGTGGGCGTCGTACCCCAGCGCAGTGAGGGCGGCGGTCGTCAGGGGAGCGCCCGGCGGAAGGTCCATGCCACCACTGTGGCTGCACGAACGTGGGCGCCGCAGAGACCCTGTGGACAACCCGTCGTCACCGTCAGGTGATGCGGAAAAGTGCAGGTTGTGCATGAAATATCGCGCACAACCTGCACTTTCGGCGTCAGCGTCCTGACGGTCATCAACACCGTGCAGGCGCGGCGAAAGCGTTGGCGCAGCTGACCTCAGATGTCGCTCTCGTCGACGATGCGGTAGGCGTAGCCCTGCTCGGCGAGGAAGCGCTGTCGGTGGGCGGCGAAGTCGGCATCCACGGTGTCGCGCGTGACGATCGAATAGAAGTGCGCCGTGCGCCCGTCCGCCTTCGGTCGCAGCACGCGCCCGAGGCGCTGGGCCTCCTCCTGACGTGAACCGAACGTTCCGGAGATCTGCACGGCGACGCTCGCCTCCGGCAGATCGATCGAGAAGTTCGCCACCTTGGAGACCACGAGCTTCGTGATCTCGCCGTCGCGGAACTGCTGGAACAACTTCTGGCGCACCGCGACGGACGTCTCGCCGGTGATGAGGTCGGCGTCCAGACGGTTCGCGATCGTCTCGAGCTGGTCGAGGTACTGCCCGATGACGAGCGTCGGTGCGCCCTCGTGCTGCGTGACGATGCGCTCGACCACCGGGTCCTTCACCGTTGCGCAGGACGCGAAGCGGTACCGCTCGTCGGGCTCCGTCGTCGCGTAGGCCATGCGGTCGGCGTCGGACAGGCCGACGCGCACCTCCACGCAGTCGGCCGGCGCGATGTAGCCCTGGCTCTCGATGTCCTTCCACGGCGCGTCGTAACGCTTGGGGCCGATGAGGGAGAACACGTCGTCCTCACGGTTGTCCTCGCGCACGAGCGTGGCCGTCAGGCCGAGGCGGCGGCGGGCCTGGAGGTCGGCCGTCATACGGAAGATCGGCGCGGGCAGCAGATGGACCTCGTCGTAGACGACGAGGCCCCAGTCGCGCGCGTCGAGCAGTTCGAGGTGCGGGTAGACGCCCTTCCGCTTGAGCGTGAGCACCTGGTACGTCGCGATCGTCACCGGGCGGATCTCCTTGCGCGCGCCGGAGTACTCGCCGATCTCGTCCTCGGTGAGCGAGGTGCGCTTGAGGAGTTCGTCGCGCCACTGGCGGGCGCTGACGGTGTTCGTCACGAGGATGAGCGTCGTCGCCTTGGCCTTCGCCATCGCGCCCGCGCCGACGAGCGTCTTGCCGGCACCGCACGGCAGGACGACGACGCCGCTGCCGCCGTCCCAGAAGCCGTCCACGGCCTGCGCCTGGTAGGGACGCAGCTGCCAGCCGGAGGTGTCGAGCTCGATCGGGTGGGCCTCGCCATCGACGAAGCCCGCGCGGTCCTCCGCGGGCCAGCCGACCTTGATGAGCTCCTGCTTGATCGCGCCTCGCTCGCTCGGGTGGACGACGACCGTCAGCTCGTCGAGGCGTTCGCCGACGAGGGGCTTGATCTTCTTGTGGCGCAGCACCTCTTCGAGCACGGGCTTGTCCGTGGAGTGCAGGACGAGCTGTTCGCCGTCCTTCTCGAGCACGAGGCGCCCGTAGCGATCCATCGTCTCGGCCACGTCGAGCAGGAGGGACTGCGGCACGGGGAAACGGCTGTGCGTGATGAGCGCGTCGACGACGGTTTCGGCGTCGAGGCCGGCAGCGCGAGCGTTCCAGAGGCCGAGCGGCGTGACGCGGTAGGTGTGCACGTGCTCCGGCGCGCGCTCCAACTCGGCGAACGGCGCAATGGCCCGGCGGGCCGCCTCGGCATTCTCGTGGTCGACTTCGAGCAGGATCGTGCGGTCACTCTGGACGATGAGTGCGCCGTTCGGCACGTGATGGCCCTTTCGCCGGATGTCTGGGTTCTCTCAGCCTAACGACGAGGGGCGCGGGGCCATTCCGGCCTTGGGTGGGGGAGCGCGCCCGGCCCGAGCCGCCGCCGCGCACCCGCTATTGACAGTTGGTCAGTTGGTAACAAATCGGCAACGACTATTGACCCTGCAATGTGGCACAGGACACATTTGGTGAACGCCCGTGCGACTCCGCTCGCGCTCGAATCGCCCCGCGCCTCAACGTCATTGAAGGAGTTCCCATGGCCGACACCTCGGCAGCCGTGAGCGACGCCGTCCAAGCCATCCCTGCGAGACGGCGTCGCCAACTGCTCATCTCGAGTCTGCTGAGCAGTTCGATCGAGTGGTACGACTTCTTCATCTTCGGTACCGCCGCCGCACTCGTCTTCCCGCACATCTTCTTCCCGGACAGCTCGGCCCTGACGGGTACGCTGCTCTCCTTCGGCACCTTCTGGGCGGCCTTCCTCGCCCGCCCGCTCGGAGGCATCCTCGCTGGGCACTACGGCGACAAGATCGGGCGCAAGCCCGTCGTCGTCTTCTGCATCTTCGCCATGGGAATCGCGACGTTCGGCATCGGCCTCCTGCCGACCGCCGCGACGATCGGTGTCGCAGCGCCGATCCTCCTCGTGCTCCTGCGCTTCGTGCAGGGCCTCGCGGCGGGTGGTCAGTGGGGCGGCATCATCCTGCTGCTCACCGAATCCGAAGGCCCGAAGAAGCGCGGCTACGCGGGAACCTTCGGGCAGATGGGTGTGCCGATCGGCGTCATCCTGGGCAACCTCGCCTTCCTCACGGTCTCGCACTTCGTCTCGGCCAAGGCCTTCCTCGACTGGGGCTGGCGCATCCCGTTCCTCCTCAGCGCCGTGCTGTTCCCGCTGGGCCTGTTCATCCACAAGCGGGTCGAGGACTCGGCCGAGTTCAAGGTGCTCCAGGAGCGCGCAGCCAAGCGCGCTGCTCAGGTCGGCAAGCAGGCACCGGTGTTCGAGGTGGTCAAGAAGGGCTGGAAGCGCATCCTGCTCGGCTGTCTCATGATGGGCGGCACGAACGCGATGTTCTACGTCGGCATCGTCGGTTCGTTGAGCTATGCCTCCAGCGACCTGGGCATGTCGCGTGACTCGCTGCTGGCGATCATGCTCGTCATCTCGTTGTTCAACATCCCGGTCATCCTGTTCGCGGGTGCTCTGTCGGACAGGGTCGGCCGCAAGCCCGTCGTGCTGTGGTCCGGCATCGGTCTGGCGCTGTCGATCTTCCCGTATTTCGCGCTCATGAACACGAAGAGCCTCGCGTTGTTCGCCGTCGGTTCGTTCATCACGAGCTTCTTCCAGTCCTCGATCTACGGACCGCTGGCGGCGTACCTCGGTGAGATCTTCCACCCCAAGATGCGCTACTCGGGCATGTCGCTGGCCTACCAGCTGTCCGCGATCGCGCTCGCCGGTCCGACGCCGATGATCATGGCGACCGTCATCGAGAAGACGGGCAGCACGAACGGCATCGCGGCCTACATGGTGCTCCTCGGCGTACTCACCGCCGTCGGGGCGTTCTTCCTACCCGAGACCAACCCCAAGGAGGTGCGGGACGACCCCAACGCGCTGCCGGGCATCGTCGACCTCGACGACGACGTCGCCGAGCCGGCGCGCTGAGGCTCGAACCTCCTTCCTGCCGAACGTCGCCGTGGGTCCTCGAACTCGCGGCGGCGTTCGCTGTCAGCGCGGGGTGAGAAGGTAGGGGCATGACGAGCAAGATCAACTCCGGCCTGGACGTGACCAGCTTCGACCCGGACGTGCGCCCGCAGGACGACCTGTTCGCGCACGTCAACAACACGTGGGTGGCCAACCACCCGATTCCCGAGGACAAATCGCGCTACGGCGCCTTCGACATGCTGCGCGAGGCGAGTGAGAAGGCCATGCGCGACATCATCGAGGAAGCTGCGGGCAAGGCCGAGGCCGCCGAGAACGACGGAACGGACGCGGGGCCCGCCACGCAGAAGGTCGGCGACCTCTACCGCTCGTTCATGGACACCAAGCGCATCGCCACCCTCGGAACGTCGCCGATCCTCGAGGACCTCGCCGTCATCGCCGGCCTCACCGACAAGCGTGACCTGCTCATGCTGCTCGGCCACCTCGAGCGCTACGGCATGGGCGGCCTGTTCGGCTTCTACGTCAGCGCCGATGCGAAGAACAGCGACGAGTACATCGTCTACCTCGGCCAGAGCGGCCTGGGCCTTCCCGACGAGGCCTACTACCGCGAGGAGCAGTACGCCGAGATTCGCGACAAGTACACCGCTCACATGGAACGTCTCCTGACGCTCGTGGGCGTCGAGAACGCCGACGAGGTCGCCCCGCGCGTCTACGAGCTCGAGAAGGCCCTCGCGAAGCACCACTGGGACAACGTCTCCACCCGCGACGCCGTCAAGAGCTACAACCGCTTCTCGCTCGAGGAACTGCGTGACCTCTTCGGCGCGTTCGACATCGACGCGTGGCTCGAGGGTCAGGTCGTGCCGGACGGCGCGTTCGCGAATGTCGTCGTCGGCCAGCCGAGCTACTTCGAGGCCCTGGGCGAGTTGTTCGACGAGCGTGACGTCGAGGACTGGAAGGCGTGGATGACGTGGCACCTCGTGACGTCGTTCGCCAGCTACCTCACCGACGACATCGTCGAGGAGCGCTTCGACTTCGCGGGCCGCGCCCTGTCGGGAACGCCGCAGCTGCGTGAGCGCTGGAAGCGCGGCGTCGGCCTCGTCGAGGGCGTGCTCGGCGAGGAGGCGGGCAAGCTCTACGTCGAGCGCCACTTCCCGCCCAAGGCCAAGGAGCGCATGGTCGAACTCGTCGACAACCTCGTCGAGGCCTTCCGCCGCAGCTTCCGCGAGAGCGCGTGGATGAGCGAGGAGACGCAGGCCAAGGCCCTCGAGAAGCTCGACCGGTTCACGCCCAAGATCGGCTACCCCGACAAGTGGCGTGACTTCTCCGAACTGCAGATCCTCGCCGATGATCTCGTCGGCAACGTCAAGCGTTCGGCGTCGTTCGAGACCGACTACCAGCTCGCCAAGATCGGCGGCCCGATCGATCGCACCGAGTGGCTCATGAGCCCGCAGACGGTCAACGCGTACTACCACCCGATGATGAACGAGGTCGTCTTCCCGGCCGCCATCCTGCAGCCGCCGTTCTTCGACGTGGACGCCGACGACGCCGTCAACTACGGCGGCATCGGCGCCGTCATCGGGCACGAGCTCGGCCACGGTTTCGACGATCAGGGTTCGCGCTTCAACGGCGACGGCGAACTCGTCGACTGGTGGACCGAGGGCGACCGCGAGCGGTTCGACGCCCTGGCGAAGAAGCTCATCGAGCAGTTCTCCCAGTACGAGACGCGTGACGCACCGGGCGTCAAGATCAACGGTGGTCTCACCGTCGGCGAGAACATCGGCGACCTCGGCGGCCTGACGATCGGCTACAAGGCGTACACGATCGCCTGCGAAGAAGCCCCTGCGCCCGTGCTGGAGGGCTTCACCGGCGCGCAGCGCTTCTTCCTCGGCTGGGCACAGGTGTGGAGCGGCGTCGCGCGTGAGGCCGAGGCCAAGCGCCTGCTCGCCATCGACCCGCACTCGCCGATGGATGTGCGCGCCAACGCCGCTCGCAACCTCACCGAGTTCGTCGAGGCGTTCGACGTGAAGCCCGGTGACGGTATGTGGATCGACGAGGAAGAGCGCGTTCGCATTTTCTGATCGACACGGTTTGCTCGTCCGCCGCGAGCCGACGACGAGGCCCGCTCCGCACGCCGGGGCGGGCCTCGCCCATGCCACCCTCGGGGCGCAGCCGTCCACGCAGGTGGACGCGCATTCGTCCGGCAGGGCTCCCGCGCGGTCGAATAGCCCCATGACGCCCCGCCACATCGCCCACGCACTTCTCGTCGTGCTCATCTGGGGCGTCAACTTCGTCGTCATCCACGAAGGCCTCGAGGGCGTGCCGCCGCTGCTGTTCGCGGCCATTCGCTTCAGTTGCATCGTGCCGTTCATCGCCGTCGTACCGCGCCCGAAGGTGGCCTGGCGCGACCTCGCCCCGGTGGGCCTGCTCATGTCGGCGGGGCAGTTCGGTTTCCTCTACTCGGCCATGGCCGCCGGTCTCGCCTCCGGGATGGCCTCACTCATCCTCCAGGCCCAGGCGCTCTTCACCGTCGTCATCGCGGCGGCTCTGCTCAAGGAGCGACCGAAGGCGATCCAGCTCGTCGGCATGGGTGTGGCTCTGGCCGGTCTCGTCCTCGTGGCCTCCGGGCGATCGGGCGCGACGCCACTCGTCGGGGTGATGCTCTGTCTCGCCGGTGCGCTGAGTTGGGGCGCGGGGAACGTCGCAGCCCGGCGGTGCGCCGGCGCGTCCGGCCTCGGCCTGACGGTGTGGGGCAGCCTCTTCGTGCCGCTGCCCTTGTTCGCGCTGTCCTTCGTCATCGAAGGTCCGGACCGCATGGCCGAAGGGCTCCAGCACTTCGGAGGCGCAGCGGTCGCCTCGACCGCCTACACCGTCGTCCTCGCAAGCCTGGTGGGTTACACGATCTGGAACGGCCTCATGGGCCACTACCCGGCTTCGAACGTCGCACCGTTCACTCTGCTCGTGCCGGTCGTCGGCTTCCTCGCCGGGTGGCTGTTCCTCGGGGAGGTGCCGTCTGTCTCGGCGTTCGCCGGAGGAGCGCTGCTCCTCGCCGGTGTTGCGATCATCGTCCTCGGCCCCAGGTATCTGGGACGAAGGACCCGCGTTCAGATTCCGGTGTGACTGGCGAGGGTCGCGCCGTCCGCGGCGTAGGTGAAGGTGGCCTCGTCGAAGCCACCAGCAAGCGCCGCAGGGAGCCAGTGGACGTTGTCCGGCCACATACGGCTCGTGGGCAGAGCGTCGACGGGCACCCACGTGACGAGCAGTTCGTCCGAGTCCTTCGGTTCGCCCGCGGCCGCCTCGGTGACGAAGACGTGCACGCGCATGTCGACCCCGCCGCCGTCCGGGAAGGCGAAGGTGACGACGCCCCGCGCGTCCAGATCGGCATCGTTCACACGAAGCGACGTCTCCTCGAACAGCTCCCGCGCGGCCGCTCGGCGAGGTGTTTCACCCGGATCGACCTTGCCGCCCGGCACGACCATGCGGCCCTGGCCGAACCCGCGCAGCTTCTCCCCGAGCGCGAGGTGCGTGCGGCCCTCGAGGGTCCGGGTGACGACGACGAGGCACGTCTCGATCGGCTCGCTCACGCCGGTGCCACCCCGGTGATGCGGTGGATGGAGAACGAGCGGGTGGTCGTCGTGTTGTCGCCGATCTGCCCGACGACGCGCCCACCCGAGACGCTCGTCGGCCGGAAGAGGGCGCGCTTGATGTCGCCCGAGGCATCGACATAACCGATCCAGACGGGAGCCCGATCGGCGGCAGCGTCCTGCAAGGAGGTGAGTGTGACCGTCGGGTCGGACGAGGGGATGCGCGTGCGCTCGTCGTGCTGCGAGGGGCGCACGGCGCTCTTCTCCGCCTCCCGCATGCGCTGCGTCATGGCCGTCGCTTCGTCACCGTCGAGGCGGACAACACGAACTGGCGTGCTGCGGCGCCCGGGCGTGGGGGAGCGCTTCACCTCTTCGGTGCGCACGACGACGCCACCGTCCGAGGTCTCGGCAACCGGCGCGTGACGGTGCTCACGCAGAACGTCGAGCAGCGTCGAGGCGGGCAGGGGCGAGACGCACACGGTCGGAGCGATGCGGCGTAGCTGGAGCGAGGCGAGCGACGAGTCAGCGACGAGGGCGTCGAGCGATCCCTCGTCGTCGCTGCGCACGTACGAACCGACGGAGCCGACGCGCAGATGGCCGTATCGACGCGCGACGTCGCCGAGAAGGTACTCGAGCGCCTGGGGGACCGGTGTCATCGAGTGACGCCGGAGGGCCTCGAGCGCTTCGCCCGAGGAGACGCCGTGGTCGAGCAACCGTCGGATGCTGCTCTCGGTGAACCGGAAGACCGTTGCGCCGCCACGTGATTCGACGTCGGCGCTGCGGCGCATGAACGTCGCGACCTCTTCCGTGAGAGGCCCTGGCGCAATAGCGGTGAGGTCGCCCTGGAGCATGACCTGCGAGACAGGCTGGGGCATGGAGGCGGCCATGAGGGCGGCGACGGACTCGAGGTTCGCCTCGCTCGTCGGGACGGAGTCGTCGCTCGGCACCGCGAGGAGCGCTCGACCGGCGGAGGTGAGGGCCGAGCGGCCCGTCACGCCGAGCCAGCCGGCCTCGCGCGACACGTCGTCGGCGCGGGTGGGGGCTCCCTCGGGAAGGCGCAGAGGTCGTTTCCAGCGCAGCAGGGCGTCGACCTGTTCGGTGGTCGGGGCGCTGCCTGCCTCGAGCGCGGCGAGCGTGGCGAGGACGTCGGCGCGGCGAGCCCGCATGAGCGGCCACGAGGCGTCCTTGCCGAGGACGTTGACGAGAGTGCCGTCGATCGTCTGACCGGCGAGGCTCGCGGCGCGCGTGGTGTCGCGCCACGCGAACGCCAGATGGGCCCAGCGACGGGCAGGAGTCCACGTGGCCCACTCGTCGTAGAACTCGGTGGGCCGCCACAGCGGATCGACCTCCCCGTCGGGAGCGAGAAGGCCTGCGGCGTAGGAGAGTTCGAGGACGAACGCCGTCAGATCGCTCGAACTGTCGATCGCTACGGCCGTGCGTCGGTGGTCGCGTACGGCGACGCCTCCGGTGCGCAGCACGCGGGGCGGTTGGGCGTCCCAGGCGGCGACGACCTCGTCGAGACGCCACAATAGATCGAGCACGGCGCCGGCCGCCGCGTCGTCGGCACTCGCCTGCTCGACGTGGGTCATCTCGGCGGTCGGGGGAGCCCACGCCTCGCGGTACAGACGCCCGCCACGCAGCGCGAGCCCGACCTCACGCGGGATGACGGCGTCGCTGCCGCGCTCGCCGTCGACGGCCACCATGAGGCCGGCACCGACGAGTTCGCGGCGCACATCGCGCAGGGTCTGCGTGGTGAACGAGCCGCGTGCGGATGTCCACCGGAGTTGGTCGATGACGGCCTGAGCACGCGGTGAGAGCGCGTTGTAGGCCCGTGTCACGGCGTCGAAGTCGCCCTCGGAGCCGACGGCAAGGTCGTCCAGTCGTACGTCAAGATCGCTCGCGCTTCGTCCCAATCCTGCTGGGTGCGTGAGGGTTTCGCCGACAGCTCGGGCGGTGCGCCACCCGTCGGGAGAGCGCCAGACGAGAGCCTGGTGCCACAGCTCGCGGATACCGTCGTCGACGGCGGAACGTGACGCACCGAGCGCCGAAGGAGCGCCCTCGGCGCCGACGACGAGCAGCGCTTCCACGAGGTGGAGGAGGCGCGCGTCGAGGTGTTCGAGAGCGCGCTGGACGCTGGCGCGCGTGGAGGCCCGCGCGGCAAGCGACGTGATGTCGGCGGGTGCCGGGCGCGCCAGATCGGGCCGGGCGAGAAGGAGCGCCGCGAGGTCGTCGTCCGCGCGGCCCCTCAGGTCGTCGGCGAAACTACGGGCAGATCGAGGCACTCTCACCACGGTAGTCGCCGCGGGCGGCATCGGCATCCGCGGCGTCCATCGGGGTTCGATGTTGAGCGGTGTGGGCGGTACCCGTGCCGCGCTCACCGCTCAACATCGAGTTTCAGGCGCCGGTGATGCCGAACGGGGCGCTCCACGTCTCGCCGGGCGCGAGGGTGAGCAGGCCCTCCCCGGTGTTGAAGGCGTTTGCGGGGCATGTCATCGGTTCGACGGCGAGCCCGGAACGGCGGTTCTTCGGTTCGGGCAGGCCATCGCCGGTGAAGGTCTGGACGTAGCGGTACGCACTCGCGTCGGCCCACAGTGTCGTCGTGCGCGAGCCGTTCGTGACCGACGCCCGCCAGCGGCCGTCGGTGACGCGGATGTCCGTGAAGCACGTGTCGAGTGAGACCCCCTCGAGCGGGAGCCCGCCGGAGAAATCGTGGGTGCTCGTCTCGCGCCCGGTCGGGATGAGTCGCTCGTCGACGGTGAGCTGCGTGGCGACGTCGAGCGTCAGGGCGGCGTCGTCGAGCGAGGACTCACCCGCGGTGAGGTACGGGTGCGCTCCGAACCCGAACGGGCACGCGGTGGACGACAGGTTCGTGACGTTCGGGGTGACCGTCAGGCCGTCGGGGTCGAGCGAGTAGGTCATCTCGACGCGCAGGGTCCACGCCCAGCCGGGCTGGGGATGGAGGGTGACGCCGACGGTTAGCCGGTGGGTCGAGCGCTCCACGAGATCCCAGGCGAGCCACTGCACGAGACCGTGCGAGGCGTTCGCCAGCCCCGGTTCGGTGTGCGCCAGGAGGTAATTCTCGCCGTCGAACGAGTACCGTCCGCCGTCGATTCGGTTGGGCCACGGCGTGAGGACGTGTCCCCGCGCGGCGTCCGCCATTGCCTCGACGGCATAACCGAAGACGAGGTCACGCTTGTCGTGGGTCAGGCGGCGCAGACCACCACCCACCTCGACAACGGTTGCCTCGTAGCCGTGCGCCGCGATGGTCCATTGCTCGCCGCTCGGGGCGGGGAGGTCGTTGAGGGTGCTCACGTCGGTCAGGCTAACGGCCCTGTCAGGGTCGGGCCCACCGCACACTCCCACCCGGGAGCGGGCAGGACCGGGCCCACCCGAGTGTCCGTCACACCCTGGCACGTGTGGCCTTCGGCGGCGGGGTGCGCGAGACTGGCCCGGTGAATCCTTCGACCGCTATGGCCACCGTCCTCGTCGACGAACTCGTGCGCCTGGGCATCACCGACGTCGTCCTCGCGCCCGGCTCACGTTCCGCGCCGCTCGCCTACGCGGTGGCGCGGGCCGACGCCGCGAAGAAGTTGCGCCTCCATGTGCGCATCGACGAGCGTTCGGCCGGCTTCCTCGCCCTCGGACTCGCGAAGATCTCACGTAACCCGGTGCCGGTCATCACGACGAGCGGCACGGCCGTCGCGAACCTCCACCCGGCCGTCCTCGAAGCGCACCACGCGCAGGTGCCGATGATCGTCATGTCGGCCGACCGTCCCGCAGAGCTGCGTGACACAGGTGCCAACCAGACGACGGATCAGGTCAAGATCTTCGGTCAGGCCACGCGCTGGTTCCACGAGTTCGCCACGCCCGCCGAGCGTGAGGGGCAGAACACCGTGTGGCGCTCGGTCATCGGTCGTGCGGTCGCGCACGCCGTGGGAGTGCCCACCGGCGACGCCGGACCGGTCCACCTCAACCTGCCGTTCCGTGAGCCGCTCACCCCCGAAACCTCCGACGACGGGACGTGGCCAGAGTCCCTCGAGGGCCGCGATCGTGGACGCCCGTGGCTGCAGTTGCGAGCCCCCGCCTCCCGCGTCGCCGTGGCGGACGGGCCGGGCATCGCCCCGGTGCCGCGCACCCTCGTCCTCATGGGCGACCTGCCCGACCCGCGCATGAGCGCGGAGATCGCCGAACTCGCGGACGCCGCCGGTTGGCCCGTCATCGCCGAGCCGTTCGGTGACTACCACCGTGGCCGCGCGATGCCGCACGGTTCGCTCATCCTCGCCTGCCACGACTGGCTGGACAAGCACCTGCCGGAACGCGTGCTCGTCGCGGGCCGCATGACGCTCTCGCGTGACGTCGCCCTGCTGCTGCGCAACCCCGAGGTGACGGTCGAGATCGTCACCGGATCGAACGCGTGGGCCGACCCCTCACACGTCGTCCAGCGGGTCCACGAGTGGGCCACGATCGCCCGTTCGCACGAGTTGGTCTCGGCATGCGCCGACCGTCGCTGGGCCAGCGCGTGGCGGATGGCGGGCCATCGTCTCACCCAGGTCGTCGGGCCGCTCGTCGCTGACTCGTGGCCCTCCGGAATGTCCGCGACGTCGACCGTCGTGCAGCACCTGCCGGCCGACTCGGCGCTGCTCGTGGGTTCGTCGAACACGGCGCGCGACCTCGACCTCGGGCGTAACCCGCAGCAGATCGCTCGCAAGGTGTCCGCGGTCGGCAACCGTGGCCTGTCCGGAATCGACGGGCTCGTCTCGACGGCCATGGGCATCGCACTCGCGCACGGGCGGCCGAGCTTCGCCCTCATGGGGGACCTCACGTTCCTGCACGACAGCAACGGGTTGCTGCTCGGCCCCGGCGAGCCACGCCCCGATCTCACCATCGTTGTCATCAACGACAACGGCGGGGGCATCTTCGGCACCCTCGAACAGGGGCGGCCGGAGTTCGCCGAGCACTTCGAGCGCGTCTTCGGTACGCCGACGGGCGCCGATCTCGAGCTGGTGTGCCAGGCGCGCGGCGTCGAGTACACCCGGGCCACCTCGCGTGAGCACCTCATCGATCTCGTCTCGAACCCGCGGCCGGACGTCCAGGTGGTCGAGGTGACGGTCGATCGCAGCGGTGAGCGTCTCGGCCGCCGCAATCTCGTGGCCGCCGCCGTCGAGGCCGTTGCCGGTGCCGAGGAGATGCCGACGCGGTTCGAGCGTCGCTGAGCGCCGGCCCGGACGCGCTCGGTGTGCGTCAGGCGATGAGGTTGGCGGCGACGGTGGCGCCGAACTCGCGGGCCTCGGCGAGGTCGACGTCGCTCAGTTCGCCGAGGCGTTCGTACGGTTCGGCGACCAGACGAAGGTCGAGCCCGGTGGTGATGGCGTCGAGGGCACGACGCGCGCCGGTGGCGTCGCTGCGTCCGTGAACCCAGTAGGAGAAGGGGCGGCGCGCCACCTCCTCGAGCAGGTCGTCGTACGTCGAGTCGAAGCTGTGCTTGAGTGCGCCCGAGATGTAGCCGAAGTTCACGGGCGTGCCGAAGAGGTAGCCGTCGGCGTCGAGGTAGAGCTGCGGATCGGTGGCCTCGAGGGCTGCCACGGCGTGCACGTCGACCTCGTCGGCGAAGAACTCGGGATCGCTCGCACCCGCGAGCACGGCGTCGCGCAACGCAACGGTGGCAGGCGTCGGGGCGTGTGTGATGACGAGGAGTTGCTTCATCCCTCGACGGTAGCGGCGATCAGCGCAGCGCTTCGCGCATCGGTGCGAGTTTGGCGACCGACTCGGCCACCTCGCTCACCGGATCCGAGCCCTCGACGATGCCGCAGCCGGCGAACAGGCGGATGCGGCACGGGTTCTCGATGTCGATCTGGCCGCTGCGCAGGGCAATGCCCCACTCGCCGTCACCGCGCGCGTCGATCCACCCGACGGGCCCGGCGTACCGGCCGCGGTCCATGTGTTCCAGCTCGTCGATGACGAGGGCGGCCTCGCGCGTCGGCGTACCGCAGACGGCGGCCGAGGGGTGCAGTGACGCCGCGAGCGTGAGCGACGACGCGCCGTCGGTGAGAGCCCCGGAGACGTCCGTCGCGAGGTGCATGACGTTCGGCAGGTGCAGCACGAAGGGAGCGTCGGGCACGTTCATCGACGAGCAGTGCGGCCGCAGCGCGGCCTCCACCGAACGCACGGCGAACTCGTGCTCGACGAGGTCCTTCGAACTGCGCGCGAGGCTCGCCGCTAGAGCCAGGTCATGGTCGTCGGAACCGGTGCGCCGGATCGTTCCGGCGAGCACACGCGAGGTGACGAGGCCCTTGTCCGAGCGCACGAGCAGCTCCGGCGTGCCGCCGACGAGCCCGTCGACGGCGAACGCCCACGTGTCGCGGTAGGCGGTGGACAGGCGGGCCAGGAGCCAGCGCGGGTCGATGTCGGCGTCGGCGGTGTGGATCTCGTCGCGCGCGAGGACGACCTTGTCGATGCGTCCGGCGCGGATGTACTCGATGGCGTCTCCGACAGCGCCGCGCCACTGCGCCGGCGACAGCGCCCCGTCGGTGCGCTCCACGCCGGTGGGTGCCTCGGCGGGCTTCACCTCCGGCAACTGGTCGGTGGTGCGGTTGATCGTCGTCAGCCACGCGTGGCCGTCACGCCGACCGACGATCATCTCCGGCACGACGAGCGCAGCGCCTTCGTCGGAAGAGTTGCGGAAGCTGAACGAGCCGAAGCCGACGAGGCCGGTGCCCGGTCGTTCTACCTCGTCGACGACGTCGGCTGCGGCGACGAGGGCGTCCCACCACTCCTCGGCGTCGGCGAAGCGAGCGTCGCCGGAGGTGGAAACGGCTGCCGCGCGTCCCCAGCCCACGAGCCCTTCCTCGCGCCGAACCCAGGACATGACGTCCTCCGCGGGGCGCCCTGCGGGGATGAGGCCGACGAGGTCACCGGGGTCGGTGAGCTCGTACGTGCGTACGCGCAGACGCGGCGTGGCGGCGGGACGGGCTTCGTTCACAATGGACCAGCCTAAGGCGCGCTTCGGCCCAAGCGGTGACGGGTGCGAGAATGCAGGCATGAATCGAGCAGGCCTGGACAAGCGACCCTCCGACGTGGCGCGCATGTTCGACGACGTGGCGGCACGCTACGACCTCATGAACGACGTGCTCTCCCTCGGTCAGGACCGTCGCTGGCGCAAGCAGGTGCTCAAGGCGCTGGCTCCCCGGCCCGGTCAGGTCGTGCTCGACATCGCCGCCGGAACCGGCACGTCGTCGGAGCCCTTCGAAGCCGCGGGAGCGCACGTCGTGCCCGCCGACTTCAGCCTCGGCATGCTGCGCGAGGGCAAGAAGCGCCGCGCCGACATGGCCTTCACCGCCGCGGACGCGACGAAGCTGCCGTTCGCCGACGCCTCGTTCGACGCGGTGACGATGAGCTTCGGCCTGCGCAACGTCGTCGATGTCGACGGCGCCCTCGCCGAGTACGCCCGCGTGACGAAGCCCGGTGGAACCCTCCTCATCTGCGAGTTCAGCCAGCCGACGAACGGTGCCTTCCGCAAGATCTACGGCGAGTACCTCATGCAGGCGCTCCCGCCGGTGGCGCGCGCCGTCAGCTCCAACCCGGAGAGCTACGTCTATCTCGCCGAGTCCATTCAGGCCTGGCCGGCGCAGCGTGAACTCGCCACGCGCATCAAGGCAGCAGGCTGGGGCGACGTCGAGTGGCGCAATCTCTCGGGTGGCATCGTCGCGCTTCACCGCGCGGTGAAGCCTGCGGCGGCGAAGGGACAGAAGAACCAGCCGAAGTCCAAGGGCGGGGCGGCGTGAGCGACACCTCGAACCTCACGCCGGGCACCGGTGTGAACAGCGCAGACGCATCCGAGCGCGCCGACGTCATCGTCGTCGGCGCCGGCCCCGGCGGTTCGACGATGGCCGCGTACATCGCGGACGCGGGCCTCGACGTCCTGCTCCTGGAGAAGACGCGCTTCCCGCGCGAGAAGGTCTGCGGTGACGGCCTCACGCCGCGCGCCGTCAAGGAACTCGACCTGCTCGGCATTGCGACCCCCGAGAGCGAGGGGTGGATCCGCAACAAGGGGCTGCGCCTCGTGGGCCGCGGTATGCGGTTGCAGGTCGACTGGCCCGAGGCGTCCGGCTTCCCGACTTACGGCCTCGTGCGCACCCGCCAGGACTTCGACGACATCCTCGCGCGTCACGCGGTGAGCAAGGGTGCCCGTCTCCTGCAGGGTGTCAATGTCACCGAGCCGCTGCGCGAGGGCTCGCAGGTCGTCGGTGTCAGGGCCAAGCTCCTCGGTGAGGATGGCCGTGCCACGGGGGATACGGCCACCTACCGTGCCCCGCTCGTCGTCGCGGCTGACGGCAACTCGAGCCGCTTGGCGCTCGCCGTCGGGCGAGAGAAGCGCGAGGACCGCCCCATGGGCGTCGCAGTGCGCGGCTACTACACGAGCCCCCGCACGCACGACGACTACCTCGAGAGCTGGCTCGAGCTGCCCGGACGTGACGAGCACGGACGCGAGGTCCTGCTCCCGGGCTACGGCTGGATCTTCGGCGTCGGCGACGGCACCTCGAACGTCGGCCTCGGCATCCTCAACACCTCCAAGGCGTTCGGGCGCACCGACTACCGCGAGGTGCTCAAGCGCTGGGTCGCGCAGATGCCGGCCGAATGGACCTTCACCGACGAGACGCTCGTCGGCGACCTGCGCGGCGCCGCCTTGCCCATGGGTTTCAACCGGACGCCGCATTATGCGGACGGCCTCATGCTCGTCGGTGACTCGGGCGGCATGGTCAACCCGTTCAACGGCGAAGGCATCGCCTACGCCATGGAGGCCGCACGCCTCGGAAGCGAGGTCGTCGCGAGTGCCTTCACCCGTGGCCGCCATGACGACGCTGCCCGCGAGCGCGTCCTCGAGACCTACCCCAAGGTGATGAAGGACGCCCTCGGTGGGTACTTCACCCTGGGGCGTCACTTCGCCACGATCATCGGCAACCCGCAGCTGATGAAGCTCGCCGTGACATACGGTCTGCCGCGGGAAGACCTCATGAAGCTCGTCGTCCGGGTCATGGCGAACCTCGCCGACCCGAAGGGCACGAGCACCACCGACCGCCTGTACAGCGCCCTGACGCGCATCACGCCCAGCGCGTGAGCGACGACGAAAGAGTGAACCGATGACATCCCCTGCCGCTGCGGTCGTGCCCGAGGCGTCGGACGAACTGACGCAGCGCCTCGCCGACGGTCTCGTGCGCGTCAACGACCGCCTCGACGAGGTCGTCGATCACGACAGCCCCCTCGTTAAGGAGGCGAGCCACCACCTCGTCGACGCCGGGGGCAAGCGTTTTCGCCCGCTGCTCACGTTGCTCACCGCCGAACTCGGCACGGGCGCGAGCAACGAGGTGGTCGATGCCGCCGCCGCTGTCGAACTGACGCACCTCGCCTCGCTGTACCACGACGACGTCATGGACGAATCCGACCTGCGTCGCGGGGTGCCGAGCGCCAACTCGGTCTACGGCAACTCGACGGCGATCCTCGTCGGTGACCTGCTGTTCGGCAAGGCCTCCGAGCTCGTCGCTCACCTCGGCTCCGAGGCCGTGCTCCTGCAGGCGCGTACCTTCGTCCGCCTGTGTGCAGGCCAGATCGAGGACGAGCGTCAGGCTCCTGACGGCGAAGACCCCATGGCCTATTACCTGCGTGTGCTCGCCGACAAGACCGGTGTGCTCATCGCGGCCGCCGCGCAGTACGGCGCCATGTTCTCCGGCTGCGACGCGCGCGTCATCGACCTGCTCGGCCGATACGGCGAACTCGTCGGCCTCGTCTTCCAGCTCTCCGACGACATCATCGACATCACGAGCGACGCCGAGACGCTGGGCAAAATGCCCGGCACCGATCTGCGCGAAGGCGTGGCGACCCTGCCGACGTTCTACGTCAACGCCTCGAACGACCCGGCCGACGAGCGGCTCAAGGAGCTCCTCGCGCGCCCGTTGGTCGATGACGCCGAGCACGCCGAAGCCCTTGAGCTGTTGCGTCGTCACCCCGCGATCGACAAGGCACGTGAGCGCACTGCCTCGCTGGCTCGTGAGGCGGCTGCGCTCATCGACGAGTTGGGCGAAGGTGACGCGCAGACGGCTCTCAAGGCGCTACCGATGAGCGTCGCGTCGCGTTCCGCCTGAACCCGCGAGACGCGTCACGCAGTCCGATAGTTGAAAGATGAATGGGTTTCTTTCGTCGGGTCACGCGTCCTCATGAGGGAGTAGGGTCGCAAGCATGCCTCGGTTGGACATCGACACGCGCAGGACGCAGCTCATCGACGCTGCCATCCGCATCGCGCTCCGTGACGGTCTCGACAACACGACGGTGCGGCGCATCGCGACGGAGGCGGGTGTGTCGCTCGGAACGGTGCACTACTGCTTCGACAACAAGCGGGCCCTGCTCGAAGCAGTAGTCGAGACCCTCCTTCAGCGTGAGGTCGACGTAGCCGAGTTCGACCTGCCCGACGGCGCCACCCCCGTCGACGCCATCAAGCAAGCCTTCCGGTACTACTGGACCTTGAGTGGTGCCCAGACCGAGCGGCAGCGCCTGGTCTACGAACTGGTGGCCTACCTCGTGCGCCAGGAGGCTCCGGGTCCGGAGCTCGCGCAACGCATCTTCGCGAACAAATACGAGGTCGTGCGCGGCTTCCTCGAACTGTTCCAGAAGAAGGGGGAGGCCGAACTCGGTCTGCCCGTCGATGTCATCGCCCGGATGACTGTTGCCATGACGGACGGTGTCGCTCTCGCGTGGCTCGCGGACGGGGATGACGAGAAGGCCCTCGAGGTTCTCGACAGCTTTGCAGAGATTCTCGCGCGGACCCAGACATGACCTCCGTGTTCGACGCCCCCATCGATGCAGGTGAGGGGCCGCAGTTCGTCGTCGATCAAGGCGTGCTGCGTGAGAACTTCGAGAAGTTGCGTCGCGCCGCCGACGGTGTGCCGCTCCGGCTCGCGAGCAAGTCGGTGCGCGTGCGCTCGATCCTCGAATGGGGCCTCGAGCAGGACGGGGTCTGCGGTCTGCTCGTCTACTCGGCGGCCGAGGCGCTCTGGCTCGTCGAGAACGGCGCCCACGACGTCGTCATTGCCTACCCGAGTGTTGACGTGGCGACGATGGCGATGGTTGCGCAGAACGACACCGCCCGCCGCGAGATCACGTTCATGGTGGACCTTCCCGAGCACCTCCAGATGATCGGGCGGATCGGACGCGAGCACGGGTGCGAGTTGCGTGTGAGCCTCGACGTCGACGCGTCCCTGCGGATCGGGCGCCTCTCACTCGGCGTCCACCGATCGTCGGTGCACACCGCCGAAGAGGCCGGAGAATTCGCGCGCCTCGCCTCCGAGACCGAGGGCGTGCGCCTCGTCGGCATCATGATGTACGAGGCCCAGGTGGCCGGCGTCGCCGACGCCACCCCCGTGCACCGTCTCATCAAGCGCCGCTCCGTGCAGGAGCTGGAGGTGCGTCGCGGTGCGGTGCGTCGGGCCGTCGAGCAATACGCCGACCTCGAGTTCGTTAACGGTGGCGGAACCGGCTCGGTGCACCTGACCGGAAACGACGGTGTCGTCACCGACATCGCTGTGGGCTCCGGACTGTTCACCTCGACGTTCTTCGACAACTACCGCGATCTGACCACCAAGGCGGCCGCTTACTTCGTCTCGCCGGTCGTGCGGCGTCCGTCCGAATCCGTCGTCGTCACGTTCAGCGGCGGCTACCTCGCCTCCGGTGTCGGTAACTCGTCGCGTATGCCCACCCCGGTGTGGCCCGAGGGGTTGCGCTATTTCGGTCAGGAGGGCCCGGGCGAGGTGCAGACCCCGTTGCGTGGCCCCGGAACGCGTGGGCTCGCGATCGGCGACAACGTCTGGTTCCGCCACACCAAGGCGGGCGAGGCGTGCGAGCGTTTCGACACCGTTCACGTCGTGGAGGGTGGGCGCGTCATCGAGACGGTGCCCACGTATCGAGGGGAAGGCAAGAACTTTGGCTGAGTGGAGCAACTGGGCGGGCAACGTCACGGCGACGCCGTCACGGGTCGTCTCGCCGAGCGATACTGCCGCGATGGCGGAGCTCGTGCGTGAGAGTACTGCGGCTGGACGCAAGGTTCGCCCCGTCGGTGCCGGCCACTCGTTCACTCCCATCGCGCAGCCGGTCGACACCCAGGTGCGTCTCGACGCGATGTCGGGCATCGTCTCGGTCGACGAAGCGACGAACCGCGTGCGCGTCAAGGCGGGCACCCACCTGTACGAGCTCGTCAACCTGCTCGCCGACCGCGGCCTCGCGCTCGCGAACATGGGCGACATCGACCGTCAGACGATCTCCGGCGCCGTCTCCACCTCGACGCACGGCACGGGCCTCGCGTGGACCGGCTTCGGCGGCACTGTCGTCGGCGGCGAGATGGTCACGGGCACCGGCGACGTGCTGAGCTGGAGCGAGGGCGGCGAGAACAGCGACCTCGTGCCGGCGCTCGGCGTCACGCTCGGAGCACTCGGCGTGCTCACCGAGGTGGAGCTGCAGTGCGTGCCCGCGTTCACCCTCTCGGCCGTCGAGCGTCCCTCGACGATGACCGAGGAACTCGCCGTGCTCCCCGCGACCCTCGCCGAGACCGATCACTACGAGTTCTACTGGTTCCCGCACACCGACAAGGTGATGATGAAGCGCAACACGCGCGGCGCCGGCGATGCCCCGACGAAGCCGTTGGCTCAGTGGCGCCACAAGCTCGACGACGAGTTCCTCTCCAACACGCTCTTCGACGCGATCTGCCGCCTGAGCGTCGCTCGCCCGAACCTCACGCGCCGGATCAACAACGTCTCGGCGCGGGCCCTCTCGGCGCGAGAGTTCAGCGACGTCAGCCACAGCGTCTACGCCTCACCGCGCACCGTGCGTTTCCGCGAGTCGGAGATGGCTGTGCCGGTCGAGGCAGCCGAGTCGATCCTGCGTGATCTTCAGGCCTGGGTGGAGCGCACCAACGAGCCTGTCGCCTTCCCCGTCGAGGTGCGCTGGACGGCCGGCGACGACCGCTGGATGTCGACCGCCTACGGCCGCGAGAGCTGCTACATCGCCATCCACCACTACGTGAAGGCCGACCACCGGACGTACTTCAAGTACTTCTGGGACATGGCTCGCGCTCACGAGGCGCGCCCGCACTGGGGCAAGATGCACGACTACGACGCGGAGTACCTGCGCACCGTCTACCCGAAGTTCGACGACTTCGTGGCGCTGCGCGAGCGCTTCGACCCGCAGCGGGTCTTCACGAACGCCTACCTCGACCAGGTGCTCGGCGTCTGACGCTGACCTCAGGCTCTCCGGCCGGCCCCGCCTCGACCTCGGTCTAGGTGGGGTCGGCCGCTGACGTCTCCAGGGGCGTCGCGCGGCGCGCTCGCCGGGTTCGCCGGGCTTGGGCGAGGGAGTCAGCCGTGAGGACGACGAGGGCGATCCAGACGAGGCCGAAGCCCACCCAGCGTCCGGCGCTCATCGTCTCGCCGAGCACGAGCACGCCGCACAGCAGCTGCATGACGGGCGTCATGAACTGCAGGAGCCCGATCGTCGAGAGTGGGATACGGCGCGCGGCGGCGGCGAAGAGCAGCAGCGGGATGGCGGTGGCGACGCCTGACAGGGCGAGCAGCAGGGGGTGCCACGAGCCGTTGCCGGACCACGTGCTGCGCCCCGTGGCGCCGAGCCACACGAGCATGACGGCCGCGAACGGAGCGAGGACGACCGTTTCTGCGGTGAGCCCCTCGAGCGCGGTGAGACGCCCGCCGACACGTTTCTTCATCAGCCCGTACGCCGCGAAGCTGAGGGCGAGGCCGACGGAGATCCACGGCGGGCTGCCGTAGTCGACGGCGAGGTACACGCAGGCGATGACGCCGATGGCCACGGCGAGCCACTGCATCCGACGTAGCTTCTCGCCGAGCACGAGAACCCCGAGCATGACGGTGACGAGCGGGTTGAGGAAGTAGCCGAGCGCGGCTTCGGTGACGTGCCCCGTCGTCACGGCGAGGACGTAGACGACCCAGTTGATCGCGATGAGCACCGCTGCGATCGAGATGGCGCCGAGGCGTTTGAGATCGCCGAACAGGCTCCTGAGGAAGCCGAGATGACGTGTGACGCCGAGCAGGACGACGCACAGCAGGAGCGTCCACAGGATGCGGTGGGCGAGGATCTCCCACGGCCCGGCAGGGATGAGGGCGTGGAAGTAGAGCGGGAACATGCCCCACGCGAGGTACGCTAGGAAGCCGTAGAGCGTGCCCTTGCGTGTCTCGTCCTCGTTGCTCACGAAGCCCGTCCCTTCATCACCCCGTCGCTCCGGTTTCGGGGCGCGACCTCATTCGATCACGCCGCCCGAACCGGCCGACGGGGGTGTTCACGCTGCGGCCTCAGCCGTCCTGCTCGCGCAGACGGTGACGCAGCCCGGAGGCGCGCAGGATCGGCGTCTCCACAGCGAGTTCGACGGCCTCACGCGTGCCGACGACGGTGAGGCGCTCTGTCGCTCGGGTGAGAGCCGTGTAGAGCATCTCGCGGGTGAGCAGGCGCGAGCCGACCGGCGGCACGATGACGGTGACGTGCTCGGCCTGGCTTCCCTGGGCCTTGTGCACGGTCATGGCGTGCATCGTCTCGAGGTCGCCCAGGCGCCACGGCGAGAACGTGCGCACGCCGGAGGCGGTTTCCATCGCGGCCACGAGCGCGGTGCCCTGGCGGATGATGACGCCGCTGTCGCCGTTGAAGAGCCCGAGGGCGCGGTCGTTCTTCGTCACGATGACCGGGCGCCCCACGTACATGGCGTACGGCGTGACGTCGGGGAACCGCTCGGCGAGGGCGTTCTCGATGAGACGGTTCCACCGCGCCATACCGAACGGCCCGGTGCGGTGCGCCGCGAGGAGCCGACTTGCGCGAAGCTGCGCGACAGCCGCCTCTGCGTTGCCCGTGGCCGCGACCTCGCGCAGCCGGGAAGCGGCCTCGACGAGGTGAGGCAGCATCGTGAGGTCGGGGGCGTCGGTCTCGAGGAACTCGACGCCGTCGTCCGGGCTGTCGATGGCTGCGAGCACACGCTCCGAGGACGGCGGGACAGTTCCTTCGCCGCCGTCGGGATGGTCGCCGGTCGGCTGCGCGAAGGCCTCCGCCACCGCTGCGCGACCCTGCGTGAGGCGGTGGTGCGTGGCGAGCCGGATCACTCCGGTGTCGAGCCCGGCGACGAGGTCGCCGAGCACGGAACCCGCCTCGACGCTCGCGAGCTGGTCCGGGTCGCCGACGAGCACGAGGCGCGTGTTCGGCCCGAGCGCTTCGAGCAGGCGTGCCATGAGGCTGAGCGAGATCATCGACGCCTCGTCCACGACGACGACATCGTGCGGGAGCGGATTGCCCCGACCGTGGACGAACCGTTGGGAGTTGGTGCGGTCGTAGCCGAGCAACCGGTGGAGCGTGAGCGCGTCGTTGTCAGCGAGCACGTCCGCTTCGCGCAGCGATTCGGCCATGCGTGCCGCGGCCTTGCCCGTGGGGGCAGCGAGTGCGATGCGTGTCGTGTCGCCGAGGGCTGCTCGGGCGGCCACGAGCATCGCAGCGACCGTGTAGGTCTTACCCATGCCGGGTCCACCGGTGAGGACTGTCGTTGCGGACGTGAGTGCCGAGTGCACTGCGGCGCGTTGGGCGTCGTCGAGGGCGCGCCCTTCGAGGGCCGCACCTGCGCGCCGGAGAGCGTCGTCGTCGACGGGCGCAACACCGCGTGAGCGCAGGAGACCGGCGACGATCACCTCGTCGCGGTAGTAGCGATCGAGGTACGCCAAGCCGTACTCGAGGTGCACGACACCCTGCTCGACGAGGGGACCGGCGCGCAGGTCGTCTACCAGCTGGTGCGACGACGGTGGCGCGACGATGTCGGCGAGCGTGATGGTCGGTGCCTCGGTGTCGTCGTCGAGCGAACGGTCCCGTTCGGGTGTGAGGCGGCCGATTTCGTCGAGTGCGAGCGCGCTGGAGCCCTCGCGCACGGCGCGCACGGTCAGCGCGAGCGTGGCGATCTGCCACGTGTCGGTCGGCGCGTCGACGAGCCGGGCGACACGGCTCGCGACAAGGGCATCGCCCTCGGTGACGAACGCCGCCGCCCTGAGCGTCTCGAGCGGAGTGCCGTTCGGTGGGTCGCCGCCCGGCTCTGCGGAACGCTCGCCGGGTGTGGTCGGCAGCTGCGTGTCGGTCATCGGACACCACCTGCCCGTACCCCGTCGACGGCGTCGGACAGCGCGACGACGAGCGTCGCCGGCGGCCGCCAGGTGAAGACTCCGCACGGCGTGCCGTTCTCGCGCGGCGTGTCGGGGCCGGCCATGCCACGGACGTAGAGGTACATCACGCCTCCGAGATGCTCGTCGGGGTTGTAGCCGGGCAGCCGCCAACGCAGGTAGCGGTGCAGCACGACGGAGTACAGGATCGCCTGCAGCGGGTATGACGAGTGGTTCATCGCCTCGACGAGCCGCGACGGCGCGTAGTCGGCCAGCGTCAGCGCCGCGTCGACATCGCCGAGTCGGTTGGTCTTGTAGTCGACGACGAAGTAGCGGCCACCGTGACGGAAGGTGAGGTCGATCGAACCCGTGAGGTAGCCGCGCAGGAGCTCATCGCCGAGTGCCGAGGTATCGAGCTGATCCGGATAGGTGCGCAGGGGGTCGCCTTCGTCGAGGTGCTCGCGCAGGAGCGGAGCGAAAGCGCGCAACGTCGAGGACGGGTGGGGCTCCTCGCCGCCGGAGAGAGGGAGTTCGAAGTCCATCTCGGGCAGTCGATCGGTGGAGACGATGTCCCGCAGCGTCACGTCGTCGGCCAGGGGGCCGAAGGGCGTGTGCATGACGGCGACGAGGGCGTCGGCGAGTGACTCGACCTCGACATCCGCGGGCCAGCGCATCTGCTGCTCGAGGATGTGGGCCCGCAGCTCGTCGCGCAGGTCCGCGGCCTGGAAGTCAGCCTCCTCGAGCACGCCGTGGACGAGGGAACCGAACGTCGCGCCCATCGGCTGATTCGCCATGGGGGAGGAGATCTCGCTGCCCGGCATGTCCGGGGACGGCGGCGTCGCGAGTTCGACGTCGGCGTCCTCGTCGAGGCGGACGGCGAGGTGCTCGGGTTCGCTTGTCACATCACCGAGGGCGGCGAGTTCGTCGGCGGCCTCACCGGCGGCGGAGAGCGCCGAGTAGGACGTACGGCGCCAGGCGCGATCGACGTCCGCGTCGTCGAAGGTGTTCACCGCAAGCCGCGCGTCACCCCGCCTGACCGTGATGTGCGGAGGAACGGTGTTGGGGTCGATTTCATGGACGGTGAACGCGCCGTGCTTCGCCCAAGCGGCAAAGACCTCGCGGACCCGGTCCACCTTGGGGGTGCCGTTCTGTTCCGTGGTGGTGAGCCACTTCTCGGATGCTCCGTCGGCGCGCTCTTGAAGGAGCGCATCGAGGGCCTCGGGGCCGTTGGCCTGCCCGAAGAGCAACCGGTGCAGGGCGCTCTTGGACGTGTTCTGCTTCGTGCCGGCCCACCATAGGATGAGGCCGCTCTGCGCCCGCGTCATCGCGACGTACGCCAGACGCATCTCCTCCCCGGTGTTCTCCTCCGTGGCCTCGGGAGCGTTCACCGTCGCGGGGTCGAAGGACAGCTCCCGGCGGTTGTTGCGGTGCACGACCCCCGGAGTCTTGGTCGGCTGGTCGTACCGGTCCCACAGCGTCGGGGCCAGAACGATGGGGTATTGCAGACCCTTGCTGCTGTGGATGGTCGACAACGTGACGGCGAGGGCGTCGGAGTCGAGGCGCATGATGCGTGCGTCGGCGGTTGCTTTGGCGTCCTGTGCGCTCTGCTCCTGCAGCCAGGCGACGAGCGAGGAGATGCCGGCCTGGGCCGACATCTGCCGGGCCGTGAGCAACTGGGCGCAGTGTTCGATGTCGGTGACGTCGCGTTCTCCGCCGGTGCGGCGCAGGAGGCGGGCGAGCATGCCGCGCGCACGTAGCGCGTCGACGATGCCAGGAAC
The DNA here is from genome assembly GCF_015070805.1 of Dermacoccus barathri. Taxonomy (NCBI): domain Bacteria; kingdom Bacillati; phylum Actinomycetota; class Actinomycetes; order Micrococcales; family Dermacoccaceae; genus Dermacoccus; species Dermacoccus barathri. Next base: position 119,465 of record NZ_JADCTK010000001.1, on the reverse strand, counting down.
GCCGCCGGAATGGAACCGCGCCAGCAACATGGCGACGAGTTCGGCTGCCTCGTCGACGCCCGAGTCGTCGATCGCGTCGAGGCGCTCGGCGGACCACCCGACGAGCGGCGTGAGGCAGGCGGCCCTGACCCGCTCGGGGCGGTGCGGTTGCTCGAGTGCCATGAGCAGTTCGAGCCACCACTGGCCGGCGGAGCTGCGCAGCACCGACTCGCTCGACATCATGACCGCCGGAATGCCCAGCTCGCGCAGGTACTCGCGGACCTCGACGAGCTGACTGTTGGTACGGCACAGGACGGCCAGGTGATGGGGAGCGAGGGGCTCCCCGTCGAACGACGTTTCCCCGGCGAGAAGCTGCGCGGCCTTCGCTGCGACGTCGCGCAGCACGATGGAGCGGGCCAGCCCGACGGCCAGCCCGGACTCGGGAACCCAGCGCAGTTCGACGGGGGCGTCAGCCTGCCCTGGCTGTCCGCCGAGGCGTGAGGTGTGCTGGGCCGCGTCGACGCGGTGCGTCACGATGCCGGGTGAGAGCTGGACACCAGCCATCAGTGTCTGCAGGCTCTCGACGAGCGGAGCGTCGCTGCGGTAGTTCGTCGGCAGCGTGAAGGAGTTGACGGCCGTTTTCGCTGCCGACAGGTATGTCTGTACGTCGCCACCGCGGAAGGCGTAGATGGCCTGTTTCGGGTCGCCGACGAGGATGAGTGAGCGGCCCTTCTCGCCGAATGCGCGGGAGAAGACCTCCCACTGGACCGGGTCGGTGTCCTGGAACTCGTCGACGAGGACGACGCTCCAGCGCTCCCTCATGCGATCACGTGCGGGGGAATTCTCGTCGTTGAGCGCCGAGCGCAGCTGGGAGAGCAGGTCGTCGTACTCGAGGATGCCGCCGCGGCGCTTGCGGCGTGCGTACTCCTCCCGCACGGCACGGCTGAAGGCGATCGCGGTCTCGAGGTGCGCCGGCGGCGGAACCGGGCCGATCTCTGCGGTGCTGTTGTCCAGCGTGGCCTTCGCGTATTTCTGCGCTTCCTCGTAGTCGAGGGTGAAGTTGGCTTCCTTGCTGAATCGGAGGAAGACGTCGTCGACCACCTCCTGGCGCAGGGTCTCGGTGTCCTCGACGAGCGTGGCGTACGGGTCCGAGTCGCCCGCGACGCCCAGACTCTTGAGCACGTAATGGCAGAACTGGTGGATCGTCGCGATGGTGGCGGAGTCGAACGTTGCGAGCGCTCGGGCCAGACGGGCCCGGCGCTGATCCACCGCCTCGGCGCCGCCGCCTCGCAGCGCCGTGACGAGTTCGTCGTCGTCATCGCCGGCTGGTGCGCCGAGGCGGTGCAGCGTGTCCTCGAGCTGGCCGCGGACGCGTTCACGCAGTTCCTGGCTCGCGGCGCGCGAGAACGTGACGACGAGAAGCTCGTCGAGGGGGAGTTCCTCCTCGGCCACGAGCCGGGTGACGAGCGCGGCGAGGGTCCACGTCTTGCCCGTGCCGGCACTGGCTTCGATGAGTGTGGTGCCCTCCGGGATGGGAGCGGTGATGCTGAACGGCTGCATGACGTTCGGCACGGTGTCGGGCAGCGCGGGCTGGTATCCGCTCATGACGAGAGCTCCTGACGGTGGTCGACGATGGGGCCCCACAGGCGCGGCGCCAGCAGCGTGAAGCGCCCCTCCGCGTCCAGGCGAGCGAGGCTGGCTCGCCCCTCGAAGACACGGCTCCACCACTCGTTGGCGTCTTCCCGGGTGTACTCGTAGCTGCTCTCCCACTCCCGACGAGCCTTCATGAGGCCGCGCTCCACGGCCTTCGCCTCGTTCGGGTTGGCGCTGCGCATCGCGGCACGGTAGCCCTCCACGTACGCAAGGCCGGTCTTGGCCGGGACCGGTAACGGAGCGCGCAGCCCGTAGCCGCGGTTGAGGACGAGTGAGACGAGGCTCTCGCGCGCTTCGGCCGAGTCGACCGTGAGAACGCACGAGCCGCTCCTTCCGCGAACCGCAGCCCGCCAGGTTCGGTCGGGGAAGCAGGCGGCCAGGGCGAGCACTTTGACCCACCCCGAAGCGAGGTGCCGGGCGTTGACGCTGCCGTAGTTGACCACCTGGATCTCGTCGCCGATGACCCCCGGCACCACACCGGTGAGACGCACCGAGGTGCTGGGCGCGCCCTCGGCGCTCGGCGGCAGGGCGAGATCGAGGTGGATGTCGTGCGACGTGCGGTCGCCCGGGGGGAGACCGTCGAGAACGCCACGCACCTGCCTCTCGATGGTGGCCGCGTCGTCGCGGCCCGCCTCGAGAAGGTCCGGAGGCAGACTGCCTCGGCGCCTCTCGTCGGCCAGCGCACGATCCAGAGCTTGGCCGGAGAGCACCTGGCGCAGAACGCGGTCACCGACGGCCCACTTTTCAAGGGGATCGAGTTGGATCGGTAGACCGTCCTCGACTTCCTCGGCCTCGTAGGTGACGCCGATCTGCAGGCGCGAGCGCAGGAAGGTGCGTGCAGGGTTCTCGAGGAACGACGTGAGGTCGTCGAGCGTGACGTCGGTCGGGGGTGCGGGCGCGAGCGGTTCGGAGAGCAACGCCGGACGGGGCAGAGGGTCGGCGTGAAACTCGCGCAGGGCCCGGGCTCCCTGGAGCGCGGCGATGTCGTAGGAACCGCCGGGCAGGGGGGAGGCCTCGACGAAGTTACGTTCGTCGAACGCCTGAAGGGGGTGCAGGTGCTCGAACGGCGCCCCCTCGTCCGCACTCTGGGCCGTGTTCTGGGCAGGGGATTCGCCCGTGCCGGTCCGAGCGGCCGCCGAGATGATCTCCTGCAACGGGACGGCCGGTGGGCGGCGGGTGCCGTCACGCTCGTCGAAGCCGGAGTAGAACGCGATGAAGTGCTGCTGTGCCGCCATGAGGGCGTCGAGCAGGAGCTGCCGGTCCTCACTGCGGGCATCGCGTTCGCCGACGAGTGGGTGGCGGGCCAACACGTCGTCGCCGTCGACGACCTGAGCGCGCGGGAACGTGTCGTCGTCGAGACCGAGCAGGACGACGGCCTTGTGCGGCACCGAGCGCATGGGCGTGAGCGTGCAGACACTGACGGCCCCGTTGCGGAAGTTGCTGCGCGTGCGGCGCGGACCCCAGCGCTGCTCCAGCATGACGCGCACATCGGTGATGCGAAGCGCGGCACCCGATGCGGAGCCGGTTTCGAGGAACGACAGTTCGCGTTCGAACTCGGCGCGCTGCCAGGCCATGTCACGAGCGGGTGCAGCGACGGCGAGCACGTTGCGCCGCAGCCACGCGAACCACTCCTCGGGAGTGAAGCTCGCCCGCGGCAGGGCGGGGTCGACGGCGCTCACGCGGCGGATCTCCCACGCCGCTTCGCTCACCTTCGTGAGGAGGGCGACGAAGGCCTCGGCGACGGCGATGTCGGAGCTTCCGAGATCGTCGACCGGGACGAATTGCGACGCCGCCGCGTCCGTGTCAGCGCTCATGGCGACGCCCAGGGCCAGCCGGTCGAGGGCCTGCGCCCAGGTGTTGTTCTCAAGGCCGCCGAGGCTGTACTCGCCGCGATGCTGGGCATCGAGACCCCAGCGAGCCTCCGTCGTGCGGACCCACCGGGCGATGCGTTCGAGCGCGTCGGTGTCGAAGCCGAACTTCTCGGCCACCGCGGGGAGCCCCGCGAAGTCGAGCACCTGCGAGGCTGTGACGCGGCTCGTCACGAGTTCGACGAGACGCTGCGCGGCTTCGGCCAGCGGGTTGGTGGCCGAAACGGCGCGGTCCGCCAGTTGCACGCGTAGACGCCGGCCGGGGTGGTGGTCGTGCTCGTCGACGGCCGCGAACGTGGCCTTGATGAGCGGTGCGTACGTTTCCACGTCGGGGCACATGACGACGATGTCGCGCGGCTCGAGATTGCCGCCCTCGGCGCTCACGAGCCACAGGAGCGTCTCGCGCAGTGCTTCGACCTGACGGGCAGCGCCGTGGCACACGTGGATCTGCACCGAGCGATCGTCTTCGGGCACGCTCGGCACCGACGACGGCGCTCGGTCGGCGCGGATGTCGTCCTGCATGAGAGCGAGGCGGGTCGGCGTCGCCCGAGAGGCGTCGCGACTCTCCCCACCGCCAGAATCGGTGGCATCGACGACACTGCGTGCGAGCAGAGCCGCCTCGACCTCACGGATGTCACGGCCCAACGTGGCGAGCAGCGGATGCGCGGCCGCCTCGGCGCTCGCATCATCTCGGCGGGCGACGATGCCCTGCGGGTTCTCGGCCAGCGCGGCCCAGAGGGCCGGGCTCGGGTGCGGCAGCCACACGTGGACATCGCACACCTGCCCGAGGGCCTCGAGCAGGTCGAGCATGGCGGCCGGCATGCGCGTGTAGCCGAAGAAGGAGACGCGTTCCGGCAGGTCGCTCGGCGCCGTGCCCGCCCGCAGATCGGCGAGGGTGCGGTCGAGGCGCTGGACGGGGGAGGCGTCGGCGCTGCCACATGCCAGGACGCGCTCGACCACGGTGCGCCACAGCGGGGCCTGCCACGCGAGATCAGGATCGACGAGGTCGTTCTCGCGGCCCGCCTCCCAAGCACGCATGAGCTCGGGGCGGTCGTCGGCATACCGGGCGAACAGGCCGGCCACACGGCGCGCCACCGCGTAACGGCGCGACTGCCGGGCACGGTGCCACCACGGATCCTCACCCGCCCGCACCGCATCGGCACCGAGATGCCGCGCCAGAGCCTCGAAGCCCGAGCGTGAGACGCACTCGTCCATGGCTGCGAGCACCGCCCACGCGAGGCGGTCGGGGTGCCACGGATCGTCGTTCTCCCGCCCCAACAGGAGCGAGATGAAGGTGTGCGGTGTGCGCACGTCGAGCCCCGCGCAGACGCCGTCGTCACCGAGCGTGGCGCCGAGGCGGTGCGAGAGCCGCTGCGTCAGCCAGCGTTCGACGCCGGCCGAGGGAGCGACGACGAGCTCGCGGGCGAACACGTCGAGCGGTGCCTCGGCGAGCAGCTGCGCGAGCTGGTCGGCGAGGGCCGTGGGATCGTCACGACGATGCAGGATGAGGGCCACGTCGCGACACTAACGCGAGCCTCCGACAACCGCGCCGTTGCGCGAAAAACCTCCGCTCGAACGGTCTGGTGAACCACGGGCCCCTCGAGCCGGGCGGAGGGACGGCGCGTATGGTGCCACGCCCGATGTGTCTCACTGTGAAGACACGCACTCCCAGCCTTTCCGCCCCCGGCGAGTCGGCTCGTTACGCTTGCCTGGTGAATTCCGGACTCCTGGGCTACCTCGTGGTGCTCGGCGTCACCCTCGGGGGCGTCGGTCTCTTCACGGCTGCCATGGTGGTTCGTCGAGTTCTGGCACCGCGAGCTCCGAGTGGGGCCAAGCTCGCCACGTACGAGTCGGGAGTCGACCCGAGCGGCGGCGACTGGCAGCAGTCGGGCTTCCGCTACGTGGCGTACGCGTTCCTCTATGTCGTCTTCGCGGTCGACGCCGTCTACCTCTTCCCGTGGGCGCTCGTGCTGCGCACCTCCGGGCTCGGCATCGCTTCGGTCGTCGAGATGGGCATCTTCATCCTCGTGCTTCTCGTCGGTCTGGCCCACGCCGCCCGTCGCGGCGTCCTGAGCTGGCTGTGAGGCGGGTGATCCGATGACGACCGATCTGCCCATGCCCACCGTGCGTCCGAGCGTCGGCGCCGTTCAGGAACACGCCCCCAAGCCGATGCGCCTCGTCCTCAACTGGGGTCGCCGGTACTCGCTGTGGGTCTTCAACTTCGGGCTCGCCTGCTGCGCCATCGAATTCATCGCCGGGTCGATGTCGCGTCACGACTTCATCCGCCTCGGTGTCATCCCGTTCGCTCCCGGCCCGCGGCAGGCCGACCTGATGGTCGTCTCCGGCACGGTGACCGACAAGATGGCTCCCGCCGTGCGGCGCCTCTACGACCAGATGCCAGAGCCGAAGTACGTCATCAGCTTCGGTGCGTGCTCGAACTCAGGTGGGCCGTACTGGGATTCGTACTCCGTGACGAAGGGCGTCGACCAGCTCGTGCCCGTTGATGTCTACGTGCCCGGCTGCCCGCCGCGCCCTGAGGCGCTGCTGCAGGGCATCGTCACGCTCCAGAACCAGATCGCTGAGGAGAAGGTGAGCAGCGAGGGCATCCTTGCCCGCCTCAACCCGTTCGCCGGCCGGGGGCGCACCGCCGCGTCGGTGCAGCGCCCCCTCGTGACGAAGCCCGCCGCACCCGAGGCGGAGACGGTGGCAGAGCCCGCGAAGGAAGGTGCGGCCACCGAGTCGAAGGCAACGCCCGAGCCCGCACCTGCGGACGCCAAGCCCGCCGGCAAGGCGACTCTCAGCGACGACGAGCGCGCCGCCCGCGTCGCGGAAGCCCGCCGCAAGGCGCGAGAGCGCAAGGCGGAGAAGGACACCTCGCCGGCCGCCGGGGAAGGCGCGAGCGACAACGGCGGCAAGCCCGCCGCGAAGACCGACCTCTCCGACGACGAGCGTGCGGCCCGCATCGCGGAGGCTCGTCGCAAGGCGCGTGAGCGCAAGGCCGAGCAGGAGAAGGCAGCACAGTCAGGCGGTACCAAGGAAACAGCCGCCGACGTGGCCAAGCCGGCCTCGAAGGCCGACGCTCCAGACGACGAGCGCGCCGCCCGCATCGCCGAGGCGCGCCGTAGGGCGCGTGAGCGCAAGGCGGAACAGGAGAAGGCTGCGCAGACGGGCGACCCCGAAAAGGCCCCCGACAAGGCACCGACGACGAAGGCCGACACCTCTGACGACGAGCGTGCCGCCCGCATCGCCGAGGCCCGCCGTAAGGCACGCGAACGTCGCGCCGCCGAGCAGGCGAAGACCGACGAGACCAAGACGGGGCCGACCAAAACGAAGCAGGCGAAGACCGACGAGGACGGTGAGGGATGACGCGCGACGTCCCCACCCACGACGTCGAGACGTCCGACTGGGTCGAAGCCCATGAGCGTCTGCGCTCGGAGGGCTTCACGTTCTTCGACTTCCTCACCGCCGTCGACGAGAGCGACCGTGGCGAATCCGGTCCCTCCGACGGCAAGCCCGCGGGCTTCGACATCGTCACGCACCTGTACGACATCGCCGGCGGCGCTCGCCGCAGTATCCTCATGCGCACGCGCCTCGAAGTCGACGACCACGGTGCGGGCGCCCCGAGTATCGCCAGCCTCACCGGGCTGTGGCGTGGCGCGGCCTGGCACGAGCGCGAGACCTTCGAGATGTTCGGCATCGACTTCGCCGGCTTCGACGACGGCACGGGGCAGGGCGTGCGCAAGCTCCTGCTGCCCGCGAGTTTCACCGGTACGCCACTGCGCAAGTCGTTCGTCCTCACGGCGCGCGCGAGCAAGGAGTGGCCGGGCATCAAGGATCCCGGTGAGTCCGGCGGCCGTGCGGCAGCCTCGAAGCGTCGCAAGGTCATGGCCCCCGGCGTGCCCGACGAGACGTGGGGGCCGCGATGAGCGTCCTCGAGATCGTCCTGCGCAGCGTTGCCGTGCTCGTGTGCTTCATGGTGCTGCCACTCGTGCTCGGTCAGGCCGAGCACAAGGTGATGGCCCACATGCAGGGGCGCCTCGGCCCGATGAAGGCCGGTGGTTTCCACGGCTGGGCGCAGCTCGTCGCCGACGGTGTGAAGTTCGCGCAGAAGGAGGACGTCGTTCCTCGCGCCGCCGACAAGCCGGTCTTCCGCCTGGCTCCTGCGGTGTCGATGTTCAGCTACCTGCTCGCGCTCGTCGCCATCCCGTTCACGCCGTCCACCGTGGCCGGCGACCTGCCAGCGTCGCTCGTCTACGTGCTGGCCGTTTCCGGCATCGGCACCATCGCGACGCTCATGGCCGGTTTCGGTTCGGGTAACAAGTACGCCATGCTCGGCGCGTTCCGTTCCGCCGCTCAGCTCGTCAGCTACGAGGTGCCGCTCATCCTCGCGTGCGCGTCGTTCGCGATGGCGGCAGGGTCGCTCTCGATCGGCGGCATCGTGCACGCCTGGCACCCGATCTGGCTGCTGTGGCAGCTGCCCGGTGCGATCGTGCTGCTCATCGCGGCCACCGCCGAACTGCAGCGCCCGCCGTTCGACATGCCCGTGGCCGACTCCGAGGTCGTCATGGGTGCGATGACGGAGTACACCGGCCTGCGCTTCGCGCTGTTCCTGCTGTCCGAGTACGCGGGCATCGTCGTCATGTCGGCGCTGTTCGCCGCGCTCTACCTCGGCGGGTGGAACGGTCCGTTCGACGGGGCGCTCGGCTTCGTCTGGATGCTGCTCAAGACCGCCGCCGTCGCGTTCGTCGTCCTGTGGGTGCGCATGAGCTGGCCGCGCCTGCGCGAGGACCAACTGCAGCGCTTCGCGTGGTTCTTCCTCGTTCCCCTTGCCCTGTTCCAGTTGGCTCTTACCGCGGCAGGAGTGATCTACACCGCATGACCGAGCAGAACGCGAACCACGACCACGGCGAGCACGTGCACGAGCACGCTCACCACGTCCACGACCTGCCCGCCTCGGGCCGCGAGAAGGGGCCGATCCGCGGCCTTCTTTCCGGAATGGCCACGACGGCGCGCACCATGACGAAGAAGACGTCGACGCGTCAGTACCCGGACGAGAAGCCGGACCTGCCGCCGCGTAGCCGCGGCGTCATCGCGCTGCTCGAGGAGAACTGCACCGCGTGCATGCTCTGTGCGCGCGAGTGCCCCGACTGGTGCCTCTACATCGATTCGCACAAGGAGACGATTCCCAGCGAGACGCCGGGTGGGCGTGACCGTCAGCGCAACGTCGTCGACCGCTTCGCCATCGATTTCTCACTGTGCATGTACTGCGGCATCTGCATCGAGGTGTGCCCGTTCGACGCGCTCTTCTGGAGCCCGGAGTTCGAGTACGCCTCCGGCGACATCCGCGACCTGCTCCACGAGAAGGAGCAGCTCGGCGAGTGGATGCGCACGGTTCCGGCCCCGCCCGACCTCGACGAGCGTGCCCCCGAGGCGCCCGAGGTCGCAGCGGCGAGCAAGCCCCCACGGGTGGCGCGCCGGAACGTGACGAAGTGACCCGAGCCAACGCGACGACGACGAAAGGAGTGAGCCCATGACCGTGCACGACGCCCTCTTCGGCTGCCTCGGCCTCATCAGTGCCGTGTCGGCCGTCTGCGCCGTAACGACGCGTCAGCTCGTACACGCCGCGCTGTGGCTCACCCTGTGTATGACGACGTTGTCGGGCTGCTACCTCGTGCTCGGCGCCGAACTCGTCGCGCTCGTGCAGCTGCTCGTCTACGTCGGTGCCGTCGTCGTGCTCGTGTTGTTCGCCGTCATGTTGACGCGCGCTCCCATCGGCAAGAGCGCCGATCACGACGTGCCGATGGCCGGCCGGATGGTGGCCCTCGTCATTTCCGCAGCCACCGGTGGCCTGCTCTTCGCCGCCTTCGCGGCAGCCTTCGGGTCGCAGCAGGTCGGCCTCGACGGCGGAACGAACGCCAACCTCGCCGCCAACCTCTTCGGCCGCTTCGCCTGGCCGTTCGAGGTGCTCTCGCTCGTGCTGCTCGCCGCGCTCGTCGGCGCCCTCGCGATGATCGGCACGCGCAAGGACGGTGGCTCGAAGTGATCCACCTCCTCCTGCCCTTCGCACTCGCCGCCGTGCTCGCCGGTTCGGGCGTCTACGGCGTGCTGGCGCGCCGTAACGCCGTGCTCATGCTCGTCGGGGTCGAACTGATCCTCGCCTCGGCGAGCCTCATCCTCGTCACGATGAGCACGACCCTTCCCGACGACGCCGCAGCAGGGCAGATCCTCACGATCTTCGTCATCACGCTCGCCGCCGCCGAGGTGACGCTTGCGCTCGGCATCATCCTGGCCGCGTTCCGACTGCGCGGGCACATCGACCTCACCGAGCGCCTCGACGACGACGCGGCCCACGCGCCCGTCGACGACCGCACCGACGGGCGGGTGACGTCGTGACCGCACACCTCGCGCAGGCCGCCGTCGCCGTCCCGCTGCTCGGCGCGGTGCTGGCTTTCCTCCTGGGGCGCCGTAACGCCGGCGCCTACGCGCTCGCGGCCCTCGGCACGCTCGGTGGCCTCGTCGCGGCGATTCTGCTCGTCGCGCAGCAGCTCACGACGCCGGTCGCCCAGCACCTCGTCACCGTCGGGTCTCTGCCGCTCGGGCCCGCGCTCAAGGCGCCGCTCGAACTGCGGGTGACACCGACCGGCGCGCTCATCGCGGCCGTCGCGCTCTTCGTCGCGACGTGCGTCCAGATGTTCGCGCGCTGGTACCTGTTCTCCGACCCGCGCTACCGCTCGTTCGCCGCCACGGTCTCCGCCTTCACCGCCGCCATGGTGCTCGTCGTCCTCTCCGACGACGTGCTGCTCACCCTCGTCGGCTGGGAGGTCATGGCCTGGTGCTCCTACCTGCTCATCGGCCACGAGAGCAACCAGCCGGGCCCGCGCCGCGCCGCGCTCAAGGCGTTCCTCGTCACGCGCGTGGCCGACGCGCCGCTCGTCGTCGGGCTCGCCGGCCTCGCCATGGGTGCGCGCACGACGCGCATCAGTGAGATCGTCACGGCCTGGAGCACCTCGAACCTCGACGCCCACGGCACCCTGCGCCTCGTTCTTCTGCTCGGCCTCGTGTGCGGTGTGCTCGGCAAGTCCGCACAGCTTCCGTTCACCGACTGGCTGCCCGACGCCATGGAGGGCCCGACGCCCGCGTCGGCACTCATCCACGCCGCGACGATGGTGGCCGCGGGCACCGTCGTCCTCGCCCAGTTCCTGCCGCTCTTGGCCGCCGAACCGACGGCCCGTCTCACCCTCGTCATCGTCGCCGGCGCGACGTCCGTGTTCGCTGCGGTGAGCGCGTTCGCGCAGGTCGACATCAAGCGGCTGCTCGCGTGGTCGACGATCAGCCAGGTCGGCCTCATGCTCCTCGGCCTCGGCGCGCTGGCCCCGGGCGAGGGCGCCGACGCCGCGCTCCTGCACCTCGTCGGTCACGCCTTCTTCAAGTCGCTGTTGTTCCTGCTCGTCGGCTGGCTCGCGGTGGTCGTCGGCTCCACGCTCGTCACCCGGATGACGGGCGCAACCCGTCGGTTGCCGAAGACCTTCGTCCCCGTGACCCTCGCCCTGTTCACGATGGCCGGCCTGCCGCCGACCGTCGCGTTCGTCTCGAAGGACGCGATGCTCGAGAACGCCGTGCGCTCGCAGAGCGACGGACACGTCGAGGGACTCGTCGGCTTCATCATGCTCGCGCTCATCATCGTCGGCACCGCCGCGTACTCGGCCCGCGCGTGGCTCATCCTGCAGCACCGCACCGTCCTCGAACGGCGTGGTGAACGTCAGGTGCTCACCGACTCCCACACGGTGCGTGACGTCGACATCGTCGAGATGCTGCGCAGCACTCCGGAGGTCAACGAGTTCGGTGACGAGGTCGACCCGATCGAGGAGATCGAGGAGGACGAGGTGCTGCCACGCCCGGGCGTCTCGGTGCGCCTCGCGCTGTGGCTGCTCGTGCTCGGGGGAGTGTTCGGCGGGCTCCTCGCCTTCACGCGGCTGTTCGACATCGACACGAGTCACCTCAACCTCGCCATGATGGGCGCCTCGGTACTGCTCATCGTCGCCACCGGTCTCGTCGTGCGCATCATGTCGCTCGGCCAGCTCTACGGTGACGCCGCCCGTCGCCTGCCGCGCCACATCCCGCTGGCCGCCTCGCGAGGGTTCGGTGTCGAGACGCTCTACCGCACTCTCGTGACGCGTCCCGTGCTCGCGCTGGCTCGCGGCGTCCACCGCCTCGACTCGGGCGTCGACGCTGCCGCAACGCACGCGCCCGGTGCCCTGGCCCGCGCCGGCAAGGCACTCGACGGCGTCCATGGACGACGTCCCGCGACAGGCCTGTCGTGGGTGATCGTCGGCGTCGTCATCGCTTCGATCCTGGGGGTGACGCTGTGGTGAGCCTCGTTCTGCTCGCTGCCGTGGCGGTGCCGCTCGGCGTCGGTGCCGCCCTCATGGCGGGCGACCGACTCGGACGCCCTGTCGGTCACACCGGCGCCTGGGCCGTCGCGATGCTCGCGAGCGTCGTCTCCCTCGCCGCGTGCGTCGCGGCCGTCGTCACGGACGCCCACATCGACAAGCCGTGGGTGCCCGGCCTCGGAATGCGCCTCCACCTGGCCACCGACGGCATCAGCGCTCCGCTCGTCATCCTCGCGGCGGCCGTAACGCTGCTGGCCGTCGCCGTCAGTTCCCGCCAGCGCCCGAAGGGCACACCCGGGCTGTTCTACGGCTGCCTGCTCGTCGTTCTCGGTGGTGCCGTCGCGGCGTTCAGTGTCCGTGACGCGGTTGCGTTCTTCATCGCCTTCGAAGTCGTTCTCGTGCCGATGTGGGTACTCATCGACCGCTTCGGTGACGCCGCGGCCGACCGCCGTCGTGCCGGGTGGATGTTCGTTCTCTACACCGTCGGCGGCTCGATGTTCATGCTCGCCGGCATCCTCCTGCTCGTCGTCTCGGCGGGCACGAGCGACCTCGAACGGCTCGCCGGTGGTGCGGCTGCCGCACTGCCGTTCCCCATCGCGATGACGGCAGGCGTGCTGCTCACGCTCGGCCTCGCCGTCAAGGTGCCGCTCATCGGTGTTCACTCGTGGCTGCCGTGGGCTCACACGGCCGCCCCGACGGCCGGCTCGATGCTCCTGGCCGCCGTCCTGCTCAAGCTCGGCACGTACGGCTTCATCCGTCTCGTCGTCCTGCCGCTGCCCGTCGCGTGGCGCACGATCGCCCCCGTCATCGCTGTTCTCGCGGTGCTCGGCATCGTCGTCGGGGGGCTCGTTTGCCTCGTCGAACGCGACCTCAAGCGCCTCGTGGCGTGGTCGTCGATCGCGCACATGGGCTTCGTCATGCTTGCGCTCGCAGCCGGTCAGCAGATCGGTCTGCAGGCTGCGCTGTACGGCAACATCGCACACGGGGTCATCTCCGCGCTCCTGTTCGCCGTCGTCGGCGCGCTCAAGGCGCGTCGCGGTGCGGTGGACGTCGACGAACCGATGGTCGGCTTGCGTAACAGCGATCCGCGGCTCGGTTTCGCCCTCGTCGTCGGCACCGCCGCAGCCATCGGCCTGCCCGGTCTCGCCGGCTTCTGGGGTGAGATCCTCGCCCTGTTCGCTGCCTGGGGTGCTCCGCACCGCCCGGGCGCCCTGTTCCACGTCCTGACGGCAGTGGCCGCGTTCGGCGCCGTTCTCGCTGCGGCCTACGGCGTGCGTGTGCTGCGTGCGGTGTGGGCCGGGGAGCGCTCGCCCGAGGCCGCTGACGCCGCGCTCGGCACGAGCGACGGGGCCACCCCGGCGTCCACCGCCGGCGAGCACGCCGAGGCGAGCGCCCCTGTGGCCACCGAGCGGGTCGTCGGTCTCGAATGGCTCGCCATCGGCGTGCTCGTGGCGGCCGTCTTCGTCCTCGGCCTTGCGCCGACGCTGCTCATGAACGTGGCGGACGCCGACCTGCCGCGTCTGCTCGGAGGCCTCAAGTGAAGATTTCCTTCGACGCCCTCGCGCTCGCTCCCGCCGTCGTGCCGATGGTGGGTGCCCTTCTCGTGCTCCTCGTCGACGTCGTCCTGCCCGGGCGAGCCCGCCTCCCGTGGGTGCTCGCCGTCCTCGCATGTCTCGGCGGCCTCGGTGCACTCGTCGCCGGCGCCGTGACCGGCGGTCACGGCACGAGCCTGTGCGACGCCTCCGGCGGCTGCTACTGGCAGGCCGACCAGACAGGCGTCGGTCTGCAGGGCCTGGCGCTCGCCTCCGCGGCGGTGGTCGCGGTGCTCGCCCTCGCCGAGAAGACCAGCGACGTGCCCGGCACGAAGGGCCACCCCGCGGTGCGGGCGATGCTCGTGCTCGCCGCGACGGCCGGCTGCGTCGGCGTCGTTGCGGCCCGTGATCTCGCCTCCTGGCTCGTGCTCATCGAGCTCGCCACGATTCCCAGCGTCGCGCTCGTCGCTCTGCGTGGGGGCCGGCAGGCCGCTCACGGCGCCCTCACCTTGCTCGTGACGGCCCTCGTCTCGTTCGCCGTCCTCGCCCTCGGCGCGGCCGTGTGGTTCGCGGCCACGGGTACGGCGTCGATGACCGGCGACCAGGTGCTCGACGCCTTCGCCGACCCGGCCCGCAAGCCCCTCGTCGTCCTCGCGATGATGCTCGTCATCGCGGGTGTCGGCTTCAAACTCTCCCTCGCTCCGTTCCACGCGTGGACGCCGGAGGCGTTCGAGGGCTCGGGCTCCTGGGTCGCGGCTTTCCTTGCCACGACGTCCAAGGTCGGTGCTCTCGGCGGCATGCTCGTCGTCCTACGCGCGGCGTCGTCGCTCGGCTCGTCCGCTCTCACGGCGCTCGCCGTCGTCGCGGCCCTGTCGATGACGGTCGGTAACGTCATGGCCTGGCGTCAGGACGGTCCGCTGCGCTTCATGGCGTGGTCGACGGTGGCGCAGGCCGGATGGGTCGTGCTGCCGATGACGGTCGTCGCCGGTGGTTCCGTCACCGCGGCCGCCGCCTATCTCGCGCTCTACACGATCGGCACGCTCGCCGTCTTCGTCGTCCTGGCGGCCCTCGAGGACGCCCGTTCGCGCGAGCACGAGACGACGATCGGCGACCTGCGCGGCCTGTTCCGCACCCGCCCGATGATGGCCGCGACGCTCGCGCTCGGCCTTCTCGCCCTGGCCGGGCTGCCGCCGAGCATCATCGGCGTCGTCGCGAAGATCGTGGCGCTCAAGCCGGTCGTCGCCGGGGGAGTGTGGTGGCTCGTCGTGATCGCGCTGCTCAACGCCGTGCTCGGCGTGGCGGTGTACCTGCGCTGGATCGCCGCGATGTTCGCGCCCGTCGCCACACCCGCGCCCGAGAACGACGACGTCTCCGACGAGGCAGCCGCTGTGGCGGCGCTGTCGGGCGACGAACCCGAACTCACGCCCCTGCCGCGCCCGAAGAAGGTCTACGGTGTCCTCGCCGCGCTCGTCTCGCTCGCCGTCGTGACGACGAGCCTCGCGCCGAACGTCCTTCTCGCCCTCTTCTGACGCGCTCCGCCGCACAGGCTGTGACCTTCAATCCGGTCCGTGACCTGCGCCGGTCACAGATCGGGCCAGAGTTCACATCTGGGGCCGACCGCGCCGGAACATCCGCACCCGAGCCTTCGTTGGACCGGACATGCACAGGCATTTCAACGGGCTGAAGACGGCCGCGCTGTTCGGGCTCATCTGGGCCCTGCTGCTCGGCCTCGGCGCGGTGATCGGCAACGGCCGCTACATCGGGCTGTTCGCCGTCATCGGTCTCGCGATGAACTTCTACGCGTACTGGAACTCCGGCAAGCTCGCCATCCGCGCGATGCAGGCGTACCCGGTGAGCGAGACGCAGGCGCCCGCGATGTACCGCATCGTGCGCGAGCTGTCGACGAAGGCCGGCAAGCCGATGCCCGAGCTGTACATCTCGCCGACGCAGGCACCCAACGCGTTCGCCACAGGCCGTAACCCGAACAACGCGAAGGTCTGCTGCACCGAGGGCATCCTCGGCCTCCTCGACGAGCGTGAGCTGCGCGGCGTGCTGGGCCACGAGCTCATGCACGTCTACAACCGCGACATCCTGACATCGTCCGTCGCCGGAGCCCTCGCCGGCCTCATCACGAGCGTCGCGCAGATGATGATGTTCTTCGGCGGCGGCTCGAGCAGCGAGAACCGCCCGAACCCCATCGTCATGCTCTTCATGGCGTTCCTCGCGCCGCTCGCAGCGTCGGTCATCCAGATGGCCATCAGCCGCACGCGTGAGTTCGACGCCGACGAGGACGGTTCCAAGCTGACGGGCGACCCGCTCGCGCTCGCCTCGGCGCTCGCCAAGCTCGAAGCGGGAGTCGCCTCGGCCCCGCTCGCGCCGACGCCGCAGCTGCAGAACGCGAGCCACGCGTTCATCGCCAACCCGTTCCGCGCGCAGGACATCTCGCGCATGTTTTCCACGCACCCGAAGACGGCCGACCGCATCGAGCGCCTCGAGCAGATGGCCGGCCAGCGCATCCGGATGCCCCAGCGCTTCGACGGGCCCTACCGGCCCGGTCCGCACCAGGGCTGAGCGTCGAGCGCTGCCTCGATACTGTGATCGCATGAGCGGCGAAGGAACGGCCCGGCGCGCGGAGCGTCGGGATGTTGACGCGTTGGTGGCGCTTCGAGCGGAGATGTTCACCGCCATGGGCGCCGAGGGCACCCGCGCCTGGCAGCCAGAGGCCCGACGCTGGTTCGCCGAACGCCTGGACAGCCCTGGCTACGGGTTCTTCGTCGTGGAAGCCGACGGCGAGGTCGTGGCAGGTGCCGTCGGGGCCGTCCGTGACGCGGCGCCTTCACCGGCGGTTCCGCACGGCCGCGACGTTCTCATCAGCAATGTGTGTACCTTTGCCGACCACCGCGGGCGCGGCTTCGGGCGTCAGGCCTTCGACGCGGTGCTGGCGTGGACCAGAGGAACGGGTGTGGGTCGGGCCGAACTCATGACCACCGAGGCGGGCCGCGTCTTGTACGAGCGCGCCGGCTTCACCGAGGTGGCCTTCCCCGCGATGCGCGTCACGCTCACGTCGTAAGGAACGTTCGAGGAGCCAGCCCGTGAGGCGTTCCGCTTTCGGCGTGTCGCGACGCGCTCGCGCTCCCCTCAACGACTCGGTCGCGGTGGCAGGATGAGCCCATGACGCTGACCCGTGACGAAGCCCGCGAGCGCTCGCAGATCGTTCGCCCGGAGCACTACGACATCGAGCTGGATCTCGACCGCGGCCCACGGGAGTTCGCCTCGACGACGCGGCTGACGTTCACGGCGCAGAACGGTGCCTCGACGTTCGCCGACCTCGACCCGGTGAGCCTCGAGTCGGCGACGCTCAACGGCCGCAAGCTGCCCGCGTCGGCCCTCGACGGACGCCGTCTGCACCTCACGGATCTTGCCGAACACAACGAACTCGTCGTCACCGCGACGATGCGCTACGGCCGCGACGGTCAGGGACTGCACCGTGCCGAGGACCCGGCGGACGGCGAGGCCTACGTCTACGGTCACCTCTTCATGAATGCTGCGCCGCGCGTCTACGCGTGCTTCGACCAGCCCGACCTCAAGGCGCCCTACGACGTCACGGTGCGCGCCCCCGGCGGCTGGAGCGTCGTGGCGAACGGTGCGATGCGCGAGGTCGAACCGGGCCTGTGGCGGGCCGAGACGACGAAGCCACTGGCCACCTACTTCGTCACCGTCTGCGCCGGTCCGTTCGCCACGGTGACCGACGAGCACGACGGCATCCGCCTCGGCATCCACGCCCGCGCGTCGCTGCGAGACCACCTCGAAGCGCAGGCGCCCGAGATGCTCACGGTGACGAAGCAGTCGTTCGACCACTACCACTCGCTCTTCGGCATCCGGTACCCGTTCGGCGAGTACCACCAGGTGTTCGTGCCCGAGTTCAACGCGGGCGCCATGGAGAACCCCGGCTGCGTCACGTTCCGCGACCAGCTCGTCTTCACCGGGGCGGCCGGGCGCACCGAGCATCTCGTGCGCGCCAACACGATCAGCCACGAGATGGCCCACATGTGGTTCGGCGATCTCGTCACGATGCAGTGGTGGGACGACCTGTGGCTCAACGAATCCTTCGCCGAGTACATGGCGAATCGGACGCTCGAGGCCGCCACCGAGTTCGACGACGCCTGGGTCGACGTCGCAGCCTCCCGCAAGGCCTGGGGATACGCGGCGGAGCGCTCGCCGTCCACGCACCCCGTCGCAGGGGCGCCCGCCGACGACACTGACACGGCGTTGCAGAACTTCGACGGCATCTCCTACGCCAAGGGCTCGGCCGTTCTGCGTCAGCTCATCCACCACATCGGGGACGACGCGTTCGTCGCCGGGGTGCGCGCTCACCTCGAGCGTCACGCCTTCGCGAACGCCACCCTCGCGGACTTCCTCGAGGCACTGTCACAGGCGGCGGGACGCGACCTCACCGAATGGGCGCAGGCGTGGCTCGTGACGGCCGGAATGGACACGTTGCAGATCGAGCGCGACGGCGACAAGTCGGGCGAGACCGCGAGCCCCCGGCTCGTCATCACGCCCGATCCCGACCGTCCTGCGAAGCGTGTCCACACGGTGCGCGTCGCCGCCTACGACCGGACGGGTGCCGAGGTGGCCGCCGACGATCTGCGCGGCGTGAGCGGGCGCGTGAAGCTGCCGAACATCGCCGCTGCGACGGGAGGCGAGAGCGTTGCACTCGTCGTGCCGAACGCGGGTGACCTCACGTGGGCGGGTGTGGCGTTCGACGACGCGAGCCTCGAGGCCATGGCGGGGGCGCTACCGGGAATCGACGACGCGACGACGCGCGCCATGATCTGGACGGCGCTCGCGCACGGCCTGGCCCGCGCCGAGGTGGCGCCCGAGCAGATCCTCGCGATAGCCGAGGCCGCGCTTCCGGCCGAGACGCAGATGCCCGTGCTCGACGTCGCCACCTCGCTCGCTCTGGGCGCAGTCGTCCGTCGTTTCCTGCCGTGGTCCGAGCGTCCGGCTGCGCTCGCCGGGCTCGCGGACCTTGCCGAGCGCGTGCTGGCCGAGGCCGACGGTGAACACGACCCGCGCACCCTCGCGGGCGCGCGCCTGTTGGCCGGTACGGGTGACGCCGGGCGCCTCACGCCGTGGTTCCGGGGAGAAGACCTGCCCGCCGGGCTCGACGGTGACACTCCGTTCCGTTGGCGGGTGGCGCGCCGCCTCGCGCAGCTCGACGCCGTCACGATCGACGATCTCGACGAGGCGCTCGCCGCCGACGACACGATGTCCGGGCGCCTGGGTTACCTCACAGCTCGCGCGTCGTTCCCGGACGCCGCGACGAAGGTGTGGGCCTGGGAGGAGCTCACGGCAGCGCCGAGCGAGGATTCGCCGGCTCACAGCAACTACGAGATGAACGCGCTCGCCTCCGGTTTCTGGTCGGCCGACGACGAGGCCACTCTTGCGCCGTACGTGGAGCGCTACGTCAGCGACATCCCGCGCATGCGTGAATGGGTGGGGGAGGACGCCCTCGCCCGCGTTGCGGCGCTTGCGTTCCCCGCAGCCCTCGCGAGCGAGGAGCTCGATGTCGAGGTGCGCCGGATGCTCGATCAGCAGCTCCCGGCGTCGGTGCGCCGCTCCGTTGTCGATGCGCACGCCGCGATGCGCGAAGTCATCGCCTCCCGCGCCGTCTTCGCCCGCTGACGGGCGGCGTCTTTCCGGACAGTACGGGGAGGAAGACGAACGAGGCCCGACCGCGGAGCAGGGACTCCGGGTCGGGCCTCGCGTCAGCGGCGACGCGCGTCAGGGCACGATGACCGACAGCGTCTGTGCGACACAGGCCGGGCGCTCCTCGCCCTCGATCTCGACGGTGAACGTCATGGCCACCTGAGCGCCCTTGGGCGACTCCTTGACCTCGTCGAGCACCGCGGTGCCGCGCACCCGCGAGCCGACGGGAACCGGCTGCGTGAAACGCACCTTGTTCGAGCCGTAGTTGACGGCCATCGAGATGTTCTCGATCGACCAGATCTCGGCAGCCAGCATCGGCACGAGGCTCAGCGTGAGGTAGCCGTGAGCGATCGTCGTGCCGAACGGGCCGGCCTTCGCCTTCTCCGGGTCGACGTGGATCCACTGGTGGTCGCCCGTCGCCTCGGCGAACTGGTCGACCATCGTCTGGGTGACCTCGTGCCACTCGCTCGAGCCGAGTTCCTCGCCGACGGCGGCCTTGAGTTCCTCGAGTCCGTTGAACGTACGCATGAGCTCCTCCTTCAGTTCAGGGGTCCGCCGGCGACGTAGAGCACCTGGCCGGAGACGTACCCGGAGCGCTCGTCGCAGAAGAACGACGCCGCGTTGGCGATGTCCTCGGGGCGGCCCACCTTCTTGACGGCCGTGGCGTCCGCCGCGCCCTTCATGAAGTCGTCGAACGGCACGCCGACACGCTCGGCGGTGGCCGCCGTCATGTCCGTGGCGATGAAGCCTGGAGCGATGGCGTTGACGGTGACGCCGAACTTGCCGAGCTCGATGGCGAGGGTCTTCGTGAAGCCCTGCAGACCGGCCTTGGCGGCCGAGTAGTTGGCCTGACCGCGGTTGCCGAGCGCCGAGCTCGACGACAGGTTGACGATGCGGCCGAAGCCCTCCTTCGTCATGTGCGACTGGGTCTCGCGGGCCATGAGGAAGCTGCCGCGCAGGTGAACGCCCATGACCATGTCCCAGTCGTCGACGCTCATCTTGAACAGCAGGTTGTCGCGCAGGATGCCGGCGTTGTTGATGAGCACGGTGGGGGCACCGAGCTCGTCGGCGACGCGCTGGACGGCCTTCTTGACGCTCTCCTCGTCGGAGACGTCGGCGCCGACGGCGATGGCCTTGCCGCCAGCGGACGTGATGGCCTCGACCGTCGAGGCGCACGCGCTCTCGTCGAGGTCGATGACGGCAACCTGCAAGCCGTCGGAGGCGAGACGCTGGGCGACGGCCGCGCCGATGCCGCGCGCGGCACCGGTGACGATGGCGGTTCGCTGGGTCATGGGGATGTCCTTTCGTCGGGAGTTCGAGGGTTTCGGGATGCTCAAAAGCCGCCGGTGAGCGTGATGCCACCGTCGATCGGCAGCGTCTGGCCCGTCACCCAGGCCGCATCCTCGGAGGCGAGGAAGGCGACGGGGCCGGCAATGTCCTCGGGGCGGCCGAGGCGCTTGAGCGGGTACGGCTTGGCGACCTCGTCCTCACGGCCTTCGTAGAGGGCCTTGGCGAAGTCGGTCTTGACGACGGCGGGGGCCACGGCGTTGACGCGCACCGTGGGGCCGAGCTCGACGGCCAGCTCCTCGGTGAGGTGGATGAGGCCGGCCTTCGTCACGCCGTAGTAGGCGATGCCGGGGGCCGTGCGCAGGCCGGCGATGCTGGCCAGGTTGACGACGGAGCCGCCGTTTTCCTTCATCCACAGGTTCCACGCGGTGCGCGTCCAGGACAGCGTGGCGAGGAGGTTGACCTCGGAGATCTTCGTGGCCGCTGAGTCGTCGAGGTCCATGAGGCCACCGAAGACGGGGTTGATGCCCGTGTTGTTGACGAGCACGTCGAGGCGGCCCCAGGTGTCGAGCGCGGTGCGCACGACGTCCTCCTGGTGCTCCTTGTCCTGAGCCTTGCCCGCGCGCGCCAGCGCGGCGTCACCGAGCTGGGCGACGGCGGCGTCGAGAGCCTCCTGGCCGCGCGCCGTGATGATGACGTTGGCGCCCTCGTCCACGAGGCGTTGCGCGATGGCAAGGCCGATGCCGCGGCTCGCTCCGGTGACGATGGCCACCTTGCCCTCGAAGCGCTTGGTCTGTACTGGCATGCGCGATGCTTCCTCTCGATGCTTATTGAGCGTTGCTCAACAACTCTATTCCCCGGTGGAGTACTGGGTGCGCAATTCGCGCTTGAGAACCTTCATGCTCGGCCCGAGCGGCAGCTCGCCGACGATCTCGACGCGGCGCGGGTACTTGTGCGATCCGAGGCGCTCGCGGCTCCAGGCGATGATCTCGTCGCCGTCGAGTCGGGCCCCTTCGCTCGGCACGATGACGGCCATGATCTCCTCGCCGTACTGCTCGTCCGGCACTCCGATGACGGCGACCTGGTCGACGCCCTCGTGGCGCATGAGCGCTTCCTCGACCTCGCGCGGGTAGACGTTGTAGCCGCCACGGATGACGAGGTCCTTCGTGCGGTCGACGATGCGCAGGCGCCCCGACTCGTCCTGGATGCCGATGTCGCCGGTGCGGAACCAGCCGTCCTGCAGCACCTCGCGGGTGGCGGCCTCGTTGTTCCAGTAGCCCGCGAACACGGCGTGGCCGCGGACGATGACCTCGCCGCGCTCCCCGGCGGGCACGAACTCGATGTGGTCGGGCACGGTGACGTCGGCGATGGCGATGTCGATGCCCCACAGGCTGTGGCCGACGCTGCCGGCCTCGACGCCGAGCTGCTCCTGGTTCGACGTGATGGACGGCGAGGTCTCGCTCAGGCCGTAACCCTCGTGAATCTTGGTCGAGAAGGTGGCCTCGAAGCGCTCGAGCACCGCGACCGGCAGGGAGGCGCCGCCACTGACGGCGTCCTCGAGTTGCGGCACCGGAATGTCGGGGTTCTCCGCCACCGCGGCGAGAAGCTGGATGTACATCGTCGGCACCGCGCAGATCATCGTGACGCCCTCGCGGTTCATGATCTCGAGGGCCTCCCTCGCGTCGAAGCGCGGCTGGAGCACGAGCGTCGCGGTGTGGCGGAAGCCCGCGTTGAGCGAGACCGACTGGCCGAAGACGTGGAAGAGCGGCAGGCACCCGAGGGCGATCGTGCCGGGCGGCACGCCGTTGCCGTCGAAGGCGCTGACGGTGGCGTTCATCACGAGGTTGAGGTGGGTGAGGATGGCCCCCTTGGGGCGTCCGGTCGTGCCGCTCGTGAAGAAGATGACGGCCGGGTCGAGCGGCTCGCGCGTGACGAACGTGGTGAGTGGCTCGGCGTCGGTGCCGTACGTCGTGATGTCGTGGGTCGGCACGCCCGTCATCTCGGCAGCCTTAGTGGCCGCAGCGGCGACGGCCGGGTGGTACATGAGGTGGCTCGCCTCGGCGGTGTCGATGAGATACGCCGCCTCGCGGCCCTGCAGAAGCGTCGGAATGGGAACGACGACGCCGCCCGCAGCGAGGATTCCGTAGTACGAGGTGACGAACTCGATGACGTTCGGTGCGAGCAGAGCGACGCGGTCGCCGGGCTGCACGCCGTCGGCCACGAGCTGTGCTGCCGTGCGGCGCGCCCGCTGCCACGTCTCGGCGTACGTGAGGCGCTGCTCTCCCTGGACGAGGGCGATGGCGTCCGGCTCTCGACGGGCCGGCTCGGCGAGAACGCTGGCCAGGGAGAGGGTCGTGGAAACGTAAGGCATGTTGGACATGGAGAAACCCCCGCGAAGAGAAACGTCGATGTGCTCTGAATCACATCACATCGGTGATGCTGCAACAACTATTGAGCGTTGCTCAATAGTTCCCGGTCCAGTCGGCTGTCGTGAATTGAACTCCCTACGATGCCGCTTCCCGGAATCGCTGGGTTGTCGGTGGCCGTGTGTAGCGTGAATGTCATGAGCGAACGAGTGTTACTGGTGGTCGACGTGCAGGTCGACGTCATGGGGGAGTCGGTCGGTTCCGAGGCCGTCATCGCGAACGTGGCGAAACTGGTCGAGGCGGCTCGCGCCGCCGACGTTCCCGTCGTGTGGGTGCAGCACTCCGACGCAGGGCTCGCGAAGGGTAGTGCCGAGTGGCAGATCGTGCCGCAGCTCTCGCCCGCCGACGACGAGGCGATCGTGCACAAGACGTGGAGCGACTCCTTCGTCGAGACCGACCTGGCTCAGCAGCTGGAGGCGCTGGGGTCTCGCGAGATCGTCCTCGCGGGCGCGCAGACCGACGCGTGCATCCGCAGCACGTTCTACGGCGGCATCCACCGCGGCTACGACGTGACGCTGGTCTCCGACGCGCACACCACCGGTGATATGCGGGAATGGGGCGCCGAGTTCTCGCCCGAGCAGTCGATCGCCGTGCTCAACGCGCAAGCCGCCTCCACCAAACAGCCCGGAGCGACGGGCGCCGTGACGACGACGGCCGAGGCCTTCATCTGACGCGCAGCCTGACGGTTGGCTGCACCCCCCCAGGCGGGGTGATTCGCTGATGCCGCGTCGCGGCTTGAGCGCAAGACTCCCAAGGTCATGCGTTCGTCAGTGCGGGAATGGCAAAGGGCCGGTTGGAGCACACGCTCCAACCGGCCCCAGCCGTCAGACTTCTTCTACTGCGTCACAGCCCCAGGTCACGCCCGATGATCATCTTCATGATCTCGTTCGAGCCGGCCCAGATCTTGTGGACGCGGGCGTCGCGCCAGGCGCGCGCCACGCGGTACTCGTTCATGAAGCCGTAGCCACCGTGCAGCTGCACGCACTCGTCGAGCACGTCGCACTGCACCTGAGCGGCCCACCACTTCGCCTTGGCGGCGTCGACCGCCGACAGCTTGCCCTCGGCGTGAGCGGCGACGCAGTCGTCGATGTAGGCCTCGGTGACCTCGACCTTCGTCACCATCTCGGCGATCTTGAAGGTGTTGTGCTGGAACGAACCGATCGACTGGCCGAAGGCCTTGCGGTCCTTCGAGTACTGGATCGTCTCGGCGAGGATCTGCTTCGCGTTCGCGATGTTCGCGATGGCGTTGCCGATGCGCTCCTGCGGCAGGTGCTTCATCATCGCGATGAAGCCCATGTCCTCCGGGCCGAGCAGGGCGTCGGCGGGCAGGCGCACGTTGTCGAAGAACAGCTCGGACGTGTCGGACTCGACCTGACCGACCTTGTCGAGCTTGTTGCCCTTCGAGAAGCCTTCCGTCCCGGCCTCGACGATGAACAGCGAGATGCCCTTGGCACCCTTGCTCGGGTTCGTGCGGGCCGCGACGACGGCGATGTCGCACTGGTGGCCGTTCGTGATGAACGTCTTGGAGCCGTTGAGGATCCAGTCGCCCGAGCCGTCGTCGGCCTTGACGGCGGTCGACTTGAGGTTGGCGAGGTCGGAGCCGCCGGAGGGCTCCGTCATGCCGATGGCGAGGATCTTCTTACCTGCGGCGACGTCCGGCAGATACTTCTGCTTCTGCTCCTCGGTGCCGAGGCTCACGATGTACGGCGCGGTGACATCCGAGTGGATGCCGAAGCACGACGCGACGGCTGCGGTGAACTTGCTGATCTCCTCGGCGAAGATCGCGTTGAAGCGGTAGTCCTCGATGCCGGCGCCGCCGTACTCCTCGGGGATGCACAGGCCGAAGAAGCCCTGCTTGCCGGCCTCTTCCCAGATGTCGCGCGCGATGACGTGGTCGCGGATCATCTCTTCGGCGCGCGGCGCGAGCGTGCGCTCGACGAACTCGCGGGCGGAGGAGCGGAACGCCTCGTGGTCTTCGTCGTAAATGTTGCGGGGCATGGTCGCAGCCTTTCGATACTGATGGGTAGCTCCAGCCATGCTACGACGCCGACGATGGCGGCGCCTCCCACCCCGCTTCCCTACGCAGGCGTAAGCCGCGGGGTCTCACGAAACGCTCCCGAGGGGCCGTTCATTCGACGTTCAGTTGCGGGTTACTGAGGAGTAGAGGCGGCCGGGCATGATGTTGGGACGATCGCCCAGCCCGAGAAGAGGTCTCCCCGTGTCCGACATCTCCCGCCGCAGTGTCCTCAAGGGTGCCTCAGGCTCCCTCGCCGCCCTCGCCTTCGCCGGCGTCGCCACCGATCGCCAGGTTGCCTACGCGGCGTCGCGAAGCGTGTTCACCAAGGGCACGACGCTGGCGAACGTCGCGACGCCGAAGGCCTCGTCGGGTTACGCGCGCCTCACTGCCGGGCCGGGTTGGGCACTCGTCGTGCGCGACGAGTTGGTCGCAGCCAAGCCGAACCGCGACGACACCCGAAAGGCGCTCGCGAGCATCGTTCAGTTCACCGACCTGCACATGATCGACGCCCAGAGCCCGGTGCGCTTCGAGTGGTTGAGCACGGTCAACGGCAGCGCGTTCCGCCCGCAGGAGCCGCTCGGCTCGCACGGTGGGGCGCAGCTCGTCAAGCGCATCAACGATCTGGCGAAGGGGCCCTTCTCCGGGCGCGTCTTCGACTGCGTCGTCTCCACCGGCGACAACACCGACAACCACGAGTCGGTCGAACTCGACTGGTTCCTCGCCGTGATGAACGGTGGAACGATTCGGCAGAACACCGGTGCCGCCACCGAGTGGGAGGGCGTCGCCACCGGCGGTGACGAGCAGTTCTACAACGTGAGCGACGACGTCGTGCGCGACCGGTACAAGGAGGCCGGCTTCCCGACGGTGCCCGGATTCTTCGCCCGCGCCGTTGCGCCGCACCGCAGCCACGGCCTCAAGACGCCGTGGTTCAGCGTCTTCGGTAACCACGACGACTCGATGAGCGGGGTGCTGCCGAGCGACTGGGCGGCCGTCGCGAAGCTCTACACGAGCGACAAGAAGTTCATGCAGTTCAAGGCGTCAACCTCGAACACGCAGCTACGTCGTGCCTACACCGGCGCCTCGCGCACCCTGCCGCAGACGTCGTCGATGACGACGCGCAGCGTGACGCCGGACGCCCGTCGCGCGCCGTTCACGCCCGTCGAGTACATGAAGGCGCACCTGCCGAGCGGAGGACACGGCTTCACCGAGGAGAACGTCGCCACGGGCCGCGGCTACTACGCGTTCCGCATCGCCGACGGCGTCACCGGCATCGCCATGGATTCGACGAACCGCGCGGGCTGGACCGAGGGCAGCCTCGGTGACGAGCAGTTCCGCTGGCTGCAGCGCCGTCTGGAGGCCGGCAGCAGCCGGTTCTTCGATGTCTGGGGCGCCGAGCAGAAGCGTCAGGTCGACGACGAGTTGTTCGTCCTGTTCAGCCACCACACGAGCGAGTCGATGAACAACCTGCTCCTCGACCCGGGCAAGCCCGAGATCCGCCACGGTGGCCTCGAAGTCGTCAACACCCTGAAGCGCTTCCCGAACGTCATCGCCTGGGTCAACGGCCACACTCACGTCAACAGCATCACCGCGCGCCGTCACCGCGATGCCGAGCGCAGCTTCTGGGAGATCAACACGGCCAGCCACGTCGACTTCCCCCAGCTCGCCCGCATCATCGAGGTCTTCGACAACGCCGACGGCACGCTGAGCCTCTTCACGACGCTCGTCGAGTCGGCGGCGCCGTACCAGGCCGCCTACTCCGACGGCTCTCAGGCTGCGCTGGCGTCCCTCTACCGCGAACTGTCGTACAACGACATCAACGCCGAGCGCGAGGGGCTGGGCACCCCGGCCGACCGCAACACCGAACTCCTCCTGCCCAACCCACTGCACTGACCGGCGGCTCTCAGCTGCGGAGCGTCCGTCCGGCGCGCACGCGGGAGGCCACGGCCCCGAGGAGCCACAGGAACGTGATGAGGGCTCCCGTCGAGGCAAGAACCCGCACGAACGCGGGCTCCTCCGGGTAGGTCGCGACGAACACCGCCACCGCCAGGGCGAGCACGAGCAGGCACGTCGTCAGCGGGAAGGTCTCGACGAGCATCTGCGCTTTCTCCTCCTCGTCCTCCTCGTCCTCCTCGTCCCGGGCGGAACCCAACAGCTTCGTCGGGGTGGGCGCGGCAGGGCGCAACGTGGCCATCCGACGATGGTGTCCACGCCCCATGAGCGCGAGCGCGACGAGTGAGACGACGAGTGTCACGGCGGACGAGGCCAGGCGTGCTCCGTGTGCCCAGGCGACCGTTTCCTCGTCGTCGGCCAGCGTGTCGACGAGGCGTTCGCCACCGGCCGCGGCGAGAACGACGAGAACGAGCACGAGTGCCCACGTCCGTAGCGCGTGGGACTCGCGGAGGGAGGTCATGGCCGGGTCAGCGGTAGTTCGTGAACTGCAGGGCCACGTCGAGGTCGGCGCCGCGAAGGAGCTGCTGCACGGCCTGCAGGTCGTCACGGCTCTTGCTCGTGACGCGCAGTTCGTCGCCCTCGATACGTGCCTTGACCGTCTTGGGGCCCTCGTCACGGATGAGCTTGCTGATCTTCTTGGCGTTCTCCGACGAGATGCCCTCCTTGAGGGCGGCCTCGAGTCGGTACTCCTTGCCGGAGAGCTTCGGCGTCGGCTCGTCGCTGCCGTAGTCGAGCGTCTTGAGCGAGACACCGCGCTTGACGAGCTTCGTCTGCAGCACGTCGAGGACGGCGAGGGTGCGCTCCTCGGAGTTGGCCTTCATGACGATCGAGTCGCCGGACAGCTCGACGGAGGCGCCGACGTTCTTGAAGTCGTAGCGCGACGAGATCTCCTTGGCCGCCTGGTTGACGGCGTTCGCGACTTCCTGCTTGTCGATCTTGCTGACGATGTCGAACGAGCTGTCTGCCACGGTGTCTCCTCGGGTCGCGGGTGAGTGCTTTCTCCAGCGCCACGATAGAGCCCGACACGCCGGTTAGGGGAGGCGGTCGGCGAAGGTGGGGTCGCGGGGGTGTGACGCGCGAGCCGATTCGCCCAGCCTCCCGCCTCTTTGCTATGGTTTCCGAGCACGCGAGCCAGGTTGCCCGAGCGGCCAATGGGAGCGGACTGTAAATCCGTCGCGAAAGCTTCGAAGGTTCGAATCCTTCACCTGGCACCCCAGTGCACGAAGGCCCCGCAGCATCAGCTGCGGGGCCTTCGTCGTGTCTTTGCTGCTGTTCACGCCTGCGTGCCGGGCAACTCGAGCGACTCGGCAGAGCTGACAGCGTTGACGGGCAGCACGCCGCCGTACACGTGGGGGAAGCGCTCGCTCTCGGGGTCGTCGGGCGCCGCCGGTTCGACGCGCACCTCGAGGCCCGCCTCGGCCAAGGCCTCCGGGTCGAGCGTGAGCAGGACGAGCGGCGCGTCGACGTCGGAGTAGAAGCGCTCGAGGGTCGGGCGAACCTGCTCGGGGAAGCTCGCGTGCAGGTAGCCCGCGGCGTCGATGCTCACGCCGAGCGTCGACGTCGCGTAGGTGCCCTCACGCTGCGCCTCGTCCCACTCGTCGGCCAGGGCGATGTGCTGGATCGTCTGCATGATCCGACCCTAACGGCGCTCGCTGCACGCCCGGCCGTCACGAGGCAGCGACCGAAGCGAACGCCGACGGCGGCCCCGCTTCCTTGAGCTGGGCCGCCGCCTGGGCTGGTGCGAGGATTTCGTGTCAGCGGGTGACGCCGGCGCGGTCCTGGCCGAGGTCGATGAGGTCGTTCTCGAGCCAGCCCTCGGGGATGCCGAACGCCTCTGTCAGCATGACGGCGTGCGGGCGCAGCTCGCCGCACAGCGAGTTGATGCGCGTCGTGACGGCCTTGGAGCGCGCCACCGAGAGGCGGCCGTGCTCCATGAACCAGCCCTTGTCCTCCTCGATCGACGACAGGGCGTAGAGGTCGAAGACCTTCGCCATGAGGTCGCGGGCCGGGCCGTCCTCCATCGCCTCGAGGCCGTCCTGGAAGGCTTCGAAGACGCGCAGGTCGATGTCGGCCTTCGCGGCAGCGAGGATGTGGTCCTGGGCGTTGTTGAACACCTCGAAGCCGTTGTCCTTGCCGGCCTTGCGCAGACGCATCGCGGCCGTCTCGAGCAGGTGGCTCGCGCGCTCGGAGAACATCGACTCCTGCCAGCCGCGCGAGTCGAGAGCGGTCTCGTCGTTGCGCGGCGTGGCGCCGTCGATGAGCTTCTGCAGGCCGGCGCGCTTGAGCGTGTTCTCCACGAGACCCTCGACGGTCTGGGAGGCCACGCGGGCGATCATGCCGGCGATGTCGAGGTCGCCCCAGCTGTCGCGGTACTCGGTGAGCAGACCCTTGGCGACGAGCTGCATGAGGACGGTGTTGTCGCCCTCGAAGGTGGCGAAGACGTCGACGTCCGCGCGCATCTGCGTCAGGCCGTTGACGGCCATGTACCCGGCGCCACCGCAGGCCTCGCGGCAGGCCTGGATGGTGTCGAGCGCGTGCCAGGTCGTCTGCGCCTTCATGCCGGCCACCCACGACTCGAGTTCGCGCTGGGCGTCCTCGTGGTCGGGGCCGGGCGTGCCGCCCTCGGCGGATTTGGCCGCGTCCTCGAGCTCCTGCAGGCGCGAGGTCATGGCGTTCTGCGCGAACCGCAGCGCGTACGACTTCGCGAGGCGCGGCAGCAGCTTGCGCTGGTGCGCGAGGTAGTCGAGGACGACGATCTCCTGCTCCTCACCCGGAGCGGCGAACTGACGGCGCTGGTCGCCGTAGCGGATGGCGATGGCCAGCGCCTTCTGCGCAGCGGAACCCGAGCCGCCACCGACGCAGACGCGGCCGCGCACGAGGGTGCCGAGCATCGTGAAGAAGCGTCGGTTGACGTTGTCGATCTCGGAGACGTAGGCGCCGGTCTCGTCGATGCCGCCGAACTTGTCGAGCAGGTTCTCGCGCGGCACGCGGACGTGATCGAACGCGATGGTGCCGTTGTCGACGCCCGGCAGGCCGCCCTTGGCGCCGTTGTCGCCGATCGTGACGCCGAGCATCGGGTTGCCCTCGTCGTCGCGGATGCGCACGAACAGGGCGTGCACGCCGTGCTCGCCGCTCTCCTCCTCGCCGTCCGGGACGTCGCCGACCTGCGGCACGACGAGCTGGGCGAAGACCACGGCCGCCTTGCCGTCCTTCGCGGCGTTGCCGATGTAGGTCTTCGTCGCGGAGACGGTGGGGGAGTGAATGACGATCTCGTCGGTCTCGATGTCGTACGTCGCGGTCGTCTCGACCTCTGCGACGTTGGAACCGTGGCCGATCTCCGTCATGGCGAAGCAGCCCATGAGGCGCCCCGACATGATGTCGGGCAGGTACGCCGAGAGGTGACGCTCGGTGCCGAGGCGGGCGAGCGCGCCGCCGAACAGGCCGAACTGGACGCCGAGTTTGATGAGGAGCGACAGGTCGCCGAAGGCTTGCATCTCGAACGCGACGCAGGAGGCGCCGTAGTCGAGGGTGCCGCCGTGCTCGGTCGGGAAGCCGATGGAGCCGTAGCCCATGTCCGCGAGGGCGAGTACCTGACGGGTGACGCGCTCGCGCTGGACGTCGATCGGCTCGCCCGGGGTGCCCGTGATGGCGTCGGCCGGCAGTTCGCGGCGCACGCGCTCGCGAAGGTCGCGCCACGGGCCGTCGAGCGCGGCGCGCAGGACGTCGACGTCGGCCTGTGCGCCGAGCGGTTCGGCGGCGTTCGGGTTTTCGTGAGGGGGAGTGGTGTCGTTCGTGGTCGCGCTCATGTCGTCCTCCTGGGACGCGCCGTTGCGTGACGCGTCGTTCTGGTTGGGATGAAGGGCATCGTCTGGTCAGGATCGTGTCATCGACGGCGCGGGTGTGGGGCCGATCCGTCGGAAGTCGGGAGCTCGCCGTGGCCGGCCAGGCCGGTGTGGGCGAACGCTGCGAGGTGGCGCGCGAGGTCCGTACGCGTGAGGCCGTCGGGGTTTTCGAGCCAGCGATCGGCCGACTCCTTGACCATGCCGACGAGCGCCCAGGCCAGCGCCCGATTCCGCCCCTGGGTGTGGGCGTCGTCCGGCTGTAGCTGCGCGAGCAGGTGGGTGAGGTTGTCCGCAATACGCCCCGAGAGGCCGGTGACCGGGTCGCTCGCCGGCAGGTCGTCGGGAAGCGTGACGTCGGGGCGGCGCACGACGAAGCGGTAGACCTCGGGGTCGCGTTCGACGAGGCGCAGGTAGCTGTCGATGACCGCGCCGAGGATCCGGGGGAGGTTGACCTCGGCCGTCGTGGCGAAGCCGCCGGACGAGGCGGTGGCCTGCTCGATCTCGGCGAGGATGCGGGCGTCAACGGATTCACAGACCGCGAGGTAGACCCCGTGTCGGTCGCCGAGGTGGCGGTAGATGACGGTCTTGCTCGTGCCCGCCTGCGCGGCGATCTCCTCCATGCCGACGCCGGCGCCGTGCGTGCGGATGGCCCGCACGGTGGCGTCGACGAGCTCACGGCGCCTGGCGACGCGGTGGGCGGCCCAGCGCACGTCGCGCCCGTCGCGGGGCGTCTGGCCTTGGTCGGAGGTGCTCGAAGGGGCGGACATGTCCCAGAGGGTACCGCGTACCGCGCGTACCTGCTACTGTCCGTATCGGTAAGTTTCAATGAGCACTTCTACTCACGTCGAATCGCGAACGCGGCTCGGCGACCAGGGTTCTCACGACCATCGGAGCGAGAAATGACCACGATCCGTGACGCCTACGTCATCGGCGGCAACCGCATCCCCTTCGCACGCTCGGGCGGCGCCTACCTCAAGGCGAGCAACCAGGACATGCTGACGGCGGCCATCGACGGCCTCGTCTCGCGCTATTCCCTGGCCGGCGAGCGCCTCGGTGAGGTCGTCGCGGGCGCCGTCATCAAGCACGCGCGCGACTTCAACCTCACCCGCGAGTCGGTTCTCGGCAGCCACCTGGCGCCGACGACGCCGGCCTACGACATTCAGCAGGCCTGCGCCACCGGCCTCGAGGCCGCCATCCTCGTGTCGAACAAGATCAAGCTCGGCCAGATCGACTCCGCCATCACCGGCGGCACCGACACGACGTCCGACGCCCCGCTGGCCCTCAACGACGGCCTGCGCAAGACGCTGATGAAGGCCAACTACGCGAAGACGACGGGTGACCGCCTCAAGGCGCTCGCCTCGATCCGCCCGAACCAGCTGGCCCCGGAGCAGCCGCGCAACGAGGAGCCGCGCACCGGCCTCACCATGGGTGACCACATGGCCATCACGGCCGAGAAGTGGGGCATCACCCGCGAGGCTCAGGACGAGCTCGCGGCCGCCAGCCACCAGAACATGGCCGCTGCGTACGACCGCGGTTTCTTCGACGACCTCATCACGCCCTTCCTGGGCCTTTCCAAGGACAACAACCTTCGCCCCGACAGCACGGCGGAGAAGCTCGCCAAGCTCAAGCCGGTCTTCGGCAAGGGCGAGAACCGCACGATGACCGCCGGCAACTCGACGCCGCTCACCGACGGCGCCTCGGCCGTCCTGTTCGGCAGCGAGGAGTGGGCCAAGGAGCGCAACCTGCCGCTGCTCGCCCGCTTCGTCGACGGTGAGGGCGCCGCGGTGGACTACGTCAACGGTGACGAGGGCCTGCTCATGGCTCCCGCCTACGCCGTGCCGCGTCTGCTGGAGCGCAACGGTCTGTCCCTGCAGGACTTCGACTTCTACGAGATCCACGAGGCCTTCGCCTCGACCGTCCTCGCGACGCTCAAGGCGTGGGAGGACCCGGAGTTCTGCAAGGAGAAGCTCGGTCTCGACGCGCCCCTGGGCTCGATCGACCGCAGCAAGCTCAACGTCAACGGCTCGTCGCTCGCGGCGGGTCACCCCTTCGCTGCCACGGGTGGGCGCATCATCGCCCAGCTCGCGAAGCAGCTGCACGAAAAGGGCTCCGGCCGCGGCCTCATCTCCGTGTGTGCCGCCGGTGGCCAGGGCGTCGTCGCGATTCTGGAGGCAGTGTGATGGCTGACGGTTACTCGAACTTCGTCAACAACGGTTTCGGCAAGAAGCTCGCCAAGCAGCTGGGGCTTCCCCAGCCGCCGGTGCTGCGCCGCTACGAGGTGGGCCAGGCCCTCCTCGACGGCCCCGCCGCCGTCGGTGTCGTCGGCGCCGGTGTCGCTGCCGCCAACGCCGCCGCGATCATCCGCTCGTCCGACGCCACGGTCGTCGAGGCCACGTCCGACGCGTCCTACGGCGACAAGCTGGGCGCCCTCGTTATCGACGTGACAGACGCCAAGACGCTGGCCGACCTCGAGGCGTTCCGCGCCATTGCCGTGCCCGCCGTCAAGGCGCTCGGTCGTTCGGCTCGCGTCATCGTCCTCGCGACGACGCCGAGCGAGATCGACGACGTCGAGGCCGCCGCCACCGCTCAGGCGTTCGAGGGCATCACGCGCTCGATCGGCAAGGAGCTGCGTGCCGGCGCTTCGGCCAACCTGTTCTGGGTCGACCCGAACGCTCAGGGCGACAGCTCGGTGCTCGCCGCGCCGCTGCGCTTCTTCCTCTCGAGCCGCTCGGCGTACGTCTCCGGCCAGCCGGTGCGCATTCGCAAGCACGGCGTCCAGGAGGTGCTCGACTGGCACCGTCCGTTCGACGGTCAGGTCGCCGTCGTCACCGGCGCCGCTCGCGGTATCGGTGCGCAGATCGCGCGCGTCTTCGCCCGCGCCGGTGCGCACGTCATCGCCGTCGACATCCCCGCCGCCGGTGACGCCCTGAGCAAGGTCGCCAACGAGATCGGCGGTACGTCGCTCGGCCTCGACATCACGACGCCGGACGCCGGTCACAAGATCGCCGAGGCCGTGGCGCGCAAGGCCGACAAGCTGGACGTCATCGTCCACAACGCCGGCATCACGCGCGACAAGCTGTTCGTCAACACCGACGCCGACCGCTGGGGTTCCGTCATCGACGTCAACCTCGCCTCGCAGCTGCGCATCAACGAGGTGCTCCTCGACCCGGCCACCAAGGGCGGGCTCAAGGACGGCGGCCGCATCGTCTCCGTCGCCTCCACCTCGGGCATCGGCGGTAACCGTGGCCAGGCCAACTACGCCGCGTCGAAGGCCGGTGTCATCGGTCTCGTCCGTGAGCTGTCGGAGCACCTCGCCGACCGCAACATCACGGTCAACGCCGTCGCGCCGGGCTTCATCGAGACCGACATGACGTCCAAGATCCCCGTCGCCACGCGCGAGGTGGGTCGTCGACTCAACTCGATGCTCCAGGGCGGCCAGCCGGTCGACGTGGGCGAGGCCATCGCCTTCTTCGCCGAGCCGGGTTCCGCGGGTGTGACCGGCCAGGTTCTGCGCGTGTGCGGTCAGAGCCAGATCGGAGCCTGACGTGGCATCTGCTCGGACGATCGAACTGAAGGGCGAGCCCAAGCTCGGACCGATGTTCGCGAAGGCCGTGGCCACGGGCGGGCGCCGGAAAGGCAAGACCCTGCCGGACCTCGAGGTCGTGCGCCGGGACGTGACGCCGAGCGTCACCGACGTCGCCGACTACGACGCCGTCTGCGGGTTCGCTTTGAGCAACCGCCTGCCGAGCACGTACCTGCACGTGCTCGTCTTCCCGCTGCAGGTCGCGCTCATGTCCGACGAGGCCTTCCCGTTCCCGCTCATGGGCAGCGTGCACCTCGAGAACAGCATTACGCAGCACCGTCCGGTGCTGCTCGGTGAGACGCTCGAACTGCGCGCTCGTGCCGAGAACCTGCGTCCGCACTTCCGCGGCGCGCAGGCCGACCTCATCGGTGAGGTCTACGTCGGCGGCGAGCTCGTGTGGGAAGGGCGTTCGACGTACCTCTTCCGCGGCCGCAAGGTCGAGGGCGAGGTGCCGCCGAAGGTGGACGAGCCGGACGCCGTCGAGGGCTTCGGAGCCACGTGGCGCCTCGGGGGAGACCTCGGGCGTCGCTACGCCAAGGTCTCGGGCGACGTGAACCCGATTCACATGAATCCGCTTGCCGCCAAGGCGCTCGGTTTCCCGACGACGATCGTGCACGGCATGTGGAGCAAGGCGCGCATGCTCGCGGCGATCGAGAACCGCTTGCCGGACGCCTACGAGGCGACGATGAGCTTCCGCAAGCCGCTGCTCATCCCTAGCACGGTGTCGTTCGTGGCCGAGGGTGCGCGCGACGGCGGTTTCGACCTTGCCCTGCGCAACGCGAAGAAGCGCACGGAACACGTGCGCGGATCGGTGCGTCCGCTCGCCTGAGCCGCATCGGATCGCGGCGCAAAAGAAGCGCCGAAAAAACGCCTCGGGGCGTCGGGAACTTTCCCGGCGCCCCGAGGCGTTTGTCCGGGTGTCCTCGCGTGGAGCCTGACGTCCACGTCGAGGGCAAGGGTGAACAAGGTGCAGACGGCGGGGCCACCTCTGGGGGAGGCCCCGCCGTCATCTTTTGGACGAACGGCCTCAGGCGGCCCCAAACGGCCCAGAGTGGCCCGAGTGCCTCGGCGCAGCGTCGGGAATGCCCGGGTGCCGGTCGGTGTTACACGGTCGTAGCGATGGCGTCACGAAGCGGCGTCGTGTGTGGTCGAGAACACCCGCATCCGCAGGTCATCTCGATTTCACTTTGGTTACCCACCCGTGTAAGGTCTTCCTCGCGCCCAAAACGTGTCGAGCCTTCGATACCGGTGGCGCGAGGCCCCTATAGCTCAGTCGGCAGAGCGTCTCCATGGTAAGGAGAAGGTCAACGGTTCGATTCCGTTTGGGGGCTCGCTTGAATGTTTCGGGCTCGCCCGGAAGGTTCACGGCGCGGCGGGGTAGCTCAGCTGGTTAGAGCGCACGACTCATAATCGTGAGGTCGCGGGATCGAGTCCCGCTCCCGCTACCAATCTCCATGACAACAGATTTCGACTTTCCGAGAGCAGGTGTGGGACATGGCCTCCAAGAGCGCTGACGTTCGCCCGAAGATCACGATGGCTTGCACCGTGTGCAAGGAGCGCAACTACATCACCAAGAAGAACCGTCGGAACAACCCCGACCGTCTCGAACTGGCGAAGTTCTGCAAGCGCTGCGTGAAGCACACGGCGCACCGCGAGACCCGCTGATCTCGCGCACGAAACATCCACGGAGGGTCGTCACCGCACGGTGACGGCCCTTCGTCATGTCTGAGCCGCTCGCGCAGGTTCGGCGTCGGCCGCGACTTCCGGGTAGCCCTGCGGGGCGCCTACGGTCGAGTCATGGCAGTCAACCCGGCCGTCGAGGGCCGCACCTATTCCATTCCGGAGCCGCATGTCGTGACGCAGGACGAGCTCGACGCCTTCGCCGCGGCCGTTCGCTCGCCCGGCGCCAGCTCGGGCGCGACGTCACAGGCTGCGCCCCTGACGTTCGCCGTCACGATCGCACAGCGCGCCGAGGCCGAGTTCATGGTCGATCCGGAGGCGAACGTCGACTTCTCGCGGCTCGTCCACGGCGAGGAGGGCTTCACCTACCACGCCCCGATCGTCGCGGGTGACGAACTCGTCGCCACCACCACGGTGCGCCGGGTGCGCTCGGCCGGGGGCCACGACATGGTGACGCTCGAGACGGGCGTCGAGACCACTGCGGGCGAGCCCCGCGTCACGACGACGAGTGTCGTCGTCATTCGAGGGGAGCAGGCATGAGCACCGTGACATCCCTCACCGACGCCGAGGTCGGTGACGAGGTCTGGTCGACGACCCACCGTCTGCTGCGAGCCGACCTCGTGGCCTACGCCAACGCGAGTGGCGATCAGAACCCCATCCACCAGGACGAGGAGTTCGCCCGCTCCGTCGGTCTGCCCGACGTCATCGCGCACGGCATGCTCACCATGGGCCTCGTGGCTTCCGCCGTCGAGACGGCAGCGGCAGGGCGTGAGGTCGCATCCTTCACGACGCGCTTCGCCGCCCCGGTCGTCGTGCCGGCCGGTGACGACGGCGTCGAGGTGGCGCTCGTTCTCACGATCGCCGCAACGGACGAGTCCGCCGGCACCGTGACGCTCGATGCGGCCGTGTCGGTAGCAGGCACTAAGGTCTTGAACCGAGCCCGAGCGGTCGTCAACATCTGAGTGAGGTCTTCGTGCAGGAGCAGTTCGACATCCCCCTGGCATCGCTGACGACGATGCACGTCGGCGGCCCCGCACGCCGCCTCGTCGTGGCCGAGACCATCGACGAGATCGTCGACGCCGTGCGCGAGACCGACGACGCGGGCGAGCCCCTGCTCGTTCTCTCCGGTGGCTCCAACCTGCTCATCGCCGACGAGGGGTTCCCCGGAACAGTCGTCAAGATCGCCAACCAGGGCCTCGAGATCGAGCACGACTCAGACTGCGGTGGCGTCACCGTCCGCGTCGGCGCCGGCGTCGTGTGGGACGACTTCGTGCGGGAGGCGTGTGAGCGCGACTGGTCGGGCATCGAGGCGCTCTCCGGCATTCCCGGTCTCGTCGGCGCCACCCCGGTGCAGAACGTCGGCGCCTACGGGCAGGAGGTCGCCCAGACGATCTCCAGCGTGCGCACCTACGACCGGGTGACGCAGCAGATCAAGACCTTCGCGAACGCCGACTGCGAGTTCACCTACCGCCACAGCATCTTCAAGAACACCCCGTATCGCGAGGGTGACAAGAGCGGGCGCTACGTCGTGCTCGATGTCTCGTTCCAGTTGCGCAAGGCAGACCGCAGCCAGCCCATCGCGTACGCCGACCTCGCGGCCGGCCTCGGCGTCGAACAGGGCGAGCGCGTGCCGCTCGCCGACGCGCGTGCAGGCGTCCTCGCGCAGCGCGCGAAGCGCGGCATGGTGCTCGAGGCGGGCGATCACGACACGTGGTCGTGCGGCTCGTTCTTCACCAACCCCATCGTCACGCGTGAGCAGATGGACTCGATCGTCGCGCGCGCCGAGGAGCGCCTCGGCGCCAAGGGCCCGGTGCCTCCGCAGTTCCCTGCGGGCGCGGCACACCCCGACATGCTCAAGACGTCGGCCGCGTGGCTCATCGACAAGGGTGGCTTCGGCAAGGGCTACAACCTGCCGGGCCCCGCGGCCCTCTCGACGAAGCACACGCTCGCCCTGACGAACCGCGGTACGGCCACTGCTGCCGATGTCGCAGCGCTCGCCCGCGTCGTCGTCGACGGCGTGGAGGAGGCCTTCGGCGTCCGTCTCGTGCCCGAGCCCGTCTGGGTCGGCCTCACGCTCTGAGCGTCACGCCTCGTTGGTCTGGGTCGAGCCGGTGGGTTGGGCGAGCAGCCACGCGTCGATGTCGGCGTTCGCGCGCTGCACGACGTCCTGCGGTGCTCGGGAGATGGCGAAGCTGTCGCGTGCCAGCTGCGCGAGTTCGGCGTCGCTGAGGCCGTGGACGTCGCGCGCCGTGCGGTACTGATCGCTCAGGCGCGAGCCGAACAGCAGGGGATCGTCCGCGCCGAGCGCCATCTTGGCTCCCGCGTCGAAAAGGCGGCGCAGGGGCACGTCACGGGCTTCCTCGTAGACGCCGAGCGCGACGTTGCTGCCGGGACACACCTCGAGGCCCACACCGTCGTCGACGACCCTGCGCAGGACGTCATCGGAATCCGCACTACGCACCCCGTGGCCGAGGCGGTCGGGACGCAGGGCATCGAGCGTTTCCGTGACCGCGTCGGGGCCGAGCAGCTCACCGCCGTGGGGGAGCGAGGCGAGCCCGGCGTCCCGGGCGATGCGGAAGGCCGGCGCGAAGCTCTCGGTGTCACCGCGGCGCTCGTCGTTACTCAACCCGAAGCCGACAACCGGGCCTGCGTTCCTCGCGGCGAGCCGGGCGAGTGTGCGGGCGTCGAAGGGGTGCTTGAGGCGCGAGGCAGCCACGACGACGCCGACGCCGATGTCGTGGCGCTCGGACGCCTTATGCGCTTCGTCGAGCACGATCTCCAGCGCGGGTGTGATTCCGCCGACGAAGGGGGCGTAGGAGGTGGGGTCGACCTGGATCTCCAGCCATCGCGAACCCTCCGCGGCGTCTGTGGCCGCGGCCTCGTCCACGATGCGTCGCATGTCGTCCTCCGAGCGCACGCAGGCGCGGGCCGCGTCGTAGAGGCGCTGGAAGCGGAACCAGCCGCGTTCGTCCATGGCAGAGGCGAGCGTCGGCGGCCAGTGGGCCGTGAGGCTCTCCGGAAGGCGAACTCGGTGAGCGACGCTGAGGTCGAGCAGCGTGTCGAACGCCATCGAGCCAGTGAAGTGCAGATGCAGGTGGGCCTTCGGGAGGGTGTCGATGTCGCGGGCGGTCCTGGTCGTTCCGGTCACGCCCTCATCCTGTCACCGAGCACGTACGTTCCCGAGCGTGGCGCAGCCTCGCGGCCGTGGGGCCACCCCGATTTCCACCCAGCGCCGTTCGTCCCGTAGACTCGAGCGCCGGTAGACCGGACACCCATTCGGGATACCGCGCGGGGCAACCCGCGAAGGGCACTAGCTCAATTGGCAGAGCACCGGTCTCCAAAACCGGGGGTTGGGGGTTCAAGTCCCTCGTGCCCTGCACAGCGCACTGATCCGGAAGGGTGACACTGTGGCAGACAACGACGCAGCGACGAGCACGGCCGTCGCAGGCGAGCGTGAGCGCCGCGGTTTCTTCGGCCGCATCCTGTTGTTCGTCCGACAGGTGATCGACGAGATGCGCAAGGTCGTCTACCCCACGCGTGACGAACTCACCAGCTTCACGATTGCCGTCCTGGTGTTCCTCGCGGTCATCATGGCCTACGTCAACGGTCTAGACTGGATGTTCACGCGTGCGGTGTCGTGGGTCTTCGGCTCCGGCTGATCCCCGAGACATCACGAGAGTCGCCGCCTGGGCGCCCGCTTCGCGGGAGGCACGGGCGGCGCGCTTGTGTGGCGCACCACTTGAATGTAGTTCCCCTCATGTGAAGGAAGCAGGGTCGATGACCGAGCAGAACCCCGAGCAGCTCTCGCCCGCCGCTCGAGAAGAGGCCGAGTACGCGGCCGACGCCGCACAGACGCCGGACGCCGATCTCACGCCCGAGCTCGGCGAGATCGGCGAACTGCCGACGGCCGACGAAGCCGACGAGGAGAACGCCGCGCGCACCGAGGACGAGGCGTCCGCTTCCGAGGACGGCGCCGACGAGGCTGCCGTCGACCCGCGCGAGGCCTTCATCGCCGACCTCAAGTCGCAGTTCGGTGACTGGTACGTCGTCCACTCCTACGCCGGCTACGAGAAGCGCGTGAAGACGAACCTCGAGCAGCGCATCACGAGCCTCAACATGGAGGACTACATCTTCCAGATCGAGGTGCCGATCGAGGAGTACACCGAGATCCGCAACGGTCAGAAGAAGTCCGGCACGCGCGTTCGCATGCCCGGATACGTCCTCGTGCGCATGGACCTCACGGACGAGTCGTGGGGCGCCGTGCGTCACACGCCGGGCGTCACCGGCTTCGTGGGCAACGCCCACCAGCCGTCGCCGCTGTCGATCGACGAGGTCGTCACGATGCTGAACCCGACGTTCGACGAGCCGGAGAAGGCTTCCGACGCCGCTGCCACCGGAGGCGCCAAGGGCGGCTCGGGCACGGCCCCGGTTGCTGTCGACTTCACCGTCGGCGAGTCCGTCACCGTCATGGAGGGCCCGTTCGAGACGCTGCCCGCGACGATCTCCGAGATCAACGCTGACACCGCGAAGCTCAAGGTCCTCGTCTCCATCTTCGGCCGCGAAACGCCGGTCGAACTGGGCTTCAACCAGGTCGCCAAGATCTGATCAGCCCCACCTGTTCCTCTCGTCGCCCGTCCGGGTGACGAGGATGCAACCGGGTCATCGCCCACGGCGTCGGCCCACAACACGAAAGAGGTGGCACCATGCCCCCGAAGAAGAAGGTTTCCGGCTTCATCAAGCTGCAGATCCAGGCCGGCGCGGCTACGCCGGCACCGCCGGTCGGTCCGGCGCTGGGTCAGCACGGCGTCAACATCATGGAGTTCGTCAAGGCGTACAACGCCGCGACGGAATCCCAGCGTGGCAACGTCATCCCGGTCGAGATCACGGTCTACGAAGACCGCTCCTTTACCTTCATCACGAAGACGCCGCCGGCTGCTGAGCTCATCAAGAAGGCTGCGGGCGTGCAGAAGGGCTCCGGCGAGCCCCACAAGACGAAGGTCGCTCACCTGAGCAAGGACCAGATCCGCGAGATCGCCGAGATGAAGATGCAGGACCTGAACGCCAACGACATCGACATGGCCTCGCGCATCATTGCGGGAACGGCGCGCTCGATGGGTATTACGACGGACTGAAAGTGCACCGACGGAACGGACGCCGCGCGTTCGCTTCATAGGTGACGGTCCGGCGGTGTGCTTTCAGTCCAGAAAATATGGCCTGATCTCCACCGCTGTCGTCCTCGAAGGGCCCAGCTCACCGATTTCGGTGGTCTGGGCCCTTCGGCTATCCTTGAAGGGTTGCCCTTGTGGCATCAGCGGCGTTCGGAGCCTTTCCGTCCGTCGTGAACCTCACGGTTCGAAAGTGGTTGGGCCCGCGCTGGTCCGTACAACCACGACCTCCACCTGTTCCAAGGAGAACTCATGAAGCGCAGCAAGGCTTACCGCGCGGCCGAAGAGAAGATCGAGGCCGGCAAGCTCTACTCCCCGCTCGAGGCGGTTCGTATCGCCAAGTCGACGAGCGAGACGAAGTTCGACGCCACCGTCGAGGTCGCGATGCGTCTCGGTGTCGACCCGCGCAAGGCCGACCAGATGGTCCGCGGCACGGTCAACTTGCCGCACGGCACGGGTAAGACGGCCCGCGTCCTCGTCTTCGCGAACGGCGACAAGGCAGCTGCGGCTGAGGCCGCCGGCGCCGACTTCGTCGGTTCGGACGACCTCATCGCCAAGGTTCAGGGCGGCTGGACGGACTTCGACGCCGTCGTCGCCACGCCGGACCTCATGGGCAAGGTCGGTCGTCTCGGTAAGGTCCTCGGCCCCCGCGGTCTCATGCCGAACCCGAAGACGGGCACGGTGACGATGGACGTCGCCAAGGCCGTCTCCGACATCAAGGGCGGAAAGATCGAGTTCCGCGTTGACAAGCACGCGAACCTTCACTTCATCATCGGCAAGGCCTCGTTCGACGAGCGCGCCCTCGTCGAGAACTACGCGGCTGCGCTGGAGGAGATCCTGCGCCTCAAGCCGTCCGCGTCGAAGGGTCGCTACATCACGAAGGCCACGCTGGCCACCACGATGGGCCCCGGCATCCTGCTGGACCAGTCGCGCACGCGCAACCTCATGGAGGAGTCGGCCGACCAGGCCTGATCCCTCTTAAGAACGCCACGAGGCCCCGCCGAGTTCGACTCGGTGGGGTCTCGTCGTTCGCCGGGGTTGCGGCTCGATTTGGTCATCCCCGTCAGCCCCGGTAATCTCGTACCTACCAATGACCGCCGGTTGTCATGAGTTGCTTCTCGAAGCGGCGCACGACCGAAGGCCTCACGAAGGTGAGCAGCCCGCGTAGGTGAGCTAAGTCGTCCATCGTGGCCGCACTCCTTGAGTGCGTGTCATCGGTGCTTTCGAGCCTCAGCGCACCTGCGCTTGAGGCTCTTTTTCATGTGCGCCCTCACGACTGGCATTCACCACCGAAGGAGGCACGCATGGCTACTGCCGCAAAGGATGCAGCCATTGCCGAGCTCGCGGACAACTTCCGCAACTCGGATGCTGCCGTGCTGACGGAGTACCGCGGCCTGACCGTGGCGCAGATCACCGATCTGCGTAACTCCATTCGTGAGCACGCCACTTACTCCGTGGTGAAGAACACGCTGACCGCTCGTGCGGCTGCCGAGGCCGGAGTCACGGCCTTCGACGGCCAGCTCCAGGGCCCGTCCGCTATCGCCTTCGTCACCGGTGACCCGGTGGAGACGGCGAAGAAGCTGCGTGACTTCGCCAAGGCCAACCCTCTCCTCGTCATCAAGGGCGGCGTCCTTGACGGCAAGGCCATGTCGGCCGAGGAGATCAACAAGCTTGCGGACCTCGAGTCCCGCGAGACCCTGCTCGCCAAGCTGGCCGGGGGCTTCCAGGCCTCGCTCAGCCAGGCGGTTTACCTCTTCGCGGCCCCGCTGTCGCAGAGCGCTCGTGCAATCGAGGCCCTGCGCGCGAAGGTCGAGACCGAGGGCCCGGTTTCCGACGCAGCTCCGGCTGCCGAAGAGGCCACCGCAGACGTCGCCGAGGGTGGCGACGAGGCCTGATCTCGACACCCGTCGAGCAGGTCGCACCCAACACAACGCCACTCACGGCACGGATCGCCAGAGAACATCTGCGATCCGACAAGAACAGAAAGGACGCCCATCATGGCGAAGCTCTCCAACGACGAGCTCCTTGAGGCTTTCAAGGAAATGACGCTCATCGAGCTCTCCGAGTTCGTGACGCTCTTCGAGGACACGTTCAACGTCACCGCTGCTGCCCCGGTTGCAGTTGCCGGTGCCGCTCCGGCTGCCGGTGGCGACGCTGCCGCTGCCGAGGAGAAGGACGAGTTCGACGTCATCCTGGCCGCTGCCGGTGACAAGAAGATCCAGGTCATCAAGGAGGTCCGCGCCCTGACGTCCCTCGGTCTGAAGGAGGCCAAGGACCTCGTTGACGGTGCTCCGAAGCCCGTTCTCGAGGGTGTCAACAAGGAGACCGCGGACAAGGCCAAGGAGTCCCTCGAGGGCGCCGGCGCCACCGTCGAGCTCAAGTGATCTCGTCCCGGGCTCGCCTGGGATCGTGAACTTCGACCATCGGGTCGCACCTGCGGGTGCGGCCCGATGGTCGTTTGTGTCGGGGCAATATTCGTGTGCGGTTGTCACCGGCTGCCTCTAATGTGTTCCGGGCCATGAGTCAGCAGTCAGCGTCCGCTCCCACCCGATCGGCTTCCGAAGCCCATCGGGCTCCTGTCGACTGGCGACGCCTGCGTGGCCCCGCCGCTGTGATCGCGCTCGTTGCGCTGGCCGTCTCGTCGGTGGGTCCCTCGATCGCGGCGCTCCTCGCAGGGCGGCTCGCGGAACATCCCGAGGGTGGGCTCGTCGCGTGGCTGGCCGTGCTCCTGCTCGGCAGCGCCGTGCTCAACACGGTGGGTCGATACGTGTGGGCCACCGTCGTCGATCGGGCTGCCGGCGCGCTGCGCCAGGACCTCGTCGACGCCGTGCTGCACCAGCCCCTCGCGGCGCTGTCGGAGCAGGCCGTGGGAGAGGTGCTCGACCGCGTCGACGACGACACCCACGAGGTGAACAACCTCGTGCGCATGCAGCTGTGGATGGTGCTCAACACCGTCTTCGCGCTCGTGCCCATGTGGGTCGTGGCGGGCGTGTCCTGGACTCCCGCGTGGGTGATGTTCCCGCTCTTCGCCGCGGGGGCCTTCTGGCTCATCAAGCCCCTGCTGGGCAAGATCGCCGAGCGGAAGGTCATCGAGGAAGCCCAGTGGACAGAGCACGCCGCTGCGTTCGAAGAGGGCGTGGCCGCGCGTGACGACATCCGCACCAACCTCGGCCAGGGCTTCGTCCTCGCCAACATCGTGCGCCTGTCGTCGGTGGTGCACCGTCGTTTCCAGGACGTGCTGCGCCTCGAAGTCGGCGTCATCCTTCGCTCCGGGCTGACGCTGCATCTCCTGCTCGCCGTGGCGATGGCGGTCAGTGTCGTTCTCGCCTCGCGCGGTGACCTCGCGGTCTCGCAGGTTGTGACGCTCGTGCTCGTGACGAGCACCTTCGTCGGGCGGGTCGGGCGCCTCGCCGAGCAGCTTCCCGACC
Organism: Dermacoccus barathri; assembly: GCF_015070805.1. Classification (NCBI taxonomy): domain Bacteria; kingdom Bacillati; phylum Actinomycetota; class Actinomycetes; order Micrococcales; family Dermacoccaceae; genus Dermacoccus; species Dermacoccus barathri. The sequence continues at coordinate 74,953 of NZ_JADCTK010000001.1, read as the reverse complement.
TGCAGGCCGGCCTCGGCGCCATCACCCGACTGCGTCAGCTCATGGCGGTCGAGCCCGAGCGCGTCGAGGGCGATCCGGTCCCCGACGGCGATCTCAGCCTCGAGTTCCGCGACCTCACGTTCTCCTACACGGGCGACGACGTCGTCCTCGAGAACGTCGACTTGCGGCTTCCCGCCGGTGCGACGCTCGCGCTCGTCGGGCGCACGGGTTCCGGCAAGTCGACGCTCGCGAGCCTCGTCTCCAGGGCCGTCGAGCCGCCTGCGAGCCAGGTGTTCGTCGGCGGGCGTGATGTGCTCGAGCTCGACGTCGACGCCCTGCGCGCCGCTGTGGGGACGGTGACCCAGAAGACCGACATCCTCGCGGGCACGCTGGCCGAGAACGTCACGCTCTTCGGCGAGGCGGACAATGCCCGGGTGACGGCGATCATGGCCGAGCTCGGGTTGAGCGACTGGGTCGAGGGACTGCCGAACGGCGTCGACACCCTGCTCGGCCCGGGAGGCATCACGCTCTCGGCGGGGGAGGCGCAACTCGTCGCCTTCGCCCGTCTGCTCGCACGCGACGTCGAGGTCGTCATCCTCGACGAGGCCACGGCGCGGATGGATCCGGTGACGGAGGCGCGCGTGGTCGCGGCGTCGGAGCGGCTGCTCAAGAACCGCACCGGGGTCATCATCGCCCACCGCCTCTCGACCATCGAACGCGCTGACTTCGTCGCGGTGCTCGAGCGCGGCCGCGTGGCGCAGTTCGGCACGCACGACGAGCTGTCGCAGGCACCGGGCCACTTCAGCCGCCTCCTCGAGGCTGCGGAGGCAGCCGACGCTTCGGTACCCGAGGCCGATACGCCTGACGCGCCGTCGGCGCCGGACGATCAACCCGTTCTGCGAGCTCGTCGGCGCACTGACGTGCCTGCCGCCCGCAAGGTCGACCCCGCCCCTCCGCTGTGGCGGGGTATCCGTGACGCGCTCCTGGTCAAGCCCCTGTGGGGCGCCATCCCGGGGCTGGGCTTCCTCGCCTTCTCCCTCGTCGGTTCGGTGGGAGCCATCACCGGTTGGGTGTGGGGAACGACGGTCGAGGCCCTCGTCGCGGACGCTGAGTGGCGCCCCTGGCTCGTCGCCTCCCTCGTCGCGGTGCTGCTCGGGCCGGGCATCCTCGCGTGGGCCGTCTCGCGCTACCCCCGGTGGTGGATCGAGGTGCTCCTTCGAGTGCGCCTCAACGTGCTGCTCGGTCAGACGGCAACGTCGCGGCTCGAGGCCACCCCGCCCGGCGAGGTCGTGGCCCGAGCGATGGACGCCGACCGCTTCGTGAAATACGCCGACCGCTGGGTCGACTTCCTCAACGGTCTGGCCATCGTCGCGGTGACGTCGCTCGTGTCCGGCACACCGCTCACCGGTGCCGTGCTCGCCGCCATCATGCTCGTCTCCTCCGCTGCTTCGGCCCTCGGCCGTCCCCTCGCAGGAAGTTCCGCCGCTGCGGCGTCGAAGAGCCGTGCCCGCTTCGGCCGGGCGCTGGTCTCCGTCGTCGAGTCGGCGCGCACCGTGAAGCTGGCGGGGCGTCTGCGGGAGGCGCGCGAGCACCTGCGCCAGGTGGACGCGGGCCGCGTCGACGCCGCCGTGCGGGAGCACCGCATCGCCGCCGTGCTCCAGGGCGTTCCGCTCGTCGCGATCGAAGCCGGTGTCGTCATCGCCTGGGCCGGCGTCGTCTGGGACGTCTGGAGCCTCGCGACGGGCCTCCTCGTCGCGAACGCGGCGATGGGGTTCGAGTGGTTCGGCCAGGTGGCCAGCGCCGTGGTCACGGAGGCTCCCGGCACCCGGGCGTGGCAGCAGGCCACGGTGGCCTACGCGGGTGGTCGTGACATCACGTCGCTGCCCAAGGGCGTCGACCTCGCGGCGGGCCGGGCCCCGGCGCCCCAAGAGGAGCCGGGGGAACCGCTCGAGAGCCTGCGCCTCGAGCACCTCTCGGCCGTGCACGACGACGGCACGCTGGGCGTCGAGGACGTCTCGCTCACCGTGGAGGCGGGCGAACTCGTCCTCGTCCTCGGTCAGGTGGGCGCAGGTAAGTCGAGCCTGCTCGGCGCGCTCGCCGGGCTCGTGCGCCACACCGGCGAACTGCGGTGGAACGGGAAGGTCGTCGAGGACGAGGAGAGCTTCCTGCGGCCGGGCCAGGTGGCGTACGTGTCCCAGACGCCCCGCGTTCTGTCGGGCACCTTTGGTGACAACATCCGTCTCGGTCTGCCGCGACGGTACGACGAGGCTGTCGCCGATGCCCGTCTCGTGCCCGACATCGAGCGGGCCGGGGGTGTCGATGCGCTGGTCGGTCACCGCGGCCTGCGGCTGTCGGGCGGGCAGGTGCAACGTCTCGCCCTGGCGCGCGCACTCGCCACCAACGCCGAACTCATCGTCGCCGACGACGTCTCGAGCGCCCTCGACGCCACCACCGAGCTGGAGTTGTGGAACGCGCTGCGCGAGCGAGGCTCCACCGTCATCGGGGCGAGTTCGAAGCGGGCCGCACTGGCCCGGGCCGACCGCGTCGTCGTGCTCGTGGACGGGCGCGTCGCCGCTGTCGGTCCGTGGCCCAGGCTGAGTGGGCGGTTCGGGGCTCTGGCGGGCTAGCCGGAGCCTCGGGCGCCCGCTCGGCGACCTGCCGCGAATCACCCGGATGGGGTGTCATCACGGGGGTTTTGCCGGTCGCTCGGGCGCGGCGCGGTGTGGGTGCTTGACTGGCGAGCCCGGCTGAGCCATCCTCATGTAACTCAATACGAGCCTCGGGGGAGAGGCTCGTTCCATATCGACTCAGGTGGAGCGCGACGCACGAAGCGAACGCTCGACGACGTCGAACTTGCATGTGCCCGACCGGGGGACTATTCTGCTATTTTGCGCTGCCTTGTCTCTGGGCACCCTCGAAAACCAACGAAGCACGACGACGAGATCGACTGTTCGACCGGCTGCGGCCGCGTCGCGTCCCGGTCACCACGACGGGTGGGTTCGATCCTCGCGCTCGAGTGCGTTGGGGTTCGGGTTCCGTCCGGGGCTGAGGGCACGTATTAGCCGCTCTGTTAGGCCTGTGGAAGGAACACTCCTTGGCTGCCTCGCGCACCGCGACCCAGACTCTGTCCTCGGCGAAGACTGCCTCCGGCCGTCTCACCTTCGCCAAAATTCGTGAGCCCCTCGAAATCCCGGATCTGCTCGCGTTGCAGACCGAGAGCTTCGACTGGCTCCTCGGCAACGAGAAGTGGCAGGCCCGCGTGGCCGCCGCCAAGGCCGAGGGCCGTGTCGACGTCCCCGAGCGCTCCGGTCTCGAGGAGATCTTCGAGGAGATCTCCCCGATCGAAGACTTCTCCGGCTCCATGTCGCTGAGCTTCCGCGACCACCGCTTCGAGGACGTCAAGTACTCGATCGACGAGTGCAAGGAGCGCGACATGACGTACGCGGCTCCCCTCTTCGTCACCGCCGAGTTCATGAACGCCGAGACCGGCGAGATCAAGAGCCAGACGGTCTTCATGGGCGACTTCCCGCTCATGACCGACCGCGGCACCTTCGTCATCAACGGCACCGAGCGTGTCGTCGTCTCGCAGCTCGTGCGCAGCCCCGGCGTGTACTTCGAGCGCAGCATCGACAAGACCTCCGACAAGGAGATCTACACGGCCAAGGTCATCCCGAGCCGCGGTGCCTGGCTCGAGTTCGAGGTCGACAAGCGCGACATGGTCGGCGTTCGCGTCGACCGCAAGCGCAAGCAGTCCGTCACCGTCCTGCTCAAGGCCCTCGGCTGGACCGAGGCTCAGATCCTCGAGGAGTTCGGCCAGTACGAGTCGATGCGCGCCACCCTGGAGAAGGACCACACGGCCGACCAGGACGCCGCGCTGCTCGAGATCTACCGCAAGCTGCGTCCGGGCGAACCGCCGACGCGTGAGGCCGCTCAGCAGCTGCTCGACAACCTGTACTTCAACGGCAAGCGTTACGACCTCGCGAAGGTCGGCCGCTACAAGGTCAACAAGAAGCTCGGTGTCGACGGCGGCCTCGAGGACTCGACGCTGTCGGTCGACGACGTCGTGGCCACCATCAAGTACATCGTCGCGCTGCACGCCGGCGAGGACACGATGAAGGGCAAGCGTCACGGCGAGGACGTCGACGTGCGTGTCGAGGTCGACGACATCGACCACTTCGGCAACCGTCGCCTCCGCAACGTCGGTGAGCTCATCCAGAACCAGGTCCGCACGGGTCTTTCCCGTATGGAGCGCGTGGTTCGTGAGCGCATGACGACGCAGGACGTCGAGGCCATCACGCCGCAGACCCTGATCAACATCCGCCCGGTCGTGGCGTCGATCAAGGAGTTCTTCGGCACCTCGCAGCTGTCGCAGTTCATGGACCAGAACAACCCGCTCGCCGGTCTGACGCACAAGCGTCGTCTCTCCGCGCTGGGCCCGGGTGGTCTCTCCCGTGACCGCGCCGGCATGGAGGTCCGTGACGTCCACCCGTCGCACTACGGCCGCATGTGCCCGATCGAGACGCCGGAAGGCCCGAACATCGGCCTCATCGGTTCGCTCGCGTCGTACGGTCGCATCAACCCGTTCGGATTTGTCGAGACCCCGTACCGCAAGGTCGAGAACGGCAAGGTCTCCGACGAGGTCGTCTACCTGTCCGCCGACGAGGAGGACACCTACGTCATTGCGCAGGCCAACGCCCCGCTGACGCAGGACAACGAGTTCGTCGAAGATCGCGTGATGGCCCGCACCAAGGGGGGCGAGGCGAGCGACGTCGCGCGCGACGAGGTCGACTTCATGGACGTGTCCGCACGTCAGATGGTCTCGGCCGCCACCGCGCTCATCCCGTTCCTCGAGCACGACGACGCCAACCGCGCCCTCATGGGTGCCAACATGCAGCGTCAGGCCGTGCCGCTCGTGCGCTCGGAGGCCCCGCTCGTGGGTACCGGCATCGAGTACCGCGCGGCACTCGACTCGGGTGACGTCGTGCGTGCGACGAAGGCCGGTGTCGTGCAGGAAGTCTCCGCCGACCTCGTGACCGTCGCCAACGACGACGCCACGTACAGCACCTACCGCATCGCGAAGTTCACGCGTTCGAACCAGGGCACCTGCTACAACCAGCGTGTCGTGGTCACCGAGGGTGAGCGTCTCGAGGAAGGCGCTGTCATCGCCGACGGTCCCGCGACCGACGGTGGCGAGATGTCGCTCGGTAAGAACCTGCTCGTGGCGTTCATGCCGTGGGAGGGCTACAACTACGAGGACGCCATCATCCTCAGCCAGCGTCTCGTCCAGGACGACACGCTCTCCTCGATCCACATCGAGGAGCACGAGATCGACGCTCGTGACACGAAGCTCGGCCCGGAGGAGATCACGCGGGACATCCCGAACGTCTCCGAGGAGGTCCTCGCCGACCTCGACGAGCGCGGCATCATCCGCATCGGTGCCGAGGTCCGCGACGGCGACCTGCTCGTCGGCAAGGTCACGCCGAAGGGTGAGACCGAGCTGACGCCGGAGGAGCGCCTCCTGCGCGCCATCTTCGGTGAGAAGGCCCGCGAGGTCCGTGACACGTCCATGAAGGTCCCGCACGGCGAGACCGGCACGGTCATCGGCGTCAAGGTCTTCGACCGCGAGGAGGGCGACGAGCTTCCCCCGGGCGTCAACCAGCTCGTGCGTGTGTACGTTGCGAACAAGCGCAAGATCACCGACGGTGACAAGCTCGCCGGCCGTCACGGCAACAAGGGCGTCATCTCGAAGATCCTGCCGGTCGAGGACATGCCGTTCCTCGAGGACGGCACGCCGGTCGACGTCGTGCTCAACCCGCTCGGTGTTCCGTCCCGAATGAACCCGGGTCAGGTCCTCGAGCTGCACATGGGCTGGGCCGCATCGCGTGGTTGGGACATCGAGGGCACCCCGGAGTGGGCCGCCAAGATCCCCGAGGACGCGCGTCAGGCCGACGCCAACACGCGTATCGCCACCCCGGTGTTCGACGGTGCGCGAGAGGCCGAGATCCGCGGACTGCTCGACTCGACGAACAAGACCCGTGACGGCGTGCGTCTCATCGACAACTCCGGCAAGGCGCAGCTGTTCGACGGTCGTTCCGGCGAGCCGTTCCCGGACCCGGTGTCGGTGGGCTACATGTACATCCTCAAGCTCCACCACCTGGTGGACGAGAAGATCCACGCCCGTTCGACCGGCCCGTACTCGATGATCACCCAGCAGCCGCTCGGTGGTAAGGCGCAGTTCGGTGGTCAGCGATTCGGTGAGATGGAGGTGTGGGCCCTGGAGGCGTACGGCGCCGCCTACGCGCTGCAGGAGCTGCTCACCATCAAGTCGGACGACGTCACCGGCCGCGTCAAGGTGTACGAGGCCATCGTCAAGGGCGAGAACATCCCCGAGCCCGGCATTCCGGAATCGTTCAAGGTCCTCATCAAGGAAATGCAGTCGCTCTGCCTCAACGTTGAGGTCCTCAGCAGCGACGGCACGGCGATCGACCTTCGCGACTCGGAGCAGGAAGTCTTCCGCGCTGCCGAGGAGCTGGGTATCGACCTGTCGCGCCGCGAGCCGAGCAGCGTCGAGGAAGTCTGATCACGGCCAGACCGGGGCGCGCTCGCGCCGAGCGTGACGAGCGCGCCCCGGTCCCCGGCAGACGTTAGGTCCCGCGCCTATCGGCGTGCGGACAACCACAACAGCAACGATCAGACTTTTCAGATTTAGGCGAGAGAAGGAATCAGCACAGTGCTGGACGTCAACTTCTTCGATGAGCTTCGTATCGGCCTCGCGACCGCGGACGACATCCGCACGTGGTCGCACGGCGAGGTCAAGAAGCCCGAAACCATCAACTACCGCACCCTCAAGCCCGAGAAGGACGGCCTCTTCTGCGAGAAGATCTTCGGCCCGACTCGCGACTGGGAGTGCTACTGCGGTAAGTACAAGCGTGTCCGCTTCAAGGGCATCATCTGTGAGCGCTGCGGCGTCGAGGTCACCCGTTCCGCGGTTCGCCGTGAGCGCATGGGTCACATCGAGCTCGCCGCTCCGGTGACGCATATCTGGTACTTCAAGGGTGTCCCGAGCCGCCTCGGCTACCTGCTCGACCTCGCCCCGAAGGACCTCGAGAAGGTCATCTACTTCGCGGCCTACATGATCACCTCGGTCGACGAGGAGCAGCGTCACGCCGACCTGCCGTCGCTCGAGAACCAGATCGAGGTCGAGAAGAAGGAACTCGAGAACCGTCGCGACGGCGACATCAACACGCGTTCGTCCAAGCTCGAGGCCGACCTCGCGGAGCTCGAGAAGGAGGGCGCCAAGGCTGACGCCCGCCGCAAGGTGCGCGAGTCCGCCGAGCGCGAGATGACGCAGATCCGCAAGCGTGCGGACCAGCAGATCGAGCGCCTCGAGCAGGTCTGGGACCGCTTCAAGAACCTCAAGGTCCAGGACCTCGAGGGCGACGAGGTCCTCTACCGCGAGATGCGCGACCGTTTCGGTCTGTACTTCGAGGGCGGCATGGGCGCCGCTGCACTGCAGAAGCGCCTCGAGAACTTCGACCTCGACGCCGAGGCCGAACTGCTGCGCGAGATCATCGCCACGGGCAAGGGCCAGAAGAAGACGCGTGCGCTCAAGCGCCTGCGCGTCGTCACGGCCTTCCAGCAGACCGAGAACAAGCCTGCCGGCATGGTTCTCAACTGCGTTCCGGTCATCCCGCCGGACCTGCGCCCGATGGTTCAGCTCGACGGTGGCCGTTTCGCGACGTCCGACCTCAACGACCTGTACCGCCGCGTGATCAACCGCAACAACCGACTCAAGCGACTGCTCGACCTCGGTGCGCCGGAGATCATCGTCAACAACGAGAAGCGCATGCTTCAGGAGGCCGTCGACGCGCTGTTCGACAACGGCCGCCGTGGTCGTCCGGTCACCGGTCCGGGTAACCGTCCGCTCAAGTCGCTCTCCGACATGCTCAAGGGCAAGCAGGGCCGCTTCCGTCAGAACCTGCTCGGTAAGCGCGTCGACTACTCCGGCCGTTCGGTCATCGTCGTCGGCCCGACCCTGAAGCTGCACCAGTGTGGTCTGCCCAAGCAGATGGCGCTCGAGCTGTTCAAGCCGTTCGTTATGAAGCGTCTGGTCGACCTCGAGCACGCGCAGAACATCAAGTCGGCCAAGCGCATGGTCGAGCGTGCTCGCCCGGTCGTGTGGGACGTCCTCGAAGAGGTCATCCGTGAGCACCCCGTGCTGCTCAACCGTGCACCGACGCTGCACCGTCTTGGCATCCAGGCGTTCGAGCCCCAGCTCGTCGAGGGCAAGGCCGTCCAGATCCACCCGCTCGTCTGCTCGGCCTTCAACGCCGACTTCGACGGTGACCAGATGGCCGTCCACGTGCCGCTGAGCTCCGAGGCGCAGGCCGAGGCCCGCATCCTCATGCTCTCGAGCAACAACATCCTCAAGCCCGCCGACGGTCGTCCCGTGACGATGCCGACGCAGGACATGATCATCGGCCTGTTCCACCTCACCTCCGAGGTGCTCGACGCCGACGAGATCAAGGACGAGGACATCCGTTCGTTCTCGACCGTCGCCGAAGCCCGCATGGCCTTCGACGCCGGCGAGATCAAGATCGGCACGCCGATCTCGGTTCGCCTTCGCGACTTCGTTCCGACGGCCGGCACCTCGCTGCCCGAGGGCGTCGAGGCCGACGAGAACGGCTTCGTCTCCGAGCTGCGGATCCGTACGACGCTCGGTCGCGCGATCTTCAACGGCACGCTGCCCGAGGACTACGAGTACATCAACAAGCCCGTTGACAAGAAGGTCCTCTCGGCCATCGTCAACGACCTTGCGGAGCGTTACTCGAAGGTCCAGGTCGCGGCGTCGCTCGACGCTCTGAAGGAGACCGGTTTCCACTGGGCCACGCGCTCGGGTACGACCGTCGCCATCTCGGACGTCGTCATGCCGTCGAACAAGAACGAGATCCTCGAGGGCTACGACGCGAAGGCCGCGAAGGTCCAGCTCCAGTTCGACCGTGGTCTCATCACGGACGACGAGCGCCGTCAGGAGCTCATCGAGATCTGGACGCAGGCGGCCAACGAGGTCTCCAAGCAGATGGAGAACAACTTCCCGAAGGACAACCCGATTTACCGCATGGTGAACTCGGGTGCCCGAGGTAACTGGTTCCAGCTGCGTCAGCTCGCGGGTATGCGTGGCCTCATGGCCAACCCGAAGGGCGAGATCATCCCGCGTCCGATCAAGGCCAACTTCCGTGAGGGCCTGTCGGTGCTGGAGTTCTTCATCTCGACCCACGGTGCTCGTAAGGGTCTGGCCGACACCGCTCTGCGTACGGCTGACTCGGGTTACCTCACGCGTCGTCTCGTCGACGTGTCGCAGGACGTCATCATCCGCGAGGAGGACTGTGGCACGAAGCGCGGTCTCGTCCTGCCGATCGCGCAGCGCAACGCCGACGGGGCGCTCGTCGAGCACGAGGACGTCGAGTCGAGCGTGTACGCACGTAACGTCGCGACCGACATCGAGATCGACGGCAAGACGTACCTGCAGGCCGGTGACGACCTCGGTGACGTCGCGCTCGACGCGCTGATCGAGGCCGGCATCGAAGAGGTCAAGGTCCGCTCGGTCCTCACCTGTGAGTCCCGCGTCGGTACGTGTGCGAAGTGCTACGGCCGTTCGCTGGCCACCGGCAAGCTCGTCGACATCGGTGAGGCCGTCGGTATCATCGCGGCCCAGTCGATCGGTGAGCCCGGTACCCAGCTGACGATGCGTACCTTCCACACCGGTGGTGCTGCCGGTGACGACATCACGCAGGGTCTGCCCCGAGTCGTCGAGCTCTTCGAAGCTCGTACGCCGAAGGGTGTCGCCCCGATCGCCGAGGCCGCCGGAAGGATCGAGATCGAGGAGACGGACAAGGCCCGTCGAATCCACCTCGTTCCGGACGACGGCTCCGAGCCGCACGCCTACCCGGTGAGCAAGCGTGCGCGCCTGCTCGTCGCGGACGGCGACCGCGTCGAGGTCGGCACGCTGCTCGTGCAGGGTGCGATCGACCCGAAGCAGGTGCTGCGCATCCTCGGCCCGCGTGAGGTGCAGAAGCACCTCGTCGACGAGGTCCAGGGCGTGTACCGCCAGCAGGGTGTGTCGATCCACGACAAGCACATCGAGGTCATCGTGCGCCAGATGCTGCGTCGCGTGACGATCATCGAGGCCGGTGACACCGACCTGCTCCCGGGTGAGCTGGCGGAGCGCGCGCGCTTCGAGGACTCTTCGCGTCAGGCTCTCGCCGAGGGCGGACGTCCGGCGTCGGGTCGTAGCGAGCTCATGGGTATCACGAAGGCGTCGCTGGCCACCGAGTCGTGGCTGTCGGCCGCTTCGTTCCAGGAGACGACGCGCGTCCTCACCGAGGCCGCGATGAACGTCAAGAGCGACCCGCTGCTGGGCCTCAAGGAGAACGTCATCCTCGGTAAGCTCATCCCGGCCGGTACCGGCCTGACGCGCTACCGCAACGTCAAGGTCGAGCCGACGGAAGAGGCGAAGGCCGCGATGTACGCGCTGCCGGACTACCAGCCGTACGACTACCCGGTCTTCGGCCCGGGGTCGGGTGAGGCCGTCCGCCTGGACGACGCTTCGCTCGGCTTCGACAGCTGATCGTTCGCAGGACCAACGCCGAAGGCGGCCCCGGTTTCGACCGGGGCCGCCTTCGGCGTTTCAGTTGAGCTGTGCGTATGGGGAGGACCCCTGTCGGGCTCGCGCGTGCTGGGTCAGCTCGCGAGTTCTCCCTCGCGGAACTGGCGCAGGATGCCCTCGACCGTCGCCGAGACGCCGACGGGCAGGGGAGTGGTGGCGTACGCGTTGAGCTCCGGCAGCACCATGGAGCGCAGTCGCAGGTCGCTCGACTGCGCGGAGGCCAGCTTGGAGGCGGCGTAGATGACGTGCGGCTTGCGCTTCGTCAGGTGACGTAGCAGGCCGATCAGCTCGCCGATCGTCACACCGTTGCCGCTGGCGAGGATCTTCGTCGTGTGCGCGAGGTCGCGCTCCTCGGCCGTCTCGACGAAGGCGAGCGCCATGGCGGCGCAGTCGTCGGCGTAGAGGTAGTCGCGGATCGTGTCGATCGGCACGTAGACCCCGAGCGGGCTGCCGGAGACAAGCGTGCGGCCGAGGTGGGAGATGAGTCCCTGCATCTTGGCCAGGTTCTGTCCCGGGCCGTAGAGGTTGGCGATGCGGCCGATGGCGAGGCGCTGATGTGCGTCACCGAGGATTCTCGTCGCGACCTGCTCCATGGCGAGCTTGGCGTGGCCGTAGGGCGCCAGAGGAGCGGGTTCGGTTGCCTCGGTGAAAGGCCGAGGACCGTCGGCACCGGCGAGCAGGCCGCCGGCCGACGAGGCCAGAAACACGGTGCCGCGCTGGTCGCCGGCCGCTGCGGTGAGGTGCTCGAGGAATCCGGCGAACTCCTCGACCTCCCGATCGAGCGCCTCCTGGGACGTGCCGACCACGCCGGCGCCTGCGCACCACATGACGCGCCACGGCGCGTCTTCGACACTCGCGAGAAGAGCGTTCGCCGCGGCGGCCAGGTCGCCCGGCGCGTCCGGTGTGCTCCACCGGACGCGGGCGCGCAACGCCCGGTCACCGAGCAGCGTGCTGACGGACGAACCGAGCAGGCCGCTCGATCCGACGACGAGCGTCGGACGATCAGCCATCACGTCGCGCGGGCTGCTCGACGCCGGCCTGGGGCCCGCTCTGAGCGCGGGCGCGGCCGAGGGGTCCGGCAGCCGGATCGGGCACGATGAGGTACAAGGGTTTACCCATCGCCATGTTGACGTTGACGCCGATGTACTCGGCGATCATGCCGAGCGAGATGAGTATCGCGCCGCCGATGATGAGGAGCGCGACCATGAGAGACGGCCACCCCGAGGGCAGGCTGGGCTCGAAGAAGAGTTTCGCCACGACGAGGACGACGGTGAGGACGAGACCGGCGATCGCGGCGACCACGCCGAGGAGGCTGACGGCACGCAGGCCGCGTGTACCGCTGGTGAGGAACATCCGCCAGAAGTGGCCGAAGAGACTCTTGTAGTTGTAGCCCGAGGGGCGGTCGCCCTCCTCGCGCAGATCGATCGGGCAGGTGGCGACGTCCTTCGTCACCCAACCGAGCGCCACGTCGAGGTAGATGTTCGGACCCGCGTACGCGGCGACACTGCGACCGATGGAGCCCAGCATGAGGCGGAAGCTCTGGAAGTCCTTGGCGTTCTTCAGGCCCGACGCGGAGCTGAGCACACGCTTGGCGCCCACCGAGGCGAGATTGCGTACGAAGCCGTGGGGCGGAGGGTTGCGCGCCATGCTGTAGACGAGACTCGCCTGCTGGGTGAGAGCGGTGTCGAGCATGTCGGCGATGAACTTCGGGTCGTGCTGACCGTCCTCGTCCATCGTGACGATCCAGTCACCGCCGGTGGACGCCATACCCGCCAGCGTCGCCGCGTGCTGTCCGAAGTTGCGGCTCAGCCAGACCGGACGGACCACGGGGTGCGCCTCGGCGAGAGCACGCATGGTGTCGTCGCTCGCGTCGGGTCCGTTGTCGTGCACGAGAAGGATTTCCGACACCTGGAACTCGGTTCCGCGCGCGGTTCGGCTGGGCTCGGTGTAGGGGAGCAGCTCGTCGATGACCGAGGGCAACGTGGTCTCACCCTGGTAGATCGGAATCACGATGGAGATGGTGTGCAAGTGCGTGCCCTCGCCCTGAGTCGTCGGAGACTGGATCAACGACATCGTAGACGCAGGCCGGCAGCACGGGCCGGGGGCCACCGTAGAGGCGGCGACCCGACGTCGACCCGCACGACGCGGGCCCCTCCGGAGGGGGTGCTCCGACGACGACGCCGCAGGAGAGTCGAGGGATCCGGGTGGCGACACCTCAGGCGGCGTGTCGGGTTGCGGTCCAGGTCGGATTTGGCCGCGTGCACCCCGACTCGGTACTCTTGATGGGTGCTTGGGCGGAAGTCTGCCCATTGCCACACCCTCGCCGGGCAGTCGTATGTCAGGCAAGGTCCGCCGGACCGGCGGATCGTCTGCGCGAAAGTGCAGGGGAGGGGTCGCGCCGGACACGCCCGAGAGCGTGGGTGCGCGGCATGACAAGGAGCTCGTCGGCCCAGGTCGGCGAGCGGAACAGAAACGACACGTTCGGAGAACCAGGTTGCCTACGATCAACCAGCTCGTCCGTAAGGGTCGCCAGGACAAGGCCGTCAAGGCTGCAACTCCGGCTCTTAAGGGCAGCCCCCAGCGACGCGGTGTCTGCACCCGCGTCTACACCACGACCCCGAAGAAGCCGAACTCGGCTCTGCGCAAGGTCGCCCGCGTCAAGCTCACCTCGGGTATCGAGGTCACGGCCTACATCCCGGGCGTCGGCCACAACCTGCAGGAGCACTCGATCGTGCTCGTGCGTGGCGGCCGTGTGAAGGACCTTCCCGGTGTGCGCTACAAGATCATCCGCGGCTCGCTCGACACCCAGGGTGTCAAGGGCCGTAACCAGGCGCGTAGCCGCTACGGCGCGAAGAAGGAGAAGAAGTAATGCCTCGTAAGGGTCCTGCTCCTAAGCGCCCCCTCGTCGTCGACCCGGTCTACGGTTCGCCGCTCGTCACGCAGCTCGTCAACAAGATCCTCGTGGATGGCAAGAAGTCCATCGCTGAGCGCATCGTGTACGACGCCCTCGAAGGCTGCCGCGAGAAGACGGGCACCGACCCGGTCGTCACGCTGAAGCGTGCGCTCGACAACATCCGTCCGTCGCTCGAGGTCAAGTCCCGCCGCGTCGGCGGTGCGACCTACCAGGTGCCGATCGAGGTCAAGCCGGCCCGCGCCACGACGCTCTCGCTGCGTTGGCTCGTCGGCTACTCGCGTCAGCGTCGTGAGAAGACGATGACGGAGCGCCTGATGAACGAGATCCTCGACGCCAGCAACGGCCTGGGTGCCGCTGTCAAGCGTCGCGAGGACACGCACAAGATGGCCGAGTCCAACAAGGCCTTCGCGCACTACCGCTGGTGATCGAGTTGGGGTGGCGGTCCGTTCTCTTCGTAGAATGGATCGGGCCGTCACCCCGGCTCACCCAGTACTGATACTGAACTTCGAACGAGAAGAGACACCGTGGCACAGGACGTGCTGACCGACCTGAAGAAGGTCCGCAACATCGGCATCATGGCGCACATCGACGCCGGCAAGACGACGACGACCGAGCGCATCCTCTTCTACACCGGCGTCAACCACAAGATCGGTGAGACGCACGACGGTGCGTCGACGACCGACTGGATGGAGCAGGAGAAGGAGCGTGGCATCACGATCACGTCCGCTGCTGTGACGTCGTTCTGGGAAGGTACCCAGATCAACATCATCGACACCCCGGGTCACGTGGACTTCACGGTCGAGGTCGAGCGCTCGCTGCGCGTTCTCGACGGTGCCGTCGCTGTCTTCGACGGCAAGGAGGGCGTCGAGCCCCAGTCCGAGACGGTGTGGCGCCAGGCGGACAAGTACGACGTTCCGCGCGTCTGCTTCGTCAACAAGATGGACAAGATGGGCGCTGACTTCTACTTCACCGTCCAGACGATCAAGGACCGCCTCGGCGCGGAGCCGCTCGTGCTCCAGCTGCCGATCGGTGCCGAGAACGACTTCGTCGGTGTCGTCGACCTCATCTACAACCGCGCTCTCGTGTGGCCGGGTGACGCCAAGGGTGACGTCACCATGGGTGCCAAGTACGAGATCCAGGAGATCCCGGACGACCTCAAGGCCAAGGCCGAGGAGTACCGCAACGCGCTCGTCGAGCGTGTCGCCGAGTCCGACGACGACCTCATGGAGAAGTACCTCAGCGGCGAGGAGCTGACCGAGGACGAGATCAAGGCCGGCATCCGCAAGCTCACGGTCAACTCCGAGCTCTACCCGGTCCTGTGTGGCTCCGCATTCAAGAACCGCGGCGTCCAGCCGATGCTCGACGCCGTCGTCGACTACCTCCCGAGCCCGCTCGACGTGCCGCCGATGATCGGCCACGTCCCGGGTGACGAGGAGCAGGAGATCACGCGTAAGCCGGCTCTCGACGAGCCCTTCTCGGCCCTCGCGTTCAAGGTCGCTGCGCACCCGTTCTTCGGTTCGCTCACCTTCATCCGCGTCTACTCGGGCAAGATCTCCGCCGGCTCGCAGGTCGTCAACACGACCAAGGGCAAGAAGGAGCGCATCGGAAAGCTCTTCCAGATGCACGCCAACAAGGAGAACCCGGTCGACGAGGCACAGGCTGGTCACATCTACGCCGCCATCGGTCTCAAGGAGACGACGACGGGTGACACCCTGAGCGACCCGAGCAGCCAGATCGTCCTCGAGTCGATGACGTTCCCGGAGCCGGTCATCTCGGTCGCCATCGAGCCGAAGACGAAGGGTGACCAGGAGAAGCTCTCCACGGCCATCCAGAAGCTGGCTCAGGAAGACCCGACCTTCCAGGTCGAGCTCGACGAGGAGACTGGCCAGACCATCATCCGTGGTATGGGCGAGCTCCACCTCGACATCCTGGTCGACCGCATGAAGCGTGAGTTCAAGGTCGAGGCCAACGTCGGCGCCCCGCAGGTGGCGTACCGCGAGACGATCCGCAAGGCCGTCGCGAAGTACGACTACACGCACAAGAAGCAGACCGGTGGTTCCGGTCAGTTCGCGAAGGTCCAGATCACCTTCGAGCCCCTCGACACGTCCGAGGGCGAGCTCTACGAGTTCGTCAACGCCGTCGTCGGTGGTCGCGTGCCGCGTGAGTACATCCCCAGCGTCGACAACGGCATCCAGGACGCCATGCAGCAGGGTGTCCTCGCCGGTTACCCGCTGGTGGGCCTCAAGGCCACGCTGGTCGACGGCGCCTACCACGACGTCGACTCCTCGGAGATGGCGTTCAAGATCGCCGGCTCCATGGCACTGAAGGAGGCCGTCCGTAAGGCCGACCCGGTGCTGCTCGAGCCGATGATGGCAGTCGAGGTCCGTACGCCCGAGGAGTACATGGGCGACGTGATCGGCGACATCAACTCCCGCCGTGGCCAGATCCAGGCCATGGAGGACGTCAGCGGCGCCAAGGTCGTTCGTGGCCTCGTTCCGCTGTCGGAGATGTTCGGGTACGTTGGTGACCTTCGTTCCAAGACGCAGGGTCGTGCCAACTACACGATGCAGTTCGACTCGTACGCCGAGGTTCCCCGGAGCGTCGCGGACGAGATCATCAAGAAGATCCGGGGCGAGTGAACGGGTCCGTCCCGTCTAGAGACCCGTAACACAACCTGTAAACAACAGACGCGTCCCGGCGCCTTCAACCCCGAAGGCGACAAAGCGTTTGACCAACACAAGTCCTGAGGAGGACCCAAGTGGCGAAGGCGAAGTTCGAGCGGAGCAAGCCGCACGTCAACATCGGCACCATCGGTCACATCGACCACGGCAAGACGACGCTGACGGCAGCAATCTCTAAGGTTCTGCACGACAAGTACCCGGAACTCAACCCCTTCACGCCGTTCGATGAGATCGACAAGGCGCCGGAGGAGAAGCAGCGCGGTATCACGATTTCGATCGCGCACATCGAGTACCAGACGGAGAAGCGTCACTACGCTCACGTCGACTGCCCCGGTCACGCTGACTACGTGAAGAACATGATCACCGGTGCTGCTCAGATGGACGGCGCCATCCTCGTGGTCGCGGCCACCGACGGCCCGATGCCGCAGACGAAGGAGCACGTCCTCCTGGCCCGCCAGGTCGGCGTTCCCTACATCGTCGTCGCGCTGAACAAGGCTGACATGGTCGACGACGAGGAGATCATGGAGCTCGTCGAGATGGAGGTCCGCGAACTGCTGTCCTCCTACGACTTCCCGGGTGACGACCTGCCGGTCGTTCAGGTCTCGGCGCTCAAGGCGCTCGAGGGCGACGCCGAGTGGGGCGACAAGCTCATGGAGCTCATGAACGCTGTCGACGACTCCATCCCGGAGCCGGAGCGCGACATCGACAAGCCGTTCCTCATGCCGGTCGAGGACGTCTTCACGATCACCGGTCGTGGAACCGTCGTCACGGGCCGCATCGAGCGCGGTGTCCTGAACGTCAACGAGGACGTCGAGATCGTCGGTATCCACGAGGGCCCGGCCACCAAGACGACCGTCACGGGCATCGAGATGTTCCGCAAGCTGCTCGACGAGGGTCGCGCCGGTGAGAACGTCGGTCTGCTCCTTCGCGGTGTCAAGCGCGAGGACGTCGAGCGTGGCCAGGTTGTCGTCAAGCCGGGTTCGATCACCCCGCACACGGACTTCGAGGGTCAGGTCTACATCCTCTCGAAGGACGAGGGTGGCCGTCACACGCCGTTCTACGACAACTACCGTCCGCAGTTCTACTTCCGTACGACGGACGTCACGGGTGTCGTTCACCTGCCCGAGGGCACCGAGATGGTCATGCCCGGCGACAACACCGACATGACGGTGGAGCTCATCCAGCCCATCGCCATGGAGGAGGGCCTGAAGTTCGCCATCCGTGAGGGTGGTCGTACGGTCGGCGCCGGTCGCGTCACCAAGATCATCAAGTGATCTGATCCCTTCGGGGATCCATCCGCAAAGGGTCTCGAGGCATTCGCCTCGGGGCCCTTTGCCGTGCTCGGGGCACTGTCTGCGGCGCCGTAGGATGTTCCGGTGCTGAACCGCCGTAACGCCCCACCACTCGTCGTCCTGCTCCTCGTGGTGTTCGCCGCTCCGGTTCTCGTCGACGTCGAACCGCTTGCGGCTTTGCGGTACGCCCTCTGGACAGCTGTGTGGTGGGTCTTCGGTTGGGCCCTGGTCGGGCGCTACACCACCGGTGGGTTCGAGCGAGCCACGATCGGCGCGGCCGTGGGCATCGGGGCGCAGCTCGCGAACTGGCTTCTGTGGCAGGTCGTCGGTGCGCCGTCGTTCACGGTTGCCGGCGGCGTAGTGGCCCTCGTCGCGGCAGGCGTTCTGGAGCGACGCGCCAGGAATCGAACGGCACTGCTCAGCGGAGACGAGCACGACGTGGCCGACGAGCGCGTCGGGGAGCGTGAGGCTGCGGTTCGGGGCATCCCGACCGGCTCGCTGTGGCTCCTCACCGTGTCGACGTTCTGGATGGCGTGGCTCTTCGTCGGATTCGGACGTCACCAGTCGCGCCCGCCCGGTCCCAGCACGATGTACCAGGACCTGTACTGGCACGTTGGAATCGCTGCGGAACTCAAACGGACGGCGCTGCCCACGGTTCCTCACGTCGAGGTTCTCGGCCAGCTCAACTATCACTGGTTGAGCAACGCCTACATGGCGTCCGGGAGCCTGGGCTCCTTCACCTCGACGTCGGACGTGGCGACGCGCCTGTGGTACCTGCCTGTTGTTGCTCTGGCCCTCGCCCTCTGCCTCGTCGTCGGGCGCAGGCTGAGCGGGGCCTGGATCGCAGGGACGGCGGCGATCGTCCTGTTCGTGATTCCGGCAGGCATCGTGCCCATGGCCTGGAAGGGCCCGACCGGCCCGACGACGGCTTTCGTCTGGCCCAGCCCGTCGCAGATCTTCGGTCTCGTCTTCACCCTGTGGGCCGCGTGGCTGTTCGTGCCGATCCTGCGGGGAGCACGCATCGGCTGGAAGGGCGCCATCGTCTGCTTGGTGACCGCCTTCGTGTGCGCCGGCGCGAAGTCGAGCATCCTGCCGGTCTTCTGCTGCGGGGCCCTCGCGGTGGGGGTCGTGTACGTTCGCAGGTCTGCGGTGCGACGTGGTGCCGCGATCGTCTTCGGTTCCTGCCTCGCCGGAATCGCCCTCGCGTTGCCCCTGTTCGCGGGCGGCTCCGCCGGGTCCAAGATCCGACTCTTCTCAAGCTTCCGGCACCAGAGCCCGTACAAGCACTACGTCGAGCCGCCGAACACGTTCGACCACGGCCCCTTCGTGATGCCGCATCTCGAGACAACGGGAGTGGTCGTGCTCGTTGTCGGTCTGTTCGTGGCTCTCGCCGTGCAGTACGGCTACGCCGCAACGAGCGTCGCCCTGGGGCGCACGTGGCGGACGGACCCCGCACCCGTCTTCCTGCTCGCGTCCTTCGCGGCGAGCCTCGCCGCCTACCTGCTCGTGGACCACACGGGGATGTCGCAGGGCTACTTCCCGATGGGCGCCCTGCCCCTCATCGCCCTCCTTGCAGGGTGGGGATTCGCCGAGCTGTGGGAACGAAGCGCCTCGCGCCGGTGGCAGATGCTCTCGGTGGGATTCATCATCGGTGGGCTGCTGCTTCTGGCCCTTCGTTGGGCGAGCGGCACATCGGTGCCCGACCGGACGGACATCCCGGCAAGCGTGCTCGCCTTCGCGCTCCTGACGCTGGCGCTCGTCGTCGGTGCACTCGTGGTCAGTCGTTACCGGCCGCTCGTCGGAGCCGGAATCCTCTTCGGAGCGGCACTGGTCTTTCCCGCGTTCAACGTCGGCAAGAACAACGGTGGAAGCCTGTTCTCCACCGTGACGGACGACAAGGCATGGACCGTGTCCGCACAGGAGACGTCTGCGGCACAGTGGGTTCGAGATCACTCGGGCGCGACGGACGTCGTGGCCACCAATGTCCACTGTCGGGTGCCCGAGGACGCCGAGTGCGACTCGCGCGCCTACTGGGTGAGCGCGCTGACCGAGCGGCGGGTCTTCATCGAGGCATGGGGCTACACCGATCCCGCGCAGCGCAACGCAGGTAGGGGCGGTCTACCGGCGACGTCGCAGCCGTTCTCGGATCAGAAGCTCTTCGCGCTCAACGAGAAGGTCTTTCACGATCCCGACCGTGCCACCGTCGAGCAACTGCAACGGCGGGGAGTCCGTTGGCTCTACGCCGACACCGCGGCCAGCGACGTCTCTCCCGACCTCGCGGATTACGCGGATGCCGTACATCACTCCGGAACCGTCACGGTCTATCGACTGGACTAGGGGAACGCACGAACGTGGGCCGGGGGGCACGCGATGGTCCCGGCCCACGTCCGTTCGAACTCAGAGCGTGCCGCTCTGGCCGACGAAGCAGGTGCTCGCCTTCCAGTCGCGCGGCGCTTCGTGCAGCTCAGCCTTGAAGGTGCCGCTCTTGGCGCCCTTGACGTCCGGCAGGCCGTGGCCGACGATCACACGCTTGTTCGCGTCCATGCAGATGGCCCGGATCCCGGTGACCGGCGAGTCACCGTTCGCGGCGTAGTTGCCGGTGATGACCGGGCGGCGGTTCGGGCCGTCGTTGTTGATCTTGACGTTGCTCATCGTGATGTCGTCCGAGCGGTCGTCGGTCTCGTTCTTGGTGAGGCTGAGGCGCACCTTCTTGATGCCCGCCGGGGCCTTGCCGAGCTTGGTGCTGATCTTGATCATGTCCTTGCCCTTGCCGACCTTGATCGTGTCCTCGACCGTGCCGATCACCTTGCCGCTCGCGTCGAGCATGTCGTAGCGGACCGTGGCCTTGCCCGGGCCGGTGCCGTCGACCTTGAGGACGGCGTAGAACTCGCCGTACTTGCTGTCCGGACGCTTCTGGTAGCCACCTGCGGTGACGAGCGTCGCCTTCGTCACGGGGCCGCTGGGCATCTTGGCCGCCTGTTCGGGTGATGCTGCCCCCTGGTCCTTCTCGTCCGTCGTGCCGGCGTCCTCGGTCGGGTCGGAGGGCGTCGTCGTGGGCGACGTCGTGTCTTCGCTCGACTTCTCGGACTGCGTCGACGGCGAGGCCTCGTCCGTGCTGCTGGACTTCGACGTGGTCGAGGAGGAACCGCTCCCGCCGGTTGCCGACTCCGGGCCGCAGGCGCCGAGAGCCAGCGCCGAGGCGAGGGAGAGGGAAAGGACCGTAGCTCGTGCCGTCTTACCCATGATCGTCTTCCTTCGTGTGTGAGCCGGGCTGGATGAACGTCTGACGGGCCTGCGCGCCAGGAGGTTCCATCGAATTCGTATACGCGGAAGTCTGCTCGAACCCGAGGCGGCGTTGGGGGAGTGAGACGTGTCTGGCTGCGGGGCTCCGTGCGTGGAAGGATGAGAACGACTGTGAGCGACCGGAAGGAACCCGATGACCCTCGCCGACATGGCCGCCGATGACCTGGCGGGCCTGGTGACATCCCTGCATGACGAGTACGAGCAGCTGAAGGGCAAGGGGCTGAAGCTCGATCTGACGCGCGGCAAGCCTTCGGCCGAGCAGCTCGACCTTGCGAACGCCTTGCTCACCCTCCCCTCGCAGACGACGGCCGACGGCGTCGACGTACGCAACTACGGCGGGCTCGCGGGCCTCCCTGAGATCCGCAGCATCTTCGCCGAACTGCTCGGTGTGGGGCTCGACCAGATCGTCGCGGGCAACAACTCGAGCCTCACGATGATGCACGACACCCTCGTGTACCACCTCCTGCGTGGCGGCCTCGACTCCCCGCGCCCCTGGGCACAGGAGGAGAAGGTTCGCTTCCTGGCCCCTGTGCCCGGCTACGACCGCCACTTCGCGCTCCTGGAGTCGTTCGGCATCGAGATGATCACCGTCCCGATGAACGACGACGGCCCCGACGCCGACGAGTGCGCCCGCCTCGTGGCGACCGACCCGAGCATCAAGGGCATGTGGGTCGTGCCCACCTACGCGAACCCGACGGGGGCCGTCTGCTCGCAGGAGGTCGCGGCCGCGCTCGCCGCGATGCCGACCGCAGCTCCCGACTTCCGAATCTTCTGGGACAACGCCTACGCCGTGCACCACCTCGACGGCGTGGAGGCCAAGACGGCGGACATCGTCAGCCTCGCGCAGGCCTCGGGTCACCCGAACCGCCCGATCATGTTCGCCTCGACGTCGAAGATCACCTTCGCCGGTGCCGGTGTCGCCTTCCTCGCGGGCTCGCCCGACACCGTGGCCTGGTACCTCGAGAACCTGGGCAACGGTTCCATCGGACCGGACAAGGTCAACCAGCTCGCCCACGCCGAGTTCTTCGGTGACGCAGCCGGGGTGCGCGCACACATGGCCAAGCACCGCGACATCATGGCGCCGAAGTTCGCCGCCGTCGGAGCAGCCCTCGAGGCTCGGCTCGGAAGCTACGACGTCGCGCGATGGAACACGCCGCACGGCGGCTACTTCGTCAACCTCGACGTCGTGCCCGGCACGGCCTCACGCGTCGTGGAACTCGCCAAGGAAGCCGGCATCGCGCTGACACCCGCCGGCTCGTCGTTCCCCTACGGCAAGGACCCGAAGGACGAGAACATCCGTCTCGCACCGTCGCTCCCTCCGCTCGACGAGGTACGCACGGCCATGGAGGGTGTCGCCCTCTGTGTGCTGCTCGCAGCGGCCGAGGCGAAGAACACAGCCTGAACACGACACACGACCGAACCACGGTCCCGTGCCGGGGTTCGACAGAACGGGCCCGCCCGGGGCGCACCGTGCTCGAACCGAGCGGTGCGCTCCGAGGTGGGCTCGGTCGGTGTGTGAGGGCAAGGCGCGGTGTGGCCATCGCCACGGCCGCCCCGATTTGGCCATCGCCGAGGCATCTGGCACTATGGACAAGTTGCTTGACGCGTGGTGAAGGTCCGTACCTGCACTGCCGCCTCTGAAACGCACCTGTTCTGCGCCTCCTGAAGGTGCGACCACCCCGAGCGGGTGACGTGCGATTCAGGGAAGCGCAAGCACCGGCTGAAAAGCCCTCGCCTCCACGACGGAGGCGACGGCCCGAAGGGGTCGCGACACGCCCGAGCGCGTGGGTGGGGAGCCGGCACTGAACATGATTGGCGAGAAGAGAGACTCACGCGAATGGCGGGACAGAAGATCCGCATCCGACTGAAGTCGTATGACCACGAGGTCATCGACAGCTCGGCGCGCAAGATTGTCGACACGGTGACCCGTGCAGGCGCAACGGTCGTCGGACCGGTGCCGCTGCCGACGGAGAAGAACGTTTTCTGCGTCATCCGGTCGCCGCACAAGTACAAGGACAGCCGCGAGCACTTCGAGATGCGTACGCACAAGCGCCTCATCGACATCGTTGACCCGACGCCGAAGGCCGTCGACTCGCTCATGCGACTCGACCTTCCGGCTGACGTCAACATCGAGATCAAGCTGTAAGCGAGGGTTTGACTCATGACTGCAACCACTGAGCGCTCCGTGAAGGGGCTCCTCGGCGAGAAGCTCGGCATGACCCAGGTCTGGGACGCCGACAACCGCCTCGTCCCCGTCACGGTCGTCGCCGTCGGTCCCTGCGTCGTCACGCAGGTCCGTAACGCTGACGCCGACGGCTACAACGCGGTCCAGATCGGCTACGGCCAGATCGACCCGCGCAAGGTCACCAAGCCGCTGACCGGCCACTTCGAGAAGGCCGGCGTCACGCCGCGTCGTCACCTGGTCGAGCTGCGCACCTCCGACGCCGGCGAGTACTCGCTCGGCCAGGAGATCACGGCCGAGGCTTTCGAGGCCGGCCAGAAGGTCGACGTCGTCGGCCGCACCAAGGGCAAGGGTTTCGCCGGTGTCATGAAGCGTCACGGCTTCGCCGGTGTCTCGGCCTCGCACGGTGCGCACCGTAACCACCGCAAGCCGGGCTCGATCGGTGGCTGCGCCACGCCGGGTCGTGTCTTCAAGGGCATGCGTATGGCCGGTCGCATGGGCGGCGTTCGCCAGACCACCCAGAACCTCCAGATCCACGCCGTCGACGCCGAGAAGGGTCTGCTGCTCATCAAGGGTGCCGTTCCCGGCCCCGCGGGCGCTGTCGTTCTCGTGCGTACGGCACTCAAGGGAGCCTGAGCATGACTACCGTTGACATCCTGAGCCCTGAGGGCAAGAAGTCCGGTTCTGTCGAACTGCCGGCTGACATCTTCGACGTTGTCACCAACGTGCCGCTGATCCACCAGGTCGTGGTGGCTCAGCTCGCAGCAGCTCGTCAGGGCACTCACGCCACCAAGACCCGCGGCATGGTCCGCGGCGGTGGCCGCAAGCCTTACCGCCAGAAGGGCACCGGTCGCGCCCGCCAGGGCTCGACCCGCGCGCCGCAGTTCGCCGGCGGTGGCACCGTCCACGGCCCGCAGCCGCGTGACTACAGCCAGCGCACGCCCAAGAAGATGAAGGCCGCCGCTCTGCGTGGCGCCCTGTCGGACCGTGCACGCTTCGAGCGCATCCACGTTCTCGAGTCGGTCGTCGCGGGCGAGACCCCGTCGACGAAGGCCGCCGCGAAGTTCCTCGCGTCGCTGTCCGACCGCAAGAACCTGCTCGTCGTCATCGATCGCTTCGACTCGGTCTCCGAGCTCAGCGTTCGCAACCTGCCGAACGTTCACGTTCTGTGGGCCGACCAGCTCAACACGTACGACGTGCTGTGCGCCGACGACATCGTCTTCACGAAGGCTGCGTTCGACGGCTTCGTCGCCGGCGGCGCCGCCGCTCAGAAGGTGGAGGAGGAGAACAAGTGAGCACGCTGAACAAGGACCCGCGCGACGTCATCATTAAGCCGGTGGTGTCGGAGAAGTCTTACGCGCTCCTCGACGAAGGCAAGTACACGTTCATCGTTGACCCCCGTGCGAACAAGACGGAGATCAAGATCGCCATCGAGCAGATCTTCGACGTCAAGGTCGCTTCGGTGCACACGCTGAACCGCAAGGGCAAGACGCGCCGTACGCGTTTCGGCATGGGTAAGCGCAAGGACACCAAGCGCGCCATCGTCTCGCTCACGGAAGGCAACATCGACATCTTCGGTCAGGCTTCCTGACCAACAGATGACGATCGCCGAATCAATCCAAGACTGAGGACGACTTAGACCCATGGCTATTCGCAAGTACAAGCCCACGACCCCCGGTCGTCGTGGCTCGAGTGTGGCCGACTTCGTCGAGATCACTCGCTCCACGCCCGAAAAGTCGCTGGTGCGCCCGCTCTCCAAGACCGGTGGCCGCAACGCTTCCGGTCGCATCACGACCCGTCACATCGGTGGTGGCCACAAGCGCGCCTACCGTGTGATCGATTTCCGCCGCGCGGACAAGGACGGTATCCCGGCCAAGGTCGCTCACATCGAGTACGACCCCAACCGCACCGCCCGCATCGCGCTGCTTCACTACGCCGACGGCGAGAAGCGCTACATCATTGCGCCGAACCGCCTCAAGCAGGGTGACCGCATCGAGAACGGCCCCGAGGCCGACATCAAGCCGGGTAACAATCTGCCGATGCGTCACATCCCCGTCGGTACGGTCATCCACTGCGTCGAGCTCCGCCCCGGCGGTGGCGCGAAGATCGCCCGTTCCGCGGGCGTTCGCGTTCAGCTCGTCGCCAAGGACGGCCCCTACGCCCAGCTGCGTATGCCCTCCGGTGAGATCCGCAACGTCGACGTCCGCTGCCGCGCGACGATCGGCGAGGTGGGTAACGCCGAGCAGAGCAACATCAACTGGGGTAAGGCTGGCCGCATGCGTTGGAAGGGCAAGCGCCCGACCGTCCGCGGTGTCGCCATGAACCCGGTGGACCACCCGCACGGTGGTGGTGAGGGTAAGACCTCTGGTGGTCGTAACCCCGTCAGCCCGTGGGGCCAGAAGGAAGGCCGCACCCGCCGCCCGAACAAGGACAGCGACAAGCTCATCGTGCGTCGCCGTCGCACTGGCAAGAAGCGCTGATAGGAGCCTTTCGAAATGCCTCGTAGCCTCAAGAAGGGCCCCTTCGTCGACGATCACCTCGCGAAGAAGGTCGAAGCCCAGAACGCCGCCGGCACGCAGAACGTCATCAAGACGTGGTCGCGCCGCTCGATGATCACCCCGGACATGCTCGGCCACACCCTGGCCGTGCACGACGGCCGCAAGCACGTCCCGGTCTTCGTGACCGAGAGCATGGTCGGCCACAAGCTGGGTGAGTTCGCTCCTACTCGTACCTTCAAGGGTCACGAGAAGGACGACAAGAAGGGTCGCCGTCGCTGACGCGGCGGGGGTACTCCACCATGACTGACGAAAGTAAAGGGACAGCGATGGAAGCCAAGGCGCAGGCGCGGCACGTCCGCGTAACGCCGATGAAGGCCCGCCGCGTCGTGGACATGATCCGTGGCAAGCAGGCCGCTGACGCGATCGCGCTGCTGCAGTTCGCTCCGCAGGCGGCCAGCGAGCCGGTTCTCAAGACGCTCAACAGCGCCATTGCGAACGCACGATTCACGGCGGACAAGAACTCCGTGGCCTTCGACGAGAACGCGCTGGTCGTCAAGACCGCGTTCGTCGACGAGGGTCCGACCATGAAGCGATTCCGTCCGCGCGCTCAGGGTCGCGCAAGCCGCATCCTCAAGCGCACGAGCCACATCACGATCGTTGTGGGCGAGCGCGACTCGAAGGGAGGTAACCGCTGATGGGTCAGAAGATCAACCCGAACGGTTTCCGCCTCGGTATCACCACCGAGCACAAGAGCCGCTGGTTCGCCGACTCGACCAAGCCGGGTCAGCGCTACAGCGACTACGTCAAGGAAGACGTCGCGATCCGCAAGCTCCTCTCGGAGGGCATGGAGCGCGCCGGCATCGCCCGCGTCGACATCGAGCGCACGCGTGACCGCGTTCGCGTCGACATCCACACCGCTCGCCCGGGCATCGTCATCGGTCGCCGCGGCGCCGAGGCCGACCGCCTGCGCGGTCGCCTGGAGAAGCTCACGGGCAAGCAGGTCCAGCTGAACATCCTCGAGGTCAAGAACCCCGAGGCCGACGCTCAGCTCGTCGCCCAGGGCATCGCCGAGCAGCTCTCGGCCCGCGTGTCCTTCCGACGCGCGATGCGCAAGGGCATCCAGTCCGCACAGCGCGCCGGCGCCAAGGGCATCCGTGTCCAGTGCTCCGGCCGTCTGGGCGGCGCAGAGATGAGCCGTTCGGAGTTCTACCGTGAGGGTCGTGTGCCGCTGCACACGCTGCGCGCGAACATCGATTACGGCTTCTTCGAGGCCAAGACGACGTTCGGTCGCATCGGCGTCAAGGTCTGGATCTACAAGGGTGACCTGACGGCCAAGGAGCTCGCTCGCGAGCAGGCCGCCGCCCCGCAGCGTCCGCAGCGCGGTCGTCGTGGCGACGGTCCCCGCGGTGAGCGTGGAGAGCGCGGTCGCGGTCGCGGCCAGCGTTCGGAGCAGACCGCACAGGCGAACGACGTGGCCACCGAGACCACCGAGTCCGCCCCGAAGACCGAGGGAGCTGAAGCCTGATGCTTATTCCCCGTCGTGTGAAGCACCGCAAGCAGCACCACCCGAAGCGTACGGGTATGGCCAAGGGCGGCACCGAGGTGACGTTCGGCGACTACGGCATCCAGGCTCTCGAGCCGGCCTACGTCACCAACCGTCAGATCGAGTCCGCTCGTATCGCCATGACGCGCTACATGAAGCGTGGCGGAAAGGTGTGGATCAACATCTACCCGGACCGTCCGCTCACGAAGAAGCCGGCCGAAACCCGCATGGGTTCCGGTAAGGGTTCGCCGGAGTGGTGGGTCGCCAACGTCAAGCCGGGCCGCGTCATGTTCGAGGTCAACGGTGTGTCCGAAGAAGTTGCTCGTGAGGCCATGCGCCTGGCGATGCACAAGCTGCCGATGAAGTGCCGCTTCGTCGCGCGTGAAGGTGGTGACATCTGATGGCCAAGGGTTCGGAGGACCTGCAGCCGCAGGCACTGCGCGAGATGACGGACGAGGTGCTGGCTACGAAGCTCGCAGAGGCGAAGAAGGAACTCTTCAACCTGCGCTTCCAGTCGGCTACCGGCCAGCTCGAGAGCTCGGCACGTCTGCGTTCCGTCCGCACGGACATCGCGCGTATCTACACGGAGATGCGTGAGCGCGAGCTCAACATCGGCCGTGACGAGAAGGTTGGCTGAAGATGAACGACAAGCAGGAGACCGCCGTGAGCGAGAGCGCCGAGCGTAACTACCGCAAGACGCGCCAGGGCTACGTCGTCAGCGACAAGATGGACAAGACGGTCGTCGTCGAGGTCGAGGACCGAGTCAAGCACGCGCTCTACGGCAAGGTCATGCGCCGTAGCAGCAAGGTCAAGGCCCACGACGAGCAGAACAGCGCCGGTAT
Organism: Dermacoccus barathri; assembly: GCF_015070805.1. NCBI lineage: Bacteria > Bacillati > Actinomycetota > Actinomycetes > Micrococcales > Dermacoccaceae > Dermacoccus > Dermacoccus barathri. The sequence goes on along the minus strand of NZ_JADCTK010000001.1, from coordinate 47,053 downwards.
CGGCGACCGCGTGCTCATCATGGAGACCCGCCCGCTGTCGGCAACCAAGCGCTGGCGCATCGTCGAGATCCTCGAGCGCGCCAAGTAAACCGGATGGCACAGCCGGAGCCGGGGACGTTCTGAGCCACGCACACCACGGGGGACGAGCCTGCTCGTCCCCCGTGGGAGGGCGCAGATTACCCCGGTTTTTGGCTGTGCGGACCGGTATGAGACCATTAAACGTTCCGCAAGGCTCGCTCAGGTAGGGCGAGAACCAGTGAGACGACAGGAGTAGAAACTGTGATTCAGCAGGAGTCGCGACTTCGTGTCGCCGACAACACCGGTGCCAAGGAGATCCTGTGCATCCGCGTGCTCGGTGGCTCTGGCCGTCGGTACGCCGGCATCGGTGACACCATCGTGGCCACCGTCAAGGACGCCATCCCCGGTGGCAACGTCAAGAAGGGTGACGTCGTCAAGGCCGTCATCGTTCGCACCAAGAAGGAACGCCGTCGTGCAGACGGTTCCTACATTCGCTTCGACGAGAACGCGGCCGTCATCCTCAAGGGCGACGGCGACCCGCGTGGTACGCGCATCTTCGGCCCGGTCGGGCGCGAGCTGCGCGACAAGAAGTTCATGAAGATCATTTCGCTTGCCCCGGAGGTGCTCTGAACCATGGCGGCCAAGATGAAGATCAAGAAGAACGACCTCGTCCAGGTCATCAGCGGCCGTTCCGAGAAGAACGGTGGCGACAAGGGCAAGCAGGGCAAGGTCATTGCCGTGTTCCCGGAGACGCAGCGAGTCCTCGTCGAGGGCATCAACCGCGTCACGAAGCACGTCAAGGCCGGTCAGCCCGGTGCCGGCACCGGCGGCCTCACGGTCGTCGAGGCGCCGATCCACGTCTCGAACGTGGCCCTGGTCGACCCTGAGACGAACAAGCCCACCCGTGTGCGCACCCGCGTCGAGCAGGTCGAGCGCGACGGCAAGACCAAGAACGTGCGTACCCGCGTGGCCGTGCGTTCCGGTAAGGACCTGTGATGTCTGAGACCACCAAGACCACCCCGCGTCTCAAGACGCGCTACGCCGACGAGATCAAGGGCCAGCTGCAGGGCGAGTTCAACTTCGCCAACGCGATGCAGGTTCCGGGTGTCGTCAAGGTCGTCGTCAACATGGGTGTCGGCGACGCCGCGAAGGACAGCAAGCTGATCGAGGGCGCCATCCGCGACCTTGAGGCGATCACCGGCCAGAAGCCGGCCGTCACCAAGGCGCGCAAGTCCATCGCTCAGTTCAAGCTGCGCGAGGGTATGCCCATCGGTGCGCACGTCACGCTGCGTGGCGACCGCATGTGGGAGTTCCTCGACCGTCTGGTCTCGGTTGCGCTCCCGCGTATCCGTGACTTCCGCGGCCTGTCGCCGAAGCAGTTCGACGGCAACGGCAACTACACGTTCGGTCTGAACGAGCAGTCGATGTTCCACGAGATCGACCAGGACAAGATCGACCGCGTGCGCGGCATGGACATCACCGTTGTGACCACGGCCGCCAACGACGACGAGGGCCGCGCCCTGCTGCGCGCCCTCGGATTCCCGTTCAAGGAGAAGTGACGATGGCGAAGACCGCACTGATCAACAAGGCGAACAAGAAGCCGAAGTTCGGCGTCCGTGCCTACACGCGCTGCCAGCGCTGTGGCCGTCCGCACTCGGTTTACCGCAAGTTCGGCCTCTGCCGTATCTGCCTGCGGGAAATGGCGCACGCCGGCGAGCTGCCCGGCGTCACCAAGTCCAGCTGGTAAGAACTCACAACTCCCACAATTCTCTCTACACCGTAGGTCGACCAGGAGTGGTTGAAACCCCGGTGAGGAAGGGCGGAGAAGCCCAATGACCATGACCGACCCGATCGCGGACATGTTGACGCGAGTCCGGAACGCCAACTCGGCGCACCACGACTCGACGTCCATGCCGTTTTCGAAGCTGAAGTCCCACATCGCTGAGATTCTCGAGCGCGAGGGTTACATCGCCGGCTGGACCGTCGAGGACGCCCGCGTCGGCAAGACGCTCACGATCAACCTGAAGTACGGCCCGAACCGTGAGCGCGCCATCGCCGGCGTGCGTCGCGTGTCGAAGCCCGGTCTTCGCGTGTACGCCAAGTCCACGAACCTCCCGCGGGTTCTCGGTGGCCTCGGTGTTGCCATCATTTCCACGTCGTCCGGCCTCCTGACCGACAAGCAGGCAGCCGCGAAGGGTGTGGGCGGGGAAGTCCTCGCCTACGTCTGGTAATCAGGAATTAGGAGGAGAAACAGATGTCACGTATTGGACGTCTCCCGGTTCCTGTCCCGTCCGGTGTCGAGGTGACCATCGACGGCCAGGACGTCACGGTGAAGGGCCCCAAGGGCACCCTCGACCTGACGGTTCCCGCGCCGATCACCGTCGCCAAGGGCGAGGACGGTTCCGTCGAGGTGACGCGTCCGAACGACGAGCGCGACTCGCGCTCGCGTCACGGCCTCACGCGTAGCCTCATCAACAACATGGTCGTCGGTGTCACCGACGGCTACACCAAGAAGCTCGAGATCCACGGCACGGGTTACCGCGTCACGGCCAAGGGCAGCGACCTGGAGTTCGCTCTGGGTTACTCGCACCCGATTCTCGTCAAGGCGCCCGAGGGCATCACCTTCGCCGTCGAGAACCCCACGCGCTTCTCGGTCTCCGGTATCGACAAGCAGCTCGTCGGCGAGATCTCGGCCAACATTCGCAAGCTGCGCAAGCCCGACCCGTACAAGGCGAAGGGTGTCCGCTACGAAGGCGAGCACATCCGCCGCAAGGTCGGAAAGGCTGGTAAGTAAGCCATGGCAAAGATCGTCAAGCGTTCTGCGTCCAAGTCCGCAGCTCGTGGCCGTCGCCACCTGCGTCTGCGCAAGAAGGTCACGGGTACGGCTGTCCGTCCCCGTCTGGTCGTCTCGCGTTCCAGCCGTCACGTCTTCGTCCAGGTCGTCGACGACACCGTCGGTAAGACGGTTGCGTCCGCTTCCACCATGGAAGCCGACCTGCGCACCTTCGACGGTGACAAGTCCGCCAAGGCCCGCAAGGTCGGTGAGCTCGTCGCCGAGCGCGCGAAGGCTGCCGGCATCGAGGCCGTCGTCTTCGACCGTGGTGGTAACCGGTACGCCGGTCGCGTCGCCGCGATCGCCGACGGTGCCCGCGAGGGTGGCCTGAGCCTGTGATGACCAACAAGAACAACGCCGAGAAGAGGAATGTCTGATGGCTGGACCCCAGCGTCGAGGCGCCGGTACCGCTCAGACGGGCGGCGAGCGCGACAACAACCAGCGTGACAACCGTCGTGACGGCGGTCGTCGTGACGGCGGCCGTGGCCGCGGTCGCGAGGAAGAGCGCAACCAGTACGTCGAGAACGTCGTCACCATCAACCGTGTCGCCAAGGTCGTGAAGGGTGGTCGTCGCTTCAGCTTCACCGCCCTCGTGGTCGTCGGTGACGGTGACGGCACCGTGGGTGTCGGATACGGCAAGGCCAAGGAAGTTCCGGCCGCCATCGCCAAGGGTGTCGAGGAGGCGAAGAAGAACTTCTTCCGCGTCCCGCGCATCCAGGGCACCATCCCGCATCCCGTCCAGGGTGAGGACGCCGCAGGCGTCGTCCTGCTGAAGCCGGCTTCGCCGGGTACCGGTGTCATCGCCGGTGGTCCGGTTCGCGCCGTGCTCGAGTGCGCAGGTATCCACGACGTCCTGTCGAAGTCCCTGGGTTCGTCGAACTCGATCAACATCGTCCACGCGACGGTCGCGGCCCTCAAGGGTCTCGAGCGTCCGGAGGCTGTCGCCGCCCGCCGTGGTCTGCCGCTCGACGCAGTTGCCCCGGCAGCGATGCAGCACGCGATGTCGGCAGGAGCTGATGCGTGATGGCTAAGCTCCAGGTGACCCAGATCCGTTCCGAGATCGGTGGCAAGCCGCAGCACCGCGAGACCCTGCGTTCGCTGGGCCTCAAGCGCATCGGCCACACGGTCGTCAAGGAGGACCGCCCCGAGTTCCGTGGCATGGTCCGCGCGGTCGCGCACCTCGTGACCGTCGAGGAGGTTGACTGACAATGGCTGACACCAAGGCAGCTACGGGCGGTTCGACCCTGAAGATCCACAACCTGCGTCCCGCCCCGGGAGCCAAGACCGCGAAGACCCGTGTCGGTCGCGGTGAGGGCTCGAAGGGTAAGACCGCAGGCCGTGGTACCAAGGGTACGAAGGCTCGTTACCAGGTTCCCGCCCGCTTCGAGGGTGGCCAGACGCCGCTGCACATGCGTCTGCCCAAGCTCCGCGGCTTCAAGAACCCGTTCAAGGTCGAGTACCAGGTTGTGAACCTGGACAAGATCTCGGCTCTCTTCCCGAACGGTGGCGACGTCGACGTCGCTGCGCTCGTCGAGAAGGGTGCGGTCCGCAAGGGCCAGCCGGTCAAGGTGCTCGGCACCGGTGACATCACCATCAAGGTGAACGTCACGGCCCAGAAGTTCTCGGCTTCGGCCAAGGAGAAGATCGAGGCCGCCGGCGGTTCCGTCACCGCTGAGTGACGCACTGTTCGACCGATGAACCCCGGTCCGGGGGAGTCACGATGTGACCGCCCGGGCCGGGGTTCTTCGCATTACGGGGGAACAGACAGGTATCGTTCATCCGTTGATGCTTGCGCCCGGCGTACCCGCGCCCGAGTCGCGAACTCACCTGACGGCCTCCTGGCCCGACGGATCGATCCAAACACCTGCCACGTAAGCGCGTGGCGCAGGAGGTTGTAGTGCTCACCAGTTTTGGACGCGCCTTCCGGACGCCCGAACTGCGGAACAAGATCCTGTTCACGCTGGCCATCATGGCGCTGTTCCGGCTCGGGTCGCACATCCCGACGCCCGGCATCAGCTTCGACCTGGTGAAGAAGTGCCAGGAGGCGGCGACCGGATCGGGCAGCCTCCTCGGCCTGGCCAACCTGTTCTCCGGTGGCGCGCTGCTCCAGCTGTCGATCTTCGCGCTCGGCATCATGCCGTACATCACCGCGAGCATCATCGTTCAGTTGCTCACAGTGGTCATTCCCCGCTTCGAGCAGTTGAAGAAGGAAGGCCAGAGCGGCCAGGCCAAGATGACGCAGTACACGCGTTATCTGACGATCGCTCTCGCTCTGTTGCAGAGCTCGACGCTCATCACGGCGGCCCGCAACCCGTCCTCGATCCTGGGTGGCTCGCCGGCGACGTGTTCGACGATCATGCCGGACGACTCGATCCCGACGATCCTCATCATGATCATCACGCTCACGGCGGCCACGGGCCTCATCATGTGGCTCGGTGAGCAGGTCACGGAGCGTGGAATCGGCAACGGAATGTCGCTGCTCATCCTCACCGCCGTCGCCGCCAGCGTGCCGCAGAGCATCTGGGCGATCCGCGATCAGGGTTGGGGCAAGTTCCTCATCGTCGTCGTCATGGGTTTGGCCATCACCACGGCCGTCGTCTTCGTCGAGAACAGCCAGCGTCGCATTCCGGTGCAGTACGCCAAGCGCATGATCGGTCGCCGTTCCTACGGCGGGACGACGACGTACATCCCGCTCAAGGTCAACATGGCCAACGTCATCCCGATCATCTTCGCGACGTCGTTGCTCTCGCTGCCCATGCTCGTAGCGCAGTTCCAGGGATCTTCGACCAACCCGCCGAAGTGGGTGGAGATCATCAACACCTACTTCGCGCGAGGCGACCACCCGCTGTACATGGCCGTGTACACGGTGCTCATCGTGTTCTTCACGTTCTTCTACGTCTCGATCACGTACCAGCCCGACGAGGTTGCCGACAACCTCAAACAGGCCGGCAGCTTCATCCCGGGCGTGCGCGCCGGATCCTCGACGGCGAAGTACCTCAGCTACGTGCTGAACCGCATCACGACGGTGGGTGCCATCTACATCGCGGTGCTTGCGCTCATTCCGCTCATCGCCCTCGCGCTCGTCAACGCGAACCAGAACTTCCCGTTCGGTGGCGCGTCGATCCTCATCCTCGTCGGTGTGGGTCTTGAGACCGTCAAGCAGGTCGACTCCAAGCTCCAGCAGCACAACTACGAAGGGTTCCTCCGATAATGCGACTCATCATTCTCGGCCCTCCCGGGGCCGGCAAGGGAACTCAGGCCGAGCGACTCGCGGCCGGACGCGGTATCCCGCACATCTCGACCGGTGACATCTTCCGGGCGAACATCAAGAACGAGACCGAGCTCGGTCTCAAGGTGAAGGACATCCTCGCCTCGGGCGGTTACGTCACGGACGAGATCACCAACGAGATCGTCAAGAACCGTCTGGCCGAGGACGACGCGAAGGCCGGCTTCCTCCTCGACGGCTACCCCCGCACGGCGAACCAGGTGGATGCTCTCGACGCCATGCTCGCGGAGAAAGGTGAGGCGCTCGACGCCGTCCTCGAGCTCACGGTCGACGCGGAGGAAGTCGTGCAACGACTCGTCAAGCGCGCCGAGACCTCGGGTCGTAGCGATGACACCGAAGAAGTGATTCGCGAGCGCCAGGAGCTGTACGTGCGTGAGACTGCACCGCTCGCGGAGGCGTACACGCAACGCGGGTTGCTCGTCCAGATCGACGGCATGGGTTCCATGGACGAGGTCGAGGCTCGCATCAACGCCGCGCTCGATCAGGTTTCCTCGGCACGCTGATGTTCGGACGCACTCGCCTTCCCCTGAAGTCGAGCGACGACATCCGCGCGATGCGCCGGGCCGGTCTCGTGACCGGCTCGGCGCTTCGTGCGTCCGCGCTCGCCGCCCGTCCCGGCATGACGACGCAGGACGTCGACGCCGTCGCCCACGACCACATGCGTGAGCGTGGCGCCACGCCCTCCTTCCTCGGCTACCACGGCTTCCCGGCCACCTTGTGCATCTCGGTCAACGACGAGGTTGTTCACGGCATCCCCGGGCCCCGGGTCCTGAGCGAGGGCGACGTCGTCTCCCTCGACTGCGGTGCGATCGTCGACGGCTGGCACGGCGACTCCGCGCTGACGTTCGTCGTCGGCGCGAGCGACGACAACCCGGCCGGCGCCGCACGGGTGGCGGCTCGTCACGCGGGGGAGGACCCCCACCTCGACGAAGCAGGGCTGATCGCGGCCGCCGGGGGCGATGCCGTGCGTTCCCTCGTCCTCGCGACCGAAGGTTCGATGTGGGCCGGCATTCGAGCCCTTGCCGCCGGCAAGCGCCTCAACGACGTCGGCTCCCAGGTCGAAGCCGCCCTGCGCACAAGGTACGCCGAACTGGCCGACTTCGAGATCGTCGACGGGTACACGGGCCACGGCGTCGGGCGCGAGTTGCACCAGGAGCCGACGGTCTACAACGAGGCAGTCTCGGAGCGGCTGCCGAAGGTCGAGACCGGCCTGGTTGTCGCCGTCGAGCCGATGGTGACGCTCGGAACGTACGAGACCCACGAACTCGACGACGGCTGGACGGTCAAGACCGACGACGGCTCGCTCGCCGCCCACTTCGAGCACACGGTCGCCGTCACCGAGCGCGGCCTGTGGGTTCTCACCGCGCACGACGGCGGGCGCAGCGCGCTCGGCGACCTCTACGGAGGGCTCGACGACTGAGGTGTCCGTGCGCCTTCTCAGGCGTGTGCCTCGGCGCCCGCCATCCCCGATTTGGGGATGGCGGACGCTGATCGTAGACTGGTGAACGGTCTGTTTGTCACACCCTTCCCGAACCTGGGTCACGGCGTGTCGCGGACCTGCACGAGATCACACCCAACCGGGGTGGGATCGCTCAGCGAAATGCGGAGGACATGGCCAAGAAGGACGGTGTCATCGAGATCGAGGGCACGATCGTCGAGGCTCTCCCGAACGCAATGTTCCGGGTCGAGTTGACGAACGGTCACAAGGTGCTCGCTCACATCTCGGGCAAGATGCGTCAGCACTACATCCGAATCCTCCCTGAGGACCGGGTCGTGGTGGAGCTCTCGCCGTACGACCTGACCCGCGGCCGTATCGTTTTCCGTTACCGCTGATTCAACCCAGTCCCTGGCCGGCGCGCTGCTCCCTCGCGGATGCAGCGCGGCTCGCGTGTCAGGGGCGCGATCGACAAGACAGCAGGCAGATGAAGGTTCAGCCGAGCGTCAAGAAGATCTGCGACAAGTGCAAGGTGATTCGCCGTAACGGGCGCGTCATGGTGATCTGCGACAACCTGCGCCACAAGCAGCGCCAGGGCTGATCATCGCCTAGAGCATCTTGCTCGCAGCGTCTTCCACAGGACGCAGCAAAAACAACTGCAGCACCCGGCCCCACTGGGCTCTGACGAGATCCGCACGCGGATCGTCGTCGAGATCTCATCAGAGCGATGGAAACAGCGATCTGTTCACGAGACACGCCAGTGGACGTCACCCCCGGCGCGGAGGCCGGGGACCCGCGGACCCGCCGACATCGGCAACGGGGTTCACGCCATAGCGGGACCGGTGTTGCTCCAGACCTCCGCTCATGATTCAGGAGAACTCATGGCACGTCTCATCGGTGTCGACCTGCCGCGCGAGAAGCGCGTCGAGGTCGGCCTCACTTACATCTTCGGCGTCGGACGCACCCGCGCTCAGGAGACGCTGGCAGCAACCGGCGTCAACCCGGACACCCGTGTCCGCGACCTCACCGAGGAAGATCTCGTCAAGCTGCGTGACCACCTCGAGGCCAGCTTCCGCCTCGAAGGTGACCTGCGCCGTGAAATCGCCGCCGACATCCGCCGCAAGGTCGAGATCGGTAGCTACGAGGGTCTGCGCCACCGCCGTGGCCTGCCCGTGCACGGTCAGCGCACCAAGACGAACGCTCGTACCCGCAAGGGTCCGAAGCGCACCGTGGCCGGCAAGAAGAAGGCCAAGTAAGTCACTCAGCTCACGCTGAGCACGACTACTTCCTCTAACGAGCGTCGAAACAGGAGATTCGAACTATGCCTCCCAAGAGCCGTACGGCCGCGGGCGCCAAGAAGGTGCGCCGCAAGGAGAAGAAGAACGTTGCTGCGGGCCAGGCCCACATCAAGAGCACGTTCAACAACACCATCGTTTCCATCACGGACCCCACCGGTGCCGTGATTTCGTGGGCGTCCGCGGGCCAGGTTGGCTTCAAGGGCTCCCGCAAGTCGACCCCCTACGCAGCGCAGATGGCCGCCGAGGCCGCCGCGCGTCGTGCCATGGACCACGGCATGCGCAAGGTCGACGTCTTCGTCAAGGGCCCGGGTTCCGGTCGTGAGACCGCCATCCGCTCGCTCACCGCAACCGGCCTCGAGGTCGGCGCGATCAGCGATGTCACGCCCACGCCGCACAACGGCGTCCGCCCGCCCAAGCGTCGTCGCGTCTGATCACCAGATCCGCACGACCTTCCTGACGAACTAGGAGACAACCCACCATGGCCCGTTACACCGGCCCGATCACCAAGAAGTCGCGTCGACTCAAGACCGACCTCGTCGGTGGCGACAAGAACTTCGAGATGCGCCCCTTCCCGCCCGGACAGCACGGCCGCGGCCGCGTCCAGGAGAAGGAGTACCTCCACCAGCTGCAGGAGAAGCAGAAGGCTCGCTTCACCTACGGCGTCATGGAGAAGCAGTTCATCCGTTACTACAAGGAGGCCGCGCGCCGTCCTGGTAAGACCGGTGAGAACCTGCTCGTCATCCTCGAGTCCCGCCTCGACAACGTCATCTACCGCGCAGGCCTTGCCCGCACCCGTCGTGCCGCTCGTCAGCTCGTGACGCACGGTCACTTCGAGGTCAACGGCAAGCGCGTCGACGTTCCGTCCTACCGCGTGGAGCAGTACGACATCATCACGGTCCGCGAGAAGTCGCGCGAGGCCTTCCCGATCCAGCTCGCTCGCGAGACGTTCGGCGAGCGTCCGGTCCCGGCGTGGCTGCACGTCGTGCCCGGCACGCTGCAGGTGCTCATCCACCAGCTGCCGACGCGTGAGCAGATCGACAGCCAGCTCACCGAGCAGCTCATCGTCGAGCTCTACTCGAAGAACTGATCCTTCTTCACGTCGGACGGCGGCAGGCCGCACCCAGTGCGCCCGCCGCCGTCCACCGGCCGGTTCGAGAGACAGAGCTCGTTCCGGCGCAGGACTCGATTCCTGCTCGTTCACCCGGCGTCAAATAGCGGTCGCCGTAGGAAAGGACATCGACAGTGCTCATCGCACAGCGCCCCACCCTGTCGGAGGAAGTTGTCTCCGAGAGCCGTTCGCGGTTCGTCATCGAGCCCCTGGAGCCGGGCTTCGGCTACACGCTCGGCAACTCCCTGCGTCGCACCCTGCTCTCGAGCATCCCCGGTGCCGCCGTCACCAGCCTTCGCATCGACGGTGTGCAGCACGAGTTCTCGACGATCCCGGGCGTCAAGGAAGACGTCACCGAGGTCATCCTCAACATCAAGGGTCTGGTCGTCTCCTCGGAGCACGACGAGCCCGTGGTGATGTACCTGCGCAAGCAGGGCCCCGGAGTGGTCACCGCCGCTGACATCGCGCCCCCGGCCGGTGTCGAGGTGCACAACCCGGACCTCGAGATCGCCACGCTCAACGACAAGGGCAACATCGAGATGGAGCTGACGGTCGAGCGCGGCCGCGGTTACGTCTCGGCAGCGCTGAACAAGTCGGCGGAGCAGGAGATCGGCCGCATCCCGGTCGACTCCATCTACTCGCCCGTGCTGGCCGTGACCTACAAGGTCGAGGCCACGCGAGTCGAGCAGCGCACCGACTTCGACAAGCTCATCGTCGACGTCGAGACGAAGAACTCGATGGCTCCGCGTGACGCCATGGCTTCGGCCGGTTCGACGCTCGTCGAGCTGTTCGGTCTGGCCCGTGAGCTCAACGTCGAGGCCGAGGGCATCGACATGGGCCCGTCGCCGACCGACGCCGCGCTCGCCGCGGACCTGGCTCTGCCGATCGAGGACCTCGACCTCACCGTCCGCTCCTACAACTGCCTCAAGCGCGAGGGCATCCACACCGTGGGTGAACTCGTGTCCCGAAGCGAGGCCGACCTGCTCGACATTCGTAACTTCGGTTCGAAGTCGATCCACGAGGTCGCCGACAAGCTCCGTGACATGGGCCTCCAGCTGAAGGACAGCCCGCCCGGGTTCGACGCCAGCGTCATCGCCGACCGCTACGACGAGGACGCCGACGGCGCGGACCTCGCCGAGGACGAGCAGTACTGAGCAGCTTTTCGGATCGCTCCGAGCCCACTCGGAGCGGACCGGTAGACCAAGGAGAAACACATGCCTACCCCCACGAAGGGTGCCCGCCTCGGCGGTAGCCCGGCGCACCAGCGGCTGATCCTGGCCAACATGGCCACGCAGCTGTTCGCCCACGACCGCATCACGACGACGGAAGCCAAGGCCAAGCGCCTGCGTCCGTACGCCGAGCGCCTCGTGTCGTTCGCCAAGCGCGGTGACCTCGCCTCGCGTCGTCGCGTCATGCGTTCGATCGGCGACAAGGGCGTCGTCCACCGCCTCTTCACGGAGATCGCGCCCGACATGGCCGAGCGTCCGGGTGGTTACACGCGCATCACCAAGATCGCTCCCCGTAAGGGCGACAACGCCCCCATGGTCGTCATCGAGCTCGTGCGTGAGGCCTACTCCGCCAAGCAGTCGACGGTCAAGGAGGCCGAGGCTGCCACGCAGCGTGCGGCCAAGGACGAGCAGGCCGCTCCGGCCGCGACTGAGGCTCATAAGGTCGACGAGGCCTGAGCGTCACGCTCGTGATTCCCGCCTTGCGGTGATCATCTCGGACGGAGCCCACCCTTCCTCTTCGGAGGTCGGGTGGGCTCCGTCGTTGTCGGTAGGCTTTCGCCCATGCGCTTTCGGATCGACTTCGCCTACGACGGCACCGAGTTCAGCGGGTGGGCGGCGCAGCCGGGACGCAGGACGGTCGAAGGCGAACTGACCTCGGCGCTCGAGACGGTGTGCCGCGTCGACGGCCTCAAGCTCACCGTGGCCGGCCGGACGGATGCCGGTGTCCACGGCCGTGGGGGCGTCTGCCACGTCGACCTCGACCGGACGGTGGCTGAGCGTCTTCCGGGACGCAGCGATCGCACGCCCGCCGAGGCGCTCGTCACCCGCCTCAACGGAGTTCTCGCGCGTGACGTCGTCGTGCGACGCGTGGCGAGGGTCTCCGAAGACTTCGACGCGCGCTTCTCGGCGACACAGCGGCGGTATTCGTATCGCATCCTCGATCGGCCGGAGCAGCTCGACCCGTTGCGCCGCCACGACACGGTCGTCGTGAAGCGGGGCCTTGACGTCGAGGCCATGAACGAGGCAGCCGCGCGACTCGTCGGGCTGAACGACTTCGCGGCGTTCTGCAAGAAGCGCGAGGGCGCCACGACGATTCGCACTCTCCTGCACTACGGCTGGAGCCGGGACGACGAGGGTGTCGTCGTCGGGCGGATCGAGGCCGATGCCTTCTGCCACTCGATGGTGCGGGCCCTCGTCGGCGCGGTGGTGCCTGTGGGGGAGGGGCGCAGGGATGTCGGCTGGCCACGCGAGGTGATGACGTCCGGCCGTCGTGACCCGGGCGTCGTCGTCATGCCGGCGCACGGCTTGTGCCTCGAGGAGGTCTCGTACCCGCCGGCCGAGGAGTGGGCAGCGCGCGCGGAGGCGTCGCGTGTCATGCGCGAGCTGCCGCACGCCTGAGCTCAGCTCGGCGGCAGGGGCAGCGGGATGACGGTGACGGCCACCCGGCGAGCGCCGGGTGTACCTGCACCCATACGGCGGTAGCGCCCGAGCAGCGCCTCCATCTCGGAACGCAGCGCGCTCATCTGCTCCTCGCTCACCAGGACGGGAGCGTCGAAGGCCCGGCACTCCTCCTGCCACACGTAGGTCCAGCCCTCCTGCTCGTCGACCCAGGCGTGGGCGCGTTCGCTGACGTGGGTGACGTAGTCGTGCTCGAGCCACCGCGCGTCCTCCGCGTCGGCCTCGTCGATGAAGCCGAGAGCATCGGTCGTCGGACCGTCGTCATCGTCGGTTTCGTCGTCGGCGATGGCCCACACCCGGGTCTTGGCGTTGCCCAGCCCGGTGTCCTCGACGAGGCCCGCCGACTCGAGGACACGTACGTGGTAGCTCGTAGCGCCGGTGTGTGTGCCGAGTGCGCGGGCGAGCTCGGCGGAGGTCGAGCCGCCGTGCAGACGCAGATGGGCGAGGATGCGTGAGCGCAGAGGGTGAGCGAGCACTCGGTAGGTGTCGGCGGCAGCCGTGGGCTCCATGGCATCCAGGGTACGACGCGTAAAGATTTTGCACAAAAGTTGTGCAAAGAATGACTCGTGCGCGGAGGTGGCCCACTGAACGGCGATGAAAAGCGTTGGGCCGCAATGGTTTGCACGATTTGCGCGCGATTGGTTCGGGCCCGCAGGGCCGCGTAGCATTGATATCTGTTGCTTCGCAGCGCGCCCTGCACAGGGCGTGACGTGCGAAGTGGCCGCCCCCATCGTCAACGACAGAACGAAGGGAACGACCGTGCGTACGTTCACCCCCAACCAGGAGTCGGCTCAGGCCGACCGCGCCTGGCACGTCATCGACGCCACCGACGTCGTTCTGGGTCGCCTCGCGTCCCAGACCGCGGCGCTGCTGCGCGGCAAGCACAAGCCGACGTTTGCTCCGCACATCGACACCGGTGACTTCGTCATCATCATCAACGCCGACAAGGTTGCCCTCACCGGCGCCAAGCTCGAGAAGAAGAAGGCCTACCGCCACTCCGGTTTCCCGGGTGGTCTGACGGCGACTTCCTACACCGAGCTCATGGCGAAGGACCCGGAGAAGGCCGTCGAGAAGGCCGTCCGAGGCATGCTGCCCAAGACGAAGCTGGGCCGCGCCCAGATCGCCAAGCTCAAGGTGTACCGCGGTGCCGAGCACCCGCACGCCGCGCAGCAGCCCAAGCCGTTCGAGATCACCCAGGTCGCGCAGTAATCGCGCCTGCCAAGAATTCTTAGGAGAAACGTGGCAGACCAGAATGTCGAGCTCGACGCCCTCGAGACGGACGAGCCGCAGCTGACGGAGTACACGAGCGAGTCGACCGGCCCGGTCGGCGAGGACGGCGAGGTTCGTCGTCCGTCCGCATCCGCACCGGGTGCGGCCACGGGCCGTCGCAAGCAGGCCATCGCCCGCGTGCGCATCGTCCCGGGCACGGGTGAGTGGAAGATCAACGGCCGCTCGCTCGAGGAGTACTTCCCGAACAAGGTGCACCAGCAGATCGTCAACGAGCCCCTCGTTGCCCTCGAGCTGAACGGTGCGTACGACGTCCTCGTGCGCGTGCACGGCGGTGGCCCCTCGGGCCAGGCCGGTGCCGTTCGCCTCGGTGTCGCTCGTTCGCTGAACGGCGTCGACGAGGAGCTGAACCGTCCGGTGCTCAAGAAGGCCGGCTTCCTCACGCGTGACGCACGCGTGCCGGAGCGCAAGAAGGCCGGTCTCAAGAAGGCCCGCAAGGCTTCGCAGTTCAGCAAGCGCTGATCCACGCGCTGCACTGCTCGAATCGCTCCGTATCCGGCCCATGCGCCGGGTGCGGAGCGATTCGCGTACCGCCGCGTATTGTGGAGAGAGATTCCGAAGACCTCAGGAGGGGCACATGGGCCGCATGTTCGGCACTGACGGTGTGCGTGGCGTCGCCAACCAGGACGTCACGGCAGAGCTCGCACTCGGGCTGTCCGTCGCAGCAGCACGGGTACTCGTCGAGGCCGGGGAGGTCTCGGCCGATCACGAGCGTCCCGTCGCCGTCGTCGGACGCGACCCGCGCGCGTCGGGGGAGTTCCTCGGTGCGGCCACCGTCGCCGGGCTCGCAAGCGCGGGCGTCGACGTCTACGACGCGGGCGTGCTGCCGACGCCGGCCATCGCCTACCTGACGGCGACGATGAACGCCGACCTCGGCGCGATGCTGTCCGCCTCGCACAACGCGATGCCCGACAACGGCATCAAGTTCTTCAGCCGCGGCGGCCACAAGCTGCCCGACGCGCTCGAGGACGCGATCGAGGCGCACCTGCATGAGGAATACGAGCGTCCGACGGGTGCGTCGGTCGGTCGTGTGCATTCCTACGCCGAGGGCAGTGAGAAGTACATCGGTCACCTGCTCGGGGCGCTTCCGCACCGCCTCGAGGGCCTCAAGATCGTCGTCGACTGCGCGCACGGCGCGGCCTCCGTCGTCGGGCCCGAGGTGTTCCGCCGCGCGGGCGCGGACGTCATCGTCATCGGTGCGACGCCGGACGGGCTCAACATCAACGACGGCTACGGCTCGACGCACCTGGAGAAGCTGCAGGAAGCGGTCGTCGCGAATGGAGCCGACTTCGGTGTGGCCTTCGACGGTGACGCGGACCGCTGCCTCGCCGTCGACGGAACGGGTGAGGTGGTCGACGGTGACCAGATCATGGCGATCCTCGCGCTCGACCTCAAGGAGCGCGGCGTGCTCGCCGAGGACACGCTCGTCGCGACGGTCATGAGCAACCTCGGCATGATCAAGGCGATGGAGCGCGAGGGCATCACCGTCAAGCAGACCGGTGTCGGCGACCGCTACGTGCTCGAGGAGATGCGCCGCGGGTCGTACTCGCTCGGGGGCGAACAGTCCGGGCACGTCATCGCACTCGACCACGGCACGACCGGTGACGGCGTGCTCACGGGCCTGCTCCTCGCTGCGCGCGTGGCCTCGAGTGGGCGCTCGCTCGCCCAGCTCGGCGCCGTCATGCAGCGGATGCCGCAGAAGCTCATCAACGTCAAGGGCGTCGACAAGTCGGCCGTCGATTCGCACGAGGGCGTCCAGGCCGCTGTGCGCGCCGCCGAGAGCGACCTCGCCGGCGCCGGGCGCGTGCTGCTGCGCAAGTCGGGCACCGAACCGGTCGTGCGCGTCATGGTCGAGGCCGACACCGCCGAACGCGCGGACGCCGTCGCCTCGCACCTCGCCGACGTCGTCAAGCGCGAGCTGTCGATCGACTGAACTGCCGGCTACGCGCTTTCGTCCTGCGCCCAGATGCACCGGGTGCATCTGGGCGCAGTCGTCTGCCTCCCAGTCGTGTGGTGGCCCGGCGAGCTGTCGACGGGAGCTGACGAACAGCGCCGACGGCCGTCACGCGTGCGGGGTGTGTCACAGTGGCAGACATGAGCCTGCCAGCCGCCCAGCCGAGTCGACGCAGCGACGTCGAGCCGTTCCACGTCATGGAGGTGCTTGCCGCGGCAGCGGAACGTCAGCGCACGCATGGCGACGTCATCAGCCTGTGCGCCGGCCAGCCCTCGACCGGCGCGCCGCGCGCAGCCCGGGAGGCGGCCGTCGCGGCGATCGAGGCTGATGCGCTCGGATACACCGAGACGGTCGGCATCCGGCCGCTGCGTGAGGCGATCGCCGCGTATCACCGCGACCTCGGCGTCGACGACGTGAGTGCTGACGACGTCGTCGTCACGACCGGGTCGTCGGGCGCGTTCACGCTGCTGTTCCTCGCTGCGTTCGACGGCGGCGACGAGGTGTGGATGACCCGCCCGGGCTACCCCGCCTACCGCAACACGCTGCGGGCGCTGGGGACGTCCGTCGTGGAGCTCGCGTGCGGCGCCGAGGTGCGCTACCAACCCACCGTCGCGATGCTCGAGGCGGAACGTGCCGCGCGCGGCGCCGCGCCGAAGGGGCTCGTCGTCGCGAGCCCCGCTAACCCGACGGGCACGATCATCGACGCGGACGAACTCGCAGCTATCGCGCGCTGGTGCGACGCACACGGCGTGCTGCTCGTCAGCGACGAGATCTACCACGGCATCTCGTTCGGGCGCGCGACGTCGAGCGCGTGGCAGACGTCGCGCCAGGGCGCCGTCATCGGTTCGGTGTCGAAGTTCTTCTCGATGACGGGTTGGCGCGTCGGGTGGATGCTCGTGCCCGCGCACCTGCGCCGACGCGTCGCCATTCTCGCCTCGAATCTCACGATCTGCCCGCCGGCCGTGTCACAGCATGCGGCGCTCGCGGCCCTCGGCGAGGCGGCACGCGGTGAGCTGGAGGAGCACGTCGAGACGTACCGGCGCAATCGTGAGTTGGTGCAGCGGCGCCTTCCCGAGATCGGGGTGACGACCTACGCGCCACCGGACGGCGCGTTCTACGCCTGGTGCGACGTCGCGCACCTCACCGACGACTCCGCGCGCTGGTGCGCCGACGTGCTCGCCGCGACGGGCGTCGCCATCACGCCAGGGGTCGACTTCGACCCCGCCGACGGGCACCGGTTCATGCGGATGAGCCTCGCCGTCGCGAGCGATGAGCTCGACGAGGCGTTCGACCGGATGGTGAGGTTCGTCGATAGCTCGTCATGACGCTGTGACGTCCTGCGGTTCACCAGTCGTGCCGGCTACGTCAGACGGCCCCGGTCGCTCGGGCCTTACTGTTCGTGGGATGCACGTCGGCGCGTCAGGAACCCCCCTGGTCTCCTGACGCGCCGACGCGCGGTCTCGACGCTCAGATGAGCCCGAGGGCTCGGACGGCGTCTCGCTCACTCGCGAGTTCGGCGACGCTCGCATCGATGCGGGCGCGGCTGAACTCGTCGATCGTCAGGTCCGGCACGATGCGCCAGGCGCGGTCACGCACCGTCACGGGGAAGCTTGACACGAGGCCCTCGGGGACCCCGTAGGAACCGTCCGACGGAACGGCCGTCGAGACCATCGCCTCGGTGCCGAGCGCCCAGTCGCGCGCGTGATCGATGGTTGCGCTCGCCGCGCTCGCGGCCGAGGACGCTCCGCGCGCCTCGATGATCGCGGCACCGCGCTTGGCGACGGTGGGAATGAAGACGTCGTTGAGCCAGGCGTCGTCGCCCACCTCGAGGCGCGCGGCACGGCCATGGACCGTCGCGTGCGTGACGTCCGGGTACTGCGTCGCGCTGTGGTTGCCCCAGATGATGACGTCGTGGATGTCGGTGACGCTCGACCCCGTCTTCGCCGCGAGTTGGGCGACGGCGCGGTTCTGGTCGAGGCGGGTCAGCGCGCTGAAGCGCTCGTTCGGGATGTCCCGCGCGGCGTGCATCGCGATGAGGCAGTTCGTGTTCGCGGGGTTGCCGGTGACGGTGACCTGCACGTCGTCGGCTGCGGCGTCGTTGAGCGCCTCACCCTGCGGGCCGAAGATCCGGCCGTTGACCTCGAGCAGATCACCGCGTTCCATGCCCGGGCCGCGCGGCTTAGCCCCGACGAGCAACGCGTGGGAGACGCCGTCGAACATGCGGCGCGCGTCGGAGCCGGTCTCCATGCCCGCGAGCAACGCGAACGCGCAGTCCTGCAGTTCCATGACGGTGCCCTCGAGCGCGCCGAGCGCCTCGTCGACCTCGAGCAGGCGCAGCTCCACCGGCTGATCGGGCCCGAGCAGCTCACCCGCCGCGATGCGGAACAGGAGGCTGTATCCGATGGCACCTGCAGCTCCACTGACGGCGACGCGGACGGCGGGCTTGGGCATGACGGCTCATTTCGTCGGCGGGTTCTCGGACGAGACCTCGGGTCACCACTGACAGTAGGCCGAGCCGGCCCGCCGCGTCAGGGCCGAACGTCCCTGCGGGCCCTCCCGAGGCCCCCGAGTGTGCGAGTGGCCCGGGAGGGGCGCACAGCAGCCTGTGTGTGCCGCGACATCAGGCGTGCCGCCACTCGCTGGGGGACGGCGGCACGGTGACAGCGTCGGACGATCAGGCCGTGATGTCACCCAGGGTGCCGACGACGTGCGCCTCGCCCTCACCGATGTCGTAGTGCACGGCGACGACGGCGAGCCGGCCGGCGTCGATGCGATCACGGATCAGCTGACTGCGCTGGGGGAGGAGCTCGCTCGTCGCCCGGGCATGCTCGGCCTCGAACTGCTCGCCGGTCGTCAGCCCGTGCTTGCGCCCGTGCAGGATCGACGGCATGACGCGCTCGATGATCGTGTGGAGGTACCCCGGCGGCATGTCGCCGGTCTCCTCGGCGGCGAGCGTCGCGTTGATGGCGCCGCAGCTCTTGTGCGCGAGCACGACGACGAGCGGTGCGCGCAGCACCTCGGTGCCGAACTCGATCGAGCCGAGCACGCTGGGGTCGAGCACGTGGCCCGCGGTGCGCACGACGAACAGATCGCCGAGGCCCTGGTCGAAGATCATCTCGGCCGGCACGCGGGAGTCGCCGCACCCGAAGATGACGGCCTGGGGTGCCTGCCCGGCGACGAGCTCGCGCCGGCGCTCGCCGTCACTGTGCGGGCGCTGCGTCGTGCCGGAGACGAAGCGTCGGTTGCCCTCGACGAGGGTGTCCCAGGCCTGCTGCGGCGTGAGGGTGCTGCTCATGGTGGCTCCTTGGTGATGTCGCCGACGCCGTCAGCTCAGGCCGGGGCGGGTGGTGATGGTCATGGCGGTGGGCTTCGCGGTGGTGGCGAAGAAGTCGTTGCCCTTGTCGTCGACGACGATGAACGCGGGGAAGTTCTCGACCTCGATCTGCCACACGGCCTCCATGCCGAGCTCAGGGTATTCGAGCACCTCGACCTTCTTGATGCAGTCGAGGGCGAGACGCGCGGCCGGGCCGCCGATCGAGCCGAGGTAGAACCCGCCGTACTCCTGGCAGGCCTCCGTCACCTGGGCGCTGCGGTTGCCCTTGGCGAGCATCACCATCGAGCCGCCGGCGGCCTGGAACTGCTTGACGTACGAATCCATGCGGCCGGCCGTCGTCGGCCCGAACGAACCGGACGCCATGCCCTCCGGCGTCTTCGCGGGGCCTGCGTAGTAGACCGGGTGGTCCTTGAGGTGCTGCGGCATCTCCTCGCCGGCGTCAAGGCGCTCCTTGATCTTGGCGTGCGCGATGTCGCGCGCGACGACGAGCGTCCCCGTCAGCGAAAGGCGGGTCTTGACGGGATGCTTGCTCAGCTCGGCGCGGATCTCGTCCATCGGGCGGCTCAGGTCGATGTCGACGGCGGCGCCCTTGCCGGTCGAGCCCGCGCCGATTGCCGCGTCGCCGCTCTCGATGAGGTGCGCCTCGGTGACGTCGGGCAGGAACTGCGCCGGGTCGGTCTCGAGCTGCTCGATGAAGACGCCCTCGGGCGTGATCTTCGCGAGGCACTGACGGTCGGCCGAGCAGCTGACGGCGATGGCCACCGGAAGCGACGCACCGTGGCGCGGCAGGCGGACGACGCGCACGTCGTGGCAGAAGTACTTGCCGCCGAACTGGGCGCCGATACCGAAGTTGCGGGTGAGCTCGAGGATTTCCTCCTCGAGCTGCGGGTCGCGGAAGCCGTGGCCGGTGGCGGCGTCACCGGACGTCGGCAGCTCGTCGAGGTACTTGGCGCTCGCGTACTTGGCCGTCTTGAGCGCGAACTCGGCGCTCGTGCCGCCGATGACGACGGCGAGGTGGTAGGGCGGGCACGCGGCGGTGCCGAGGCTGCGCAGCTTCTCGTCGAGGAACTCGAGCATGCGCTTCGGATTAAGGATCGCCTTCGTCTCCTGGTAGAGGAACGATTTGTTCGCGCTGCCGCCGCCCTTGGCCATGAAGAGGAACTTGTAGGTCGTCTCGTGCCCCGGCTGGCTGTCGGCGTAGACCTCGATCTGCGCGGGCAGGTTGGAGCCGGTGTTCTTCTCGTCCCACATCGTCACCGGCGCCATCTGGCTGTAGCGCAGGTTGAGCTCGGTGTACGCGTCGTAGATGCCCTTGGAGAGGGCCTCTTCGTCGGGCGCCGACGGGCTGTCGACGAGCACCTGCGAGCCCTTCTTGCCCATGACGATGGCGGTGCCGGTGTCCTGGCACATCGGCAGCACGCCGGCAGCCGCGATGTTGGCGTTCTTGAGCAGGTCCAGGGCCACGAACTTGTCGTTGTTGCTGGCCTCGGGGTCGTCGAGAATGCGGCGCAGCTGCGCGAGGTGCGCAGGACGCAGGTAGTGGGCGATGTCGTGCATCGCAGTCTTCGCGAGGAGCTCGAGTGCGCTCGGGTCGACCTCGAGGAACGTTCGCCCGCCCGGACCCTCGACGCTGCGGACGCCCTCGTCGGTGAGCTTGCGGTAGGTCGTCGTGTCCTCACCGATCGGAAGGAGGTCCGAGTACGCGAAATCTGCCATGCGCGGAGCCTATCGGAGCGGTCGTCGTGTCCTCGGTGCGCCGCCGCCCCGAATGCCGTCGTCGCGAGGGCGCGCCGAGGGCGGACATCTGTCCACAACTCACCCCTCGGAGGGTGACTGTTCGACCCTTATCGCCGCTCGCATAACGGGCCGGTTGCTGCTGCGTAACCGTTTGGTCTCGGTGCTCACCTGACTATGGCGATCGTCACATGTGCAGGCGATCATGAAACGTCAATCATCAAGGATGGAGCGGTGTTCATGAACACATCCAAGTCTCGCCGACGGGTAGCCGTCGCAGCATCGATGGCGATGCTCGCGACGGGCGTGCTCGCCGGTTGCGGCGGTGACAGCGGCGGGGGCAGCACGCCCACGCTGACCTGGTACATCAACCCTGACGTCGGTAACTCCGACGCCAGCAAGGGTGGCCAGGCCACGTTGGCCGCTAACTGCACGAAGAACTCGGGCGGCAAGTACAAGATCAAGGTCGAACTGCTGCCGAACTCGGCCTCGGATCAGCGCACGCAGCTGCTTCGTCGTCTCGCGGCGGGTGACAGCTCCATGGACATCATGAGCGCCGACCCCGCCTTCGTCACGGAGTTCGCGGCCGCGGGTTACCTCGCGCCGATTCCGGCCGGGATGGAGAAGAACTTCACCGAGGACCGTGTGCAGAGCTCCATCGACGCCTCGATGTACAAGGGCAAGCTGACGTCGGTTCCGTTCTGGGCCAACACCCAGCTGCTCTGGTACAAGAAGTCCGTCGCCCAGAAGGCCGGCCTCGACATGAGCAAGCCCGTCACCTGGGACCAGCTCGTCAGCGCCGCGCAGAAGACGAACACCAAGGTCGGTGTCCAGGCCAAGCTCTACGAGGGCTACGCGGTGTGGATCAACGCGCTCGTCGCGGGTGCCGGTGGCAAGCTCGTCGAGAACCCCAGCGCCACGTACGAGAACATCAAGCTCGGCCTCGACTCCGAGGCGGGCAAGAAGGCCGCCACGATCATCAACAAGTTCGCCACGAGCGGTGTGGGTGGCCCGGCCGTCGGCTCTTCCGACGAAACGGCCTCGCTGACGCTCTTCCAGGCACCCAACGGTGGCTTCCTCGTGAACTGGCCGTACACCTACGGCGCGTACACGGGTGACAAGAAGGACGTGGCGGCGGCGATCTACCCGCGCACGGTCGCGGACAAGGACTCCGCGCCGCCGTTCGGTGGGATCCAGCTCTCGGTCGGCAAGAACTCCAAGCACACGGACCTCGCCTACCAGGCCATCGACTGCATCACGAACCAGGAGAACACCACGGCTTACATGGTGGCCTCGGGTAACCCGAGCAGCCGCAAGAAGTCGTACGACGACGCCAAGGTCAAGGAGGCCTTCCCGAACGGAATCGCCGCCCAGATCCGTACGTCGCTCGACAAGGCCGTCCCGCGCCCCCTCTCGCCCTACTGGGGCGACGTCTCCGGTGCGCTCCAGCTGAAGTTCTCGCCGCCCAGCGCCGTCAACCAGCAGACCCCGGCCACCGCTCAGAAGTACATCCTTGACGTTCTGAAGGGGAAGGCACTGCTGTGAGTTCCGCTGCTGTAGACACCAAGAAGTCGGCCGCAGCCGACTCGGGCAAGCCCAAGAAGGCGCGCCTTTCCGACCGCGCGAAGGCCGAGCGCAATCTCGGCTGGAAGCTTGCGGGCCCGGCGTTCGTCGTCATGGTTCTCGTGACGATGTACCCGATCCTCAACGCCCTCTACCTGTCGTTCTTCAAGTACCGCCTCACCGACCCGGCGGGCAAGAAGTTCGTCGGTCTGCAGAACTACCTGTCCGCGTTCAAGGACACGCTGTTCTGGGAGGCCATGTGGACGACGCTCATCATCACGCTCGTCACGGTCGTCGTCGAACTCGTTCTCGGCTTCGCGATCGCGATGCTCATGAACAAGATCGTCGTCCCGCGCCGCACGCTGCGCACCGTCGTCCTGCTGCCGTACGCGATCATCACGGTCGTCTCCGCGTTCGCGTGGAAGTTCGGCTTCGACGTCTCGACGGGCTTCGTCAACCACTGGCTGCACACCCTGTCGTTCGGTAGCTTCCCGCTCGACTACGACTGGTTCGGTCAGCGCTGGAGCGCGCTGTTCGTCATCTGCCTGTCAGAGATCTGGAAGACGACGCCGTTCATGTCCCTGCTGCTCCTCACGGGTCTCGCCCAGGTCGACTCCTCCATGGAGGAAGCGGCCAAGGTCGACGGCGCCACGTGGTGGCAGCGCCTCACGAAGGTGATCCTGCCGAACATGAAGGCCGCCATCATGGTCGCCCTGCTGTTCCGCACGCTCGACGCCTTCCGCATCTTCGACAACCCGTACGTCATGACCGGCGGTGCCAACAAGACGACGTCCCTGTCGATGCTCGTCTCGCGTGAAGCCATCGACCGAGTGGAGATCGGCATGGGCTCGGCCCTCGCCGTGATCCTCTTCCTCTGCGTGCTCATCATCGCGGCGATCTTCGTCAAGGGCTTCAAGGTCGACCTGGCCGCTGGGAGGAACAACTGATGGATACCAACGTCTCCAACAAGGCCAAGTGGGGAATGCTCGGCTTCGCCATTCCCGTCATGATCTGGACGCTGCTGCCGCTCGTGTGGATCTTCGCCCTGTCGCTCAAGAGCGACAAGGCCCTGACCGACACGACGGGCAAGGAGAACACCTTCGGTAACTTCTTCCCGACGAACCCGAGCTTCGAGAACTACGAGCTGATCCTCAAGGGCGGTGCGTCCGACCTGTTCATGCCGGCGCTGCGCAACTCGATCATCGTCTCGCTGCTCGCCACGGTCATCTCGGTCATCCTTGCGACGTTCTGTGCGTACGCGATCGCCCGCCTGGACTTCCCGGGCAAGAAGGTCATCCTCACGATGGCCCTCGCGGTCTCGTTCTTCCCGGTCATCGCCATGGTGACGCCGCTGTTCAACATGTGGCGTCAGATCGGCTTGTTCGACACGATCCCCGGCCTCGTCATTCCGTACCTCGCGCTGACGCTGCCGCTGTCGATCTGGACGCTCTCGGCGTTCTTCCAGCAGATCCCGTGGGAGATGGAGCAGGCGGCTCAGGTCGACGGCGCCTCCTCGTGGGAAGCGTTCCGCAAGGTCATCGCTCCGCTGGCCGGCCCGGGCGTCTTCACGACGGCGATCATCACGTTCTTCACGGCGTGGAACGACTTCGTCTTCGCCATCTCGCTGACCTCCGGCAACGCCCGCACGGTTCCCGCCGCGCTGAGCTTCTTCACCGGTGCCAGCCAGTTCACGCAGCCGACCGGCGCCATCGCCGCGGCGGCCGTCATCGTGACGATCCCCGTCATCATCCTCGTCCTGATCTTCCAGCGTCGGATCGTCTCCGGCCTCACGTCCGGCGCCGTCAAGGGCTGACGCCCGGCCCTCTTAGGAGAGACAGAAAATGTCAAGCATTCAGCTCAAGAACATCGTCAAGAAGTACGGCGACGGCTTCCCGGCCGTGAACGACGTCAGCCTCGACATCGCCGACGGCGAGTTCATGATCCTCGTCGGTCCGTCCGGCTGTGGTAAGTCCACCCTGCTGCGCATGGTCGTCGGCCTCGAGGACATCACCTCCGGTGACCTCGAGATCAACGGCAAGCGCGTCAACGACCTGGCCCCGCGCGACCGCAACCTCGCGATGGTGTTCCAGAACTACGCCCTCTACCCGCACCTGACGGTCTTCGAGAACATCGCGTTCCCGCTGCGCCTTTCGAAGGGCACGCACTCCGAGGACGAGATCCAGCGCAAGGTGCGCGAGGCGAGCAAGATGCTCGAGCTCGACGACCACCTCGACCGCAAGCCGGGCAACCTCTCCGGTGGTCAGCGTCAGCGAGTCGCCATGGGCCGCGCCATCGTCCGTGAGGCCGACGCGTTCCTCTTCGACGAGCCGCTGTCGAACCTCGACGCCAAGCTGCGTGGCCAGATGCGTACCGAGATCGCTCGCATGCAGCGTCGCCTCGGCATCACGACGATCTACGTCACGCACGACCAGACCGAGGCCATGACGCTGGGTGACCGCGTCGCCGTCCTCAAGAAGGGCGTCCTGCAGCAGTGCGCGAGCCCGCGTGAGCTGTACGAACAGCCCGTCAACCTCTTCGTCGCCGGCTTCATTGGCTCCCCGCCGATGAACTTCGTCCCGGCTCGCGTCGAGGGCGACCAACTGCGTCTGCCCTTCGTCTCGGTTCCGATGACGCCGCAGCTCGCTGCCGACGTCAAGGGCAAGGACGTCGTCATCGTCGGTATCCGCCCCGAGTACATCAAGGACGCCGAGGTCAACCCGGTCTCCGGCGGTGCCACGTTCCGTGCGCTCGTCGACCAGACGGAGTGGCTGGGTAACGAGCAGTACGCCTACATCCCCTTTGAGCAGGACTCGTCGGTCCAGGGCCACCTCGATAACCTCGAGAAGGAGCTCGACGGCGAAGGCGCTCGCAGCCAGATCGTCGTCAACCTCGACGCTCGCTCGCAGATCTTCGAGGGTGACGAGGTCGAGTTCGCGTTCGACCCGGCACACATGCACGTCTTCGACCCGGAGTCGGGCCACAACTACACGCGCAACGAGGAGAAGGCGGGTCGCATCGCCGAGGCCTCGGAGAAGCAGCGCAAGGCTGCTCTCAAGCGCGCGCAGGAGCGTGACGCCAAGGGCGCCATCTCGCGTGGCAACGACGTCGCCTGAGTGGTGAACGCCGATCGCCTGATCCACTGACGAGGGCCGCATCCTCCCGAAGGGGAGGGTGCGGCCCTCGTCATGCCCGGTTCTGGCTCGGGGCGATCAGACGGCGATCGGGTTGGCGATCTCTCCTGTCTTGATGAGCGAGCCGACGGTGTCGTCGAGGCTCACCATCTCGAGCGGGTTGCGCAGCTGGAGTCGGTTGAGGCAGCTGCGGGCGAACGACGGCGCTCGCAGCGGCAGCGACGTGGCGTACTCGGGGTGCTCGCGCTCATACGTGGCGACGACGTCGCTCACCTCGTTCCAGAATTCGGCCTCGGTGAGCAGCCCGTCCTCGACGAGGATCGGCGCGAGGAACCGCAGGAAGCCGTCGAAGACGTCGGTGAAGAGCCCGAGCGCGATGTCGTCGCTGCTCGCCTCGACGGCGATGCGCCGGATCTCCTCGGGAAGCGCGGCAACGCGTTCGGGTGAGGACCCGTCGTCCATGAGGCCGACCTCCTCGCCGATGTCCTTGAGGAAGGCGCCGACGACGCGGTGATCGCGAAGACGCAAGATGATGTTCTCGCCGTGCGGGATGAACGCCAGACGGTGCGCCGACAGCATGTGCACGACCGGCAGGACGTACGCGTCGAGGTAACCACGCAACCACTCGCGTGCCTCGAGGCCCGAAGCTTCGACGAGTTCGGTGACGAACGCCCGCCCGTGCGGATCGCGGTGGAGCAGCGCCGCCATCGTCATGGCCTGCTCGCCCTTGGAGGTGCGGGAGGCAGCGGACTCGCGCCACAGCCCGGCGATCATCTTCGTCTGCGGGCCGGTGAGGTTCTCTCGGTGGAAGACGTCACCGGTGTAGCCGATGGCGGCGAACTCGGTGAGAACGTCGAAACGGGCTGCTTCGAGCGTGGCGTCATGGCGGACGATGCTCGCGACGTAGTCGTTGATCGCAGGCGTCGCGCGCATGTAGGCGGGCGACAGTCCACGGACGAACCCCATGTTGCGCACTGCCAGGGCAGTCTTCACGTAGGGACGGGCGGGGTCGTCGACGTTTGTCCAGGTTCGGATCGACTGGCAGGCGCGGTGGTTGTCCGTGTCCTCGCCGAGCAGGACGATGCGCCGACGCGCCACGTCCTCGGCGAAGGTCGTCCGGACCCGCTCGCTCCACTGCCACGGGTGCAAAGGCATGACCCGGTGGGTGCTCGGCTCCACGCCAACCTCCCGCATGCGCTCCTGCAGACGCTCGTACTGCGCGTCACCGAGCGCGAGACGGTAAGCGCGTTCTTCGTCGAGCTGATCGCTGTGCGACAGGTGTGAGACGTCCTTCGGTACGGCAGCCCACAACGGCCGCACGTCGGCGCCGGCCTCGGGGGAGTAGGCCGCGAGGTCGTCGGCGGAGAAGCCGATGCGCCCGTTCGTCGCGACGAAGCACGGGTGGCCCTCGGCCATGGCCGCCTCGACGTCGTGTGCGGGGGCATCGAGCAGGTCCGCGCTCGTCGGACGCGACGGGTCGCTCGTGCGCACGCGGTGAGCGACGGTTGAGGAGAGTTCCTCGAGATAGGTGGTGAGCAGGTCTCCGTCGAGGCTCAGAGCGTCGCGCAGGTCGAGGACGAGCGTCGTGGCGCTCGCCGGGCCGATGCGCCCGTCGAGGGTGCGGCGTTCGATGCTGCGCGGGTCGACGTGCCAGTGCTCGAGCGCGTAGCGCCGCGCGCGGAAGTACCAGTCGACGGCTTGCCGGTCGTCACTCGCGGGGATGCGCAGTGCGTAGGCGCCGGATTCGAGCGGCTCTGGAGTGATGAGCAGCTCGTGGGCGAACTCGCCGATCGCCTTGGCCGTGACGAGGCGTTCGGCTTCGTCCCACGCACGGTTCGTCGGGGAGCACGCGCGGGTGAACGCGTCGCGGGTGCAGACGCTGAACGCAGCCCGCTTGTCGGGAAGCTGAACGTCAGCCACGCGCTCGAACCCGACTTCGGCGTTCTTCGCGTGGACGGCGGTGTTGCGCACATCGGGTTCGACGACGATGCGGTCGGCGCCGCGGGAGAAGCAGAACCCGACGACGTCTTCCATGACGGCGCTCGTCAGGCCGCGGCGTGATTTACCCTCCGGCGGGGCGACGAGCAGGTGCATGCCGAGGTCACCCTCACGCACATCGGCGCCGACTGCCGGGTCGGAGAGGGGGTGGTGTGCGGGATCGTACGTCTCGACGAGAACGATCGGTGTGCCGTCGATCTCTCCGATCCAGGCGTCCTCGTGCGGGGATTCGGCGGTGCGGCGGTAGCCGGCAGCAACGTCGTCACGCGTGGCCTCCTGCATGTCCCAGAAGTGCGAGCGCGGGTGAGTCAGCCAGCTGTGCACGAGCGGGACGTCCCGCTCGACGTCGAGTGGCCTGAAGTTGACGTCCTGGGCGCGGACGCTCTTGCCGGCGTGGCGGTTGGGGCTGGTCTGGGTGTCAGTCATGGAGCGGACCGAACGTCTGGAACGCGATGCGCTCTTCGACGCGGTATGCCTCCCTTCCGAGGATGCGGTTGAGGATGACGCTGTTGCGGTGGGCACCCATGCCGAGGTCGGGCGCGGTGAGCGAGTGGGTGTGCTCCTCCCCGTTCTGGATGAAGATGCGCCCGCGGCCGTCGTCGAGCGTGAAGTCGCGGGTGACGGCGGGGCGACCCCGCTCGTCGAGCTGTACGTTCGGCAGGCCCTCGACGAGGGAGCCGACACGGGAGACGTAGCCCGTGGCCGCGACGATGCGCTCGCTCGTGAGCGTCGAGGTCTCGTCGGTGTCGAGGTGGCGAAGCTGAAGGAGCTGGCCGTCCGCTGTCGTCTCGGCGGCGACGACCTCCTGTGCGGTGCCGAGCCGGGCCGGCACGCGTCCGTGCAGCGACGCCTCGTAGAGCGTGTCGTAGATGGCGTCGATGAGGTCACCGCTGATGCCCTTGAACAGGTTGCGCTGATCGCGCCCCAGATCGTCACGACGAGCGCTGGGCAGCGCGTGGAAGTGGTCGACGTAGTCGGGTGACGTCATCTCCAGCGTCAGCTTCGTGTACTCCATCGGGAAGAAGCGCGGAGACCGTGTCACCCACGTGAGGTCGCCGGGAGCGTCCTCACCGCGCCGCACGAGCAGGTCGTGGAAGACCTCCGCGGCACTCTGGCCACTGCCGACGATGGTGACGCGTTCTGTTTCGGCGAGCTCGTCGCGGTGGTCGAGGTAGTCGGCGGTGTGGATCACGCCGTCGAGGTCGGCCAGTGATTCCGGCACGTGCGGTGCGGTGCCGACACCGAGGACGAGATGCCTTCCGTAGCGGGTGACCTGAGTGCCGTCGGCGAGAGTGCAACGGGCCTCGAAGGCGTCGCGTCCTTCGTCGTAGGTCATGCGATCGACGTGGTGCCCGAACTCGACGGACTCGAGCTCGCTCGCGACCCAACGGCAGTAGGCGTCGTACTCGGCGCGCAGCGGGTAGAACGACTCACGGATGTAGAAGGGGTAGAGCCGCTCGTGGTGCTTGAGGTAGTTGAGGAACGACCAGCGCGACGTGGGGTCGGCCATCGTCACGAGATCGGCCATGAACGGAACCTGGATCGTGGCGCCCTCGAGCATCATGCCGGGGTGCCAGGAGAACTCGTCGCGTGCCTCGAGGACGGCGACGTCGAGGTCAAGTGGTTCCACGAGGGCCGCGAGGCCGAGGTTGAACGGTCCGCAGCCGACCGCGAGGACATCGTGAACCGTGCTCATGCGCTCACCTCCGCACTCAGGTCACCGGCCAGGAGGTGGCCGGTGCGCACGACGTCGTCGAACGTCGCGCGCAGATCGGCCGCGTCGGCCATCGGGTTGAGCAGCGTGAGCTTGAGCCACGTCTCACCGCCCCAGCGGGTGCGGGCGATGACCGTGCGGCCCTCCATGAAGAGGGTCTCGCGGATGGCGTCATTGACGTCGTCGCGCTGTTCGAGGTCGACGGCCGTGAAGCGGAAGAGCAGCATGTGGGTCGACGGGCGCTCGAAGACCTCGAGATCGGGCATTGCCTCCGCGATCGTGTGGGCCTCCTGCGCGAGGTCGAGCGAGGCGTCCAGCCACGATCCGATGGCGTCGGCGCCGTGGGTGCGCAACGTGATCCACGGCTTGAGCGCATCGAAGCGACGCGACGTGGCGAGGCTCTTGTCGACGAGGTTGGGCACACGCGCGTGCTCGGGGTTGAGGTAGTCGGCATTCGTGCGCGAGTGCGCGAACATGCGGCGGTCCCGCACGAGCAGGGCGCTCGCGGCCACAGGCTGGTACCACGTCTTGTGGAAGTCGACCGTGACCGAATCAGCGCCGCCGATCCCGTCGAGCAGCGAGGAGTGGCGGCTCGACGTCACGAGCGCGCCACCGACGGCGGCATCGACGTGCAGCCACAGCCCGCGTCCGTGCGTGATCTGTGCCAGCGCGGCGAGCGGGTCGACGGCGCCGCGGTCGGTCGTCCCCGCAGTGGCAGAGACGGCCATGACCGTGAGGCCAGCTTCCTCGGCGTCGTCGATGGCGCTCTCCACGCCGTCGGGGCGCAGACGGCCGCGCTCGTCGGTGGGGCAGTGGACGACGGCGTCGGCTGCGAGGCCGAGAGTTCGGGCGGCCTTCGTCACGCTGAAGTGGGCCTCGGGTGAGGTGAGGATGCGTAGCGCGTCGAGGGGAGTGCCGTCGGCGGTGGAGTGTTCCCGAGCGAGCAGGAGCGCCTGGAGGTTCGACGCCGTGCCGCCGCTCGTGAAGACGCCGTCGGCGAGATCGCCGAGTCCGAGTCGGCCGGCCAGCCACTCGAGCAGATGCGTCTCGATGTGGGTGGCAGCGAGGCTCTGATCCCACGTGTCCACCGACGTGTTGACGCTCGAGGCGATGACGTCGGCCGCGATGGCGGCCGTGGCGACGGGGCAGTTGAGGTGGGCTTGGTAGCGGGCGTCGTGGAACCACACCGCGTGCTCGAGGAAGAGGTCGCGTGATTCCTCCAGTGCCGAACTCAGCTCACCGAGGGGGCGATCGAGGTCGACCTGGCGGACGACGGAGCGCAGGTGAGCCGGTGGCCGCGGTGTGGCCGGGTGGTTCGCCGAGGCCACGGCGTCGGCAACGACGGCCCCTGCTTCGCTGATCGCCTGCTCGTACTCGGGCAAGCTCTTGCCGCTGAAGAGTGCGTTGGGACGCACGGCACCTCCTGAATTAGTTAGGTAAGGCGAACCTAACTAAACCAAAGGGTGGAATGCATCCGTGGGAGGCGCGGGGTGAGAAGTCTCACGCCTCGTCGGCGACGACCTCGTGGCGGTGAGGTGGGTTCGAACCGGCGCGCGTCACCGTCGTGGCCGAGGTGAGGAGGGCGCGCTCGAGGGCGGGGCGCACGTCGTCGGCCTG
This sequence comes from Dermacoccus barathri, assembly GCF_015070805.1. NCBI lineage: Bacteria > Bacillati > Actinomycetota > Actinomycetes > Micrococcales > Dermacoccaceae > Dermacoccus > Dermacoccus barathri. The sequence goes on along the minus strand of NZ_JADCTK010000001.1, from coordinate 16,056 downwards.
CGCCATCTCGAGGCGGCTACGGGCTTCCGTGCCACCCAGCAGGCCGGCGTCGAGGAGGCCGGAGATGAGACCGGACATGAAGGAGTCGCCGGCGCCGACCGTATCGGTGACCTCGACGGAGTGGCCCGCGAACTCGAGCTCCTCGCCGTTGCCCACGACCACGAAGGCGCCGTCGCCACCGCGCGTGATGACGACGAGTCGCGGGCCGAGCTCGGCCCAACCGTGCGCGATCTCGCGCAGGCTACGGTCCGGGTAGATCCACTGTGCGTCCTCGTCGGACGACTTCACGACATCGATGTGGTGGAGGAACTCCTCGACGCGAACCCGCTCGTCCTCGGGGGACTTCATGAGGGAGGGCCGCACGTTCGGGTCGAACGACGTCGTCGCGGCGCTGCGCGCAGCCTTGAGCGCGTCGAGAACGGAAGCGGCCCCCGGGTCGAGAGAGGCGCCGATCGAGCCGGTGTGGAGGTGTTCGGCGTCATGCGAAATGCCGGTGACGGGAGGCCACTCGATGGCGAACTCGTACTCTGCGGCACCGTCCTCGCCGAGCGTGGCCTGGGCCGTCGAGGTCGACTCGAGGTCGAAGCTCGACATCGTGACGTCGACGCCCTCGTCCGTGAGCAGGTCACGGATGCGCTCGCCACGTGCGTCGTTGCCCAGGTGCGTGGCAAGCACGGCGGTGTGCCCCAGCCGAGCGAGGCCCACGGCGACGTTGAGCGGGCTGCCGCCGACGTGCTCGGTCGCGTCACCGTCGAGTGCGTGGACGACGTCGATGAGTGCCTCGCCGATGACGAGCGTGGTGCGGGTGTTCGGCTGGGACATGCGGCTCCTCGTGGGGGCGTGAACCCCCACGAGGAGCGCGGGGGACGGGTCGTGCTTACTGGTACTGCTCGGAGGCGTACTCGGCCACCTTGCTCAGGCGGTGTTCGCCCTCGATGGCTCGTACGGTACCGCTCTTGCTGCGCATGACGAGGGAGCTGGTCGTGCAGCCGTCCTCGCGGTAGCGCACGCCGCGCAGCAGTTCGCCGTCGGTGACGCCGGTGGCGACGAAGAAGCAGTTGTCGCCGCGCACGAGGTCGTGCGTCGTGAGGACGCGGTTGATGTCGTGGCCGGCGTCGAGAGCGCGCTGCTTCTCCTCGTCGTCCTTCGGGGCGAGACGGCCCTGGATGACGCCGCCGATGCACTTGATCGCGCAGGCGGCGATGATGCCCTCGGGGGTGCCGCCGGTGCCCAGGAGCAGGTCGACGCCGGTGTTCGGGCGGGCGGCCATGATGGCGCCGGCGACGTCACCGTCGGAGATGAACTTGATGCGGGCGCCGGCGTCACGGATCTCCTGGGCAAGGCCCTCGTGGCGCGGGCGGTCGAGCAGGACGACGGTGACGCCGTTGTTCGAGGTGCCCTTGGCCTTCGCGATGCGTCGGATGTTCTCGGCGACAGGCAGGCGGATGTCGACGACGTCCGCAGCCTCGGGGCCGGTGGCGAGCTTGTCCATGTAGAACACGGCGCTCGGGTCGTACATGGAGCCACGCTCGCTCACGGCGAGCACGGAAACGGCGTTCGGCATGCCCTTGGCGGTGAGCGTGGTGCCGTCGATCGGGTCGACGGCGACGTCGACGTCCGGGCCCGTACCGTCCCCGACGCGCTCGCCGTTGAACAGCATCGGCGCCTCGTCCTTCTCGCCCTCACCGATGACGACGGTGCCGTTCATGCTCACCGTCGAGATGAGCGTGCGCATGGCCTCGACGGCGGCACCGTCGGCTGCGTTCTTGTCGCCGCGGCCCACCCACGGGCCGGCGGCCATCGCGGCGGCCTCCGTGACGCGCACGAGTTCGAGCGCGAGGTTACGGTCGGGGATCTGATAGGTCGGCAGGGACGTGGTCACGTCGATGTCTCCTCGGGGTTGGAACGACGGCGTCGAACGGCTCGGCATCGCACCGCCGTGAGCGCTCGAACGGACCCGGTTCGCTCCGACGGGGCATTGTCGGAGACGATAGGGGCGTGAGCACGCCCCCCGAAACCGCCACGAACGACAACCCGACACCCCAGCCGCCGAAGCGGCGTGGGATGCAGGGCAATGCCAAGAGCATGGTCCTGTCCATGATCGCCTGTATCGCGGGGTGTTTGGTGCTTTTGGCCCTGATTCCTCGTCAGGGTGCGACGAAACTCGCCACGGTCGACGCGGCAGGCGTGGCCGGGCAGGTCTCGCAGTCGAAGAAGTGGGACGTCGCTGTTGCCGACGGCCTCGGTTCGCCCTGGCGTCCCGTTCACGCGGCGATGATCCCTGGCGACAAGGAGAACCCGGAGCGTTGGCGCGCCGGATACCAGGGTGCGGGCGAGGACTACCTCTCGATCCAGCAGCGCAAGGACGGTGGCGCGGCGTGGTTCGCGAAGGTCGCCAAGGGCGCGAACTCCGGTGAGCTCAAGGCTGGAGGTGCCACGTGGCGCAAGGTCGAGATGGACGGCGACCAGAAGGCGCTCGTGCGCACGACGCCGCTGGCGGGCCTCGACACCGTCGTCACCGGCAAGGGCACGTGGAATCAGCTCGAGCAGGTCGCGAAGTCGGCCAAGCCCATCAGCGCCGTCACGAAGTGACGCTGCGGCTCGGCCGTCGTCGGTCGAGCTGAATCTCGGAACTCCGACGCCCGGCCGGTCAGCTCACTTCTTCTCGGCGTCACCCTCACCGTCGCGGCCCTCGCGCCGCGCCACGGCGTCCTCGATGCGTGACTGTGCACCGTCGAGCCACGTCGAGCAGTGATCGGCGAGAGCCTCGCCGCGTTCCCACAGGCGCATGCTCTCCTCGAGTGGGGTGCGGCCACTCTCCAGCGTGGACACGATGGACGCGAGTTCGTCGCGCGCCTGCTCGTAGCCCATCTGGGCGATATCGCTGGTGTCGACGGCCGTGAGTGTCGAGGCGTTGGTGCCGGTCGCTTCGCCTGCGTTCTGTGTGTCGTCGCTCATGCGTCGTCTCCTCGTGTCTTTCGGGCGGCGTTCGTCTTCTTCTTCGGCGTGGGCGCCTTCGAGTCTCGCGTCGGGGGTGCTGACACCGGGGTGGCGGCGAAGTTGCCGTCGGCCACCGTCACCTTGAGCAGGTCGTTGGCGCTGACGCTCTCACGCGAGGTGACGAGGGTGCCGTCGACCTGCTGGACGACGGCGTACCCACGATCGAGCGTGCGTTGCGGTGAGAGCGCGACGACCTGCGCACGGGCGTGAGCGACTTGGTCGTGGGCGCGCGAGAGGCGTTGGCGCAGGGCGTAGGCGCTGCGGTTCGTCATGCGGTCGAGGTCGTCACGTCGGTCGGCGACGAGCGAACTCGGGTCGGCCAACGCCGGCCGGGAAACGAGGGCGTTGAGGTGGCGCCGTTCGGCGGCGAAGCGCCCGCGCAGCCCCTGGCTGAGGCGCACCCGCGCCTCACGCAGCGACGAGCTCTCGAGGGCCAGGTCCGGCACGATGCTCTTGCCCGCGTCCGTGGGCGTCGACGCGCGCAGGTCGGCCACGTGGTCGAGCAAGGGCGTGTCGACGTCGTGGCCGATGGCACTGACGATCGGCGTGCGGGCTGCGGCGACGACGCGCACGAGTGCTTCGTTGCTGAACGGCAGGAGATCTTCGAAGGAGCCGCCGCCGCGCGCGACGACGATCACGTCGACGTCGTCGATCTCGTCGAGTTCGCGGATGGCACCGCCGACCTGCTGCACCGTGTCGGGGCCCTGGACGGCGACCTGCCGAATCTCGAAGCGTGCTGCGGGCCATCGTCTGCGAGCGTTCTCGACGACGTCGTTCTCTGCGGCACCCGCTCGGCCGGTGACCAGCCCGATGCGGCGGGGGAGGAACGGAAGGGCCTTCTTGCGGTCGCGGTCGAAGATGCCTTCGGCCGCGAGCGTTCGCTTGAGTTGCTCGAGACGGAGCAGCAGTTCGCCCTCGCCGACAGGACGCATGACGCGACCCTCGAGCATGAGTTGGCCACGTTTCGTCCAGAACGTCGGTTTCGCGTGGACGACGACGCGCGCCCCCTCGCGCACGAGCGGCCCCATCGCGTTGAGCGTGTTCGTCGGGACGGTGAGCGACAGGGACATGTCGACGTCGGCATCACGCAGGGTGAGGTAGGCGGTGCGGGCGCGCACGTTGAGCTGGACGATCTGGCCCTCGACCCACAGCGGCGACATGCGATCGACGTACTCGGCGATCTTCATGCTCAGCACGCGCACGGGCCACGGCGATTCGGCGCTCGTGTCACCCGCCAGCTGAGGAAGGTGTGGGGGAACGTTCGTCACCCCGCCCACTGTAGGCGTCAAGGCGGCACACAGCGCGGGTCGTTACCATGGGGTTGTGGAAACTCAGACGAAGCGTGTCCTGCTGGCCGCCCCGCGCGGGTACTGCGCGGGCGTCGACCGTGCCGTGATCACCGTCGAGAAGGCTCTCGACCTCTACGGCCCGCCGGTGTACGTGCGTAAGGAGATCGTCCACAACAAGCACGTCGTGACGACGCTCGAACGTCGCGGCGCGATCTTCGTCGACGAGACCGACGAGGTGCCCGAGGGCGCCACCGTCGTCTTCTCGGCGCACGGTGTGGCCCCCGTCGTTCACGACGAGGCCAAGGCGCTGTCACTCAAGACGATCGATGCCACGTGCCCGCTCGTGACGAAGGTGCACCGCGAGGCCATCCGGTTTGCGGATGCCGATTACGACATCCTGCTCATCGGGCATGAGGGGCACGAAGAGGTCATCGGTACTTCCGGCGAGGCGCCCGAGCACATCACCCTCGTCGACGGCCCCGACGACGTGAAGAACGTCGAGGTTCGCGACCCGGAGCGCGTGGTGTGGCTGTCGCAGACCACGCTGTCCGTGGACGAGACGATGGAGACGGTGCGCCGTCTGCGCGAGAAGTTCCCGAAACTGCAGGATCCGCCGAGCGACGACATCTGCTACGCCACGCAGAACCGTCAGCTCGCGGTCAAGGAGATGGCGGCGGACACCGACCTCATGATCGTCGTCGGCTCGCGTAACTCGTCGAACTCGGTGCGTCTCGTCGAGGTGGCGCTCGAGCACGGTGCCAAGGACGGTCACCTCGTCGACTACGCCGCCGAGATCGACCCGGCGTGGCTTGACGGCGTCGGCACGGTCGGCGTCACCTCCGGAGCCTCGGTTCCCGAGATCCTCGTGCGCGAGGTTCTCGAGTTCCTCGCCGAGCGCGGTTACGAGGACGTCAAGCCGATCATCTCGGCCGAGGAATCGCTGACGTTCGCGCTGCCGATGGAACTGCGTCGCGACCTCAAGGCGCGCGGTCTTCCGGACGGTGCCAAGGTCGTCGGTCAGGGTTTCGTCGCAGACCTTCACTGACCTCGCGGCGTAAGACGATTTATGGCTCACCCCCGCGGGTGAGCGTTGTCAAATCGTGACCGGAATGCCCCGGAATTTCAGGGGGCATTAAGAGTCCTTTCTTATGGTCGGACCACGCGGTGGGCGGGGAACTCCACCGTGGTGAGTCGATTTTTGAAGTGAGGACGCCGGTGCCACGGCCCACAGACGCGCGCGCTGCTTATTACCCGGGGTTGGACGGCCTGCGTGCCATTGCCGTCGCCCTCGTCATCGCCTACCACGTGGGTGTGCCACATATGAGTGGTGGCCTGCTGGGCGTGGGTGTGTTCTTCACCCTCAGCGGGTACCTCATCACGTCGCTGCTCATCAGTTCGTGGCAGCGCAAGGGCAGCCTGGGGCTGAAGACGTTCTGGATCCGTCGTGCCCGCCGACTTCTGCCGGCCGTCGTGCTCCTGCTCGTCGTCGTCATGATCGCGGTTGCGTTGCTCACGCCCGACAAACTCGGCGAGCGAACGAGCGAGGCGCTTGCGGCTCTTTTCTATGTGGCGAACTGGCGCACGATCCTCGAGGGCGACACCTACTTCAACCGCTTCGAGGGGCCCTCGCCCCTGGAGCACCTGTGGTCGCTGTCGGTGGAAGAGCAGTTCTACGTCCTGTGGCCGCTGCTCGTGCTCGGTCTCCTCACGGTGTTCAAGGGGCGCTTCAAGCAGGTCGCCGGTGTGACGTTCGCGCTCGGGCTCGTCTCGATGATCCTGCTCGCCGTCGTCGCGCCGACGGGCAACGCCGACGCCACACGGGCCTACGAGGGCACGGACACCCGTGCCGGCGGGCTCCTCTGGGGTGCTGCCCTGGCCTTCCTGTGGCACCCGAGCGTCGCCGAGCGTTTCGCGAGCGCTGCTCATCGCGCGGGCGTGGCCCTCATCGGCGCCCTAGGTCTCGTCGGCATCGGCCTGCTCGCGGCGTTCACGACGGAGACGTCCCCCTTCATCTACCGCGGTGGCATCGCGCTGCTCACGATCGCGACGTGCATGGTGCTCTTCGCCGCGGCACACCCGAACAACGTCATCGCGAAGGTGCTGTCGGTGCAGCCGTTGCGCTGGCTCGGTGAGCGTACGTACGGCATCTACCTGTGGCACATGCCGGTTGCGGCGTTTCTGCCCGAGCGTTCGTTCTACGGCAACACCCTCCTGCGCGGCACGATCGTCGTCGTGTTGACGCTCGTCATCGCGTCGCTGTCATGGGTCGTGGTGGAGGACCCGATCCGTCGTTACGGGCTCGTCGGGGCGTGGAAGCGCGGCACGGCGCCGATGCGTGCAGGTGCGAGCCGACGTGTGCTGCCGCCGTTCATCGTCGGCGGTGCAGCTCTGACGGCGCTCTCCGTCGGCGCAATGGCGGCGGTCGGCAACCTGCCGCAGATGTCGGTCAAGGAGATCGCGGCGAAGCAGAATGCGGACTCGGAGAAGAAGGCGGCGAAGAAGGCCGCTGCGGCTCCTGCCGTTGCCTACCCGCAACCGGGGAAGCCGCTCAAGACGTCCTGCGACAAGGTTGTGCACATCGGTGACTCGTCGTCGCTCGGGCTCGAGGACGGCGCCTCGACCAACATCACCGATCCGGCCAAACGCATCCGTGCGCGGTACCAGGGCGTTGGAGTGACGACGGTGCTCGAGGACATCAAGGGCGGCCGCAACATCATCGAGCACTTCGGTAGCGACACGAACGGCAAGGAGGCCGTGGCGCAGCACGTGCGAGAGGGCTTCGACGGCTGCTGGGTCCTCGCGCTCGGCATGAACGATGCCGCGACGATGGCGAAGGGCGAGTCGCCGTTCACGGCCGACATGCGCGTCGATGCGCTGCTCAAGCAGATACCGAAGAACGCCAAGGTGCTGTGGGTGACGTCGGTGACGCAGGCCTGGGTGAACAACCCGCTGTACGCCAACAAGAACATGGCGGCGTTCAACGAGAAGGTCGTGGCGGCCACGAAGCGCTACCCGAACCTGCGCGTCTACGACTGGGCGTCGGAAGCCCTGCCGCACCCCGAGTGGTTCCTCCAGGATGATGCGAACCACAACAACGGCACGGGGTCGTCAGCCAAGGCGCGGGGCATTTCTCGGGCGCTCGCGGTGGCGTACCCGAAGGGTGGCGACCCGATCGGCGTGTCGACGGTGTACGCCGACAAGCCGAAGGCGGCCGCAGCCAAGTAGTCGGCTGTTCTCGTCTCGTCGTTCGCCGCCCGGCCTCAGGCTCGGCGGCGTTCGTCGTCCTCGGGGTCGTCGTAGATCGCCTCGAGGAGCGATTCGTGGGTGAGCGGACGCGGCACCGAGGTGAGGGGGGTGACCTCGGGCGCCGGTGCGGTGGCGAGGTCGAGCTCGTGCATGCGGCGCGACGTCACGAGGACGCGAGATTCGAGGGAACCGACGAAGAGGTTGTAGGCCTCGACGCTGCGGCGCAGTGAGCCGCCGAGGTCGTGGGTGTGCTTGGCGAGGGTGCCGATGCGCTCGTGGAGTTCGCGACCGAGCGTGAGGAGTTCGCGGGCGTTGTCCTCGACGGTGGCGTGCTGCCACAGCACCGCGACGCTGCGCATCGTGGCGAGCAGGGTGCTCGGGGAGGCGAGGACGACGCGCCGCTCCATGGCGCTCTCGAGCAGGCCAGGTGAGGCGTTGAGCGCAGCGGCGAGCATGGCATCGCCGGGCACGAACGCGATGACGAAGTCGGGGGAGGTGGCCACGGCGCTCCAGTAGCGCTTCGACGCGAGAGTGTCGACATGCGCCGCGAGGGCCTTGCCGTGGCGTTTGAGGGCTGCGGCGCGCAGGGCGTCGTCGGTGTCCGTGGCCTGCGCCTCGAGGAACGCGCTCATGGGTGCCTTGGCGTCGATGACGAGCTGGCGGTTGCCGGGCAGGTGGACGACGACGTCCGGGCGCACGGGGCGGCCTTCGTCGTTGTGTCCGCGCCACTGCTCGTCGAAGTCGCAACGGTTGAGCATGCCGGCGAGTTCGAGGATGCGGCGCAACTGCGCCTCGCCCCACTGCCCGCGCACGCTCGAGGCGTTGAGCGAGCCGGCGAGCGACGACGTCTCGCGCCGCAACAGCTCCGTGCTGGCTCGCACGTCCTTGAGGGCGACGTCGACGTGGCTGTACTGCTCCACGCGGTCACGTTCGAGCGTTGCCACCTGGTGTTCGACACGGGCCAGGGTGTCGCGCAGCGGCAGCAGCGCGGCGGCCGTCTGGGCGTCGTCGCTCACGGTGGCTTCGAGGTCGACCACGCGTTCGCGCAGCACGTCACGCTCGGCACTGACGGCGGCGAGGTCGTCGCGTGCGCGCCCCGCGGTGACCAGCGCGGTGAGGCGCCAGGCGACGATGGCGCCGAGCGTCAGCCCGAGGGCGAACAGGGCGACGGCGAGAAGGGGGGACATGCCCTCACGATGGCATGGGCCACCGACAACCGCGGAACGACGGGGATTTCGGTGACCCCGCGCGTCAGCGGTGTGCGCGGTTGAAGTGCCGCTGCGTCAGGGTGAATCGGCTCTCCTCGCCGAGCTGGCGCCACACGAGGCGCTCGATCACGAGCGTCACGACGCCGGCAATGAGCATGCCTGCGATGTTGAGGCCGAGTTGTGCCAGCGAGCCGCGGATCTCCTGCCAGTCCCAGATCGCGAGGCCGAGCGCCACATTGCCGGCGGCGGGCACCGTCGTCACGCTGATGAAGACGCCGACCATGGCACTCGACTTGTCGATGGCCATGGCGAGCACCCCGGCCGCGCCCGCGAGAAGAGCGACGATGAACGACCACTTGTCCGGCCGCCAGATGAAGTTCGTCTGCGGTCGCTCGCGCGTCACCATGTCGGCGTCGAAGAGCCCGACGTGGAGGCCGACCCACGCGAGCGCCGTGATGACGGCGATGGCGGCGCAGAAGGTCCAGACGAGAAGCGCGAACGAGCGGCCGGCGAGGTGCCACTCACCCATCGCGAGGCCGACGCAGGTGGCTGCGACCGCGGCGAACTCGGGGCCCACGACCATCGCTCCGACGACGAGCACCGACGAGTCGGTGAGAACTGCGATCGAGGCGAGAGCCGTGGCGATGACGAGGAACGCCAGGTAGTTGACGGTGATGTGGCTTGCGCCCTTCGCCCGCTCGACGAGGAGGCGCCAGATGACGGCGTCGTCGGGGTCGCCGTGGGCCGCACGCTCCACCGATGAGGCGCGCTGGAACGGGGTGGCGAGGGGCTCGCCGACGACGATGCCGCCGGAGTCGCCGAGGCCCATGTCGGTGAGGTCGTCGATGACGAAACTGACGGCTTCGCGGGCGACGTCGGCTTCGATGAGGTCGCCTTCGGGCTTGAGCACCACACCAGCCGAGACGGTGACGTTCGTGACGGCGTCGTCGTTGACGAGGCGGGTGCGAACCTGCGACGACAGTGCGCTCGGCACGGTGAGGCGCAGGTGCATCAGCATGCTCTCACGATACGGCGGCCGCAGGGTACGCCCGGCGAATAGGTCGACCGATGGTCGGTCGGTAGAATCGTCGATCGTGGCACTCACCATCGGAATCGTCGGTCTCCCCAACGTCGGCAAGTCGACGATGTTCAACGCACTGACGAAGAACAACGTCCTCGCAGCCAACTACCCGTTCGCAACGATCGAGCCGAACGTCGGCGTCGTCCCGTTGCCGGACCCGCGCCTCAAGGTGCTCGCGGGCATCTTCGGGTCGCAGGCGATCCTGCCTGCGACGGTGTCGTTCGTCGACATCGCGGGCATCGTCAAGGGGGCCTCGGAGGGTGAGGGCCTCGGTAACAAGTTCCTCGCGAACATCCGTGAGGCCGACGCGATCTGCCAGGTCGTGCGTGCGTTCATCGACGACGACGTGCACCACGTCGATGGCAAGGTCTCTCCGAGCTCGGACCTCGAGACGATCAACACCGAGCTGGTGCTCGCCGACCTGCAGACCCTTGAGAAGGCCGTGCCGCGCCTCGAGAAGGAGGTCAAGGGCAAGAAGACGGACAGGGCCGTGTACGAAGCCGCCGTCGCTGCCCAGAAGATTCTCGAGGAGGGCAACACGCTCTCCAGCCAGGGCTTCGACGTGTCGGACATCCGCGAGCTCGGTCTGCTGACGGCGAAGCCGTTCATCTACGTGTTCAACGTGGACGAGTCGCAGCTGACGGACGAGGCGTTCCAGGCCGAGATGCAGAAGCTGGTGGCTCCGGCGGACGCGATCTTCCTCAACGCGCAGCTCGAGTCCGAGGTGGCCGAGCTGGACGAGGACGAGGCGAAGGAACTGCTCGAGTCGGTCGGCATCACCGAGCCGGGCCTGGAGCAGTTGGCGCACAAGGGCTTCAACACGCTCGGGCTGCAGACGTACCTGACGGCCGGGCCGAAGGAGACGCGTGCCTGGACGATCCACAAGGGTTGGACCGCGCCGCAGGCCGCCGGCGTCATTCACACCGATTTCCAGAAGGGCTTCATCAAGGCGGAGATCATTTCGTTCGAGGATCTCGTCGAGTGCGGTTCCGTCGCTGAGGCCCGCGCCAAGGGCAAGGCCCGGATGGAGGGCAAGGACTACGTCATGGCCGACGGCGACGTGGTGGAATTTAGATTCAATGTGTAAAAAGCCTCATCACGTTTAATTTTGAACATGTCATTCTGAGTCATTCCACCGGACTTCGTCCGTCGAGTCGATGGTCATGTGAACCGCTTCGAAACTTCCCGCCTGACACCACAGACCGGGAGTACTGACCCCCGATATGAGGGGTCGTTGCGCGCGGTGACTTCGGGCTGACACAGCCCGTTGACGTCGTGGCAGCGGCCCCTTACTTTTGAGGTCTATCTCACACCCCTAACAGATCGAGGAACCACGATGACAGGAACTGACGACGTTGCCCCGACGCGTTCACCCGAGGTAGCGGTGATCGGGGGCGGGATCGTCGGTCTGTCGACGGCGTACGCGCTGCGGGAGCAGGGCGTGCCGGTGCGCCTGTACGAGGCCGGTCTGCCCGGATCGGGTCAGTCCGCGGGCGAGTCGCGGATCTTCCGGCATGCTCACGACGACCCGCGACTCGTCGCTTTCACGCGCGAAAGCCGCGGTGTATGGGATGAGTGGGCCGAACACTTCGACGTCGAGCTGGTCTCATCAGACGGTGTCGTGGCGATCGGCGAGAGCGCCCTGGCACGGCTGCGGGTGCTCGACGAGGTCGGCGGCGTGGAAGCGCACGAGATCGATGCAGTCGAGCTCGCCCAGCGAATGCCGCTGCTCGCTGGGTACTCGGGGCCAGCGATGCTCGACGAGTCGGGCGGCGCGATCCGCACCCGCGCCGCGATCACGGCACTCGCGGGTGCCCTCGGAGATGCCGTCACCACCGCAGAGGTCATCTCCATCGATCCCCGCGCCGATGGGACGGTCGAGGTGCGCAGCGTCACCGACCGGGCTGTCTACTCCAAGGTGGTCGTATGCGCCGGCCGCGAAACCGCCCGCCTGGCCCGCAGCGTCGGCCTGTCGCTGCCGGTTCGCCTTGCCGCACACGTCCGGCTGACCTTCGACGTGAAAGACGCCGCCCCGGCACGAGTCGCGTGCCTGCAGGACAGCAGCGGCGTCTTCGGCGAAGTCGGCGTGTACGCGACGCCGCTACCGGGCAACAGCAGTTATTCGGTCGGACTCAGCGACACCGTCGGCGTCCGCGACGACGGAACGTTCATCGACCCTGCGGCGATTCGATCGCTGGACGAACGCGCGCGCGAATACGTGACACGGGCGCTGCCCGGTCTCCACCCAGAGCCGCGCGACTTTCTTCACTGCTGGGTGACCGACCTCCCATGGAGCGAGGACGGCGTGGCCGTGTGGGAGGCAGATTCTGTCCTTTTTGTGGCCGGTCACAATCTGTTCAAGCAGGCACCTGCGCTGGGTCGCGCTCTTGCCCGGGCTGCGACCGGCGGTGGTCTCGCCGACGACCTCACGCCCGCCGCTCGCCTCGGCGAAGCCCTGCGATAGTTCGCCTGACCCCAGAACGGACGCACTCAATGGGTTAACGTCTCCTCGTCGAGGACGACGGCAGCCCGCCCTGGGTCAACTCAAAAGTCGCGGCTGGACAGCATTCACAGGCTGAACCACCTTGTCATGGGGTGTCTTCATCGTGAGGATCGGTACGCGGAGGTGCCGCAACGGGATGCGCAGAATGATCCGGCCTCCCGCGTAGAGTCGATCGGAATAGACCCGTCGATCGCCACAGAGGTGCGCCGATGCTCACCGAATTCGCCCGCGACCATGCATTCACGATCGCGTGGTTCGGCCTCATGTCGTTCGTCTGGTTCGGATGGGGGCAGGAGGACCCGCCGAGATCCCGCAGAGGGTGGCTGGGAGCGGGTTCCGCTGTCGGGCTCATCGTGGCCGGGATCTTCGGCTTCGCCATCTTCACCCGCTGGAGCGACAGGTCAGCGCTCGACGGCCAGTACGTCTGGTTCGGGGTCGTGGTCGGACTGGAGGTGCTGCTCGCGGCAGTCGGCTGCTTCGTCCTCGCGCGGCGGGGCCAGGGGCGCTGGATGGCGTGGTGGGTCGCAGTCGTGGTCGCGCTGCACTTCCTGCCACTGGCCGTCTTCCTCCGGGATCCGTCACTGGCGGGCCTAGGGGTCGTCCAAGCCATCGGCCTCGCTGTCCTGGTCGGCCGCCTGAGGAGAACGCAGGCACCGACCAGTCGGCCCGTGGGGCCCTGGATGGGGGTGACCCTGCTCGTGTTCGCAGGGATCTCCACGGCGATCTTCCTGCCAACCATCGGGTCCCCCTGGTGAGGGGTGAGGTAAGACGCAGGTGCGAACAGCCCTGTTTGTCTGGCGTCCATGCGTAAAGGTGCGCTCGTCTCAACAGGCGTGGCAGACGTCCAGAGTCGCAGGCATGACGCGTCTTCCGATCACGGCCGACAAAGTCGGCTCTTTGATGTGAAGTCCATCCGCGAATCCTGCGCTCATCGTCAGCCGCCGCACGAAGTCGCCCATTCGCGGTTGTTTGAGCTGGTTCACCCCTACTGTGCACGGGGGACTCATTCTGCATGATTGCGATTGCCGGCCATTCGCCGATGAGGCGCAGGAGTAACGAGATGCGGGCACTCGTGGCGCCGGTCGAGACGATCTTCCTCGACGCGATGTTCGAGTCCGAGCTCGCCGACGACGAGGCCGCGGAGATGCTCGAGATGAGCGAGCAGGACGAGGCCGGCCTCGACCAGCTGGCGCGCGTGGGCTTCTCCACGCTCGGGCTGCGGACGTACCTCACCGCCGGACCCAAGGAGTCGCGCGCCTGGCGATCTTGCAGGGGGCGACCGCGCCCGAGGCGGCAGGCGTCATCCACTCCGACTTCCAGAAGGGTTTCATTAAGGCCGAGATCGTGACTTTCGAGGAACTCGATCAGCACGGCTCGATGGCCGATGCCCGCGCCGCCAGCCGCGTGCGCATGGAGGGCAAGGACTACGTCATGGCCGATGTCTATCTCAGGATGACTGATTCAAGCTTCCTGACGTATCGGGAGCTCGCGCGAACGTGACGGTTCGGCGGCACACGCCTGTGTCGCAGGTGCGAGCGAGAGGACCAGAAGCGAGGCGCAGATGCCCGCGAGACCAGCCCATCCGATGGCGGGGAGGCGCTCACCGACGAGGACCACGGCCAGGAGGGCGGCGATCGAGGGTTCAGCGAGCGTGAGCGTTGTCGCGGCGCTTGGAGTGACGCGCGTGAGGCCATACCCGAAGAGCAGATAGCCCAGGAGCATCGGGACCAGTGCCATGTAGATCCCGACCGTCATCGGTTGGGCGGAAGCGGTGCGCCGGTCAGCAGGAGTACAGGCATGAGGGCAATGCCGTCCAGGTCGACGACAGCGCCCATCGCGGCGGCGCGCCCGACGCCGGGATTCGTGAGGCGGTGAGGCGCCGCCGAGAGTCCCTGTCGCTGGGCTTGAAAGGGCGGTCCCGGTGGAAGGAGCGGGTCGTTGGATGGGTAGCCGCAAAAGCTCGAATTGCGCTGGGCCAACAAGGACGTGGCGCTTATCCCCACGACCGCCAACCGGTACGCGTACTCGTGGGCCGAACCCAAGGACCCGGGCTACTGCGAGCCCCACATCCTCGTGTGCGAAGAGACGGTCACCCCTCCCCGGCGTCGAAACTGGACCTGCAGACGAACTTTGAGCCAGCCGACAAGGCTGCGTGACGATCCAACGTCACCCATCCGAGCAGCAGCCCCTGACTTCGGGGCGCATTCAACGATCAGAGGCCAGGAGCAGGCTGCACCGGTCGCTTCGGGCAGTGGACCAAGCCCACCTAGCATTGAAGTATGGGTACGTTCGAATCACCTGCTGGACGGTCGCGCCGGTCGGTCCTCGCTGGGCTGCTGACGGTCCCTTTCGCTGGGCTAGCGAACGGATGTGCACCCATCAGCAGGAACGACGACGAGACTTCGGATGCGCGGATCGCCCTGGTGTACCGCGGACCGGCGGGGTGCGCAGGATGCTCGGAAACTCTTGCTGAGCGACTGTCGCAATCACCGCTTGGTATGGACGTTGCGTTTATCGGCCCGCACGAAGAATTCCCTCTCGAATCAAGTGCCCTTTCTGGAGTCGCTCTCTACGCTCAGCCGGGCGGTGGAGACGATATTCGTGCCGCTGCCCAGAGTTTTCCTGCGGATTTCATCCGCGGGGTGAGTGACTTTGTGGCCACCGGCGGTAGCTACCTCGGCATCTGCATGGGTGCATATCTTGCAGGGAGCGAGGGCTTCGGCTTTTTCAGTGAATCCGTCGAGGGGGAGGTGGGCGTTCCCGACTTCCCTGTGAAAGATAGTGCGGATGATGTGGTGGCAGTCACGTGGGGCGACACGTTGCGATGGACCTACTTCCAAGAGGGCGCGCGGTTGCCTGTAGACGGCGCTGAGGCCTACGCCCATTACGAGACAGGCGACCTCGCCGCCGCGTGTTATCGGTTTGGCGATGGCAGTGTGGGCTTGATTGGCCCTCATCCGGAGGCGGACGCAACCTGGTTCGAGGACGCCGATCTCTCTGATCGAGACGGCGACGACTGGCGATATGCGCTCCCGCTCGTCAAACGGATTCTCAGTTGACCGTCGGGACGGCCAAGTGCGACACAATTGGCCCAGGGGGGAGCAACAAAGCCCACTCTTGTCCTCCAAAGGCTCACTCCTCGCACCACGGAATAGCTCTCCGGCCGGCCAGCGACCGGCAACTCTTTGCGCTTCTCGAACCGAGAATTGCCGCGTTCCTGACAAGACTTTTAAGACTGAGCAACTACCAATGCTGTCATGTACTCCAGCTGCGAAACGCCGTCGAATTTAGGACGGGTCTCACGTCTGGAGGTAGGAAGTGATCAGGGACGCGCACGACGCGAACGAGACAACGAAGACGAACGACTTCGAGCTGACACGCCTCCGCGCGGCCCTGCCCGAGTACTTCGACAAGGACGGTGGCTTCAGGCTCGACCGCCTTCAGGACGCGCTCAGTTCGACCGATGTCTCGATGACCCGCGAGGCTACGACCTCAAGTCCCTCGGGAAGTCCTACGCCAAGTACCTGACCTCGACGCGGACCGAGACGGTTATGGCGCCTGACCTTGAGCACAACGCCGACGCGACGAACGCTGAGTCGGAGAATCTGTACATCGTCGGGGACAATCTAGATGCGCTCAAGCATCTGCTGGGTGAAGCGCCCTGGGTTTCGTTCCGCGCTTATGTGGTGACGAGGGTTCTCGTCTGGGATTGATCGTAGGACGCTTCGA